>CAYRBJ010000069.1:0-1635 GCA_964422615.1 uncultured Zetaproteobacteria bacterium | reverse complement strand
GGATGTCCCGGAATCAGTGGCCGGATGAAATCGGAATGGGTGGCCGGATACTTTCGGAATCAGTGGCCGGATCACCCCGGAATACGCAGACGGCCAAGCTAGACCACATGTTCGCCTGAGATAGGGCGACCCGTCTCACAGTATGCAGGATATCGAGGGTTGCGTCGCAAGTTGCGGCGCCGAGCCTCATGCATAGGAGACGGGCCTTGGAGAACTCTATCAGATATGTCGGACTCGATGTGCACAAGGACACGATCGCGGTTTCCGTTGCCGATGGTGAGCGGCGGAGCGAGGTACGCGAGCATGGCAAGATCGCGAACACGCCGACTGCCTTGAAAGCGCTGGTTGCCAATCTGTCCCGCAACGGGAGTGAACTTCGGTTTTGTTACGAGGCCGGGCCATGCGGCTACGGCATTCAGCGGCAGTTGAGCGGGGCTGGACACGCATGCGTGGTGGTGGCCCCGTCGTTGATCCCGCGCAAGCCGGGGGATCGGATCAAGACCGATCGGCGGGATGCGACCAAGCTGGCCAAGCTGCATCGCGCCGGTGAACTGACCCCGGTGTGGGTTCCGGACGCAGGCCATGAGGCGATCCGCGATCTGGTGCGCGCCCGCCTGGCCGCGGTCCGCAGTCTGCGTCAGGCACGTCAGCAACTCTCTGGCTTTTTGCTGCGCCATGGCCATCACTATCATCGGCCGGCCTGGACGCTGATGCACCGTCGCTGGCTGGCCGGATTGAGGTTCGATCAGGCGGTGCATCACATTGTGCTGGAAGATTGCATTGGGGCCGTCGAGGCGGCGACGGCGCGGCGCGATCGGCTGGAGGCTCATATCGAGGCTGTGCTGCCGGATTGGTCTTTGGCTCCGGTCGTATGCGCGCTGCAGGCGCTGCGCGGGATGGGGATGGTCGCTGCGGCAACGCTGGTGGCCGAGCTCGGCGATATCACCCGCTTCGCCAATCCACGCCAGCTCATGGCGTATCTCGGCTTGGTCCCATCCGAACATTCCACTGGCAACACGCGTCGCCAGGGCGGCATCACCAAAGCCGGCAATAGCGCGGCGCGCCGCATGCTGATCGAGGCCGCCTGGAGCTATCGGTTCCCGGCCCGCATCAGCCGGGAACAATTGCTTCGGCAGGAAGGCCTGGCCAAGCCGATCCGCGACACCGCATGGAAGGCGCAGGAGCGGTTGTGTCGGCGCTATCGCATGCTGAGCCGAGCGGGGAAGTCGTCGAGTGTTGTCACGACCGCCATCGCGCGCGAACTGGCGGGCTTCGTATGGGCCATCGCCAAACAGGCGCAGATCACTCGCGCCTGAGGTGCTGAGATCGGTGCTGGACATCACACCGGGAGGTGACGATCGACGACCACACATCCAAAGCTGAGCAAGGCGGGAGGCACGGTCACGGCCAGGAGAACGCTCGTAACCACTACCAGCAGGATCTCATCCGACGCTGGCTTTCTAGACAGAGCAAGCTCCGCGACGCATCACCGGTCCGGCGGTAACCAACCCGCGCATCAGAGCATGATCAACCGTCGTTTCATGATCGTGTCTCCTGCCCTGCTCAGCCGCGGCCATTCTTTAGCCGCTCGGTCCCGAGCAACGCATTTTTGTGCCTGCTACTTGAAACGGCGAA
>CAYRBJ010000068.1:0-1639 GCA_964422615.1 uncultured Zetaproteobacteria bacterium | reverse complement strand
CCCGATGAGCGTGGCCGAGATGACCGCCATCCTGTATGCGCTGAACAACGGCGATCTGGACGATGTGCCGGCCAACAAGATCGTCGGCTTCGAGAAGGCGTACATGGCCTTCCTGGCTTCGCAGCATGCGGCACTGATCGAGGGCTTGAATGCCAAGCCGGAGCTGAGCGAGCAGGTTGTCGAGGGTCTGAACAAGGCGATTGCCGCGTTCAAGGCCACCGGCACCTACTAAAGGGGTAGCACGTGGCTTCAGCCAAGGAGATCCGGGGGCAGATCAAGGCCATCCAGAACACGGCCAAGATCACCAAGGCCATGGAAATGGTGGCCGCCTCCAAGATGCGCAAGGCCGAGGACAACGTGAAGTCTTCCCGCGCCTATGCCGAAGGCGTCGCCCGCGTGATCGCCAACCTGATGCAGGCGCATCCGGAGTATAAGCATCCGTTCATCGTGCCGCGCGCGTCGGTCAGGCGCATCGGCCTGATCATGATCAGCACGGACAAGGGCCTGTGCGGTCCGCTGAACACCAACGCCTTCAAGGCCACCGTGGCGCTGATGAAGGGCAAGGATTTGCCGGTCGAGGCCTACACCATCGGCCGCCGTGCCGGCATGTTCATGCGCCGCATCGGCGGCGATGTGAAGGGTATCGCCGAGAATGTCCCCGATTCGCCGGAGCTGAAGGATATCCTCGGCGTGGTGACGCTGGCCATGGAGCACTATCAGAACGGGGAGATCGACGAATTGCACCTGGTGTTCAACCAGTTCGTCAACACCCTGACCCAGACGCCGACGACCATGCAGCTGCTGCCATGTCCCGATCCGGCCGAGGTCAAGCATCCGGGCTACTGGGACTACATCTATGAGCCGGACAGCCGCGAGGTGCTGAACCAGCTGATGCGCCGCTACATCGAGTCCCTGGTGTTCCACGGCATGCTCGAGAACAAGGCCTGCGAGCAGTCCGCGCGCATGGTGGCGATGAAGAGCGCCACCGACAACGCCAAGGAGATCGTCAACGATCTGAGCATCACGTATAACAAGGCGCGGCAGGCCGCCATCACCCAGGAGCTGGCGGAGATCTGTGCCGGCGCCGGTGCCGGCCAGTAATTTCGTATTGATTGTCTTTAGAGAGGTAGAGCGATGAGCGTAGGAAAAATTGTGCAGGTGATCGGTCCCGTCGTGGACGTCCGCTTTGCGGACGGCGAGCTGCCCTTCATCTATAACGCATTGAAGCTGAAGAATCCGAAGCTGACGCTGGAGGTGCAGCAGCACCTGGGCGACAGGACGGTGCGCGCCATTGCGATGGGAACGACCGACGGCCTGTGCCGCGGCATGGAGGTCGAGGACACGGGTGCCCAGATCACGGTGCCGGTGGGCAAGGCCACATTGGGCCGCATCATGAACGTGCTGGGCGACGGCATCGACTTCGACGGCGCGGACGTCAAGTCAGAGGACCGCTGGGGGATTCACCGTTCCGCCCCGGCCTTCGACGAGCTGGCCCCGGCCCAGGAGATCCTCGAAACGGGCATCAAGGTCATCGACCTGATGGCGCCGATCGCCAAGGGCGGCAAGGTCGGCCTGTTCGGCGGTGCCGGCGTGGGCAAGACCGTGAACATGATGGAGCTGATCAACAACATCGCCAAGG
>CAYRBJ010000067.1:0-1694 GCA_964422615.1 uncultured Zetaproteobacteria bacterium | reverse complement strand
CGGATTGTGGTGAATGAACGAGCGCATGGGCCAGAAATAGGGAATGGGCTCGCCCGCCAAATAGACCATGGCGCGGATCTGAAGCCGTTGACCGAGGGGCAGCGTCATAGCAGATCTCCGCTGACATACAGGCCGCCGATGAACAGAACCATCAACACCGCCGAATAACCCCAGGTGGAAGCCGGGCTCAGATCCGTCGCGTCGCCGCCGTGGTCCGGACCCACGATCAGCCCCTGAAGCAGACGCACCCCCGCCCAGCTCCACAGCAGCCAGATGCCCGCCATGACCAGCGCCGCCAGGGGCGCCGTCGGCGTCACCGCCACGATGGTTGCGAGCATGGCGAAAAAGCCGGGAAACAACGGGGCGGCAACGATCGCAAGCACGACCCATACCAACACGCCGGACAGGCGCGGGAGCCTGTGCGCCAGCCCGCCATACAGTCCGGTGTAGGCGGCGCCGAACCCCTGTTCCAGCCGGGCACCGAGCAGCGCCAGCAACGCCAGCGGCAGGCTGAACCCGAGCCCGTACAGGCGGACCAGGTGGGGATCGGTATGGTTGAAGAGCGCCACCCACAGAAGCGCCCATGCCGAAGTGGCCAGATAGCCGACCCACTGCCCCACCTCCCGCAGGGCGACAGCCCGCAGGGCATAAAGCGCCGAGGTAAACAGCGCCAAGGGCAGAACCCCAACGGCGCCGGACGGCCAGGCCGTGGACGCCAGGCTCAGGCCGAACTGGGGCCACGCCAGCAAGAGCACGGCACGCGCCGGCCCACCGCGTACCCTGGCAAACAGGGCATTGAACGCCATGCTCAACGGGAACAACGGCATAAACACTCCGGCAAGCCAATGCATCAGGGTCTCCATGTCAGACCCACCTCAGCCAGACGTTAAGGCGTGCCGCCGTCGCCAGCAGGGCGCGGGCGAAGCGGGTGAACAGATCGGTAAGATACAACTCCCGGGAGACCAGGGCGTAGAAGGTGAGCCGCAATCGGCTGAGACGCCGGCCTGGGCGGCTGCCGTTGTTTTCGGCATAGTAGGCCAGCAGCCAGCCCGCCACGATCAGGCCGGTGACCAGCCCGATCAGTATGTCGAAGCGCAGCACGTCGATATTGGCCGCGGCATAGATCTGCTCACGAAACGCCTCGTTCGGGTAAAGGAATACACTGAAGGCATGGCCGATGAGCGTATAGCCAACCACCACAACCGTGAAGGAAAGGACGCTAAGCGTCACCAACCGCCGCAGATTCCCGGTGCGCATGCGGTAGGTGGTAAAGATCAACTGGGCGCCGGTTATCCAACCGAAGAACAACAGTACGACGGCGCCTTGCGCCTGGAAGTAATCCTCCGCAACCAGCGAGTGGGCCGCCACCAGAATGGTCACAGGCACCGCCAGGGTGACGGCCGCCATGAGCATCCAGGGCCGCCTGCCCCTCTCCGGGCGCCGCTCCACGACAAAGGTGTAGAGCTCTTCCTTGGGCACCCCATCGTCCTTGCGCGCTGCGCTGATGACACCGCCGGAACCCAGGAACAGCGTTCCCTTGAACAGGCCATGAGAGATCAGATGATAGATCGCCAGCGAAAAGGCCCCGACGCCGCACTCCATGATCATGAAGCCCATCTGCCCCATGGTCGAGTACCCGAGGGATTTCTTGATGTCGTTCTGACTGAGCATGAGCGTCGATCCGATTAACGCGG
>CAYRBJ010000066.1:0-2087 GCA_964422615.1 uncultured Zetaproteobacteria bacterium | reverse complement strand
TGATGGACACCATCGACCGCCTGCCGCAGACCGGCGACAAGGGCATCTACCTGAAACAGCAACTCAAGGACAAGCTCATCGAACACAAGCAATACATCGACAAGCACGGCCAGGACATGCCGGAGATTCGCAATTGGCGATGGAAGAGCCCAACGGTATGAGAGCCGCGCCGAAGCGTAGCCTGGATATTCGTCGTCACGGTGGGCAGATGAGCTTCGTGCGAGCTCACCTCCGGAATCTGGAATTGACCCATGCATAAGGTAAGGCAGCTCTGGAGCAATCTGCGGTCGAGTTTTTGGTTCATGCCTTCGCTGATCGTCGCGGTCAGCATGGCGTTCGCCGTAGCGTTGATCGAAACGGACTCCGCCGGGAGTGACCGCTGGCTGGCCCAGTGGCCACGCCTGTTTGGTGCCGGGCCGGTAGGCGCACGCGATATGTTGTCCACGCTTGCCGGTTCGATGATGTCCATTATGGGCGTCACGTTCTCCATGACCCTGGTGGCGCTGGCGCTGGCTTCGAGCCAAAACACCTCGCGTGTTCTGAGTAGCTTTATGCGCAGCCGTGTCACGCAGATCACGCTGGGAATCTTCGCCGGCATTTTCGCTTATTGCCTGATCGTGCTGCGCACCATTCGCAGCGGTGATGTGGTATTCGTGCCGAGCCTGGCGGTGTTCTTCGCGTTTGTTCTGGCGCTCGGCAGCATTGGCGTCCTGGTTTTCTTTATTCATCACATCGCCTCGTCGATCCAGGCGTCCAGCATCATCGCCTCGATCACTCAGGACACCATCGCCTCCATTGAGCGGCTTTTTCCGGAAAGACTGGGACACGGACCCGATGATGATGAGGACCAGGATCAAGTGCGCCAGTCTCTGGCTGAGATGACCTGGCACGCCGTGCCGGCCGAGATGAACGGTTACCTTCAGAGCGTGGATAATGATGCGCTGCTGCGCCTGGCGCGGGACAAACAGGCCGTCGTGCGCATGGAGCGCGGCATCGGCGCATTCGTCGTGCAACATACCGCGCTGGCATCGCTCGCGCTGGAAGACCCGCCGGATCAAGAGACGATTGCTGCCCTTAATGCGTGTTACAGCATCAGCCGCCATCGCACGATCGAACAGGATCCCGCCTTCGGTATCCGACAGATCGTGGATATGGCCTTGAAGGCCCTGTCGCCCGGCGTCAATGACACCTCGACGGCTGTGATGAGCGTGGATTACCTGACGGCGATCCTGGCACAGCTGGCCTCCCGGAAATTCCCGGCATCGCGCCGCTACGAGGCAGATGAACTGCGTGTGATCGCCATCGCTCCGACGTTTGAAGATCTGCTGGCCGAGGCGTTCGACCAGATTCGGAGTAGCGCCATAGGCAATGCCGGCATCATGGCGCGTATGCTTAGTGCCATTGAGACCCTCGCCAGTCTGACCGCCAGCCCGCGCCGCCGACGGGCGCTCAACCAACAGGTACGGTGGATTGCCGAACTCGCTGGTCGTACCACCGAAGCCGCCCATGAGCGCAAGCGGCTCGCAAAGCGACTGATGGAAGTGCGCAGGATACTCCAAGCCGAGCCGGCGTCGAACGCTGAGGCAGAGAAGGCATAGGGCTATGAAACCGAGCTGGGAAATGGCAGGCACTACCCGTTTAGCGAATTGCGGCGCGGTCGTCTCGGTGCACGGTAGCGTCGTGGATATGCAGTTCGATGAGCGGCTGCCACCGATCTACGCCGTGCTGCACGCCGGCACCGAGAAGCGGATCATCATTGAAGTGCTGGCGCACCTGGATGCGCGCCGCGTGCGCGGGATTGCCTTGACCCCTACCCAGGGTCTGGCCCGCGACATGGCGGTGGAGGACACCGGCGATCCGTTATTGGCGCCGGTGGGCAGAGGGATTCTGTCGCGCATGTTCGACGTGTTTGGCAATGCCATCGACCATCAGGCAGCGCCATCGGATGTGCAATGGCGCACAGTACATTGTGCTCCGCCCGCGTTGGCGCGCCGTTCCACCAAATCCGAGATATTCGAGACGGGGATCAAGGTCATCGATGTATTGATGCCGCTGGAGCGCGGCGGCAAGGCGGGTCTGTTCGGCGG
>CAYRBJ010000065.1:0-2768 GCA_964422615.1 uncultured Zetaproteobacteria bacterium | reverse complement strand
TTCACGCTTCACTGTTCACCATTCACCCTTCACTTCCCGGAATCTGGATAGTGAATCGTGAAAAGTGAATGGTGAATGGAGAAGGCCCCCGTTCCTGACGCTTCACAATTCACCCTTCACGATTCACGTTCCTCAAAACTGATGAATCCAGGCCAGGCCGTAGGTACCGGGCGCGGCGATCGGCACCACCATGCTGTCGGATTGTTTCTCACCATCATCTCCGAGGGCGTTGTCGGCCACCACGGTGCCGATCATGGTGCCGACCAGCGAGCCCGCCACCATGTCCCCCACCCAGTGGTGATGGCCGCGGATGTTCGAGGTCAGGGCGGCGGCGGCCAGGGCATAGGGAATGAAGTAATTGTGGTAGACCTTCTGGTAGACGCGGGCGATGGCGAAATACAGCGTGAACGTGAACGAGGGCATGGCCGTGCCGTACTGGTTGGCACCGAGATACGGGCGATGGTAATGGCCGAAGGCATAGGGGTTGGTGGAGTACGGATACTGGCCGGTGGGATTGCTCAGATTGGGATCGGGGCGCAGGCGCCCGGTCAGGGATTTCAGCAGCAATTGTGAGGTGATCACCGAATACACGGCCGCCTTGACCGACAGGATCGCCGCCAGCTGCGATCTCTGGTCGTCGAAGGCCGCGCCCAGCAGGTAGGAGCTGCCGATGCCCAGCATCAGCCAGCCGTCGACCCCGCCGGCGTTGGCGATGCCGGTCTTTTTCATGAATTTCGGCGCCTTGATGTCGTAGCCGTTGAAGACCGGCTGCACCTTGTCCTGCCAGTAGCGGGTCGTCGGCTTGTCGACGGCCACCAGCCCCGCCACCGCGAGCAGCGCGTACAGCGACGTCTTCGGATTGTGCACCGGATACAGGGCGATGCCCTTCACATCGTCGCCGATGTCGAACAGGTTGTCCCTGATCAGCGCCGCCGATCGGTCGAGCCTGGTTTCACCGTTCTTTGACGAGGTGACGGAAGTAGGGGCGCCGCCCTGCCCCGCCGCCAGGCAGGCCGGGGCATGAGCGAGCCAAACGACCCCCACCGCAACGACAAGACAGCACAACGCCCGCATGGTCGACTTATGCCCTGTCGACACCGATGTGGGTAGTAGCAATTTGCCCCCCTGCTTAGAACCGGTAGTGAATGGTGAAATGTGAAGTGTGAAGGAAATCGCAGGGGGTATCACCCATTCACTTTTCACCATTCACGCTTCACCCTTCCTAATACGCATTCGGACTGCGGAAACCCCTCAGGATGGTCAGCACGATGATCTTCAGATCCAGCCACAGCGACCAGTTGCGGATGTAGTCGATATCGTGCTCGACGCGCTTCTCCATCTTGCCCAGCGAATCGGTCTCGCCCCGCCAGCCGTTGACCTGGGCCCAGCCCGTGATGCCGGGCTTGACCTTGTGCCGCCACATATAGCCCTTGACCAGCCGCCGGTACTGCTCGTTGTGCACGATGGCGTGCGGGCGCGGGCCGACGATGCTCATGCGCCCCTGCAGCACGTTGATGAATTGCGGCAATTCATCCAGCGAGGTGCGGCGCAGCAGGCGCCCGAGCGGGGTGACGCGCGGATCGTGGCGCACGGTCTGGGTCAGCGAGTGATCGTCCTCCAGCACCGTCATGGTGCGGAACTTCCACACCACCACCACATCGCCGTTCAGGCCGTAGCGGCGCTGCTTGAACAGCACCGGCCCCGGCGACGTCAGCCGGACGGCGATGGCGATGGCGGCCATCAGCGGCGAGATCAGCAGCAGGATCAGCGTGGCCAGCACGATGTCCTCCAGGCGCTTGATCAGGCCGAACGGACCGAGCAGCG
The DNA here is from genome assembly GCA_964422615.1 of uncultured Zetaproteobacteria bacterium. Classification (GTDB taxonomy): domain Bacteria; phylum Pseudomonadota; class Zetaproteobacteria; order Mariprofundales; family Mariprofundaceae; genus DATLWN01. The sequence goes on along the minus strand of CAYRBJ010000065.1, from coordinate 944 downwards.
GCGTCTCGCACAGCGAGAACACCGGCAGGCCGTTGATCTCCTGCATGCGTGCATCCATCAGCTGGAACATCAGCACATCGGGCACCAGGTACAGCGAGGCCGTCGTGTCCTGCAGGGTGTCGAACACCTTCTGGATGCGGGCCTGGGCGCGCATCGGCAGGGCGATGTACACCCGGTCGATATGCTCCGATTTCACGTAGGCGGCGGCATCGTCGATGTGGCCGAGCACGGGCACGCCGGCGTTCGTCATGCCCTGCTTGCGCTTGTCGTCGTCGAAGCAGCCGACGATGCGGATGCCCATCCAGTCGGCGCCCTGGATGCGCTCGATCAGCTGGAAACCGAGCTCGCCGCTGCCGATGACGATGGCGCTGCGGTAGTTGTGCCCCAGCCGGCGCAGATGACGCAGCAGCAGGCGCCCGCCGATATGGGCCGCCAGCATGACGAGCGGCGCCAGCGCGAACCACTCCAGCGCCACGATGCGCGAGTAGACCTGGGTGGATTTGGACAGCCAGCCGATGGCCAGCAGCAGGCCGATCACCACCGGCCAGCCCTCGAGCAGCACCCTGCCCTCGGAGGTGAGGCTGGCGCCGCGCCACGGGCGGTAGGCATCCAGCGCCCCCATCACCGCCCAGGTCAGCAGCCCGCCCAGCACCGCGGCGATGTGATAGCCGATGCTGTAGGTCAGGCCGTTCAGCGAGGTCAGCAACGGCACCAGGGCGAACACCAGCGCGGCGTCCAGCAGGCGCTGCCCCAGCGCGAACCAGTTGTGATACCGTTTCAGCATCCCTCTACCCATGGTCCCCTCTTTCCGGAAATATCGTTCCCGCCGTGTTTATAGACCCTGATCGCGCCTGGCGCATCCGGCCAGGCGTTTTAAGGATAAATCTGATATTAAAATGCTTTCGAGGCCTCCCCCCTATTCGGGAGGTGAATCCCTATAACCG
>CAYRBJ010000064.1:0-2860 GCA_964422615.1 uncultured Zetaproteobacteria bacterium | reverse complement strand
GTCTGCCGCGATGTGGGCATCGACTGGACGGAGGACGATAGTGCGCACGTGCATACGGCCCTCGGCTGGAAACCCGGAACCCGCTTCGTGCACATCCATCCCTTCGCCCGCTGGATCTACAAGCATTGGCCAAAGGAAAACTGGCGGGAACTGCTCGCCCAATTGCTGGAATCCGGACTGCACATCGCCATCACGGCTGGACCCGGCGAGAGGCAAGCGGCCGAAACGCTGGCCGTTGGGTTGCCGCCGGATCGCGTGCGCATCCTGGCCGGCGAGCTGACCTGGCCGCAACTGGCCAGCCTCAGCCATCAAGCCATCGGCTACATTGGTCTGGACACCGCCAACACGCATCTGGCCGCCAGCACCGGCACGCCGACGCTGGCGATATTCGGACCGACAGACCCACGCCTGTGGGGACCGTGGCCGAACGGCTTTGGCGGACGCTCGCCATACCGCCGTTTTGTCCCCGAAGGAATGCAGCATCAGGGAAATGTGATGCTGATCCAACATACATTCGGCTGCGTCCCCTGCCAATTGGAGGGCTGCGACCGGCACCGCGAAAGTCGCAGCGCTTGTATGGACACGCTGGCCGTGGATCAGGTGTGGCAGGGCTGGAAGACCATGACATCATGAATGAACAGCCGATCTTCACCCGCGACCCCCTGGAATGCTCCGTCGAGATGCAAACCAAGGACATCCTGTCGACGGAGGGACGGCACCCTATCCCGCTGCGCATGAAGACCAAGGTGAAGATCGGCCGCATCGTCGCTGACCTGCCGCAATACCGGCCGGGCACGCTGGTCGAATGATGCCGCAAAGGGACCATTCTCCGGCGCTGAACTGTCTGGTTCTCGGCGGATGCGGCTTCATCGGCTCGCATATCGTCGACGCCCTGCTGGCAGCGGGGCATCGAGTCCGCATACTCGATCATCAACCGGAACGGCTCAGGCCATCACTGCCCAGCGTGGAATACCGCTGCGGCGATTTCGCCGACAGTGATGTACTGCAGGACGCATTGGGCGATATTGACGTGGTTCTGCACAGCGTGAGCACGACCATTCCGGCCACCTCGAATGCCGATCCGGAATCGGATGTGCAGAGCAACCTTGTCGGCACGTTGCGCCTGCTCGAGGCCATGTGCGGGGCGGGAATCCGACGCATCGTCTTTCTCTCCTCCGGCGGCACCGTCTACGGCCGGCCACAGCGACTGCCCGTCGATGAACACCACCCGGTCCACCCGCTCTGCTCCTACGGTGTGGTCAAGCTGGCCATCGAGCACTACCTGTTCATGTACCAGGAGCTCTATGGCCTGAGGTCAGTTGCCATCCGGGCCGCCAACCCCTACGGCCCGCGACAGGGCAAGATCGGTGCGCAGGGGGTAATCGCCACATTCGCGCACCGCATGATACACAACGAGCCCATCGAGATCTGGGGCGATGGCAGTACGGTGCGCGATTTCTTCCATGTCACCGACCTAGCCCGGTTCTGTGTCATGGCGGCAGAGTCGCAGCAGTGCGGGGTATTCAATGCCGGTGGAGGCCACGGCCATTCGCTGAACGATATCCTCAAGCTGCTGACCGAGATCAGCGGCAAGAGACCGAGGATCCATTATCGTGAGGCACGCGGCTTCGATGTGCACGACATCGTGCTGGATATCGGGCTGGCCAGGCAGACCTTCGGCTGGGAGCCGCGTATCACCCTGCGCGACGGTCTGGCCGACTATATCGCAACGCTGTCGGCAGGTGAGGGAGAATGAGCCTGGCGCAAGCCCCGCAATCCATCGGAGTGATCATTTCGACATACAACGCTGCCCCCTTTCTGCGGTTAACGCTGGCAGGCTATGCGCGACAGACACACCGCGACTTCTCCATCTACATCGCCGACGACGGCTCCGGACCCGAGATCGCCGGTGTCATCGAGGATTTTCGACAGTCATCGAACATCCGCATCCAGCACTTCTGGCATGAGGACAAGGGATACCGCCGCGCCGGCATCATCAACCGGGCGCTGGCCGCCGTCGATGAGCCCTACATCCTGCTGACCGATGCCGACTGTGTACCACTGCCGGCGCTGCTCTCCACCCATCTGCGACTGGCGGAGCCTCGGATATTCATGCGTGGCAGCCGGGTGATGCTGACCCAGGGTATCACCGAGCAGCTCGCCGCACGCGGCGAGTGGAATCCGGACATGGGCAGGATGCAGTGGCTGCGCTGGCGGCTGGCCGGGCATATCAACCGCCTGCTTCCTATCTTCACGCCGCCGCACACCTCGCAGGCTGGCACAAAGCTGTATGGTATCCGTGGCTGTCATTTCGCATTCTGGCACGAGGATATTCTGACGGTTAACGGCTTCGATGCCTCCTACGAGGGCTGGGGACGCGAGGATTCCGACCTGGCTGCGCGCCTGTTCCATGCCGGAGTGATGCGCAAGAATCTGTACGGCATGCCGGTGCTTCACCTGTGGCACAAGGAGGCCAGTCGCAACCGCCTGGCCGGCAACGATGCGATCCTGCAAGAGTGTCTGGACAGTAAACGGGTGCGGGCGCGCGTCGGCATCGCGGAGCTCGACAGCGCGTGAACAGTGTCTCGGTATTCATCCCGGTGCCCAACGAGGTCGACAAGATTGCCACGGCCATCGAAAGCGCGCAGTGGGCGAACGAGGTGCTGGTCATCGATACCGCTTGTACCGACGACACCATCGACATCACCCGCGGACTCGGCTGCCGCATCGAGACCCTGACCTTCGAAGACTGGGGGCATGAAGATTCCGATCTGGTGGGTCGTCTGTTCCATGCCGGCATCCAGTGGTGCAATCTGCGAGGCTGCCCAGTATGGCATTTGTGGCATCCGGAGGAGGATCG
>CAYRBJ010000063.1:0-2994 GCA_964422615.1 uncultured Zetaproteobacteria bacterium | reverse complement strand
CATCACGATCATCTGGTGTGTACGGGCTGCGGTTCCATCGAGGAATTCATCCATCCCCAGATCGAACGGCTGCAGCAGGCGGCAGCCGAACAGAAAGGATTTGTCATGACCGGTCACCAGTTGGTGATTTACGGGCTGTGCCCCGCCTGCGCGGCCCAACATCCGGTCGCGGGAGGCTAAATGGTTTCAGCATTTGTCATCATGTTCCGTGAGATGCTTGAGATGTCGATGGTATTGGGCATGCTGTTTGTCGTCACCCGCCCGGTGCCATCCGCCCGGCGCTGGATCTATATCGGTGCCCTCATCGGCCTGGGGGGGGCCTCCTTCGTTGCCGCATTCATGCACGAAATGGAGAACAGCCTGCAGGGTGCCGGCGAAATGGTGTTCAACGCCGTCGTATTGGCGGTGGCTTCGGTGATGATCGGCTGGACCGTGGTGTGGATGAGCCGTCACGGCCGGGAGTTGAGCCAGCGCATGCAGAAGGTGGGGCAGGCGGTCTCCGTCGGCGAGCTGCCGCAGACGGCACTGCTGATGGTATCCCTGGCGGCAGTGTTGCGCGAGGGCTCGGAGGCGGTGTTCTTCATGTGGGGCGCGGCGATGGCGGTGCCGCATGATGGCCTGAACATGACCATTGGCGGGGCCCTGGGTGGTTTCACTGCCGTGGCACTCGGCTATGGCATGTACAAGGGGCTGTTGCGGGTGCCGGTGAACCATATCCTGCGCGTCGCCGGTTGGTTGTTGATCCTGCTGGCGGCGGGCATGGCCGGCAAGGCGGCAGGCCTGTTCGTGGATATCGGCTGGCTGCCGGGCTTCATCTTTCCACTGTGGAATACCTCCCATATCCTGCCGGCCGACGGCAACATCGGCCAGTTCCTGAACGTCATGATCGGCTACAATGATGCGCCCAGCACCACGCAGGTCGGTGTGTTTGCGACGAGCCTAATCACGATGATCTGGCTGTATCTTCATTATGCCAAGCCGGTCCGCGCCTCAAACCGTCAGGATGAAGCCCAGGCTCAGCAGACCCATGGGCAGGAGGGCGGCGAGCAGCCACAGTCGAGCTGAGCTAGGGGCCAGAACCAGGGCGATGCCAAGCTTGAAGAAGGTGTTGACGGCGCAGGCAATCAGGATGGCCTGGGCGGCGATGCTGGCCGACAGATGGTTGGCATGGCTGACGGTCAGGGTGATGGGATCGACGTCGCTGATGCCCGATGCCGCTGCCACGAGCAGGATGCCGCTGTTGCCCAGATAATGCTGGGCGATCTTGGCTGCAAACACCACCAACGCATAGAACATACCGAATCCCACAGCCATGCGCAGCGACAAGGGGTTCAGGGGTGTGTGGCCGTGGTGTTCGGCCTGGGCCTCCCTGCCGCCTCGTATCCATACAATGCCGACGCTGGCCAGGCCGACGAGCATGATGACGCCGATCGGCAGTAGCAGCCTGAAGGTGATTTGGGGATTGAACAGCAGGGTCAGCCCCATGACGCGCGGGAACATGGTGCCGCAGGCCAACACGATGGCGAGCACGCACCCCGATTGCAGGGTCGGATGCAGCCGGCTCAGGCGCGACATCGCCAGCGTCACCGCCGTGCTCGAGACCAGGCCGCCGAGGATGCCGGTCAGACCCAGCCCCCGCTTGCGCCCCCAGATTTTCATGGCGGCATATGAGGCGAAGCCGATGCCCGAGATCAGCACCACCATCAGCCAGATCCGCTGCGGATTGAATGCGGCATACGGGCCAAAGGCCGTATCAGGCAGTAGCGGCAGGATGATCGCTGTGATGACCAGGAACTGCACCGTCTGTTCGATATCCGTGGCTGACAGGGCGTACGAAAAGCGATGCAGGATGCGCTTGAATTGCAGCAGGGCCAGGATGACGATGGCGACGATGATGGCCGGCTGCACATGGCCGAAGCCGGTCAGGGCGCCGAGGATATAGGTGGCGACCAACGCCGTCTCCGTGGTGAATCCCTTGTCCGTTTCCGAGGCGCCGCTGGTCTCGCGGTAGCCAACAATGGCGATTATGGCGATGAAGGCAAAGCCGATGCCGACCACCCATGGCATGATGATTGGCGGAAGCCAAGTGGCCAGGTTGCCGCACAGGGCGACGATGGTGAAGGTGCGTACTCCGGCCGCGGATGCAATCGGCCGTTTCCTGGCCGCATCGACCTTGCGGCGGCCGCGGTCGTATTCGCGCTGGATGCCAAGCATCAGGCCGATACCCAGTGCCGCCAAGGCATGCATCAGCAGGGTCAGTTGGGCATCCATGCCAGCATTCTAGCAAGCGCCATGGGGATTGTGCTTTTTGATCCGATGGCGCGGGTAAAGGCCGGGATGGAGCTATCCGAGCTTGGTCCGTGGGGATGACGGTTGTTCGTTCAACCAGTAGGCCTGATCAGGGCAGAATCTCTTGCTCCTTGATCTCCTTGATTACCTTTGCAATGGTGGCGCGAGGGATGGCAAGGCCGTGCTTCTCCGTCATCTTGGTGATGGCGTCGACCACACCCTTTTCCCGAGGATTGAATCCTGCTTCCAGACAGAACGCCGCAATGAGTTTTCGCCATACGTTTCGGGTCTTGGGGTGGATAATTTGCTCATCTACGATACCCAAAAAACGCGGATGCTCCTTCCTGATATTGGCCAGATCCTCCAATTGATCCCGGGTGATCGGTTTCTCAAGGTCGGTCCTTCCACCCCCGCAGATCTCGATCATGTTCCATACAAGGGACACCACCGTTTCGTGCATGGCCAGATGACTTTTGAACGCTTCCGAAGGCCTGATGGCATTGATGATTTCCTTGGCCTGATCTTTCAGGGCAAAAGAATCAGAGGCCAGCTTGTTCAGCATTTCCTTATCGGTTTCCACCTTCTGCTCAAAGTCGATCAGATCAATCTTGATCGACAGATCCCTGAGTCGTTGGGTATCCATGGATGGAAGAAATGGGCTATGGATGATGCTTACGTCGATCGGTGCTCTTCCTGGTTCACAGA
>CAYRBJ010000062.1:0-3462 GCA_964422615.1 uncultured Zetaproteobacteria bacterium | reverse complement strand
AGCTCAGCGGCGGAAGCGACCAGCGCAGTATCCAGCATGTGGAGCAGCGTTTGCACATCGCTGTAGCAGGCCTGCGGATTGAGGCTGGCACGCCCCTGCACCACAACCACCGCCGAGTCGTGCCCGAGCAGCTTGCGCAGGCGGTGCAGGTTGGTGCGCAGGTTGCGCATCGCCACGTCACCGTCGGCATCGGGCCACAGGATCTCGGCCAGGTGACATTCCGCGATGCCGTGCGCCCCGACGGCAATCAGATGCTTCAGCAAGGCGCAGGGACGACCGTGTTTGCCACCGGAAAGATCCACCGGCTTGCCGTCGACCTCGAGGGAAAAACGCCCGAGCGTATGCACCTTGACGCGCCAGGGCCAACGGACACTGCACTCATCCTCGGGCGGCATCAGACGGAAACGGCTGATCAGGTTGCGCGCAAGATCCGCATGCACGTCGTATTCCAGCGCCAGGGCGCAAAGGCGCGCCATGACCGGTGAACGCCAACCGTTGAACATCACCAGGCCATGGCGGCGCATCTGTGCGAAGGCCTCCCCGAGCGCCTTCAGCGCCGCCTCCCGGTCGCCGCCGTCCAGCGCGAACTGCGCCCGTGCCAGCGCGCACTGGAACGCCATCGTCCGGCTGCCGAACCGCTGTCCAAGGGCCTCGGCCTGCTGCAGATGTTCGCCGGCCAATGCCGCATCGCCCAGTTCGTGCCACACCTGCGCCATGCCGAAATACGCCTCGGCGAGGGTATAAACGGCGCCGAAACGTTCGGCCGCGAGCAGGGCGCGGCGCTGGTAGCTCAAGGCCTGCGACGCATCACCACGCAACAGCTCCGCCCAGGCCCGATCAATGAAATAATAGGCCTGATCCATATCCCGCATCTCCGCCACAAGTGGTTCGATCTGCGCGAGGTAGCCGTCGGCCTCGTCGACCGCACCGTGAATCAGGGCGTTGGTAACCCCCTGCAACCAAAGGACGACGTTCCAGACCCGAACGCCGGCATCTTCGGCGAATTGCACACCGCGGGCGAACGTACGCCGACAGGCCTCATCACGCCCCGAGGTCCAATCCAGCCAGGCCTGCATCAGGATATTCGCGGTCGCTGCAAGCGGCGGCAGGGATTCCGCCGCCCGATTGGTGCGTTCGACGAACGCAGTGGCCCGTTCGATGTCGCCGCCCCATATATCGAGCGTGCACAGATAAAAACCGCTCAGCGTGCGCAGATTGGCGTCCGCCATCCGGGCGACCGCTCGTTCGGCGATTTCTCTCCAACGACTCAACTCGGGGTGATCCGGCTGGCGTAACATCAGGATGCTGGTGATGCGTGATCCGATCTGTCCGATGATTTCCTCATCCGAATCGGCACCGAGACTCGCCAGCAACGGTTCGATGTGCGGCAGCCAGATATCCAGGCGCGAGACCTCGCTGAGGGAGAAAATGATCGCATCCACCGCACCGATCCAGGCGAGGATGGCTCCGCGCGAATCGCCGATTTCGCTGAAACGGACGTATGCACGAGCGTACAGGTCGTAACTGGCAAAATAATCGGTGAGCAGGCGGCTGGCCGCCAGCCAGAAATCCAGCCAGGGCGAATCCGCTGCATCCTCCGGAATCTCCCGCAGCCAGCGCTCCAGTTCCCGATGCCGCCCCTGCCCCATCATCGCCGGCGCCGAGTCAAGCAACACGCCGGTGAAGCGTTGCCAATCGCCGGCATCCCGCAATAGCGGCAATGCCATGTCGGGCTCGTTACGCTCGAGCAACAACGTGGCTGCACGCTGTCGCTGCTGTCGCAGCTGTTCCGGCCGCCAATCACGCTGAAGCGTCTGCAACAGGAAGTCGCGGAACAGCGGGTGGTAGCGGTAGCTGCTCTCCTCCTGGTAGATAAAGAAATTGCGGCGCAGCAGGCTGTGCAGGATCTCCGCCGCATCCGAATTGCCGCTCAGGGCCTGGGCCAGCGAGGCGTCGAACTGCAGCGGCAGCGCGGTGGCCAGCAGCAGCTGCCGCTCCCCCGCCTCCAAACCCGCCACCACTTCGGCGGCGAAGTAGTCGAAGATGACATCGATATCCGGCTCGGGTGGCTCCGCCGGCCCGGCCTGCCGGTAATGCTCCAGCGCCAGCACCACACCGGCCGCCCAACCCTGCACCCGCTTGTACAATGCCTCGACCGGCACCGCCGAACCAGCACCCCCGGGCCAGGCTGCGACCAGGGCGGCCGTCTCGGCCTCGTCCAGACGCAGTTCCGTTTCCCCCAACTCGGCGATCTGCCGGTTGGCGCGCAGACGCGCCACCGCAGGCGGCGGGCTGTGACGGCTGAGAACGAAGATGGTGCAGGAGGACGGTACGCTGTCGAGGATGGCGCCCAGCAGCAGCTGCAGCGGCGCGTCCTCCGGCAATTGCTGGAAATCGTCGAGCACCAGCGTGAAACCGTCCGGGACGCCGGCGCACAACGTCTCGATGTAGTTGCGCGCGAAGGCCTGTTCACCGCCGGCATATTCGCCGGTCAGGGCAGGCAGGCGCTTGGCCGCCCCCAGCCCGTGCTGGCACGCCGCTTCATGCAGGCGATGAAAGAATGCACCGGGATCGGTATCACGGTCATCGATCCGGTACCACAGCACCGGACGCCCGCGCTCGGCAAGATAGCTGGCGACCAGCACGGTCTTGCCGTAACCGGCCGGGGCATTGATCCAGACCACTGGCGATTCTGTAAGGCGATCCAGTTGGGCGAACAGATGCTCCCGTTTAAGCCAATGGCTCGATCTCGGCGCGGTGTATTTGGGCAGCCCCGTTAGCGGATGCGCTGCCATGTTCCCCGACGCACGCGCGCCGATCACCCGGTCAACACGCACGCTCTTTGGACGAAACCTTGAGGCAGCCCTCGTTCGAGCGTAATCATCGTGCACGCACGGCCGAAAAAATGCTTATCAGGCATAAGATTCTGCGATTCTTGTGAATCATTGCGCCCCCTCTGCGCGATGATCCCGTGAATTCCTCCCTGTTGTTCTGGCTCACCAATGCTCCTTAATACCAGATCGGCACCACACGATCAATGGTGAGCGTATCTTTTGGGCATATTGATCAAAGGATTGCGGGAAAGACATGGATTCCCGTCGCGGGCAAGCCGGTTTGCTTAAGCGAACGGATGCTGCCGTTGAAACCTACGAATGGCTGGTTCGCCCATGCGCGCGGCATCCGTTGCCGGACGAAAAAGGCCGGGCAAGCGCCCGGCCTTTTCCATCCTCCCCCCAAGGAATCGGCACCCTATTTCACTGGTGTCAGCCAATCCAGATGTTTTTTGGCTCTACCGTGCACCACGTCGAAATACTGCTTCTGCAGCCGCTCGGTGATCGGGCCGCGGACACCTTCGCCGATGGTGCGCCCATCCAGCTCACGAATCGGCGTCACCTCGGCGGCGGTACCGGTAAAAAAGGCCTCGTCGGCGATATACACCTCGTCGCGGGTAATGCGCTTCTC
>CAYRBJ010000061.1:0-3682 GCA_964422615.1 uncultured Zetaproteobacteria bacterium | reverse complement strand
ACGATGCCGCCGGTCATGTTCTCGTAGCCGACGACGCCGAAGCCGGCCCATTCGATCAATTTGGCGAAGCGGCCCTGGTCCGGGAAACGGCGGATCGACTCGACCAGGTACTGGTAGGCGCCGCGATCCCCCGTCACCCACTCGCCGATGGCCGGGATCACGTTGAACGAATAGGCGTCGTAGGCCACATCGAGCAGCGGCAGCACGGGCCGCGAGAACTCCAGGCAGATGAACTGGCCGCCGGGTTTGAGCACGCGGTAGAACTCGGCCAGGCCCGCCTCGATGTCGGAGAAGTTGCGGATGCCGAAGGCGATCGACACCACATCGAAGGAGTTGTCGGCGAAGGCCAGGCGTGTGCCGTCGGCCTGCACGCAGTCGGCCACCCCCGGCAGCAGCCCGGCGTCGACGACGCGCCTGGCCCCCTCGTGCAGCATCGGCCCGTTCAGATCGGTCAGCACCACCCGCCCGCCGTGCGCCTGCCCCGCCCCGGCCTTTTTGGCCAGGCCGATGGCGATGTCGCCGGAGCCGGCCGCCACGTCGAGCACGCGGTGGCCGGAGCGCACCGCCGCCACGGCGATCATGCGCCGCTTCCACAGCCGGTGCAGGCCGCCGCTCATCAGATCGTTCATCAGATCGTATTTGCCGGCCACCGACGAGAACACGCCCATCACGCGCCCGGCCTTGTCGGCCACATCCACGCTCTCGAACCCGAAATGGGTTTGCCCCGTCTCCGCCCTCGATGGGGGCCCCGTTTCCGGCCCCGATTCCGCGGTCTGTACCACCTTGCGCCTGCTCATGGGCCCGCATCGTACCAGTGCCGCCCCCGCTCTCCAATCGCGGCCGCGATGCGGGGATAAGCTGTGGACAAGCGGTGGGCGGCGTGTGCATGCGCGGGGGATCGCAAATACACTAGTATTAGCGATCGAAAGCATCTTGACACCCAAGATGTAGTGTCTAAACTGACGAGCCAGGGGCTGGGGAGGCCCGCCTGCCAATGCCATCCGAGCCGGGGGGAGCCATGACCGTCAAAGCCAACACTGCCGAAGCCACGCAGCACAGCACGAGCACCGCGGACATGCCGCTGCAGCCGGCCAGCCTGGACATCTGGGACAAGAAATACCGACTGAAGGACAAGAACGGCAACCCGGTCGATGCCGACATCGAGGCCACCTACACGCGCGTGGCGAAGGCGCTGGCCGACATCGAGGCGCCCGACCAGCGCCAGGTGTGGTTCGACCGCTTCGTCTGGGCCCTGCGCCACGGGGCGATCCCGGCCGGGCGCATCACCTCCAATGCCGGGGCGGCCGAGCACAAGCCGGCCACCTCCACCATCAACTGCACGGTGTCCGGCACCATCCCGGACTCGATGGACGGCATCCTGTCGATGGTGCACGAGGCGGGGCTGACGCTGAAGGCGGGCTGCGGCATCGGCTACGAGTTCTCCACGTTAAGGCCCAAGGGCGCCTATGTGTCGGGCGCCGGCGCCTACACCTCCGGCCCGATGTCGTTCATGGACATCTACGACAAGATGTGTTTCACCGTATCCTCAGCCGGCGGCCGCCGCGGCGCCCAGATGGGCACCTTCGACATCAGCCACCCGGACATCGTCGACTTCATCCGCGCCAAGCGCGAGGCCGGTCGCCTCAGGCAGTTCAACCTGTCCTGCCTGATCACCAGGGACTTCATGGAGGCGGTCAAGCACGACGCCGACTGGGATCTGCTGTTCCCGGCCACCGAGCACGAGCTGGCGGACGCGTCCACGCAGATCTCGTGGCGCTCGATGCCGCAGCTTGCGCACAGCGGCAAGTACACCGTGAACGATGCGGGCGAGATCGCCTGCCGCATCTACAAGACCATCAAGGCCAGAAGGTTGTGGGACGTCATCATGTCCTCGACCTACGACTACGCCGAGCCGGGCTTCATCCTGATCGACCGCGTCAACGAGATGAACAACAACTGGTTCTGCGAGGACATCCGCGCCACCAATCCCTGCGGCGAGCAGCCGCTGCCGCCGTACGGCGCCTGCCTGCTGGGCAGCGTCAACCTGACCAAGTTCGTGCTCGATCCGTTCGCCGAGAACGCCCGCTTCGACTGGCACGAGTTCCGCGAGGTGGTGCGCGTGTTCACGCGCATGCTGGACAACGTGGTGGAGATCAACGGCCTGCCGCTGGAAAAGCAGCGCAACGAGATCATGAACAAGCGCCGCCATGGCATGGGTTTCCTCGGCCTCGGCAGTGCGCTGACCATGCTGAAGATCCCCTACGGCAGCCCGGAGTCCCTGAGCTTCACCGAGCAGCTGTCCTACGAGATGGCGCGCACCGGTTTCGAGGTCGGCATCGAGCTGGCCAGGGAAAAGGGGCCGGCACCGATCATGGACGAGGACTTCGAGATCACCCCCGAGCTGATGGCCAAGCGCCCCGAGATGGCGGCCGACGGCATCAACATCGGCGACAAGGTCAAGGGGCGGGTGCTGTGGGCGCGCTACTCGCACTATCTGCAGCAGTTCGCAGGAACGGGAGACAAACAGGATGCGGAGCTTCTGAAACAACTCGAAGAAGAGGGCTGCCGGTTCACGCACCACACCTCGATCGCCCCCACCGGCACCATCTCGCTATCGCTGGCCAACAACGCCTCCAACGGCATCGAGCCCAGCTTCGCGCACCACTACGCGCGCAACGTCATCCGCGAGGGCAAGAAGTCCAAGGAGAAGGTGGACGTCTACTCCTTCGAGCTGCTGGCCTACCGCCATTTCGTCAACCCCGAGGCGATGCCGCTTTCGGAGGACGAGGCCGCGAAGCTGCCGGACTACTTCATCAGCGCCGACGAGGTGACGCCGAAGCAGCACGTGGACATCCAGGCGGCGGCCCAGAAGTGGATCGACAGCTCGATCTCCAAGACCGCCAACGTGCCGACCGATTTCCCGTACGAGGATTTCAAGGACATCTACCTGTACGCCTACGACAAGGGCCTGAAGGGCTGCACGACCTTCCGCTTCAATCCGGAGGCCTTCCAGGGGGTGCTGGTCAAGGAAGCCGATCTCGCGAACACCACCTACCGCTTCACGCTGGAGGACGGCTCCACCATCGAGGCCAAGGGCAACGAGGAGATCGAGTACGACGGCGAGATGCACTCCGCCGCCAACCTCTTCGACGCCCTGAAGGAAGGCTACTATGGAAAGTTCTGACATCAGCTGGCCGGATCTGACCCCGCCGCCGATCAACCTGTGGTCGCTACCGTACAGCTTCGAGCAGGCCGCACACCGGCACCCGTCGTTATTCATGCGTCGACTGCAGCTGATGCAGCACCTGGAGCTGATGCAGGGCCTGTTGTCCACCAAAGAGGAGGGGGCCGACAGCGGCGAGGCCCACAGAGGAGGCAGTGATGACCACGAAGATTGACAAGAAGATCACCGGCTACGAGGTGGTCAGGCCCGAGGGCGAGGACAAGGAAGCCACGGTCACGCAGATCGCGCCGCTGCTGGAGCGCGACGATGTGCTGGAGGGCAACACCTACAAGATCAAGACGCCGCACTCGGAGCACGCGCTGTACATCACCATCAACGACGTGGTCGTGGGCAAGGGCACGGAGCAGGAGCACCGCCGGCCGTTCGAGATCTTCATCAACTCCAAGAACATGGAGCACTTCGCGTGGATCGTGGCGCTGACGCGCGTGGTCTCGGCCG
>CAYRBJ010000060.1:0-3706 GCA_964422615.1 uncultured Zetaproteobacteria bacterium | reverse complement strand
CGGTGATGCTGAAGCGCATCACCGTCGCCATCCCCTTCCTGGCCATGCTGGCCGATATCCTGTCGTGGTTCGCCACCAAGGTTCTGCCGGGCTTCGCCTACGTGGTGTTCATCGCCGGCGCGCTGCTTTACCTGTCCATCGCCGTGCAGATTCTCGTCAGCCTGTATCAGATGTGGTTCTTCAAGCCGGAATCGGTATCCTCCGATACCCCACCATCCGAGGTCTGACGGTCACTCCCCCCGCCTCAGTTTTTGCTATAATTCCGCAAACAAGCCAAGGAGACCCCCATGAACAAAACCATCCTGTCCGCCGTCGTCGCCTCGCTGGCGCTGCTGGCCGCCTCCCCTGCCTTCGCCTCGGACATGCCGGGCGCGAAAATCTTCAAGAACAATTGCACGATGTGCCATGCCCTGGACCACAAAAAGTTCGGTCCGGCCGTCAGGGACATGAGCACGGATGCTGCCTTGCTGAAACGGACCGTCACCAACGGCCGCAAGGCGATGCCGAGCTTCAAGCGCAAGCTTTCGTCCGAGCAGATCGACGAGGTCGTGGCCTACCTGCGCAGCCAGCACAAATAGGGCTGCCGGGGGAGACGCCGCCCCCGCCGTCACGGACCGGCACGGCGAGTGACAAGCAGGTCCGCCATGGCATAATCAACAATATCGGCCCGCCGGGCCGGAGGGATGCATTGCATGCTTAAATGGATCAGCCTCACTTTTGTATTGCTGGCGCTTGGCTGCAACCAGGCCTGGGCCACCGCCAGCCTGCCGGATGGCAAGAAGCTGTACGAAGCCAACTGCGCCCAATGCCACGGCGCCGACGGACGTGTCTCGGCCTTCGGGCGGAAGCTGAAGCCGTATCCGGCGCGCAACCTGCGCGCCATCGCCGAGGTGGTCAGCCGCGACGAGTTGCGCCGCATCATCACCTATGGCGTCGACGGCTCGGCCATGCATCCGAAGAAATACACCCTCGATGACCTGCAGATCGATGCCGTCATCGATTACATCAAGTCCTTCACCTTTACCCCGAATCTTGAGCGCGGCAAGCGGCTTTACCACGAGGTCTGCGCCACCTGCCACGGTGCCGACGGCCGGGCCAAGACCGGCCTGGGCGCCATGAACCTGGTGTATACCAAGCTGGATCTGACCGGCATCGTGCATACGATGCGCTACGGCCGCCCCGGCACCATGATGAGTCCCAAGCGCTATCAGCTGACCAATCCGGAAATCAACGACATCGCGCACTACGTCTATACGTTGCGCTACGATGCCAGCCCGGTACGTGGCAGCAAGCTGTACGAGAAATTCTGCGTACGCTGCCACGCCACGCCGGCGGACATCCGCCTGATGGGCAACGAGGCCGGCAGCGAGCGCCGGCTCACCGATCTGAGCGACCAGCTGCTGTACCTGCGCATCAAGCGCGGCCGGCATCTGGACCGGGCGGGCAAGGCCGTGGCCAAGCTCAGCGACAACCAGATCCAGGACATCATCTCCTACATCCGTCAGGCGATGCGATGAGCCAGGTCCACAGCTCACGCCCGCGCAGCGGCGTCGGCGCCCTGTTCGACCTGACGCTGATCAGGAAGTACGACAAGGCCGGCCCGCGCTACACCTCGTATCCGACGGCGCCGATGTTCCACACCGGCATCGGTGCCGCCGACTACGCCGACAGTCTCGCCCGCGTCGGTGCCGCCCAGGCCCCGCTGTCGCTGTACCTGCACGTGCCGTTCTGCGACACCGTCTGCTACTACTGCGGCTGCAGCAAGATCGCCACCAAGCAGCGCCAGCGCGCCGTGCCCTATGTCGAGTACCTGTTGAAGGAGATCGACCTGTTGGCCGACACCCTCGGCGGCGCCCGTCCGGTGACGCAACTGCACTGGGGCGGCGGCACCCCGACCTTCCTGAACGAGCAGCAGATCCGCGCCGTCATGGGCCGGCTGCACAGCCGCTTCGCCTTCGTGCCGGACGCCGAGGGCGAGTACGGCATCGAGATCGATCCGCGCGAGTGCAACGCCAACACCGTGCGCGTGCTGCGCGAGGTCGGCTTCAACCGCATGAGCATGGGCGTGCAGGACTTCGAGCCGGCCGTGCAGAAGGCGGTCAACCGCATCCAGTCGAAGGAACAGACGCTGGCGGTGCTGGAGCAGGCACGTCAACACGGTTTCCAGTCGATCAATATCGATCTGATGTACGGCCTGCCCTTCCAGACGGTCGAGAGCTTCGACCGCACCCTGGACACCATCATCGATTTCTCGCCGGACCGCATCGCCCTGTTCAACTATGCCCACCTGCCGCACATGTTCATGCCGCAGCGGCGCATCGACGAGGGCGATCTGCCGAGTGCGGCCGAGAAGCTGAACATCCTGGAGCACAGCATCGGCAAGCTGCTGGCCGCCGGCTACGTGTTCATCGGCATGGACCACTTCGCCAAGCCCGACGACGAGCTGGCGGTGGCCCAGCGCCAGGGCAAGCTGTACCGCAACTTCCAGGGTTACTCGACGCATGCCGATGCCGAGCTGGTGGGGCTGGGCATCACCTCGATCGGCTATGTGGACGGCACCTTCTACCAGAACGTCAAGGATCTCGAGGGCTACTACGCCGCGCTCGATGCCGGGCGCTTCCCGGTGTTCCGCGGCTACAAACTATCTGATGAAGATCACCTGCGCCGGCACGTGATCATGCGCCTGATGTGCGATTTCGCGCTGGACTACGCGGCGGTGGAGAAGAAATTCGCCATCGATTTCAGGGACCATTTCGCCGACGGCCTGGCCGATCTCGAAGCCATGGCGGAAGACGGGCTGGTGGAGCTGCGCGCCGATGGTTTGACGGTGCTGCCCGCCGGGCGCCTGTTGATCCGCAACATCGCCATGGCGTTCGACGAACACCTGCGCAAGAAGACCGAAGAGGTGAAGTTCTCCAAGGTCATCTAGGCCTGCTGCTCCTCGGGTCGTTCTTTCAGGGGTGCGGGGGCGGTCACGTAGAAATTCAGGAACTTCCATTTCCCGTGCTGCAGGATCAGGCGCAGCTTGATATCGACCGTGCCGTTGGCGAACGCGGCCTTGGCCACGTAGGCGGCGGTGGCGACTTTGCCGTGCGGGAAATTGTAGGTGACCTTGGACTCGCCCTGCACATGGCCGAAGCTCAGCATCACGCCCAGTGCCGACAGTTTGCGGAACATCATGCCGAGCTGCCCCGGATGCCTGTGGATTTCAGTCAGCAGCTGGGGCGAAGCCCGCTTCAGCAGCTCCTGCGTCGACCAGGTGGACACGATGGCCGGCACGTTCGCCTGGACATAAGCCTTGCTCGTGGCATCGAGCGCCCTGCCCTGATATGTGGCATACGCCACGAACCCGCCGGCCGCCAGGATGACGAGCAGGAACAGCATGCCGACAGCCGAAAGGAATTTCCTCATGCGGCCCTCCCTCCCCGTTTATATAGACCACACCGATGGATGTAAAATCCGCCGCGCGGCAAAAGCCACCGGGGTGCATTTACCATTGCTGATATCTTATCTATGTTGAGAGAAGCAGGAGGACAACGGCCATGGAAGACAAAGTGCATATCGGCCACGTCGTCTCGGATTCAAAGGACTCAACGCCTGCGCATGTTCGGGCGCCAACGACGGGAGCGCGGGCGGTGGGATCATTGGCCGTCGGAGCCCTGGCGCTTGGCGCGCTCGCATTCGGTGCCCTCGCCATCGGAGCACT
>CAYRBJ010000059.1:0-4157 GCA_964422615.1 uncultured Zetaproteobacteria bacterium | reverse complement strand
TCTTGCCCTTGCCGACGGCGATGACCTCGCCCTGGATGGGCTTTTCCTTCGCCGTGTCGGGGATGATGATGCCGCCGGCGGACTTTTCTTCCTCGTCCAGACGGCGGACAATCACGCGGTCGTGCAATGGACGAACCTTCGTTGTCATCGTTCACTCTCCTTTCGAAATCATGGTTGAGATGTGTATATGGGGAGCCGGCTATGCCGATTCAACCCCTGTGTATTCTCCCTCGGGCCGGGGGCTTAGCACTCGGCCCAAAGGAGTGCCAATGGTGTCGAGTGCGCTTCAGCTGTCAATAGTTTTTTGGCACTCCCGGGCCGTGAATGCCAAACCATGCGCCACGGCCATGGCAGGCAGCGGGTAAAAGCGGCTCAGCCGCCGGCCGGTTTTGCCTTGATACCCTCTTTGTCCAGCAGCGCCAGCAGCTTGTCACGGTGGTCACCCTGGATCTCCAGGTAGCCATCCTTGATGGCGCCGCCGCTGCCGAGCTGGCTTTTCAGCCTTTTCAGCAGGGCCTTGAGCCGGTCGTCCGGCAGGTTCAGGCCATCGATGACGCAAACGGTCTTGCCGCCGCGGCCCTTGCTCTCGCGGCGGATGCGCACGCCTTGCTTGGCCGGATTCCTGATCGCCGGGGCATGCGAGATATGTTTGGCCCTTTTGTTGTCCCGGGCCTGCATCGGTTTGTCGTGGCTGCCGTGTTCGGTGGAATACACCAGTCTGCGATCGTCGCTCATGACTGAAAGTATCGCGCCAGCCTACGCCCCGGCAAGCCTTGGGCTTGTGGCTATACTGATCGGCATGAAATACCAGCGTCCGGGACAAAAGCCCTCGTGATCGTGCCCATCCCCTATGTGCTGGCCGGCATCGGCCTGGCGACGGTGCTGGTGTCCCTGCCGTTGGTCCTACGCCTGGTGCCGATGAACCGGCTGTATGGCGTCCGCCTGCCCGAGGCATTCATATCCAGCCGCAACTGGTACGAGATCAACGCCTACGGCGGCAGGCTATTGATCGCCTTCGGCCTGTTCCTGATCATCATCGCCTACCTGAGTCACGACTTCGCGCCGTCGCCCAAAAGCCCGTGGGCGCCAGTGTTTCTCATTGTTCCCCTGCTGGCGCTGGTTCCCGTCGTGGCGCGTATCCGCACCTATGCCCGGCGCCTGCCCGGGCCCTAGTCGCCGATAGGCTCGGCGTCTGACGGTTCGGGGAACAGGATGTCGTCGAAACCGAAGCGGCTCATGTCACGCATGCGCATCGGGTAGAGGATGCCGTCAAGATGGTCGCATTCGTGTTGCACCACGCGGGCATGGAAGCCTTCGACGCGGCGGTCGATGGGTTGGCCGTAGGCATCGAAGCCCTGGTAGCGAACGTGGGTGAACCGCGGCACAAGCCCGCGCAGTCCCGGAAGGCTCAGGCAACCCTCCCAGCCCTCATCGGTCTCATCCGACAGCGGAGTGATGACAGGGTTCACCAGCACGGTTTCCGGCACCGGTTCGGCGTCGGGGTAGCGGGGATTGTTCTCGATGCCGAAAATCACCACACGCTGGTGCACGCCGATCTGCGGTGCTGCCAGCCCAGCGCCGCGCAGGGCGGCCATGGTCTCGCGCAGATCGGTGATCAACGCATGCAACTCCGGGGTGTCTAAGCGGAAGACCTCGGCCGATGGCTGCAGCAGCCGCTTGTCTCCCATGCGCAGAACCGGCCTGATCGCCATGCCGGGCTCCAGGTTAACGCATGGCAAGGGCCCCGGTCATACCAGGACGCGCAGTGAGAAGCGGTAGGGTTCGGCCGGCAGACCGAAGGACAAGGTATGATTGCCCACCGGCAGCGGCACCACGGCCGGCGCCTTGCCGTGGGCGACACGCACGTCGTCCAGTTCACAGAAATCGCCATAATTGTAAAGCCGCAGCTGCAGGCCACCCTCGTCCGCCGCCTCGATGGCCAGATGGTGGGAGCGGATCAGCTTGGAAGCGCCGGCCAGGACCACATCGGGCGGCGCTTCCTCGCGGAACAGATCAGTGACGCTTTGCGGGGCGGCATGGGCGCCGAATATCCAAGGCAGGCGGGTGACGGTGCAGGGCTGGTTGCACAGGGCCTGGGCCGAGGCGGCGGTCAGGCCTTCCAGCTTGGCGTAGGTGACGACGGTATCGTCGAGGGCATCGTCCTGATGATAGTCGAGCAGCAGGGATTGCAGGCGGGAAAACAGGGCGGCGAGCAGCGGAGTCAACCGGTTTCCCGGGCCATTGACCAAGCGGATCAGTGTTCCGCGGTCGATTACCTCCACTTCGCCATCGGTCAGGGCCGTGACCGTGGCGGTACGCCGCGGTACGCGGCCAGCCAGCCCCAACTCACCGACGATATCGCCCGGACCGAGGCGGATCAACGATACGGCCCGCCCGGGTCGGGCACGATGGACTTGTAACCAGCCATTGCGGATCAGGTAGGCAGCCGTGTCCTGTTCGCCCTCGGCGATCAGCACATCACCTTCCTTGAAGGGAAGCATCCTGGCCATGCACATTCTCCTTGCCGATGGGTCAAGTACGCTACACCACCTTTGTCATAACCCCAAATCTGTGATGCATATCGCCATCACCGGGTTTCAGCGCAGGCCGCCATACAAGTAATCCGGTTGCTGCCAAGGGGTGCCTGGGGCATGATTCGCAGTGTAGACAGATGGTTTTTTCGGGAGAGCTGATGTCCGCCAAGCAGAAAAAGCAGGCCGAGGGTCTGACGCATGAGGGCCGTTTCTACCAAGCGGATACCCTACACACGATGCACGATTCCATGCTGTTTATCCGCCGCTTCGAGGAGAAGGCCGGACAGCTGTATGGCCTGAAGAAGATCGGTGGTTTCTGCCACCTGTGCAACGGCCAGGAGGCAGTGCCGGTCGGCGTGCACCACGCCTCCAAGCCCGAGGACTACATGTTGACCGGCTATCGCGACCATGGGCACATCCTGGCGCGCGGCTCGGATCCGACCGCCGTCATGGCCGAACTGCTGGGCCGAGCCGGCGGCATCGTCAAGGGCAAGGGCGGCTCAATGCACATGTTCGATGCTGCGCGCAACTTCGCCGGCGGCAACGGCATCGTCGGCGAGCAGGTGCCGATCGGACTGGGCTTCGGCTTCTCGTCCTGGTACCGGCAGGACGGCCGCGTCACGCTGTGCTTCTTCGGTGACGGCGCCATCAACCAGGGCGCGGTCTACGAGTCGTTCAACATGGCGGCGCTGTGGAAGCTGCCGGTCGTATTCGTCGTCGAGAACAATCAGTATGCGATGGGCACGTCGCTGGGCCGAGCCTCGGCCGAGACCCATTTATTCAAGCGCGGCATCTCGTTCAAGATCCCGGGCATGCAGATCGATGGCATGGATGTGCTGGAGGTCGAGCGCAAGATGACCGAGGCCATCGAGCATGCGCGCAGCGGCGAAGGGCCGATCCTGGTCGAAGCTGTGACCTATCGCTACCGCGGCCATTCGATGTCCGATCCGGCCACCTACCGTACGCGTGAGGAGGTCGAGGAATGGCGCACGGGTCGCGATCCGATCGCACGCCTGCAGGTGCGCATGATCGAGGCGGGGCTGGCGAGCGAGGAGTCGTTCAAACAGAAGGACAAGGATATCAAGAAGGAGGTCGCCGCCATCGCCGCCGCGGCCGAGGCGATGCCGGAGCCTGATGCTGCCGAGCTGTACACCGATATCTACAGGGATTCGATCGAGGGGGCCTATCCGTATCCGGGAAGGGTTGCCTGATGTCGAAGATCACTTTCCGCGAGGCCCTGAACCAGGCCATGTGCGAAGAAATGCAGCGCGACGAGAACGTGTTCCTGATGGGTGAGGAAGTCGCCGAGTACAACGGCGCCTACAAGGTCAGCCAAGGCATGCTGGACAAGTTCGGCCCGAAGCGCGTTATCGACACGCCGATCACCGAGCTGGGTTTCGCCGGCCTGGGTGTCGGCGCGGCCATGGCGGGTCTCAGGCCCATCATCGAGTTCATGACCTGGAATTTCGCCATGCTGGCCATGGACCAGATCGTCAACGCCGCCGCCAAGATGCTGTATATGTCCGGCGGCATGTATCCGGTACCGATCGTGTTTCGCGGCGCCGGCGGTGCCGCGGCACGCGTGGCCGCGCAGCATTCGCAGTGCCTGGAGAACTGGATGGC
>CAYRBJ010000058.1:0-4622 GCA_964422615.1 uncultured Zetaproteobacteria bacterium | reverse complement strand
TCGCCATTCGTGAGGGTGGCCGCACCGTCGGCGCCGGCGTCGTCACCGAGATCGTGAAATAAGGGGGCTCTTGTGGCAGCTCAGAGTATTCGTATCCGTCTGAAGGCTTTTGACCACCGCATTCTGGACAAGAGCGCGGCGGACATTGTCGAGACGGCGAAGCGCACCGGGGCCGAGGTCCGCGGGCCGATCCCGATTCCGACCCGGATCCGCAAGTTCTGCGTGATCCGCGGTCCGCACGTGAACAAGGACTCGCGCGAGCAGTTCGAGATCCGCACGCATAAACGCATGCTGGACATCCAGCGTCCGACGCCGCAGACCGTCGATGCCCTGATGAAGCTCGACCTGCCGTCCGGCGTCGACGTCGAGATTAAGCTGTAATCGGGGGGATGCCATGAGCGCAGGATTGATCGCCCGGAAGGCGGGCATGACCCAGATCTTCGCCGAGGATGGCTCGGCCGTTGCCGTGACGGTGCTGGCCGTGGAGTCGTGCCGCGTCATCGCGCGCCGCAGCGGGGACAAGGATGGCTACGATGCCATTCAGGTGGGTTACGGTGCCGCCAAGCGACGCAACAGCCGTGCCTTCCAGGGGCATTTCGCCAAGCAGGGCCAGGATCTGATGCGCGGCCTGAAGGAGTTCCGTCTGGATGACAGTGCGTCCTTCGAGCTGGGTCAGGACCTGAAGGCCGACATGTTCGAGGCGGGCCAGAAGATCGATGTGGCTGGGATCTCCAAGGGTCACGGCTTCGCCGGTGTGATGAAGCGCTGGAACTTCGGCGGTCAGCGGGCCAGCCACGGTGCCGAGAAGACACATCGTCAGATGGGCTCCACCGGCCAGTGCCAGGATCCGGGTCGTGTGTTCAAGGGCAAGAAGATGCCCGGCCAATATGGCGTGGACCGGACCACGGTGCAGAACCTGGTGGTGATGCGCGTGGATGCCGAGAGCAACCGCATTATCGTCAAGGGTGCCGTGCCCGGGCCGAAGAACGGCCTGGTCGAGGTGCGCCCGGCAGTGAAGGGAGCGAAGTGATGGCCGAGATCAATATCGTTGACCAGGCCAACAAGGCCGTGGGCAAGCGCGAGTTGAATCCCGCGGTGTTCGGCCTGGAGGCCGATGCCGGATTCGTGCATCGCGTGTATACCGCGCTGTCCATGGCCCAGCGGGCCGGCACGCACAGCACCAAGACGCGTGCCGAGGTGTCCGGTGGCGGCAAGAAGCCGTGGAAGCAGAAGGGTACCGGCCGTGCCCGCCAGGGTTCGACCCGCGCGGCGCAGTGGCGCCATGGCGGCACCGCCCATGGTCCGCGCCCGCACGACTACGCGACGCGCATCAACAAGAAGGAGCGCAACAAGGCGTTGTGCATGGTGCTCTCCGATTGCATGCGCGATGGTCGCCTGACCGTGGTCAACAAGATCGAGCTTCCCGGCATCAAGACCAAGGATTTCGCCAAGGTCGTCAATGCCCTGGGTGCCGGCAAGGGCCTGTTCGTGCTGGGTGAGCCGGATTCCGTCGTTGAGCTGTCGGCCCGTAATCTGCCGGCGGCCAGGATCGTGCTCGATGGGCAGCTGGGTCTGCACGACCTGCTCAAGTGCGACCGCCTGGTGCTGACCGAGGCGGCCGTCGAAAAACTCGAGGGGCGTCTGGCATGAGCAACTACCAGCATTTCAACACCCTGCTGCGGCCGGTGGTGACCGAGAAGAGCTACAGCAAGACAGGTAGCGCGAACCAGTACACCTTCCGCGTGGCGCGCCAGGCGACGAAGCAACAGATCAAGGCGGCCATCGAGTCCATCTTCGAGGTCGATGTGGCCAAGGTGCAGGTGATCAATATGCCGGGCAAGGAACGCCGGCGTGGCATGCACACCGGTCGTCGTCCCGGATACCGCAAGGCCGTCGTGCGCCTGGCCGAGGGCCAGACGCTGGAAGTGGCAGAAGAGGCGTAACATGGCACTGAAGGTATTCAAACCCAACACCAACGGCACCCGCAACTTTGTGGCCAACGTCAATCCGGACCTGCACAAGGGCGATCCGGAGCGCCGGTTGACGGCACCGCTGTCGAAGAAAGGCGGACGCAACAACAACGGCCGTGTGACGGCCCGCCATCAGGGCGGCGGCCACAAGCGCCTGTACCGTTTGATTGATTTCAAGCGTGACAATTTCGGCGTCAAAGGTATGGTGTCGCGCATCGAATACGATCCCAACCGCACGGCGCACATCGCACTGATCGTGTTCGAGAACGGGGACAAGCGCTACATCCTGGCACCACAGGGTCTGCGCCCGGGTGACGCGGTGATGTCCGGCCCGGATGCCGAGATCCGTCCGGGTAACGCGCTGCCGCTGTCCTTCATCCGCGTTGGTACGATGTTGCACAACATCGAGATGAAGCCAGGCAAGGGCGGCCAGATGGCACGCAGTGCCGGCGCATCCGTGCAGCTGATGGGCAAGGAAGGCGAACGCGCGGTGCTGAAGTTGCCGTCCGGCGAGTTCCGCCGCGTGGACATCCGCTGCCTGGCAACGATTGGTGTGATGGGTAACGCCGATCACTCCAACCGCACCACCGGCAAGGCCGGGCGTTCGCGTTGGCTGGGCAAGCGTCCGCATGTGCGCGGTGTGGCGATGAATCCGGTCGACCATCCACACGGTGGTGGCGAGGGTCGTACCTCCGGTGGCCGCCATCCGGTGACGCCGTGGGGCACGCCGACCAAGGGTCACAAGACCCGCAACAAGAACAAGGCGTCGGGTCGCGATATCATCCGCCGCCGCAACCAGAGGTGATGAGTCATGGCGCGTTCTCTTAAGAAGGGTCCATACATCGAGGGATCCCTGGAGAAAAAGGTGCATTCCGCCAAGGAGGGCAGCCTGAAGGGTGTGATCAAGACCTGGTCCCGCCGTTCGACCATCTCGCCGGACTTCGTCGGCCTGAACTTCGCCGTGCACAACGGCCAGAAGTTCATCCCGGTGTTCGTGACCGAGAACATGGTCGGCCACAAGCTCGGCGAGTTCGCGCCGACCCGCACCTACTACGGTCATGGCGCTGACAAGAAGGCGAAGAGGTAAGCAAGATGTCTGACGAAGTTCTCGCGCTGGCCAAGAACAGCCAGATCAGCCCGCAGAAGGCCCGCCTGGTCGCCGACCAGATCCGCGGCCTGCCGGTGTCCCGCGCCCTGGCCGTGCTGGCCCTGTCTCCGAAGAAGGCCGCGCGCCTGGTGGAGAAGGTGCTGAAGTCGGCGATCGCCAATGCCGAGCAGAACAACGGTCTGGACGTGGATAACCTCGTCGTGTCGACCGTGCGCGTCGATGCCGGTACCACCTACAAGCGTTTCCGCCCGAAGGGCATGGGCCGCATGCGTAAGCGTTTTCATCGCCACAGCCACCTGTCGGTGGCCGTCAGCGAACGCGGTTAAAGGAGTTTTGGATGGGTCAGAAGGTTAATCCGATTGGTTTCCGCGTTGGCGGCATCCGCGGCTGGGATTCGATCTGGTATGCGGCGGACAAGAATTTCGGCGATCTGGTGCGTCAGGACATCCAGTTGCGCAACTATGTGAAGAAGAAGCTGTTTCATGCCGGCGTATCGCGCATCGTCATCGAACGCCCGGCCGGCAAGGTCAAGGTGACCGTGCATACCTCCCGTCCGGGTGTGGTGATCGGCAAGAAGGGTTCCGAGATCGACAGCCTGCGCAATGAACTGAAGGCCAAGTTCGGTGGCGATATCCAGGTGTACATCGTCGAGGTTCGCCGTCCGGAAGCCGAGGCTCAGTTGATCGCCGAGAACATTGCCTTTCAGCTCGAGAAGCGCGTGGCGTTCCGCCGGGCGATGAAGCGCGCGGTGCAGAGCGCACTGCGCATGGGTGCCAAGGGCGTGCGCGTGTCCTGCGGCGGCCGCCTCGGCGGCGCCGATATCGCACGTACCGAATGGTACCGCGAGGGCCGCGTGCCTTTGCACACGCTGCGTGCGGATGTGGATTACGGTCTGGCCGAGGCCAAGACCACGTATGGCGTGATCGGCGTCAAGGTCTGGGTGTTCAACGGCGAGAAGCTCGGAACCACCGAAGATTTGAACGCGTAAAGAGGATTGGGCGATGTTGCAACCGAAGAAGATCCGCTGGCGCAAGCATCATAAGGAACTGTCGCGCATTCGTGGCAAGAGCCCGCGCGGTGCCAGCCTGAATTTTGGCCAGTACGGCCTGAAGGCGATGGAGCCTGGCCGCATCACGGCCCGCCAGATCGAGGCGGCGCGTATTGCCATCACCCGTCACGTCAAGCGTCAGGGCCGGGTGTGGATTCGCATGTTCCCGGACCTGCCGGTGTCGTCGAAGCCTGCCGAGGTGCGTATGGGCAGCGGCAAGGGTTCGCCGGAATACTGGGTCGCTGCGGTGCGTGCCGGCCGTATCCTGTATGAGATGGACGGCATCAGCGAGGAACTGGCACGCGAGGCCCTGGCGTTGGCCTCCGCCAAGCTGCCGATCCGCACCAAGGTCGTGGTTCGCGGGGTGGGTCGATGAAGGCGAAAGAGATGTACAAGCTGAAGGATGACGAGTTGAAGGAAAAGCTGGACGAGTTGGCGGCGGAAGGCATGAAGCTGCGCTTCCAGAAGTCGACGATGCAGCTGACGAATACCGCGC
>CAYRBJ010000057.1:0-5508 GCA_964422615.1 uncultured Zetaproteobacteria bacterium | reverse complement strand
CATCGCCATGTCGCTGGCCCTGACCGTGATGATGCTGATGATCCTGAAACGGGCCTTCGACACCATCAAGGTGCGCAATGCCGCTCTGCTGGAGCGCTATATCGACATCACGGGCCGCGCCGCCGCCCTGCTGACCGGCAGCATCGGTGTGCAGATGATCATGCAAGGCCTGCAGCATGGCTTCTAACACCCACGTCGGCAGAGCGACTCGCCTTCAGTAGCAACCTCGATGCGCTTCCGGCCTTCAGAATGGAAGCGCTCCCTGACAAGCGCCGAGCGCCAGAGGCGGGGGGCAGCACCGACCATCCAGCTCGTCATTTGAAATAAATTCCATGGCCGCTAGGGTCAGCGCCAATGCTTACCGGAACCGATAGGGCAACCAGGAAAGCAGGCCGTTTGTTTTTTCGCGAACCTGTTGCGGATGATGGACCAGCAATTAGCGCGCTTGTGAAGCGCAGCAAACCGCTGGATTTGAACTCTCGGTACTGTTACTTGATCCTGTGCGAACACTTTTCATCAACCTGCGTCGTAGTCGAACACGAGGAGCGGATCGTTGCCTTCATGACCGCCTATATTCTGCCCGAGCACCGCGACACGCTGTTCATCTGGCAGATCGCCGTGGATGCGGACATGCGCGGCAAGGGCCTGGCCAAGAAGATGCTGCGGCATCTGCTGGGGCGCCCGATTCTGAAAGATATCCGCTATACCGAGGCAACGGTTAGCCCGTCCAACGATGCCTCGCGCGCCCTTTTCCACGCCCTGGCCAGGGACTGCGGGGTCGATCTCAGCGAATCGATGCTCTTTCCTGCCGCGCTATTTGGAGACACCGGCCATGAACAGGAAAACCTGATTCGCGTGGGTCCGATCGGACCGGTCAGCAAAACCAGGATCGGAGGAACGCAACCGTCATGAGAATTTTTGAGGAAATGGAGTCGGAGGTGCGCGGTTACATCCGCTCCTTTCCGGCCGTATTTGATACTGCCGTCGGCTCGGAGATGTTCGATGAGCACGGCAACCGCTATATCGACTTTTTCGCCGGCGCCGGTTCACTGAACTACGGGCACAACAACCCGGCGATCCAGGAGGCGATGGTCGAATACCTACAGCACAACGGCGTCGTGCATGCGCTCGACAAGGCGACGGTAGCGAAGAAAAACTTCCTGCAGAAGTTCCGCGATACCATTCTTTCCCCGCGCAACCTCGAGTACAAGGTGCAGTTCACCGGCCCCACAGGCACCAATGCCGTGGAGACGGCGCTGAAGCTGGCGCGCATGGTCAAGCAACGCTCCAACGTCATTGCCTTCACCAACGCCTACCACGGGCTGTCGATGGGCTCGTTGGCCGTGACCGGCAACTCCTTCTACCGCGACGAGTCCTACGGGGTGCGCGCCAACAGCGCCTTCGTACCGTTCGACGGCTACATGGGCCCGGATTTCGACAGCATGCACTACCTGCGCCGCCTGCTGTCCGACCAGAGCAGCGGTGTGGACCTGCCGGCGGCGATCATCGTCGAGACCGTGCAGGGCGAGGGCGGCATCCATGTGGCACGCGATGCATGGCTGCGCGAACTGCAGGACATCTGCCGCGAGTTCGACATCCTGCTCATCATCGACGACATCCAGATGGGCAACGGCCGCACCGGCACCTTCTTCAGTTTCGAGCGCGCCGGCATCACCCCGGATCTGGTGACCGTCTCCAAGTCCATCGGCACGGGACTGCCGATGTCGCTGCTGTTGATGCGCCCCGAGCTCGACCGTTGGCAGCCCGGAGAACACACCGGCACCTTCCGCGGCAACAACCTCGCCTTCGTCGCCGCCACCAAGGCCCTGGAATACTGGGATACGCCGGACTTCGCCGAGGGCATCAAGCACAAGGGCGAACTGTTCGAGAACGGCCTGCAGGCCATCGTCGACAAACACGATGGCAACACGCCCGAGTTGCGCGGGGTTGGCATGGTCTGGGGCATCGAGTTCGCCGACGAGGACTTCGCCGGCTCGGTCTCCGAGGAGGCCTTCAAGCGTGGCCTGATCATCGAGACGGCCGGCGCCAACGGCCAGGTGCTCAAGTTCCTGCCGGCGCTGACCATCGGCGAGGAGCTGATCAAGGAAGGCCTGGAAATCATCGACGCCTCGATCACTACGGTGCTGGAAAAACGCAAACAATTACGGGCGGGGAACCTCACATGATCGTACGTAGTCTTGAGAACATCATCGGCAGCGATCGCGACGTCAAGGCCGACAGCGGCAACTGGGAGAGCCGCCGCCTGATCCTGAACAACGATGCCGTCGGCTTTTCGCTGCACGACACCATTATCCATGCCGGCACCGAGAACCGATTCTGGTACAAGAACCATATCGAGGCGGTGTACTGCGTCGAGGGCGAAGGCGAGATCGAGTCTCTGGACGATGGCAAGATCTACCCGATCAAGGACGGCACGGTGTACCTGCTGAACGCCCACGATCGCCACGTGGTGCGCGCCAAAAAAACGATGCGCCTGGTCTGCGTGTTCAATCCGCCGGTCACCGGGCGCGAACATCACGATGCCGATGGTGCCTATCGGCCGGGTGCGGAACAGCAGGACTGACGCCCGGTGGCGGCCGCAAGCTTCGTCGGTTTTCTGCTGATCTTCGCCATCATCGGCGGCCTGTCGTCCATGCGCCGGCAGCAGACGACGGACGATTACCTGGTCGCCGGACGCAATGTGCCCCCCTGGCTGGCCGGACTGTCGGCGGTGGCCACCAACAACAGCGGCTATATGTTCATCGGCATGATCGGCCTGACCTACACCACGGGCCTGTCCTCGATATGGCTGATGATCGGCTGGATTCTCGGCGATTTCGCCGCCTCGCTGCTGATCATGAAGAAGGTGCGCCTGGTCGCCGAGGCGCAGAACATCCATTCCTTCGGGGGTCTGCTGGCACAGTGGCACGACACCGAGTTCAATCTGCTGCGCCGTGTTTCCGGCGTGCTGACCATCATCTTTCTCGGCACCTATGCCGCCGCCCAGTTCACGGCCGGCAGCAAGGCCCTGCATGTGCTGTTCGGCTGGCACCTGTCCACCGGCGCCATCCTCGGCGCAGGCCTGGTGCTGCTGTACAGCTACAGCGGCGGCATCCGCGCCTCGATCTGGACCGATGCCGCCCAGTCCTTCGTCATGCTCGTCTCGATGTTCATGCTGGTGTGGGCCGCCGCCGACAGCCTCGGCACGCCGGCCCATATCGTGCACGCCCTGGTGCAGGTATCCCCCAACTACATGCACTGGTTCCCAGCCCATACCTGGCTGGGGGCGGCGCTGTTCGTCGGCGGCTGGATCTTCGCCGGCTTCGGCGTGGCCGGGCAACCGCACATCGTCATCCGCTACATGGTCCTGGACGATGTCGACAACATCAATCGTTTCCGCACCTATTACTACGCTTGGTTCATCGCCTTCTATTCGGCGACCATCGTCGTCGGCCTGTTGGCCCGGCTGCTGATCCCCCATGCCGGCTCCTTCGACCCCGAGTTGGCATTACCGCTGATCTCGCAGCAACTCTTACCCGGCGTGCTGGTAGGGCTGATGCTGGCCGGCCTGTTCGCCGCCACCATGTCGACCGCAGACTCGTTGGTGCTGTCGTGCTCGGCCTCCCTGACCCGGGATTTGGTCCCTGGTCGCAAGTCCGGCTATGCGGGTACGAAGCTGGCCACTGGGGCCGTGGTGCTGATCGCCTTGGCGCTGTCGCTTTCCGGCGATAAGAGCGTGTTCGCGCTGGTGCTGATCGCCTGGGGCATGCTCGCCTCCGCCTTCGTGCCACTGATGGCCGTCTATGCCCTGGGGCGTCGACCATCGGAGCGCACGGCACTGGCCATGATGGGAACCGGGGTCACCGTCTTCCTGCTTTGGCGCGCGCTGGGATTGTCACATATCGCCTACGAAGTCATGCCGGCCATCGTCGCGGGGTTGGCGATCTACGCCGTCGTGCCGGAAAGGCGCCAGCCCGTAGCCCCGGAACAACAGGCGGTGGAGGTCGATCAGTAGCGCCGTTCGGCGTGCTCGATACGCCGCCAGATCTCCGGATGGAAGAACTCGATCACCAGTGCACGCGTACCCGATTCCGAACGCAGCACCGACTGCCGCGCCCACAGAAACTCGCCATCCCTATCCTGGAGACAGCCAATGCCCAGATCCGAGCGTGCCAGCGACATGCCGCGTTCGAGCAGCAGGTTGCCCAGCGGCTGGCGACCGGCCTCCAACGCTTCCATCAGATCCGTCGGCAGCCCTTCCAGCGGCAGCACCGACTCGGCATCGAACATCACGGACTTGCGGTGCAGCAGCGATACCGTGCGCCTGAGGCAGGCCTCGCCGGCGACCGCGCCCAGCAAGCCGGCCTCGCGCGGGCGCATGCGGTCGACGAACTGATCGTGCAGCCTCAACTCAAGGCGCATGCCGTAGCGGCGCTCCAGAAAACGCGTCAGCGAGCTGGTAACGGTCAGCACCTGCGGCGCCTCGGCATTCAGACCCTGCCCCTCGTTGTGCCACTGGCGGACCGGCGTCCAGTCATAGATTTCGGGGTTCAGGGTCAGGGAGGACATGGCCGCATCTTGGGCCTCGCTTCCCGCCGGTCAAGTGCATCGGTACTTGCCTGACGGAAGGATTTGCGGCCCAATCGCCCGATGCCGGTCAGCCGACTGTTCACCGACACCTCGCTCACCCCGAACCAGCCTGTCGACCTGACGGAGGAACAGGCGCATTACCTGCGCCACGTGATGCGCCTGAAGCCGGGCGATCGCGTGGTCCTGTTCAATGGCCGAGGCGGCGAGTATCCGGCGCGTATCACGACGCTGGACCGCCGCCACGCTTGCTGTGAACCTGAATCCTTCGAGCCCGTCGACCGGGAGCTTGCCTGCCGCATCCACATCGTCCAGGCCGCCAACCGCAGCGAAAAGATCGAGACGGTGCTGCAGAAGTGCACGGAGCTTGGCGCCGCCAGCTTCCAGGTGTGCGTCAGCGAGCGCGCGGCCTTCCGTCTGGATGCCGGAAAACGCGACGCCCGCCTGCAGCGCTGGCAACGCATCATCGTCGAGGCGGCCGAGCAGAGTGGGCGCACGGCGATACCCGAGGTGCAATGGCGCCATGAGCTGGCGGCCGCCCTACCTGTCGGCGCCGCCTATGCCCTGCATCCCGAGGCAGCCGAGCCCTGGACCGAAGTACGCGACAAATTGGCGATGCAGCGGGATGTCACCCTGGCCGTGGGGCCGGAGGGAGGCTGGAGCGATGCCGATCTGACCAGGCTGTCCGATCTGGGCTTTCAGCCACTGCGCTTCGGACCGCGCGTCCTGCGTACAGAGACCGCCGCTCCGGCGCTGACCGCCGCAATACAGGCGCTGCTGGCCTGAGTGTTCCATTTCAATGCGGCGCTGGTATGATGCCGCCCCTGCATAAACAGGCCGATGTAGCTCAGCTGGTAGAGCAGCTCACTCGTAATGAGCAGGTCAGCGGTTCGAATCCGCTCATCGGCTCCATTAATTTCA
>CAYRBJ010000056.1:0-5514 GCA_964422615.1 uncultured Zetaproteobacteria bacterium | reverse complement strand
TGGACTGATTGATGGTCGTCGTGCTGCCGGACTGCGTGATGGAGCCGGTGCCGGCCGTGACCTGCCCGCCGGTGGGCGCCGCCACGGCCAGGGGAGAGATCAGGGACAGCGGCACCAGCAGAAGCAGGCCACGCAGCGAGTGCTTGCGACGACGATTTCCTCTACCTTGGCCCTTGCCCAGGCCCGTGGCCAGCTCGCCGACCACCATCCACACATTGCGCGCGCGGTTCCACACCACGCGGTAGATCCGATTGTGTGCGGCGCAGTCCTTCATCCGGTCCCCCGTGCTTCAAGACATCCCCGCGAGGCAGGGACGGCTGCCGGCATGCCGCGACACGGTCACGGGCCGACGGTTGTTAGATGCTCATGAAACGGGAAATGAAAAAACAGCTACTAAACAGTAGGTATTTCAGTGGGAATCGGCCGGGCGACCGCTCAGCCACAGGGCCATCAGCTCCGCGCGGCTGCCGACCTCGAACTTGCGGTAGATGCGCACGGCGTATTGATGGACGGTGCCCGGCGCCAGATGCATCCGGTCGGCGACCTGTCTCTCCGTGGCCCCCGAGAGCAGTGCGTGCAGCACCCCGCGCTCGGCGTCCGTCAGCGCCCCTTCGCCGACGCCCAGGCCATGGCTGAGCATCAGCTGGCGATGGAACCATTTGATGCCGCGCAGTGCCTGCGCCGCCAGATGCACGTCGTCCTGGCTGAAGCGCTGCCCCTCACCGCATTTGTCGATGAGGAAATAGGACTCGGCATCGGCATTGACCGGAAACACCACCCAGATGCGGTCGGAAATGCCTCGCTGGCGGTAATGGACGTCGAAGTGCTCGGTCTTCCCGAACGCATCGGGATCGACCAGATCGCCGGCGGACAGGCGGTATGTCCGGAACGCGCCCGCCCCGGCGGTGAGGGCACCGGTGCTGTCCCCGGGATCGTTGGCCAGCCGCCGGACGGACTCGCGCATCCGCAGGGGCAGGCTGGACAACGGGGTCTGTATGCTCCCCAGACGCCAGCCGGACAGGGGATCGTCGCGGGCCGCCGCGCCGTCCATCAGGCGCACCGCCCCGACCCAGTAGGCGTTGTCGGCGTGGGTCCATCGGCACAGGGTCCGCAAGCAGTGCGCCAGCGCCTCGTCGCAGGCCTGCACGCCGAAATCGCTGAGCTCGTCCCAGAGCCCGTAGATCGCTTCGGGCGCTACCGACGCCACGACACACCTTGAGTGCCCATCCAGCGCCCCTCAGAAACCGGCGGTCGGTTCGGGATCGAAACCGAAGACCAGGCGCGCCAGCACGGGGGCGCAGGCCTCCTTCCAGGCATCCGCGGCGTAGGGTACGGCCGTGCCGATGCCCCACACCGGCGCCGGCCAGGCGGCGTCCCCGGTGAAGCGCGCCACGTGGTGCACATGCAGCTGCGGCACGATATTGCCGATGGCGGCGATGTTCAGCTTGTCCGGGTTCAGCGCCGCGGCCATGGCGCGGGAAAGCTGCGAGGACTCGTGCAGCAGCTGCGTCTGGTCGGACTCGGCCAGCTCATGGATCTCGCGTATGCCCTCGCGGCGCGGCACCAGGATGGTCCAGGGATAGCGCGCATCGTTCATCAGCAAAAGCTCGCACAGCGGCAGGGCGCCGAGGCGCAGGCAGTCCGCGGCCAGTCGCGGGTGCAGCGTGGGTCTATTCATACGAAAATGAACAACGTTGATTCGGCCATTTTTATGATCCTGCAAGGCTTGGCGAGCATAGCGTGCTTGTCGCACGCAAGCGAGACGTAACGCAGCAGGGCGGAAAAAGAGCCAATCAACGCAAAAGGTCGCGCATGCGGGAGCCCAGCTTGGTCGGGTTGTGCTCGATGACGGCCCCGGCCGCCTCCAGGGCCGCGAATTTGGCCTCGGCCGTGCCGCTGGAGCCGGAGATGATGGCCCCGGCATGGCCCATGCGCCGACCCTTCGGCGCCGTGGCGCCGGCGATGAAGGCCACGACGGGCTTGGTCACCTGCTCCTTGATGTAGACGGCCGCATGTTCCTCGTCGCTGCCGCCGATCTCGCCGATCATCACGATGCCGTCGGTGCCGGCATCATCCTGGAACAGGCGCAGTGCATCGACGAAATCCATGCCGTGCACCGGATCGCCGCCGATGCCGATGCAGGTGCTCTGGCCCAGGCCCGTCTCGGTGGTCTGCCACACCGCCTCGTAGGTCAGGGTGCCGGAGCGGGACACGATGCCGATGCGCCCGGGCCGGTGGATATGCCCGGGCATGATGCCGATCTTGCAGGCGCCCGGGGTGATGATGCCCGGGCAGTTCGGACCGATCAGCACGGCATCCGTGCCGGCCAGGTGCTTGTTGACGCGCATCATGTCGACGACCGGAATGCCCTCGGTGATGCAGACGATCAGCCGGATGCCGGCATCGGCCGCCTCGATGATGGCGGCGGCGGCGAACGGGGCCGGCACGTAGATCACCGAGGCCTCGGCCCCGACCTCGCGTACGGCGTCGGTCACGCGATCGAACACCGGGAGTTGCAGGTGCGTTTGCCCACCCTTGCCGGGGGTGACGCCGCCGACGAAGTTCGTGCCGTAGGCGATCATCTGTTCGGAATGGAAGCTGCCCTGCTTGCCGGTGAAGCCCTGGCAGATCACCCGGGTATCACGATCGACCAGCACGCTCATGCCCGCCCCTCCCTGGCTGCCGCCGCCGCGAATTCCGCTGCCTGGTCCAGATCACGCGCCCAGCGCACATCCAGCCCCGCATCCTCGATCAGCTGCCGACCCTCTTCTTCGCGCGTGCCGACCAGGCGCAGGATCACCGGCACACGCATCGCGTAGTTCTGGCTCGCCTTGATCAAGCCGCCGGCGATGATGTCGCAGCGCACGATGCCGCCGAAGATATTGACCAGGATGGCACGCAGCTCGGTGTTTCCGAACAGCAGGCTGAAGCCCTCGATGACCGCCGCCTCGGTGACACCGCCGCCGACATCGAGGAAATTGGCAGGCTTTTCCCCTTTCAACTGGATCATATCCATCGTGGCCATCGCCAGCCCCGCGCCGTTGACCATGCAGCCGATGGTGCCGGAAAGCTGAATATAGTTCAGGCCGAAATCCCTGGCCTCCGCCTCGCGCGCATCCTCCTCGTCCGGATCACGCAATTGCGCCGCCTCGGGGTGGCGGAACATCGCGTTGTCGTCGAGTGCCAGCTTGGCATCCAGCGCCACGAGTTCGCCGTCTTTGGTCACAATCAGCGGATTGATCTCGATCAGGCTGGCATCGAGCTCGACGAAGGCGCGATGCAGATGGGCGGCGAGCCGTGCGAATGCATGCGCCTGCCCACCCGTAAGATCGAGGAAGGCGGCCGTCTGCGCGACATCGGCAGCCGCCGGTCCGCCGTCGATATCCGCCGGGATGCTCAGGATCCGCTCGGGGCTGTCCTTGGCCACCTGCTCGATGTCCATGCCCCCGTCAGGGCTGGCGGTGATGGCGATGGCCCCGCGCTCGCGGTCCACAACCAGGCTCAGGTACAACTCGCGCGCGATGTCCGAAGCGGTCTCGACATAGACCTTGCCGACGCGCTTGCCCTCAGGTCCGGTCTGCGCCGTGACCAGCGTCGATCCGATCAGATCCGTGGCGGCTTCGACCACGGCGTCGGCATCATCGCACAGGCGCACGCCGCCGGCCTTGCCGCGGCCGCCGGCATGGATCTGTGCCTTGACCACCCAGCGCCCGCCACCGAGGTCGACGGAAGCCTGGCGGGCCTCGTCCGCACTGTGGGCCAGGCGGCCGGCCGGCACCGGCACGCCGAAATCCGCGAGCAGCGCCTTGGCCTGGTATTCGTGCAGGTTCATGCGATCATCCCCCTCGACCGCATCACTCTAGGGACCGGCATAGTATGAGCAAGGCGGAACGGTTGCCCTGCAGACGCGATCGCGTCTAGAACAGGCCCAGGGACTTGATCTGCTGCTCGAGCTTTTTGACCGCCTGCAGCGAGGCGGCCAGTTGCCGGCGCTCCTCATCGGTCAGATCCAGCTCGATCACCGACTCCACCCCGCTGCCGCCCAGCTTGCACGGCACGCCCATGTAATAGCCGTCCACGCCGTATTCCCCCTCGAGAAACGCGCAGCAGGGCAGGATGCGCTTCTTGTCCATCAGGATGGATTCGGCCATTTCCACCACGGCCGCCGCCGGCGCGTAGAAGGCGGAACCGGTCTTCAGCAGCGCCACGATCTCCGCCCCGCCCTTGGCCGTGCGCTCGCAAATCCTGGCCACCTCGGCCTCATCCATCAGCTCGGTGATCGGGATGCCGGCGACGGTGGCATAGCGCGGCAGCGGCACCATGGTGTCCCCATGCCCGCCGAGCACGAAGGCCGACACGTCCTCGATCGACACATCCAGCTCCTCGGCGATGAATGAGCGCATGCGCGCGGCGTCCAGCACGCCGGCCATGCCGATCACGCGCTGCTTCGGGAAGCCCGAGACCTGCTTGGCCGTATAGACCATGGCGTCCAGCGGATTGGTCACCACCAGGATCACGCAGTCCGGCGAATGCGCGGCGACCTGGCGCGTCACGTCGGCCACGATCCTGACGTTCGTCGAGAGCAGGTCGTCGCGGCTCATGCCGGGCTTGCGCGCGATGCCGGCGGTGATGATGACGAGATCCGAGCCGGCGGTGGCGGCATAATCCTGGCTGCCGGCGACATGCACGTTGTAGCCCTGGATCGGCGAGGCTTCAAACATGTCCAGGGCCTTGCCCTGGGGGACGCCGTCGACGATGTCGACCAGTACGATATCGCCGAGCTCGCGTTGCGCGGCCAGGAAGGCGGCCGTCGCCCCGACATTGCCGGAACCGACCACCGTCACCTTCTTGCGGCGGAAGCGCGCCTTATCCTCCGATGCCGTGCCGGACCAGCGCATACCCACCTCCTAACAGGGCCTGTTCGGTGAACAGCCCTCGTGTTTGCCGCGAAGATAGACTTGCAAGCCGGGCTTGTCGAACCCGACAATGGGCCGATGGAAACAGCCCGGCTACCCGAGGTAATCCTCAAGGCCTGCCATGCCCTCAGCATGGCGGGCGGACGCCCCTTTCTCGTCGGCGGGTGCGTGCGCGATCTGTTGCTGGGCGGCCATCCCAAGGACTGGGACATCGAGCTGTACGGCCTGGATCTGGCCGCAGCCGAGGTGGCGCTCTCCCCGCTCGGCCAACCCCGGATGGTGGGCAAGTCCTTTGGTGTCATCAAGCTGAAATCCGGTGGACATGAGCTGGACATCGCCCTGCCGCGCACCGAAACCAAGACCGGCCCCGGCCACCGCGGCTTTGCCGTGACCAGCGATCCGGCGCTATCGCCCGAGAAGGCCTCGGCGCGGCGCGATTTCACCATCAACGCCATCATGATGGATCCGCAAACCGACACCATCCTCGACTTCCACGGCGGCCGGAAGGATCTGGCTGCCAGGCGCCTGAGGCACGTGTCTCCCGCCTTCGCCGAGGACCCGCTGCGCGTGCTGCGCGGCATGCAGTTCGCCGCCCGCT
>CAYRBJ010000055.1:0-5849 GCA_964422615.1 uncultured Zetaproteobacteria bacterium | reverse complement strand
CCCCGGCATTTTTTTATCAGGAGTTCTTTTCCCCGTATGCAACAATTCAATTCCCGTACACTTTCTTATTCTCTCGTTGCGGCCCTGCTGATCGCCATCGGTTCCGTCAGCCAGCCCGTCCTGGCCCAGTCGGCTCAACCGGCGGCGAAGCCCGATAATCAGGCGGCGGCCAAGGTGCAGCAATTGCGCGCTGAAGCCCGGAAGATCGGCATGCAGCTCAACGAAATCGAGCACAAGGCCATCGCCAATGACAAGGCGCTGCAGGCCGAGCGCCAGCGCTTCTCCGAGCACCTGATAAAGGCGATGCAGACGATCGGCTACCATCCAAAGGCCGACACCAAGAAGCTGGCCGCGATCAAGCAGAAGGTCCTCAGCGGCAAGCTGAGCAAGCAAGAGCGTGATACTGAGATCCGGAAATTCCAGGCCATCCGCGCCAATCTGTTCAAGGGGCAGATGGCTGCGATGCAGGACAAGGGCTTGCGCCAGGAGCGCAAGAAGCTTGGCGATGACACGATGTTGTCGATGAAGAAGCAGGATCCGCATACCGAGGCACTGCTGAAGCGCTTCGGGCAGATCAACCAACAATTGCGGAGCATCATCCTGGACGCGCAGCGGCGTGCGCACGCGGCACACAAATAGGCCGAGCACCAGCGCTGATCTAGGCCGTCTATAATAACAGTTCCACCTTCGGGGTAAGGGGGGACATCATGTTCAGTCCGCTGCTCAGGGGCAGGGCGTTTGTGCGCATTGTGTACATGCTGCTGTTCGATGCCGCCGTGCTGTGGATACTGTTTTCATGGCAATACCTACGAACCCTGTTTCCCGGCGGCGAGGATTGGCCAGGCGCCGGAGGAGGGTTGGCCAATGCGGTGATGGTGGGTATCGCTGCCCTGGTTTCTCTGTGGGCGACCAGGCGCATTCCCCCGACGTGGAAGGATGCCATTGTGTTCTGGCGCACCCGCAACGCCTTTCCGGCCCGACGGGCCTTCTCGCAGCTGGCCCGGAACGATTACCGCTACCGGCCCGAAACCCTGCAGCAAAAGACCGGGCCGTTTCCGGCCGACCCCATAGGGCAGCAGGCCCTGTGGCACAGCCTGTACCGGAAATTTGCGTATGTGCCCATCATCCGGCAACAGCGCACGCAGTACCAGCTGTGCTACGAGATCGCGGCATTGTCGTTGATGTTGCTCTTTCCGATGCTGGTGCTGGTGGGCATCCGCTGGTCATCGCAGTCCGTCCTGCTGCTGGGACCGGGATTCCTGCTCGGGCAGTACATCATGTTCGTCGTTGCGGCCCACTGGACGGCGAATGAACTGATCAAGGGTGTGATGGCGCTGGAGGCCATGGTCGGTAACGATCTGGCAAAGCCTGAAACATGACGTACATCACAGTTGATGGCCGAGGGCATTCTATATCGTATCCAGCCGTTTTCAGGAGTGCGCCATGGCCGGAAACCCGCTGATATCCTACCTGAGCAACATTCACTGGCTCGATGATATTCGCTGGTATTTCAACCATGTGAACATCGTGCATCTGATCGATACCTGGAAACAGGGCAAGCCCTTTACACATGACGACTGGCTGAACATCGCTGCCTTGGGCGGCACCCTGGGCGTGCTGGTGCTGCTGATCTGCGTGTTCATCATCAGCTACCGGAACACGCTGTTCCGCGGCTGGCTGGAGCACAGACGTTCGCTGCTGACGCACCGTCCGCCGCGCGAGAGCCAGAGCAAACTCGAGCCAAAGATCAAGGGCTTTCCCATGCTGACGCAGGTCTACAACCTGCACAGCCTGGGCATGTACGATCATGCCCTGAGCAAGTATCGGATGGCCCTGGAGGCATCGCCGTTCGATCTCAATACCTATCTGGTCGGCGTCAAAGTCGTTTCCGAGATGGATGAACCCAACAAGCCGTTCGTGCAGTTCCTGATGGAGTCCATGTATAACTTGCGCCAGAAACAGCCCGCAACCTGGAACGAGCTTGCTCGCTACGGCAAGGAAAAGGCGCCGGGCTTGGTATCATGGGATGCTGTGACCAAGACGCCCGTGGCCTCCGGCTCGATGCCCGATGCCCTGGCTTCGTAATTAGGACTTTTTCAGACACCGGGTCAAAAAGCGGTCGAGTTGATTGGCAAAAGCGGTGCGGTCGCTGTGGCTGAAGGCGGACGGGCCGCCGGTTTGGGTGCCGGCCCCCCGCAGTTCATCCATGAAATTGCGCACGGATAGCGCCGCCTTCACGTTTTCCCTGGTGTAGAACTCGCCGCGCGGGTTCAGGGCATTACCTCCCTGCTCGATGGCCTCGGCGGCCAGCGGGATGTCCGCGGTGACGACCAGATCGCCCGTCTGCATCCGGCGCGCGATCTCCCGGTCCGCCACATCGAAACCGGCCCCGACCTTGAGGAAATGCAGGAAGTCGGAGCGGGGGAGGGGCAGGTTCGTATTGGCGACGAAGGTGGTTCGCACCCGTACGCGCGCGGCGGCGCGATAGATGATCTCCTTCACGGCCCTCGGGCAGGCATCGGCATCGACCCAGAGTTGCATGCCGCGGCTTTCTTCTTCATTGACAGTCATTTGGCGCTCTATACTCATAAATTACTGCAGGAAAGCAAATGCCCGTCATGCCGGGGCGAGACTTGATTCGCGGCCGGCCGCGCTTATGGTGAAGGACACTCCCATGCAGCGCGCCCAGCATATCCTGAAATCCGTCTTCGGCTACGATGCCTTTCGCCATCATCAGGCCGAGATCATCGCCGCCCTGATCGGGGGGCGCGATGCGCTGGTGCTGATGCCGACCGGCGGCGGCAAGTCGATCTGCTACCAGATCCCGGCCCTGGTGCGCGAGGGCACGGGCATCATCGTCTCGCCGCTGATCGCGCTGATGCAGGATCAGGTGGATGCACTGAACCAGCTCGGCATCCGCGCCGCCTTCCTCAATTCCACGCTTGCTCCGGCCGTCCAGCGCGATATCGAGCGGCAGCTGCTGGCCGCAGAGCTGGAGCTTTTGTACCTCGCCCCCGAACGGCTGCTGAACCCGGCCATGCTTTCCCTGCTGGCGCGTGCGAACATCGCCCTGTTTGCCATCGACGAGGCGCACTGCGTGTCGCAATGGGGCCACGATTTCCGAAAGGAATACCAGCAGCTTTCCGTGCTGCACGAGCGTTTCCCGGCCGTGCCGCGCATCGCGCTGACTGCAACGGCGGATGTGCGCACCCGGGACGAGATCATCGCGCAGTTGGCGCTTCAGGACGCGGCCGTGTTCGTTAACAGCTTCGATCGGCCGAACATCCATTACACCATTCATGAAGGCGGCAACAGCCGCGAGGCCCTGTGGCGCTTCATCTCGGAGTATCACATGCACGATGCCGGCATCGTCTATTGCCAGACACGCAAGGGTGTCGAGCAGCTCGCCGCATGGCTGACCGGGAAGGGGCGGGAGGCACTGGCCTACCACGCGGGGCTGGACCAGGCCTTGCGGCGCCGGCATCAGCAGCGCTTTCTGCGCGGGGAGGGGGTGATCATCGTTGCCACCATCGCCTTCGGCATGGGCATCGACAAGCCGGACGTGCGCTTCGTGGCACACATGAACCTGCCGAAGAGCATCGAGTCCTATTATCAGGAGACGGGGCGTGCCGGCCGCGACGGGCAGACGGCGAACGCCTGGATGAGCTACGGCCTGCAGGATGTGATTGCCCTCAGGGTGTTCACCGACAACAGCGATGCGGACGAGGCATTCAAGCGCGTCATGCGCCACAAGGCCGATGCCATGCTGGGCCTGTGCGAGTTGACCGGCTGTCGGCGCATGGCCTTGCTCGCCTATTTCGGTGAGCTGCTGGAGCAGCCGTGCGGCAACTGCGACAATTGCCTGAACCCGCCGGTCACCTGGGATGCCACCGTCGCCAGCCAGAAGGCGCTGTCCTGCGTCTATCGCACCGGCCAGCGCTTCGGGACTCAGTACGTGATTGATGTGCTGACCGGCAAGGACGATGCGCGTATCGCCGGCAACGGCCACGACCGGGTCTCCACCTTCGGCATCGGAGCTGAGCACACGGCTATGGAATGGCGCGGTGTATTCCGCCAGCTGATCGCCCACGGCTACCTGGTTAGCGATGCGGAGGGCTACGGTGTGCTGAAGCTCACCCCGAAGGCATGGCCGCTATTGAAGCGCGGCGAGACGCCGGCGCCGGTGATGCTGCGCGTCCTGCGAAAAGGCCATGCCAAGGCGAAGAAACGCTCGTCTGCGGGGGCGTCGGAGCTGTCCGCCGGGGATCGACGGCTGTTCGAGGCCCTGCGCACCCTGCGCGCGGTGCTGGCACATGAACAGCGCGTGCCGCCCTATGTCATCTTCCCGGACAAAACCCTGATCGAGATGGCCATCGCCCGGCCGGAGGGTGAGGGCCAGATGCTGGAGATATCCGGCGTCGGCGCGGCCAAGTTCGCCCGCTACGGCACAGCCTTCCTGCAGGCGGTTCGCCATGACGGCGGCGGGGATACGCCGAGCTGAGGCCGAGGTTGGCGGCAAGGGCTGCTATGCTACGGAAAGTTTTTCGGAGGCACGCATGCATATCGGGGTACCCAAGGAGATCAAGAATCGGGAGCGGCGGGTGGCCCTGACCCCGGCGAATGTTCAGCAACTGTGCGCGTCGGGGCATACGGTGCAGGTGCAGCAGGACGCCGGCATAGGATCGGGATTCGTGGACGAGGCCTATCTGCAGGCCGGGGCCACGGTGGTGGATACCGCCGCCGAAGCCTGGGATGCGGAACTCGTCATCAAGGTCAAGGAGCCCCAGCCCGAGGAATACCCGTTCCTGTGCCGGGAACTGACGCTGTTCACCTTCCTGCATCTGGCCGCGGCTGCCGGGCTTGCCGAGATATTGATACGTCAGGGCGTGCGTGCCATCGCCTACGAAACGGTGCAGACCCTGGACGGGCACCTGCCCCTGCTGGCCCCGATGAGCCAGGTGGCCGGCCGGGTGGCGGTGCAGATGGGCGCGAGCTTTCTGCAGGCGGAGGTGCCGGGAGTGCCACATCACGGACGCGGCGTGTTGATGGGCGGCATTGCCGGCGTACCACGGGCGCAGGTGGTGATCATCGGTGGCGGCAATGTCGGCGAACATGCGGCACGGGCGGCGCTCGGCCTTGGAGCGAGGGTGACGGTGCTGGATGTACGCAACGAACGGCTGGCCGAACTGGAAGCTTCGCTGATCGGGCTCGAGACGCGGCCGTTGCACGGTGACGGCCTGCGCGAGCTGCTTCCCTCCGCCGACCTGCTGATCGGCGCCGCCCTGATTCCGGGCGAACATGCCCCACACCTGCTGGACCGGGGCATGATCGGCACCATGCCCGAGGGTGCCGTATTCGTCGATGTGTCCATCGATCAGGGCGGCATCAGCGAAACCAGCCATCCCACAAGTTTCGAGGCCCCGGCGTACGTCGAGCAAGATGTGATCCATTGCTGCCTGCCGAACCTGCCGGCGGCGGTGCCGCTGTCGAGCACCCAGGCCCTGACGCACGCCACCTTCCCCTATGTACAGATGCTGGCCACGGGCATCGAGCAGGCACTGGCCGGCAATGCGGCGCTGAGACGCGGCATCAATGTCTGGGACGACGAGATCCGGCATGCGGCCGTGGCCGATGCGCTCGGCCTGCCCTTTGTTCCCTGGCAGGCCGGCGCGGACTGATTCAGCCGCCGCCGCGCTTTCTCCGGAGCGTGCTCTCGGCTATCATTCAGCGACCGTGCGGGTAGGCTCTGGCTTGCCCGTTTTCTTATGTGCCGGGAGCAAGACGCTGACCGGAGAAGGAAGAGGAACTGCATGCCAAGGCGAACCGATATCGAATCCGTTCTCATCCTC
>CAYRBJ010000054.1:0-6240 GCA_964422615.1 uncultured Zetaproteobacteria bacterium | reverse complement strand
CGACCGCAGCCTGTGGATGCTCGATACCATCGTAACGCTGGCACCGTTGCTCGGCCTGCTGGGTACGATCATCGGCATGTTCAATGCGTTCCAGATCTTGGGCAATGCCGGCAGCGCGCCGACGCAAGTCACCGGCGGGGTGGCCGAAGCCCTGGTCGCCACCGCGAGCGGCCTGTTCATCGCCATCATCGGCCTGATCTGTTTCAACGGCCTGCACAATCGTGTGCGGTTGATTATCCATCAGATGGAAACCATCAAGGTCATGCTGGTCAATCGCCTGGATGCGCCGCGAGCTGGCGCCAGGGCCGTTCCCGTTTCAACAGTTGCCCGGGAAGCGGAGGCCGCCTGAGCATGCGTTATTTTGAAACCCGTAAGGCGCGCATCGAGATCATCCCGATGATCGATATCATGTTTTTTCTGCTGGTGTTTTTCATCATGATCACCCTGCACATGATACCGAACACGGGCATCTCCTCGCAGCTGCCACAAAGCAGCACGGCGCAGGCGCTGCCTCACCCCAAGCTGTTGGTGAACATGATGGCCGATGACGATATCGAGGTGGATGGAAAAAAAATTACGCTGGC
Source organism: uncultured Zetaproteobacteria bacterium (assembly GCA_964422615.1). Lineage (GTDB taxonomy): Bacteria > Pseudomonadota > Zetaproteobacteria > Mariprofundales > Mariprofundaceae > DATLWN01. Next base: position 5,656 of record CAYRBJ010000054.1, on the reverse strand, counting down.
GGAACTAACCTCCCGACTCATGGCCCGGCCGCATCCTGAGAAGACGGTGGTGACCATTGCCGGTGCCAAGTCGGTTTCGCTTCAGCATCTGCTCGGCGTCATGGATGCCTGCCGCAAGGCCGGGGTTTCCGACATCAGCGTCGCAGCCAGGCAGGCCAACTGAGATGTCGGCAATCGCCGAGAATGTTCACGGGCGTCCCTTCGGCGAAGGGGCCATGCCCAAGGCTGCGGCTATTGCCGCTTTGCTGGAGATCATCCTCGTCGGTGGCGCTATCTGGTGGCTGGTCTATGCGCATCATACGGTGCCGGCCGTCGTCAAGGCTCCGATGCATATATCGCTGGTGACCCTGCCGCCGGCGAAACCGAAACCCACGCCGGTGAAGCCTACTCCTGTGTCCAAACCAAAGCCGGTGCCCAAGCTGCAACCCAAGCCGAAGCCGGTGCCCAAGCTGCAACCCAAGCCGAAGCCGGTGCATCATCATGTCCATCATGCAAAACCGAAGCCGAAGCCTGTGCCTAAACCGGCGAAGGTTGTCCCCGTTCAGAAGGCTCCGCCTCCGCCACCACCGCAACCCGTGCAGGCCATGTCGGCGAGCCTGGATGAGATGGCGCTGTTTGCAGCCAAGGTCAAGGCGGCGGTACAGGCAGCGGTCCGGTACCCGCCGGCAGCGCACATGCTGCATCGCCAAGGCCAGGCGCGGGTAGCTTTCGATTACCTGGACGGCCATGTCAGCAATCCTCACCTGGTGCAATCCAGCGGGTTCCCGATGCTTGATAAGGCGGCAATAGCCGCCGTGCGCGATGCCCATTATCCGATGCCACTGGCCAAGCTTGTGCATCATCTTGTGCATATGTCCGTATGGGTGCAGTTCCGAGAATTCGACGAAGACTGATTGAACCGATGGGAGAATCGACATGAAACGGATCTGGATACCGGTGGTTCTGCTCGCCGCCATCATTGGCGGCAGCATCTGGGCCTTGTGGCCTCGCAGCCAGCAGGGGCTGGTTCTGTACAGCGCCGTCGACTACAGCGGCGATGTGGCGGCGGCGTTTACCAAGAAGACGGGCATCAAGGTGACGGTGATCGAGCTTACCACTGGCGCCCTGCTCGCGAAGATCTCAGCCGAGGGGCACCGGCCGGCCTGGGCGCTGGCATGGTTCGATGGCGATCTGGCAGCAGCGGCGCTGGATCACGCAGGGCTTGTGTCGCGGCATATCGTGCCGCAACTGCCATGGACGGATGAGGGGCGCTCCCTGGTTCCGGCCGATGGCAGCTACACACCGACCGGCCTGACCCTGGCCGGAGCATATACCTACCGTCCGACCGTGATGTCCAACCCGCCGCAAACATGGACCGGCTTGGTAAATCCGGCCTTGCACGGTGCCATCGGCATGAACAACCCCTCCATCTCCGGCCCCATGTATCCAATGCTGGCGGGCATGCTGGCGCAGGGCGGAGGCTGGCCCAAGGGACAGGATTTTGTCTTGAAACTTAAGGGCAATGGCCTGCACGTCTATGCCAAGAACAAGGCGACATTGGCTGCTCTTAGGGAAGGCGACATCAAGATGGCGATCACGCAGTCTTCGGCCGCCTGGTATCTGGCTGCCAAGGATCCGACCCTGCGCGTGCGCATTCCCAAACCGGCGTTCGCACTGCCCAGCGTGCTGGTCGTGGCGGCCGGCATTCCTGCGAAGACAAGGGTCGCCGCCGAGCGTTTCATCCGCTTCGCCATGAATCATGACATCCAGAAACTGCGTATAGGCCAGGGCGAGGGCGACAGCTATTATTGGCCACTGACGACTGATGCCCCACAACCGAAAGCAGGGATGCCAGCCCTGGATACATTGGTGATCAAGCATCTCAATCCCGGGCGCTGGGGCCCTATCGAGCCGCAGGTCAACCAATGGTTTAGCCAGGCGATCATCGGCCAGTGAGCAGCATTTCGATGCATAAGGCCAGACGGGTAGCCCTATCCAGCCCCCTGTTCCTGGTGTTTGCGGGCTTGTTTGTCTATCCCATCGCCCGCCTGTTGTTGATGCCATGGATTCCTGCTCTGGAGCCTGCCGAAGGCATGGGCCTGCATGCATCCACCCTTGGGCTGTCGCCCGTCGCCATCGCCAATACCGTACGTCTGGGGCTGGCCAGTACGCTGGTGGCGGTGCCGCTTGGCCTTGGCTTCGGCTGGTTGCTGGAACGCCGACAGTGGCGTGGCAAGGGTTTGATTATGTTGACGTTGTGGTTGATCTTCCTGACCCCCAGCTATCTGCTGACCACCGGCTGGCAGATCGTGTTCTCACAGCCCATGCTGCATCACGGGCATCTGGCCCAGATGTTCTTCGGTCAGGCGGGCATCATTGCGTTGCTTGGCCTGAAAGGCTTTCCGTTCGCCTGCCTGGCGGCGCGCGGCAGTTGGCGCGCCATCGGTACCGAGATCGTCGATGCAGCTCGCATTCACGTGGCGTCGGCCTGGCGGCGGCGTGGCGTGTTGCTGCGCTTGTTGCTGCCGGCCGCCGGCTCCGCCTTTGCGATCGTGTTCATCGAGAGCATCCAGGAGTTCGGTATCCCGGCCACGCTGGGCGCACAGATCCACCTGCCCATCATCACATACGCCATCTATGAGCGCCTGGCCATGACGCCGGTCGATTTTACCCATGCTGCTTTGCTGAGCTGGACCCTGGTCGTGCTCGCGGCCGGCGCCGCCTCGGTGCATTTTTATCTCGGCAGACGTTTCGGCAGCGCGCTTGTGCATGGGCGGCAGCGTCAAAGTGCACCGCCAAGCTGTAGTCGCGCAGAAGGGGCTGTCGCCGGCGTCGCGGCCATGGCGCTTCTTATCATCGGTATCGCCATACCGGGGACGGCCATCATCCACGCTGCACTTTGGCAGATTGATCCGTATGCGTCCGTGCCGGTACCGTGGCACACCCTGCTCTATTCGACGCTGTATGCATCCATCGCCGCCCTGCTCGCCGTATCCGTGGCGATGCTGTTGATTTCCGGACAAAGGCGCGCGCGGGGCAGTATGGCGCATATGGTAGACGCGATGACGCTGGGCAATATGGCCATTCCAGGGCTGGTGCTGGGTGCGGCTTACATCATTGCCTTCAATGGTTCGTTGCTGCCACTGTACGGTACGCCCGGCTTGCTGATCATCGCCTATGTAGCAGCGCAGGTGCCGGTGCTGGTTCGCTTTCTGCAGGCACCGATGGGACAAGTGCACGTGAGCATGTCGGACGCCGCTCGCTTGCACGGGATGCCATGGATCAATCGGGCCGCCGACGTCCAGGCACCGTTGCTGTTGTCGCCGTTCCTGTGGGGATGGACGATGGCCTTTGGCCAGGTGTTCTTCGAGTTGCCGATCTCTGAGCTGCTTTATCCCGCTGGCCGCGCACCCGTGGGCGTTGCGATCGTTACCCTGAATCAAAAGATGCATTACACGGAGGAGGCTCGCCTGGCCCTGGCCGGTATCGCCTTGTCCCTGGTTATCGCAGGACTTGTGGCGGCGATACTTCGTTTCGCGATGGCGCCGCAGGTAGCCAGGGAGCGTCCGGCATGAATGCGCTGCTGGAGATGGAAGGGATCGGCAAGCGCTATGGCGGTCAGGCGGTGCTCGCCGGTGTCGACCTTTGCCTGCATTCCGGCGAATTTGTCGTGCTCATTGGTGGCTCCGGCTCCGGCAAGACGACATTGTTGCGCTTGGTCGGTGGCCTGGAAACGGCGGATCGTGGTGTCATTCGCCTGCGCTCCGAGGTCGTTGATGCTCCGGATGTCGGCATCTGGCTGCCGCCTGAACGTCGGGGGCTGGGAATGGTATTTCAGGACTATGCGCTGTGGCCGCATATGACCTGCCTGGAGAACGTGATGGCGGTATTGCCTGCGCACGCACCATCGCGGAAAAATGCCGCCATGGATTTGCTTGAGCAGGTCGGCGTGGGCGCCATGGCCGGCCGCCGGCCGCAGCATCTGTCCGGTGGCCAGCAACAGCGGGTTGGCATCGCCCGTGCCTTGGCAGCAAAGCCGGACCTGTTGCTGTTGGATGAACCTCTATCTGGTCTCGATGTCGATACGCGCGAGCACTTGCGCCTGCAGATCCGCAGCCTGACCCGCGAGTACGGGGCCGGGGCTTTGTTCGTCAGCCATGATCCAGTCGATGCCTGGCGCTTGGCCGATCGCGTCGTGGTTCTGGAGCATGGCGTCCTGACCCAAGCCGATGCGCCGGAGAAGCTGTATGCCTCGCCTGCCACCGCCCGTATTGCGCGCTTCACCGGCGCCCAAGGCGGATTTGGCGCCTTGCTACGTCGGCAGGATGAACGTCTGGGCATCGATCTGGGTGGAAATTTCTGTCCGGTAACGCCGGTGGGCGTCAAGGAGGGGGAGATGGGCATCGCCTTTATCCGTCCGTCCGGAGTGCGACCACATGACGAGGGGGTAACGGCGGAATTGCTGCATTGCGCCTTTGAGGCCGGCAGCTACCGCGCCTACTGGCGCATAGCCGGGATCAGTGAACCACTGTGCAGCTTTGAGGCGGCACCGCCGGCGGCGCCGACGGCACGGCTGCATATCGATCCGGCACACATCTTTATTTATCCAATGCAAGGAGAAAACGCATATGTCTGATTGGGGGATATTTCTGGCGACCTTTCTGGCCGCAACCGTTGAATGGGTGGAGGCGTTTACCATCGTGCTGGCCGTGAGCCTGACCATCGGTTGGGCCCGTTCAGCCGGCGCCGCTTTGACGGCCCTGCTCGTGCTGGCTGTGATGACGGTGGCTACCGGCGGGGTTCTTCACCTGGGTTTGGAGATGCATTGGCTGCAGTTTGCCATCGGGGTATTCCTGCTGCTGTTTGGCGTGCGCTGGCTGGCCAAGGCAGTGGCCCGCCAAGCCGGCCTGAAGGCACTTCATGACGAGGAGGAGGAATTCGAGGAAACACGCCTGGAGCTAGAAAAAGGCGACCGCCATGCCGCCTGGCTGATCGCCTTCAAGGGTGTGCTTCTGGAAGGGCTGGAGGTGTGGCTGATCGTCGTGGCGCTCGGCATGAAGGCGCATCATTCGGCCACTGCTGCCGGTGCCGCCCTCGTGGCCTTGCTGGCGGTGACGCTTGGCGGTCTGTTGGTGCGTGCGCCTCTGAGGCGTGTGCCCGAGAATGCCATCAAGTTCGTGGTCGGGGCCATGATTGTCACCTTCGGAACCTTCTGGACCATCGAAGCTCTTGGCGGCTCGGCGGCCTGGCCATTGGGGGATTTGAGCCTGTTGGCCTTGGTCGCCTTTTATCTGCTGGGCGGACTTGCCATTGCCGCTGTTCTGCGTCGCCGGCATGTACAGGAATCCCTGCGCAGCCAGGAGGAATTGTCATGAAAGCATTTTTCAAGACGCTGTTTGGTGACTGGGTGAACCTGGGGTTTGTCACGGTCGTCATCGCTGTTGAAATGGGGTTGATCAAGGCCGGTTATGCGGACCACGTCGGCGAGGTCACGCCATTACTGATTCTCGCGGGGGTGGGGTGGCTGGCCACACGTTGACGTGTCTTTGGGTCGGCTACCTCAATCGCAATCAGTTGCCGATACCGCAAGCCGTGCGGCATCGGCCAGCTGGGTATCATCGGCCTGTTCGAGGACCAAGGGAGCCAGGATCCGGGCCATATTGCCGCTTAGGCGGTA
>CAYRBJ010000053.1:0-7107 GCA_964422615.1 uncultured Zetaproteobacteria bacterium | reverse complement strand
CGGAATAACATTTGCTGCCCTTCAGGAACAGCTTCTGGCCTTCGCGGCGGCAAAGACGACACTTTGCATCAAGATAACGTGCCATGGATCGAAACTCCTAAACTCGGCGCCGCTTTGGCGGGCGGCAACCATTGTGCGGGATCGGGGTGACGTCGCGGATCGACGTCACATTCAGGCCGATGGCAGCGATGGCGCGCAGCGCCGACTCGCGACCGGCACCCGGTCCACGGACCAGCACGGTCACATTCTTCACGCCGTGTTCCATGGCCTTGCGCGAGGCTTCCTCGGCCGCCACTTGGGCGGCAAACGGCGTGCTCTTGCGCGAACCGCGGAAGCCGGAACCGCCGCTGGTGGCCCAACTGATGGCATTGCCGTTCTCATCCGTGAACGTGATCACCGTGTTGTTGAATGTCGCCTTGATATGAGCCACGGCATTCGCAATGTTCTTGCGGGCCTTCTTCTTGCCAGCCGCGGCGGACTTGGGAGCTGCCATGCGTTTACCTCAATCCTTTATTTCTTCTTGCCGGCAACCGTGCGGCGGGGGCCTTTGCGGGTACGGGCGTTGGTCTTTGTCTGCTGGCCGCGAACCGGCAGGCCGGCACGATGGCGCAGACCGCGATAGCAACCGAGATCGGTCAAGCGCTTGATATCCATGGACACCGTGCGGCGCAGATCGCCTTCCACCTTGTATTCGGCATCGATGACACCGCGGATCTTGGCCACGTCATCATCCGTCAGGTCCTTGACGCGCGTATCCGGGCTGATGCCGGCCTTGCTCAGAATCTGCTGCGAATTACTGGGGCCGATGCCATAGATATAGGTCAGCGCCACTTCGATGCGCTTCTGAACAGGAATATTTACGCCGGCTATACGAGCCACTGATGCCTCCTTGGTAGCGGGGAAAGGCGCGGCAGAATAGCGATGAAATGCCTCTGACGCAACTTATCCTTAGCCCTGACGCTGTTTATGTCGGGCGTTCTGGCAAATGATGCGCACCACGCCCTTGCGCCGGATCACGCGGCACTTGTTACACATTTTCTTCACCGATGCACGGACCTTCACGTCCACACCTCCAATCCGATCTTCATCCGGCGCTTGGCAGCGCCTCTATTTCCCGCGGTAGCTGATCCGCCCACGCGACAAGTCGTAGGGCGAGATCTCCACCGTCACCGTATCGCCCGGCAGGATGCGAATGTAAAACTTGCGCATCTTGCCCGAGATCGTGCACAGCACATCGTGCCCGTTCTGCAGCTTCACCTTGAACATGGCGTTGGGAAGCTTTTCGACCACCTCCCCGGACATCTCGATAATATCTTCTTTCGCCATCGTTCAGTGTTCCACAACCTCTTTCAGGGCCGCATACACGGCCTGCATTTCCCCCGCGGCATCCACCTGACGGAACCCGGAGGCGTCTCGATAGTACGCCAGCAGCGGCTCGGTCTGGACCCGGTAGACCTTGAGGCGTTCGGCGATCACATCCTCACGATCATCGTCGCGCTGATACAGCTCGCCTCCGCAGCGATCACACCGGCCTGCCACGCGGGGGGGCGAATACTGCCGATGAAAACTGAAACCGCAAGCCCTGCAAATCAGCCGCCCGGATAGGCGCTCGATCAGCGCCTGTTCAGGTGCGTGCATGAACACCACACGATCCAGATGCATGCCGTGGCGATCGAGCATGGCATCCAGCGCCTCGGCCTGCGCCACGTTGCGCGGAAACCCGTCGAGCAGGAAGCCTGCCTCGCCATTGCCGGTGATCCGTTCCTCGATCATGCCAACGACGATGTCATCCGGGACAAGCGTGCCGCTGTCCATGAAGGCTTTGGCCTGCTTGCCGTATTCGGTGCCGTCTTGCACCGCCGCCCGCAGGATGTCACCGGTGGCCAGGTGCGCCAGCCCCTGTTCCTGTGCCAGGCGCATGCCCTGGGTTCCCTTGCCGACACCCGGGGGACCAAACAGCACCAGGTTCATCAGCGGCCTGATTTCAGCCTGGCCTGCTTCATCAGACCTTCATACTGGTGCGACAGCAGATGCGACTGCACCTGGGACATGGTGTCCATGGTCACCACAACCACGATCAGCAGGCTGGTACCGCCGAAGTAGAAGGGCACTGAAAGCTGATTGATCAGATATTGCGGCAGCAGGCAGACCAGCGTCACATAGGCCGCGCCCACGACCGTGATGCGGGTCAGCACGGAATCGACGTATTCAGAGGTCTTCTGGCCGGGGCGAATGCCCGGGATGTAGCCGCCGTGCTTCTTCAGGTTGTCGGCCGTGTCCTTCGGATTGAACACGATGGCCGTATAGAAGAAGGAGAAGAACACGATACAGGTGGTGAACAGCGTCAGGTACAGCCAGTGACCCGGCGACAGCACCGCCGACAAATCGGACAGCCACGAAAAGCCGTGCACGCCCTTGGTGAACTGGGCAAACGTGGCCGGCAGCAGGATCAGGCTGGAGGCGAAAATCGGCGGGATCACGCCGGCCGTGTTGACCTTCAACGGCAAAAACGAGGCCTTGCCGCCGTACATGCGGTTTCCGACCTGTCGTTTCGCATACTGGATCGGAATGCGGCGCTGGGCCCGCTCGACGTACACCACGAAGGCGGTGACGAGAATGACCATGGCGAACAGGCCGATGACGGTGAACGGGGAGAATTCTCCGGTACGTGCCAGCTCCAGCGTGCCACCGACGGCACGTGGCAGGCCGGCCACGATGCCGGCGAAGATGATCATCGAGATGCCGTTGCCGATGCCGCGCTCGGTAATCTGCTCACCAACCCACATCAGAAAGATGGTGCCGGACACCAGCGTGATCGCCGTTGTGGCGCGAAAGGCCCAGCCCGGCTCGATGACAACGGAGTGGCCACCGACCGAGAATGTCTCCAACCCAATGGACATGCCGACGGCCTGCACCAGCGCCAGGCCCACCGTGCCGTAGCGGGTGTACTGCGTGATCTTGCGGCGCCCGGCCTCTCCCTCCTTCTTCAGCTGAGCAATCTGCGGGGAGACGATGTCCATCAGCTGCAGGATAATGGCCGCCGAGATGTATGGCATGATGCCGAGCGCGAAGATGGTCAGGCGGGACAACGCGCCACCCGAGAACATGTCGAATAAGCCGAGCAGGCTGCCCTTGGCCTGGTTGAAGAACTGCGCCAGCGCCTGGGCATCGATACCCGGCACCGGGATATGGGCACCGATGCGGTACACGATCAGCATGCCGAGCGTGAACAGGATGCGCTTCTTCAGTTCCGGGATCTTGCCGACGTTGGCAAGCCCCGCCAGCTGACCGGCCTGGTCGGACATGCTCAGGCGGCCTCAGGCAGCGTCAGGCTACCACCGGCTGCCTCGAGCTTGGCGCGGGCCTGAGCCGATGCGGCCGACACATGCAGGGTCAGCTTCTTCTTCTTTTCCAGTTCGCCACGAGCCAGAAGCTTGATCGGGTCCACGGCATTGCGGACCAGTCCGGCCTCATACAGGGCGGCGGCATCAATGGACGCGCCGTCATCGAAGCGGTTCAGATCACCCAGGTTGACCACCTGGTAGCCCTTGGCCATCGAGGTAAAACCACGCTTCGGCAGGCGCCGGGCCAGCGGCATCTGGCCGCCCTCGAAACCGCGGCGAATCTGGCCGCCGGAACGGGAGGTCTGGCCCTTGTGGCCACGGCCACCGGTCTTGCCATGGCCGGAACCGATGCCACAACCCAGGCGCTTGCGTGCATGACGGGAACCCTTGGAAGCGCGGATATCGTTCAATTTCATGGCTTACTCCCCATTCTCGATCCGCACCAGATGCGGGATCTTGTTGATCATGCCACGCACGGACGGGGTGTCCTGCACCTCCACCATCTGGTGCATGCGACGGATGCCGAGGCCGCGCAGCGTGGCGCGCTGTCTCTTGTCATAGCCGATGGCGCTCTTGATCTGCCGGACGCGAATGGTGTCTTTCTTGTTGGCCATGGTCGTTTCTCCTTGACGGGTTCCGGGGTCAGGCGGCCGAGGAGGCCTTGCCACGACGGGTGGCAATCTGCTCCGGATTTTCCAGTGACTTCAGGCCATTGATCGTGGCGCGCACCAGGTTCAGCGGATTGCGTGAGCCCAGGCTCTTCGTCAGCACGTCACGCACCCCCGCAGCCTCTAGCACGGCACGCACGGCCGAGCCGGCGATGACGCCGGTACCCTCGGTGGCCGGGCGTAGCAACACGCGGGTCGAATCCTGCCGTCCCTCGACCTGGAAATGAATGGTCGTATTGCGCCGGGGAATGGCCACCATCGTCTTGCGGGCGATCTCGGTAGCCTTGCGAATGGCCTCCGGGACCTCCCGGGCCTTGGCGTGACCGAACCCGACATGGCCGTTGCCATCGCCGACCACCATCAGGGCCGAAAAGCCGAAGCGGCGACCACCGGCGACCACCTTGGCGATGCGGTTGATGTGAACGAGCTTCTCGGTCAACTCCATTTCTTGCGCATTGATCATCCGTATTCTCCTAGAAATTCAGTCCGCTGGCGCGGGCACCATCGGCCAGCGCCTTGACGCGGCCGTGATAAAGATAATGCCCGCGGTCGAATGCGACCTTGCTGATGCCGGCACTCTTCGCCCGCTCCGCCAGCAGCTTGCCGACAGCCTCGGCAGCAGAAAGATTGCCGCCACCTGCAGCCTTGGCATCCAGCGTCGAAGCGGCAACCAGCGTCTTCCCGGCCGCGTCATCGATGATCTGGGCATAGATATGACGGGCCGAACGGAACACCGACAGGCGCAAGCGGCCCGAGGCCTTCACGCGCGCGCGCACCTTGCGGGCGCGGCGGACGGAGCTGTTGGATTCGTACTTCTTCACAGACATGGTCTTCTCCTGCCTAGGCCCGGAACGCCTTAGGCCTTTTTGCCTTCCTTCATTGCCACATATTCGTTCGCGTAGCGGACGCCCTTGCCCTTGTATGGCTCCGGCGGACGGATGGCGCGGATCTCCGCCGCCACTTGTCCGACCTTCTGCTTGTCGCTGCCGCTGATGATGATCTTGCTCTGGTCGACCTTGGCACTGATGCCGGTCGGAAGCTGATAAACCACCGGGTGTGAAAAGCCGAGCGACAGGTTCAGGGCATTGCCCTGGGCCTGGGCGCGATAGCCCACCCCGCGCAGTTCCAGCTCACGCTCGAAACCCTGACTGACGCCCTTGACGTTATTGGCCAGGCTGGCCGTGGACAGGCCATACAGCGCCTTCAGCTTCTTGTTCTCCAGATCGGCGCAGGACAACGTCAGCGTGGCACCTTCCTGGTTCACGGTGACGCCGTCAAACAGCGGCGAGGAGAGTTCACCCTTCGGACCCTTGACCACGATGGCTTCGGCACCGATCTTGATCTCGACCCCCGAAGGAACCTGAATGGTTTTCTTGCCAATTCGAGACATAACGTGTTACCTCAGAATACGGTGCAGAGCACTTCGCCGCCGATATGCTCGGCCCGTGCTTTCTTGTCCGACATGATGCCCTTGGACGTGCTGATCAGGGCCACGCCGAGGCCGTTCTTCACGCGCGGCAGCTCGTCGGCATTGGCATAGACGCGGCGGCCCGGCGTGGAGACGCGCTTGAGCTCGCGGATCACCGGACGGTCATCGTCGTCGTAGCGCAGCACCAGGCGCAGATGGCGGTGGCCTTTGTTATTGTAAGACTTGACGCTGGCCAGGAAGCCCTCGTCCTTCAGGATTTCAGCCAGGGATTCCAGCAGTTTGCTGGCGGGCAGCTCCACCTTCTCAAGGCCGGCCAACTGCGCATTGCGGATGCGCGTCAGCATGTCGGCGATACGGTCCATCATCATAGCGTCAACTCCTACCAGCTCGACTTGACCATGCCCGGAATCTGTCCGGCCAGGGCATATTTGCGCAGGCAGCAACGGCACATGCCGAGCTTGCGGTATACGGAATGCGGACGCCCGCACAGCTTGCACCGCGTATATGCGCGCACCTTGAATTTCGGTTTGCGGTTTGCCTTCGCAATCATCGCCTTCGTTGCCATCGGGTGAACTCCTCTTAGTTCCGGAACGGCATGCTGAACTGCTTGAGCAGTGCGCGCCCTTCGTCATTGTTGGTGGCCGTCGTACAGATCGTCACATCCATGCCGCGGATCTTGTCGACCTTGTCGTAGTCGATCTCGGGGAAAATGATCTGTTCCTTCAGGCCGAGCGTGTAGTTGCCGCGGCCATCAAAAGAACGCGGATTCACGCCCTTGAAGTCACGAATACGCGGCAGCGTCACATTGATCAGCCGGTCCAAGAACTCCCACATGCGCTCGCCACGCAGCGTCACGCGGCAACCGACGGGCATGCCCTCGCGCAGCTTGAAGTTGGCGATGGACTTGCGGGCCCGAGTGATCACCGGCTTCTGACCGGTGATGGCCGCCATGTCCTCCAGGGCGCCATCCAGCTCCTTGCGGTTCTGCGAAGCCTCGCCAACACCCATGTTGACCACGACCTTGGTGATCTTCGGCATCTGCATCGGATTGGTGTAGCTGAACTGCTTTTGCATCTCAGCCACCACCGTGCTCTTGTAGTAATCCTTCAAACGGGCCATCTCAGTCACTCCTAGCGATCAAGCACTTCGCCGCACTTGCGGCAAGTGCGCACCTTGCGGCCGTCTTCCAGCGCCTTGGCGCCAAGACGTACGCCCTTCTTGCACTTCGGGCAGTAGAACTGCACGTTGGAAACCGCCAGCGGCGCCTCGCGCTCGATGATGCCGGCAGCACTGTTCTGCGTCGCCCGGGCATGGCGCTTAACCATGTTCACCTTGGACACGAGCACGCGTCCCTCGCCCGGAAGCACGCGGATCACCTTGCCGCGCATGCCCTTGTCACGGCCGGCGATCACAACGACTTCATCGTCGCGGCGGATACGGGTATTCACTGGAGTAGCCATAACTGTTTGCCTCACTTACAGGACTTCAGGCGCCAGGGAGATGATCTTCATGTACCCCTTGGTGCGCAGTTCACGGGTCACCGGCCCGAAGATGCGGGTGCCAATTGGCTCGTTCTGCTTGGTTAGCAGAACGGCCGCATTCTCGTCGAATCGGATCGAGCTGCCGTCGGCACGACGGAACTCCTTGGCCGTGCGCACGACGACGG
>CAYRBJ010000052.1:0-7115 GCA_964422615.1 uncultured Zetaproteobacteria bacterium | reverse complement strand
ATAGCCGGATCATCGAGCACGTAGTAGCGGTAATTGTGTTCCCTGAGTTCCCGGCGCAGGTCATCGATGCGTGCATGCAATCCGGTGCGATGCCCGGAATCAGCTGGCCTTGGATCCTCCTGGTTCATGCAGCATCCCCTCGATTCCCTGCTGGATCGGTGCGCTCATCCAGTTGACGGCGCCTATCAGATGCTGGCGGATGATGCCATGGCGATCAATGAGAAAAGTTTCCGGATACTTGTACACGCCATATTCCTGAGATACGGCGGCATTCGGATCATGGAGTATCTGGTAGGACAAATCGTACTCGCGGGCAAAACTGATCACGTCATCCACGTTCTTGTCCACCGACACGGCCACCACGGCCAGGCCCTTTTTGGCGAACTTGCGCTGCAGCATGACCAGAGACGGTATCTCCTCGCGGCAAGGGGGGCACCATGTGGCCCAGAAGTTCAGCAGCACCACCTTGCCCTTCGGAAGCGACTCTATCTTACCTTTCAGATCCTTCAGGGAAAATGGCAGCTCGCGCGTATTCAGCTTGGGCGGCTGGTTGACGGTCGGCAGTGACTTCCAGGCCAGGCCGATGGCCACCCCCAAAACGGCAAGAGCAACCAGCCAACGCTTGATCATGCCTGCATTCCCCTTTCCCGGTGCTTAACCACCAGCATGTTCTCGAGTTGCGATGACTCCACGTGATGCCTGAAACAGGCCTCGCCATCGATCAGGACCACCGGGATATCGAGGCCGTAGCGCCGATGAAGTGCTTCATCGGTATCAATGTCCACCTTCTCCCATGTGCACAGGCGGCGTCGGCCGGCTTCGGCCACGACCTCGGCCGCCTCATCACACAGGCAACAGTCCATACGGCTCATGATCTGTACATGCGGAACGACTGTCACCTTACTGGCCGTTGCCTCCCTTCGGAGGGATCACCACCAGGGCAAACACCTGGTCACCGCTGCGGTCGAGCATGATCCTCAGGGCATCGCCTGGATGGAAATGCTTGGCCATGCGCAGGAAGGCATTCATGTTGTCGACATCCTTGCCGTTGACGCGATAGATCACATCCCCCCGCTGGATACCAGCCCGATCGGCTGGCATGCCGGGGATCACCTCTTTGACTACGACGCCATGCCTCACCCGTGTGTGCAGCGATTCGCGGATATCCGGGGTCAGGTTCTGCAGTTCCATCCCCAGTTGAGGCTTTCCGGCACCCTCGTTATGGGTGCTGGCATGTTTGGCATTCCCGCTCGGCATCTTCCCGAGGGTTACGGTCAGCGTTAACGGCCTGCCGTTGCGGATCAGGCCGACCGTCGCTTTCGATCCCGGTGCACTGCTGGCCACAAGGAAGGGCAGGTCATGGGCTTTGCGGATCGGATGTCCATTGAACATGACGATCACGTCGCTGGGGCGGATGCCGGCCTTGTCGGCCGCCGATCCCGCCTGCACCTGCGACACCAGCGCCCCCTTCTGGCTCTTCAGGTCGAGCGCCTTCATGGTGTCCTCATCGATATTGGTGATACCGACGCCCAGCAGCGCCCGTCGCACATGCCCGGTCGTGCGCAGCTGGTTGAGGACATCCTTGGCCAGGTTGATCGGAATGGCGAAACCGATGCCATTGTTGCCGCCACTGCGCGTATAGATGGCGGTGTTGATGCCGATGACCTGCCCTTTGACATTAAACAGCGGCCCACCGGAATTTCCGGGGTTGATGGCGGCATCCGTCTGGATGAAGTCATCATATGGCCCTTCGCCGATCACGCGCCCCTTGGCGGACACGATGCCGGCGGTCACGGTTTGACCCAGTCCGAACGGATTGCCGATGGCGATCACCCAGTCGCCGACGCGGCTTTTATCGGAATCGCCGAGCTTCACCGGATGCAGGCCTTTGGCATTGATCTTGAGCAGTGCCAGGTCGAGCTTGGTATCCTTGCCGATGACCTTAGCCTTGTATGATTTACCGTCGGTCAGCCGTACCATGATCTTTTGCGCGCCCGCGATCACGTGGTGATTGGTCAATATATAGCCGTCACTGGAAATGATGAACCCGGAGCCGAGCGAATGGCGCTCCTGAGGCTGCCGGTTATTGAAAAACTGATGGAAAAAATCGTTGAAGGGGGAGTTTTGTCCGAAGGGCGACGGCATCATTTGCGGCGCCCGTACCATCTCGGTCGTGCTTACATTCACTACCGAAGGGGATTCCTTGGCTGCCAGGTCGGCAAAACTGTTGGGAAGGGCAGATGCGGTCTGAGCGGTAAAGAGGAAAAGTGCAATGGCGAGGAAGGCTTTTAGTTGGTTCAAACCCATGACTCCTACTGTGTTTTATTTGATGTCGAGCCAGTATGTTCAGCACGGTGCATGAACAAAAGATGAAAAATTGCACCCTGAGGGACCGGATTCATCCCCGCTTTCCGTGATGGTTCACGCTCACAATACTCGGCTCCCACGCACCCGCGGCATCCCCATCCGGTGGGCGAAGCCAGCGTCGGCGCCCGAGCAGGTAATAGGCCGCCATGCTTGCGATGCCACCACACGCCGCCAGGGCATCCGCGGCATGGATGCCTGCAGCCAGAGCCAGTTGCCGGCACAACAAGCCGATCAGCAGGAAAATCACCATCGGCCGCCCATACAGCCGCCATGTGGCCTGCAATACAAAGCGATCCGGCACCTCCACCACCACCTCGTCGCCGATCGAGGCCCCCAGCGGATTGCGCACGCGCATTTCCACCGGTTTCGTATTCCACGAACCCAGCGTTGCGCATGAGGCCTTGCCGGCACAGGAACTGCAGGAGGATTCCCGCACCCCCAGCACCCATGCCTCATCCCCATCGACGGACTGGACCACCACGGTTTGCTGCATCTCGACGCCTCACTCCTTGCCCGACCCGCCCGCTTCCGGCACGGATCGTTAGCGATCATACCACAACATGCTAGGCTGTCGCCATCAAGCGATAAGGGATCCGCATTGGCAAACCAACCGCACGAGCATTGTGATTTCCTGATCATCGGCAGCGGTGCCGCCGGGCTGCTGACCGCCATGAAGCTCGCCCCCCATGGCAAGGTCGTCCTGATCAACAAGGGAGGCCCCGCGGATTCGAACACCTATTACTCCCAGGGCGGCATCGCCGCCGTGATGGATGAAAGGGACTCTGTCGAATCGCACGTGACCGACACACTGGCGGCCGGGGCCGGCCTGTGCCACGAGGATGTCGTGCGCCAGGTGATCGGCATGGGGCGCACCATCATTGAGGAGCTGCTGGCCTTCGGCACCCCGTTCGACACGCTTGATGCATCCCTGGACCTGACGCGTGAAGCGGTGCACAGCCATCGGCGCATCGCCCATGTGCAGGACGCAACGGGCAAGGCCATCGTGCAAACGCTACTGCAGCATGCCGACAACCATGCGAACGTCCGCCACCTGCAACAGCATGTGGCGGTCGACTTGATCACCTCGGCGCGGCTCGGCGAAGGACCGCAGCGCAACACCTGTATCGGTGCCTATGTCCTCGCTCCAAGCGGCCAGATCAAAACCATCACAGCCTCGCACACCATTCTGGCCACAGGCGGTGTCGGCAAGGTGTATACGGTCACCACCAACCCGCATGCCGCCACCGGTGACGGCATCGCCATGGCATGGCGGGCCGGCTGCGAGGCGATGAACATGGAATTCATGCAGTTCCATCCCACATGCCTGTACAATCCCCAGGGATCGACGATGATGCTGACCGAGGCCCTCAGGGGGGAAGGCGCGCTGCTCGTGGACCGCGGTGGCCGCCGCTTTTGCTTCGACTACCATGAAGCGGGAGAACTGGCCCCGCGTGATGTGGTGGCACGTGCCATCGACCATGAAATGAAGAAATCCGGCTCGGACTGCATGTTCCTGGACGCCCGCTCCATCGGCGAAGACAAGATTCGCCACCAGTTCGTCAATACCAACCAGCGTCTGCTCGATGTCGGCATCGACATGAGCAATGAGCTGATCCCCGTCGTGCCGGCCGCGCATTACATGTGCGGTGGCATCCGCACCGGTATCGACGGTACCACCAGCATCCCCCATCTGTACGTCATCGGCGAGTCCGCATGTACCGGCCTGCACGGGGCCAACCGCCTGGCCAGCAATTCGCTGCTCGAATGCCTGGTGATGGCGGAGAAATGCGCCGCCCGCGTGCTGGCGGGTGGTAACCTGCCGGTGCGCCGCAAGGTCCCCCTGTGGGATACCAGCGGCATCCGTCCGGAATTCGAGCGCGTACCGATCAAACACAACTGGGATGAGATCCGTGCCACCATGTCCAACTATGTCGGCATCGTGCGCTCCAACGAACGCCTGCGCCGCGCCCAGCGCCGCCTGCATCTGATCCAGGAGGAGATCATGGCCTATTACTGGCAGCACCCCGTCAGCCAGGAACTGATCGAACTGCGCAACCTGTCGATCGTGGCCGAACTGATCGTGCGTTGCGCCCAGCGGCGCCGGGAGTCGCGCGGTCTGCACTATTCGACGGATTATCCCGAGACCCTGCCTGCGGCCACCGATACCATCCTGACCCCCGGGGCGGAAGAAGCGTGAATGATCGGGCCTGCATCGTGCAGGTCTCCGGCCGTGTGCAAGGGGTCGGATTCCGCATGTGGGCCCTCAGCGAGGCCAGGCGGCTGCAGATTCGGGGCTGGGTGCGCAACCTGCCGGACGGGCGGGTCGAGGCCTTCCTCGTCGGTACGCCATCGATGCTGGATAAGATGCTGGAGAACCTGTACCGGGGACCGCCGCTGGCGCGTGTCACGGACGTGCAGCGGCGCCGGATCGATCCCCCGCAGGATGTGCAGGGTTTCAACGTGCTGAGCTGAACGGGGCGCGGGGAGCCGAACGGATGAATTCGCCACGCCGGCGAAGGCCGGGCTGTTTGGCACGGGTAGGCATGGTCAAGGCGACAGGGCAAAAAAAGGCCCCGCATTGCGGGGCCTTTACATTCGTGACCGGGGTCGACTTACTTGTCTTCGCCCTTGCTCTCTTCAGCGGCGTCATCCGCAGCAGCGTCAGCCTCGGAAGAGGCCTCGGTGGCCGCGGCCTCGACGGCCGGCTCAGCCTTGTCGGCCTTTGCCTTGGCAGCCGGTTTGGCAGCCTTGGCCGGCTTAGCCTCGAAACCGGCCTCAACCAGCTCCACCACCGCCATCGGCGCTGCATCGCCGGCACGGAAACCGGTCTTGACCATGCGCGTATAGCCACCGGGACGGCCGCTGTAGGTCGCGGCAACATCGTTGAACAGACGATCAACGATCTGGCGCTGGCGCAGCGCACTCAGGGCCTGGCGGCGGGCATGCACGTCACCGCGCTTGCCCAGGGTGATCAGCTTCTCGACATAGGGTCGTACGGCGCGAGCCTTGGCCTGCGTCGTCTCGATACGGCCGTGCGTCAACAGCGCAGTGGCCAGATTGGCCAGCATGGCCCGGCGATGCCCGAAATCGACACCCAGGCGTCCGGAATGGTTACGATGTCTCATCGTGCATTACCTCGTCAGAATTCTCAGGATTCCGCCAGATTGGACAGGTGATCCTGCGGCGGCCAGTTCTCCAGCTTCATGCCCAGCTGCAGGCCCATCTTCTCCAGCACTTCCTTGATCTCGTTCAGCGACTTGCGACCGAAATTCGGCGTGCGCAGCATCTGCTGCTCGGTGCGCTGCACCAGATCGCCGATGCGGAAGATGTCGTCGCTCTTCAGGCAGTTCATCGAGCGCACCGACAGGTCGAGGTGGTCGATCGGCTGCGCCAGCAACTCGTCCAGATCCGTGGACGCGGCCTCACCCGTCGCCTCCGATTCCAGGGCCGAGAAGTCGGCGAACACCACCAGCTGATCCTGCAGGATGCGGGCGGCCTCGCCGATCGCCTCTTCCGGGGTCAGCGAGCCGTTGGTCTCGATCTCCATGATCAGCTTGTCGTAGTTGGTCTTCTGGCTGACGCGCGCGTTCTCCACGCGGGTGGCCACCCGGCGCACCGGCGAGAAGGAGGCATCGACGAGCAGGAAGCCCACGGGCCGCTCCTGGTCCTGGCGCTCGTTGGCCGGCACATAGCCGCGGCCCTTCTCGACCGTGGCCTGGAACTTCAGGTGCCCGTCCTCGTTCAGGTGCGCCAGCACCAGATCGGTGTTCAGCACCTGCACCCCGGCGGGGCACTTGATGTCGCCGGCGGTCACTACGGCCGGACCCTTGACGTCCAGGCTGACCATCACCGGCTTGTCGCTGCCCATGCGGATGTCGATCTCCTTCAGGGTCAGGATGATGTCCAGCACGTCCTCGCGCACACCCTTGATGGTGTCGAACTCGTGCAGCACGCCATCGAAGGCCACCGAGGTGACGGCACAGCCCTTCAGCGAGGACAGCAGCATGCGACGCAGGCTGTTGCCGACGGTCGTGCCATAACCACGCTCGAGCGGCTCGAAGGTGATTTTCGCGGCCCGGCCCGGGACGGTCTCCTCGACGTGGATGGAACGTGGTTTGATCAAACTCATGGTGAATTCCTTCAGCTAATTACTTCGAGTAGAGCTCGACGATGAGCTGTTCCTTGATGGACTGATCAAGCTGATCGCGGGCGGGCAGTTCGCGGAACAGGCCCTCGCGCGTCGGCAGATCGACATCGATCCACTCGGCCGTGCCGCGTGAACCGGCGAATTCGGCGGCGGCATTGATGCGCAGATGCTCCTTCGCAACATCGACCAGGGACACACGGCCCCCGACCTTCACGCGATACGAAGGGATGGTGACGGTCTGGCCGTCCACCTTGATCTGCTTGTGGCGGATCAGCTGGCGGGACTCGGCACGGGAGGTCGCCAGGCCCATGCGGTAGACCACATTGTCCAGGCGCGACTCCAAGAGGTGCAGCAGGTTCAGGCCGGTCACGCCCGGGGTGCGGGAAGCCACTTCATAGTACTCGCGGAACTGCTTTTCCTGCAGGCCGTAGATACGCTTGACCTTCTGCTTTTCGCGCAGCTGCAGGCCGTAGTCCGAGATCTTGGACCGGCGCGACTGCCCGTGCATGCCCGGCGCATACGGACGGCGCTCGATGGCGCACTTGTCGGAATAACATTTGCTGCCCTTCAGGAACAGCTTCTGGCCTTCGCGGCGGCAAAG
>CAYRBJ010000051.1:0-8267 GCA_964422615.1 uncultured Zetaproteobacteria bacterium | reverse complement strand
GCTGGTCTTCCAGGCAAGTGAGGGCTGGGAACCGCTGTGTGAATTTCTTGGCAAGCCGGTACCCGATGAACCCTATCCGCGTACCAACACGACAGAGGAATTTCAGTCCCATTCTGCTGACCACTGAACCCTGGTGCGGCCGGCTTGCTCGTTCGAGTATGGGAAAGATAAACACGTTATCACGCGTCCACTGCTTTACGCACAGAACTACAGCACCTGCGCTGAGCCGCCATTCTTCACCGTTTATCAGCGCTGAACAGCCAGCCGCTAACCGAATTCAAGCCGGTGAGGTTCATGCCTGGCGGGGGAACCAGCGCTGCGACTCAAGCGAAGCAAGCCAAAGAGCAATTCAAGGCATAAGTGTTGATCATTGCAGTGGATAACCGCTTCTGGCGGAAGCTGTCACTCACATCTCAAGCACCACTGGCCAGCTTCAACCATCATGTGTGCTTGCATTGCATCAGAATACGCAACCCAATTTCACTGCACTAATTATATTTTTCCTTTGGTTGCAGCAACAAGCCTATCAAGAAAATATTTCATGCCAGTGCTTTCGGCATCCTCTTTGGATACCCATCCAGCGGCAGTAGAAATAGCTTTTCGCGCGATGGGGGCCCATGTCTCAGGGTCCTTATCTATGTTACTTTCTATCTGCACCAGCAAATATATTAGAGCGCCGGTCCTTGGTCGCTTGCCCCAATTCATTTTGCTGCGAATTGAATCCTCCAATAGCAACTTTCTACTTTTATTTTTATCAGTTGTATAACCAAGGTCCGAAAGAGCCTTTAAAACGCGCGCTTCATAAAACACAAACATCTCCTTGCAGATTGCAATTTGAGCCGACACTCCATTGCAATTGAAAACGGCATGTGATTGTTATCCGAGTCGGCACCATACTGCAACGAGACGACTGGCTGGGTCCGACCAAAAGCGGTCATTTGTTCGGATCCTGTCCAACGCGCCTGACTCAATGTCGTGCTAATTTCAGTGCTATATGCAGTCCATAGAACTTTCGAGGAGGAACCCATGTCAGACAAAGATGAGCCCAATCCAATCGAAGCATTGTCTGTCGCGATAAGACCTCCCTTTTTTAAGTTTCCGGAACCCCTTGTCTCTTTCATGGCAGGGCGAGAACGAAGGCCATTGGGTGACGCATTTAGCCTGACCAGATTTGGTGTCAATCTAACCCGCCTGAGACCGGGCAGCATATCGGCGCCACGGCATTTTCATTCGCTTCAGGACGAATTCGTGTACGTTCTGGAAGGCAATCCCATATTGATCACAAATAGCGGGGAGGCACTCCTGCGCCCTGGGATGTGCATAGGCTTTAGGGCTGGAACGGGTAACGCCCACCATCTCGTCAATAGAACTGAGGCTGATGTCCTTTATTTGGAAATCGGCGATCGAACCGCAGAAGACACTGTTTCCTACCCTGACGACGACATTGCTTTAGTTCGCACATCGGAGGGGCGATGGGAGATCCTTCATAAGGATGGCTCGCCCTATTAAAATTGCGAGAGCCGGGCTGACTGCCGATGACTGATCGTCATCATTTGACACAGACTTGAACGAATGACCAAAAGTGTCAGGAAGTAGTCGTTTGGACTAGTGCAGCGAGCAATGACTGAAAAGGGTGAGTCTGTCACAATGCGCCGATGGACAAGGTGAACGTCAACGACTGGCTGCCGGACGGCTTCCCGGATATCCGGGGGCGGCGTGTCGTCGTGGCCATGAGCGGCGGTGTCGATTCCTCGGTGACGGCTGCGCTGCTGGCGCATGCCGGCGCCGATGTGGTCGGCGTGTTCCTGCACGTGTGGGACTACAACCGCGAGGATGTGAACCGCCATGGCTCCTGCTGCGCACTCGAGGATAGTTATGATGCGCGCCGCGTGGCCGATCACCTGGGCATTCCGTTCTACAGCATGGACATGCGCGAGGCCTTCAGGCGCGACGTCATTGATCCGTTCATCGCCGACTACGAGCATGGGCGCACGCCGAACCCGTGCGAGCGCTGCAACCGCTTCGTCAAGTTCGGGGCGCTGCTGGAGGTGGCGGACAAGCTGGAGGCGGAATTCGTGGCCACCGGCCACTACGTGCGCCGGCTGGACAATGCCAACGGCGTGCGCATCTATAAGGGTGCCGATACGCGCAAGGATCAGAGCTATTTCCTGGCCACCACGAACCGACAGCAGGCGGCGCGCCTGCTGTTCCCGGTCGGTCACCTGGTCAAGAACGAGACTAGGGGGCTGGCCCGGGCTTTCGGCCTCTCGACGGCCGACAAGCACGAGAGCCAGGACATCTGCTTCATCCCGGCGGGAGACCGCATCGCCTTTTTGCAGCGCGAGGGGGCTGCGGTCGGATTCCGGGCAGGTGTCATCGTCGACAGCGAGGGCAATATGCTCGGCCGGCATGCCGGCATCGCCCACTACACGCTGGGCCAGCGCAAGGGCCTGGGCCTGTCCGGCGGGCCATGGCATGTGGTGGCGTTGGACGGAGAGCACGCCCGCGTTGTCGTCGCCATGCCGGAGCAGGCGATGATCCGCGGCGTGCGTGTCGCCGATGTCAACTGGGTGCGCCGCCCCGAAGATATGGATGGGCTAGAGGTGAAGCTGCGCTACCAGTCGCGGCCCGCCTCGTGCCGGGCCGAACGCGTGGACGGCGATATTCTTGAGCTGAGTTTCGATGAGGCGCAGAAGCCGACGGCGCCGGGGCAGGTGGCGGCCTTCTATGCCGGTGACGAGCTGCTCGGCGGTGGCATCGTTGAGGCCGTGCACAACCTGCAGGCCGCCGAGCCCTTGGCCGCCTGACCGATTGGTCGGTTCAGGGTGGTCGCACAACGCTTGAACTCACCGCAGGCAGGATTAGAGTCCCCGCCCCACTAAGCCCGCATTCGGGCAAGGATTCTTTTGCCAATTCCAGGAGTTGTTATGGGCGTTCAGCGTACTCTTTCGATCATCAAGCCGGATGCGGTGGCCAAGGGCGTCATCGGCGACATCATCCGCCGCTTCGAGGAAAACGGTCTGTGCATCATCGCCGCGCGCATGCTGCATATGTCCACGGAACAGGCGGGCCGTTTCTATGCCGTGCACAAGGAGCGCCCGTTCTACAAGGATCTTTGCCAGTATATGAGTTCGGGGCCGGTGCTGGCGATGGCGCTCGAAGGCAACAATGCCGTGAACCTGAATCGCCAGTTGATGGGGGCCACCAATCCGAAGGAGGCCGAGCCGGGCACCATCCGCGCCGATCATGCCGACTCGATCGAGGCCAATGCCGTGCACGGCTCCGATTCGCTTGAGAATGCGGCGATCGAGATCGACTTCTTCTTCGGCGGCATCGAACTGCACAGTCGCCAGAAGTAATCCCCTGCCTTGAACGCCATGGACGATACCGCGGAGCACAGCGAGCAGATCCTTGTCCGGCGCAACAAGCTGGAGCACATGCGTGCCGACGGTTTCGCCTATCCCAACCACTGGCGTCCGGACGCGACCGCGGCCGGTCTGCACGGCGAATACGAGGGCATGGATGCCGAGGCGGTGGAGAAGCAGGCGGCAAAGGTGCGCGTGGCCGGGCGCATCGTCGGCCATCGCGTCATGGGCAAGTCCAGCTTCATGCACATCCAGGACGCCAGCGGCCGCATCCAGCTGTTTCTGAACCGCACCGTGCTGGGCGAGGATATCTACGACGCCACCAAGAAATGGGACCTGGGCGACCTGGTCGGGGCCGAGGGCCTGGTGTTCCGCACCAAGAGCGGCGAGCTGTCGATCAGAGTGGAGCGCATCGAGCAGCAGGCCAAGTGCCTGAGACCGTTGCCCGAGAAATGGCATGGCCTGAGCGACAAGGAGCTGCGCTACCGTCAACGCTATCTCGATCTGATCGTCAACGACGATGCCAGGCAGGTGTTTCGCCAGCGCTCGGCCATCGTTTCCCTGCTGCGCCGCGGGCTCGAGGAGCGCGGCTTCATGGAGGTCGAGACGCCGATGCTGCAGGTGCAGCCCGGCGGTGCCGCAGCCCGGCCCTTCGTCACCCATCACAATGCCCTGGGCATGGATCTGTTCCTGCGCATCGCTCCCGAGCTGTACCTGAAACGTCTGATCGTCGGCGGCTTCGAGCGTGTGTTCGAACTGAACCGCAACTTCCGCAACGAGGGCCTGGATGCCACGCACAACCCGGAATTTTCGATGGTCGAGTTCTATCAGGCCTATGCCGATTTCAATGATGCCATGGACACCACCGAGGAGCTGATCCGTGAGATCGCCGCCGGACTCGGTATCGGGAGCTGCGAATGGAATGGCGCGGAGATTGATCTGACGAAACCGTTCAAGCGCATCCGCCTGGACGAGGCCGTGTTTGAGAAGCGCCCGGAACTCGTGGGCCACGCCGGGAACAAGGCGCTGTTGGCCACGGTCTGCCTGCAGGAGATCCCGGATTTCAAGCCGCTGATCACCTGGAAGGCGGGCCATTATCTGACGGCGTTGTTCGAGCAATTGGTCGAGCCGGCGCTGATGCAGCCGACGTTTGTCACCCATTACCCGGTTGATGTGTCGCCGCTGGCGCGACGCAATGCCGAGGATCCGCACGTCACCGATCGTTTCGAACTGTTCGTCGGAGGCAAGGAAATGGCCAACGGCTTCTCCGAGCTCAACGATCCGGACGATCAGCGGGCGCGTTTTACGGCCCAGGTACTGGCCCGCCAGGCCGGGGATCTGGAGGCACCGCCGCTGGACGAGGATTATATTCGGGCGCTCGAATTCGGCATGCCGCCGACCGCGGGCGTCGGCATCGGCGTGGATCGGCTGGTGATGATGCTGACCGGGCAGCATTCGATTCGCGATGTGCTGCTGTTCCCGCACATGCGTCCGGAAGCCAGGAGCTAGACTCCTTCATGCAGGCCCAGCAGATCATGACCCGGAAATTCCTCGCCACCACGGAAACGGAAACGATGGGCATGGCGCTGGAAAGGATGCACGAGCACAGACTGCACATGCTGCCGGTCCTGGCGGAGGACGGCACGGTGCTGGGTGTGGTGACGATGTTCTCGATCCTGATGCGGATCGTGCCGAACTACATCGTCACCGGAGACCTGGAGTCCGTGTCCTATGCGCCGGACCTGGGGCTGATGCGCCGCCACTACGGGGAGCTGATCGAGGCGCCCATCACGTCGGTGACGGATCCCGAGCCCTTGCTGGTCAAGCCGGATGAATCGCTGCTCTCCGTGGCAGCGGCATTGCTCGCGCACGGCAGGCATGAGCATGCTCTGGTCGTTGATGAACAGCATGTATTGCTCGGAGTGATCTCAGCCGGGGATATCCTGGCAAATCTGAACCCCCCCCCGGCTGAGGCGGCCGGTGCCTGAGGCGGCCGCACACACCACACAGATGATCATGGGACTGCCGGATTCGTGGATCGCCGTGACCATCCTGCTCGCGGTCTACGGCCTGATCATGGTCGAGCGCTTCAACCGCGCGGTGCTGTCCCTGCTGGGTGCCGGCATCATGGTACTGGGCGGGGTGATCACCCAACAGCAGGCGATTGCCGGCATTGATTTCAATACCATCGGCTTGCTGACCGGCATGATGGTCATCGTGGCCGTCAGCCAGAAAACCGGCATGTTCCAGTACGTGGCGATCCGTTCGGCCAAGGTGGTGAAGGCGAGCCCCTTGGGCATCCTGATCATGCTGGCCGTGGTCACAGCCGTATTCTCGGCCTTTCTGGACAACGTGACCACCGTGCTATTGATCGCGCCGGTGACGCTGCTGATCACCGACGCGCTCGGCGTGCACCCGTATCCCTACCTGTTTTCGCAAATCCTGGCCTCGAACATCGGCGGTACGGCGACGCTGATCGGCGACCCGCCCAACATCATGATCGGTTCCAAGGCGCATCTGAGTTTCACCGATTTCATCGTCCAGTTGGCACCGATCATTCCACTGATCCTGGTGGTATCGCTTGTGTGCATCTGGTGGCTGTTCGGCCGCGATCTTGCGGCCACGGACGAGGCGAAAGCGCTGGTGATGCAGTTTGACGAGGCGGAGGCGATCAAGGACGTGCCTCTGTTGAAGAAGAGCCTGATCGTACTTTTTGCGGTGATTACGGGTTTCACCGTTTCCCATGCCCTGCATCTGGAACCGGCGACCATCGCCATGTTCGGCGCCGCCGTGCTGTTGCTGCTGCAGACCTGGGGCCGTCCATTGTTGGACAAGGATCATGCCTACGAGGGCATCATGGCCGAGGTCGAATGGACGACCATCTTCTTCTTCGTCGGCCTGTTCGTCGTGGTCACGGGGGTCGAGCACACCGGTGTGATCTCGCTGCTGGCCCACAAGACGCTGCAGTTGACCGGCGGCGACATGACGGCGACGTCCAGCGCCATCCTGTGGGTGTCGGCGTTGGCATCATCGTTTGTCGACAACATTCCCTTCGTGGCGACGATGATTCCGCTGATTCAGAACATGGCGCCGACCTTCGGCGGCCATGCGATGCTGGAGCCCTTGTGGTGGGCGTTGGCCCTGGGCGCCTGCCTGGGGGGGAACGGCACCCTGATTGGTGCCTCGGCGAATCTGGTGGTGGCCGGCTTCGCCCAGCGTGCCGGCTATCCGATCTCGTTCATGCAGTTCATCAAGCATGCATTCGTGATGATGCTGATTTCCGTCACCATCGCCCAGATCTATCTGTATCTGAGATTCCTGTAGCCCGGGTCATGGTGAGCACATGGTGAAACGATACGAATGGATGCTGGCGCGCCGCTACCTGCACTCGCGCCGGGATGAGCGGTTCGTTTCGCTGATCAGCTGGAGCTCGGCGATCGGCGTGGCCATCGGCGTGGCGGCGCTGATCATCGTGCTTTCGGTGATGTATGGCTTTGATGCCGAGCTCAAGGACAAGATCCTGGGCTTTTCCTCGCATGTCGATATCCAGGGTCAGAATGACACGATTTCGGGCTGGCATGACTGGCTCAAACGCGCCAGGTCCCTGCCCGGCGTGGCCGAGGCGGCGCCTTATGTCTCCTCCGAGGTGCTGGTCTCGGTGGGCTCCCGCGCCACCGGTGCCATGCTGAAGGGCGTGCAGCCGCAGCATGAGGCTCGCCTGGCCAAGCACATCATCAAAGGCCGGTTCCTGAAGGGGAACGGCTCCCCGTTCGAGGCGGTGATCGGCAAGGATCTGGCACGCATGCTGGGTGTGTCGGTGGGTGATCAGATCCGTCTGATCACGCCGACCCCGGGCATCGGTCCGTCCGGGGCCGCGCCGCGCATGCGCGCCTTTACCGTGGTGGGTATCTTCGATTCCGGTTTCTATGAATATGATGTCGGCCTGATCCTGACGACCATGCCGGCGGTGCAGCGCCTGAATCGTCTGGGAGATGCAATCACCGGTATCTCGGTGTTTCTGCATGATCGTGACAAGGCGGCACAGGTGGCTCAGCTGGCACGCACGATCATGCCCGCCGGGGCGTGGATCACCGACTGGCAGCATCGGCACCGATCGTTTTTCCGTGCCCTGAATATGGAGCGGGTGGTGATGGGCATCATCCTGTCGCTGATCGTGCTCGTCGCCGTGTTCAACATGGTGGCATCGCTGGTGATGGTGGTGATGGAAAGGCGCAAGGAAATCGCCATTCTCAAAACCGTGGGTGCAACCCACGCATCGGTGATGCGTATTTTCCTGATGATGGGCATGCTGTTGGGGGGGCTGGGGACACTGGCCGGTGCGGTTTTCGGTCTGCTTCTGGCCTGGAAGCTGGGCGATATGCTGGCATGGTTCGAGCGGGTGACGGGAGTGACAATCCTGCCGGCAAATGTCTATTATATCGATCATGTTCCTTCCATCATCGATCCAGTGTCGGTTTCCATCGTCGTGGTCGGAAGCTTGGTGATGACAATCGGCGCTACGTTCTATCCTGCTTGGCGGGCGGCCAATGTGCCCCCGGCCGACGCCCTGCGTTATGAGTAGAGGTCTATGTCAGTAGCACAGCTACGCAGCAAGGCCAAGATGGCCCTTCTTGAAGGCAAGTACAAGAAGGCCATGGAGTACTATCAGCAGTTGCATGAGGCGGAACCGGACGATCTTCGCTACCACGTCAAGCTTGCCGAACTGCGCGAAAAGACCGGGGATACTACCGGCGCCATCCGTGATTATCTGGTCATCGCCAATGCCTATGCCGAGCAGGGTTTCGTGGTGCAGGCCATTGCCATCAACAAGATCATCCTGCGCCTCGATCCGACCAAGACCCAGGTCAAGGATCGCCTGAAGGAATTGTCCAACGAGCGCGG
>CAYRBJ010000050.1:0-8388 GCA_964422615.1 uncultured Zetaproteobacteria bacterium | reverse complement strand
CTGCTCTGCGACAATGGGATCTTGGACGTGCCCTGCATGGCCTGGTCCTGGTTCAAAAAGGTCGTCTGCAGGTTGATCGCCAGCCCGGACTTCGTCGGCAGACCCAACCCCGGCATGCCCACGCTGAACATGCCGCAACCGCAGGCGCAGGCGCGGGCTTGCGACGGCATCAATGCCAGCCACGCCATCAGCATCAGGCCCATGGCCCCCATCATCGGTCGTTTCATGGTGTCCCCCCCCTGTTGGCCGCAATGCTGGGCCGGAGACGGGGATTGGCAATGCGGCAAATTGTCGCGGCCGGGGTGGCGATCAGGCCGCCGGACGCAGCCACTGCCGGGCGACCGAAACCGCCCAGATGGTGGTGAACAGCATGATGACCGCCAGCCCCAGGACCCCGGGATCGGCGGCGAGTATCGGTCCTGCGCCCAGCAAATGCCCGGCCTCGAGGCAGGCGACGGCGATGGCCACGCCGGCGGAGAGCAGGGTCAGCGCCCGCGCATAGCGGCGCCCGCCGGCCCAGCCGTAGGCGCGGAGCATCAGGGCGCTATCCAGGGTGTCGACCAGGGCCATACCGGCGGCGAACAGCAGCGGAAAGACCATGATGCCCCACGGCGAAAGCCCGTGTGCGCCCTGGATGGCGGAGATGCCGAGCAGACCGACCTCGCTGGCGGTGTCGAAACCCAGGCCGAACAGCATGCCGAGCGGCAGCATCTGCCAGCTGTGCGCGATCAGGCCGAACAGCCGCCGGCGCCTTGGCCGGGCCAACAGCATCAGGTTGCTTATGGCGATGACGAGCAGGAAGCCGGCCGAGATGGCGGTACCGACCCCGTCGCCCATCCCCCTCATGGCGGCCAGGCCGTGCAGCGAGCCGGCGGTGGCGGCGACGGCCGCGGATAGCCCCGCCACCACGCCGGCGTGTCCCAATGAGAAGCAGAGCCCGGCCGCCGCCGCCGGCCTTCCCCGTTGCATCAGGTTGCGGGTCACATTGTCGATGGCGGCGACATGGTCCGCGTCGACGCCGTGGCGCAGGCCGTAGACATAGGCGACGAGCGCCATGCCGAGCAGTCCGGCATGCCCGCCCAGTACCGGCCACGCCAACGCCCAGGTGGCGAGGTTGGCGGCGACCACGCCGACGGTGAGGTAAAGCATGCTCAGCGCTTCACCGGGCGCTTGGCCAATTTGCGCTGCAGCGTACGCCGGTGCATGCCCAGCTGCCGGGCGGCCTCGGACACATTGCCGTCGCACTCATTCAGCACGCGCTGGATATGCTCCCATTCCAGCCGGCGCACCGAGACCGGACTTTCCGGGATCGGGGTGTGGGCGTCGCCCTCGCCCTGGTGCAGGGCGGCGACGATCTCGTCGGCATCGGCGGGCTTGGCCAGGTAGTGCGTGGCGCCGAGCTTGATCGCCTCCACCGCCGTGGCGATGCTGGCATAGCCGGTCAGCACCAGGATGCGCATCGCCGTGTCACGCGCGCGCAGCCGGCCCACCAGGGTCAGCCCCGAGGCGCCGGGCATGCTCAGATCGACGACGGCATAGGCCGGCACCGCCTCGGCCAGCCGCTGCATGGCCTCGTCGACGCTGTGGGCGGTTTCGACATCGAAACCGCGCCTTCCCAAGGCGCCGGCCAGCACCTGGCAGAAGGTGGCGTCGTCGTCGACGAGCAGCAGACGGCTCATGCCGAAAGCTCCGCCACCGGCAGCGTCAAACGGGCGCAAACGCCGCGCGGCTGGCGCTCGTCCAGGGTCAGCCGCCCCCCCAGACGCTCGACGGCCGCCCGGCTCAGGAACAGCCCCAGGCCGCGGCCGCCGCTCTTGGTCGAGGCGAACGGGGAGCCGAGGCGGGCGCGAATCTCCGGTGACAGCCCCTCACCCTCGTCGCAGACGGTGATCTCGATCTGCCCGGCCTGCCAGCGGCAGGCCAGATCGATGGACTCGGGAGAGGCATCGGCGGCATTGTTCAGCAGGTTGATAATGGCCTGGGTCAGCGTCATGTCGGCGACGAGCATGGGGGCCGCGCCCGACTGCATATCGACGCTCACCGAGGCGTCGGGGCGGACGGAGCGCCACTGCGCCACCACCTCGCCGATATAGGCGTCGACGGCCAGTCCCCGCCCCCCCTCGGCACGCGCCTGCCCGGCACTGGCCGAGATCTGCGACAGGATCTGCCGGCAGCGGCGAACCTGGCTACGGATGATCTCCACCCGTGCCTGCGCCGCCTCGTCCCCGCGCACCTCCACCGCCAGTTCGCCGGCCTCCACCGCCATCGTTGCCAGCGGCGTGCCCAGCTCGTGCGCGGCCCCGGCCGCCAGCGCCCCCAGCGCCACCACCAGCTCGTCGCGCGCCGCCTGCTCGCGCAGGTCGGCGAGCTTGCGCTCCCGTTCGCGCAGGGCATCGGACATGCGCATGATGACGGACACGATCAACGCCACACTGAGCAAAAAGCTCAGCCACATGCCGACCAGGTGCAGATGGAAACCCATGTCCGTATGCACGCCGGGCATGGCGAACAACGGCCGGTAATAGAACACCAGGGCCGAATAACAGCCCAGCACCAGCCCGGCCATCGTCCAGGCATAGCGCCCCGGCAGCGTCGAGGCGGCGATGAACAGCGGTAGCAGATACAGCGAGATGAAGGGATTCGTGTAGCCACCGGACAGGTAGAACAGCAGCGTCAGGAAGGCGACGTCGACGACCAGCTGGCCGAAATAGGCGCGCCCGGAGATGTCGCGACCCCGGAAGACCATGATCGAGGCGGCGTTAACGACGGCATAGGCGGCGAGCACGGCCAGCATCGGCGCCACGCGCAGGCGCAGATCGGGCATGGCGAAGGAGAACGCCACCAGCGCCGCCTGACACAGGATCAGGGCACTGCGCACCTGCAGCAAGCGCTTCAGGTTGCGCGACAGCGTCGATGCATCGGTCACATCGGGGGCGTCGATGGGCATGGCATTCCCTCCACAGGCTCAGGCGCGCAAGTATTGCAGCATACGTCCGGGAGCAGGATGCGACAATTTGTCGCGCTGACGCCCGCCGCGCCTGCGGCGCAAACCCTGCCGCGGATTTGCGCTTCGCAGGGCGGCGCGGTTGCGACGATTTGCCGCATTGCCGGCCCCGAGCCCCCCGCCAAGCATGCCGGCGACCGCAGCGGCGGCCCCGGGCTCCTGCCCACACCTCCCTCCCAGGCGCGGGGTGCCCGGGGCCGAAGCCGCGACACCGCAGGAGGGGGAGATGAGAAACACGTGGAGAACGCACATGCTCGTCGCAGGGCAGCCCCCACGGGCAACGTACCGTGCGACAGTATGTCGCATTTACAACGGGATTGAACGACGGGACCCTCGTGTATCATGAAGCCGATAGCCTATTGTGCGCGATGAGCCTCGATGAAAACAAATCATGGCATTCCGGCAAGATGGAAAATCATTGCATTGATCCTCGTCCTTTCGCTCCATACCGCCGCGTTTGCCGAGCTATGGAAAAGCACCAACACCACGATAAACATTCATGAGAACACCATGATGGCAAGCATGGTCGAGATTCCACCCAGGACATCGTCGAGCGCGCATCAAGCTGCGCACGACAGGTATACTCCGACTGAAAAACCCAGCATGCACCCCATCGTCCGATCAAAGCCGCATCGGCAGGCTGCACGCCGTCCCGCGCCACGGCCCAGCAAGCCATCGTCGCCAGCCCGGCCCACAGCGCTTGCATCTCCGCCCCGGCCGCAACCCGTGGTCTTGCATCACCTCACGCCCAGTTGCTCCGAAAGAACCCCGCCGGCCTATCCCCCGGCATCGATCCGCCTCAACGAGCAAGGCCGGGTTGTGCTGCAAGTGAAGCTCGATGCAAGCGGTCGGATATCCAGCGTGAAGGTCGCCGCCACATCCGGGTTCCCCAGATTGGATCGATCGGCCATCGCCGCCATGCAGAGCTGGCATTGCCGACCAGCCATGCGGCATGGCGTTCCCGTGGCCTCGGTGGCCAAGCAGTCGTTCAATTTCGTGTTAACAGGGAACTGAGATGGACGACGCATTCGGTTTTCAGCATTTTCTTTCCCAGGGCGACCCGATCGTCAGGTCCCTGTTCGTCCTGCTATTGCTCTTGTCCACCATCTGCTGGTACCTCATCATCGCCAAGACCCTCTCCAATATGATGGTCCGCAAGCGGGCCGAACGATTCCTCGCTGTATTCTGGAACGCCCGTTCGTTGGAAGAGATGGAAGCCTCCAGCAACGAGGCCCATGGCGACAGCGCCTTCTCGGAATTGGCCATATGCGCGATGAAGGTGCGCCGACAAAAGAAACAGGGGTCGGAAACGTCGCCGATGCCGGGTGGCGTGTCGGAATACCTGACGCGATTGTTACGCAACGGCATCGATCAGGAGGCCGCCCGAATCGAACATGGCCTGACGCTATTGGCCTCGGCGGGCTCCACCGCTCCCTTTATCGGGCTCTTCGGCACGGTCCTGGGGATTTATCATGCCCTGGTCCAGATCGGGGTCAGCGGACAAGGCAGCTTAAGCAAGGTGGCGGGGCCCG
Organism: uncultured Zetaproteobacteria bacterium; assembly: GCA_964422615.1. Taxonomy (GTDB): domain Bacteria; phylum Pseudomonadota; class Zetaproteobacteria; order Mariprofundales; family Mariprofundaceae; genus DATLWN01. The sequence continues at coordinate 3,852 of CAYRBJ010000050.1, read as the reverse complement.
TGGGCGAATCGCTGCTGATGACGGCCCTGGGGCTGGCCGTCGCCATCCCGGCGGTATTGGCCTACAACGCGTTCTCCCGCCGTAATCGCCTCTGGCTGGCCAGGCTGGATAACTTCGCGCATGACCTGTATGCCTTGGTCACGGTCGATGACGAACGGCCATCCGTTGAGGCTTAGGCGAACCCATGGCATTCGGCAGCTTTGATGCCAATCGCCACCAAGGGCCGATCGTGGAGATGAACGTCGTGCCCTTGGTCGACGTCATGTTGGTCCTGCTGGTGATCTTTATCATGACGGCCCCGTTTCTGACGAATGCCGTGAAAATCGACCTTCCCAGGTCTTCGGGCATCCCCAGCCCTTCGAAGGTCACGCACATCGACGTCAGCATCCGGAAGGACGGCAGCTATGTCCTGGATGGGAAAACGGTCGATCCGGATATGCTGGCCTCTTCTTTCGCAAGGGCGGCGAAAAGCAACCGGAAACCCGAACTGCACATACGCGCCGATCGCCTGGCCCGATATGAGGCGGTGATCAAGGTGATGTCGGCCGCTTCCAAGGCCGGGTTGAACAAAATAGGATTTGTTTTCATTCCGGAAAAATAGCCGGATATAATGGAAAATATATTCAATCGTCATGAATGACAACGCACGGACAGATCGCGATCCGAAATCGTGCGACATCTTGCCGCATTCTTTGATAGGCGGTGTTCCAATACAGTAAGCCTCATCATTCCAGCGAAGCATCTCAGGGAGGAGGCTTAATGTTCATAAACATGAAATGGGTTCTTCGTACCACATGGGGATTATGTGCCATGACAACGGCCTTTCCCGCATATGCAGAAGATATCGCACCATCCTTGGGAGAAATCGAGGTTAGTGCGCCACGCCTGCATTTACCGACATCGTGGAACCATGTTTCGACCCTCGACAATGACGCCCTGGATCTGTTGCGCGACACGACGAGCGACAGCACGGGCCTTTTGGGGAATATCCCAAGCGTCGGCCTGCACGCCGCCGGCGGCATTTCCGGCCTTCCGTCCGTCAACGGCCTGACCGACGATCGCGTGAACGTGCTGGTCAACGGCATGAACCTGCTTTCTTCATGCCCCAACCACATGAACTCCCCCCTGTCCTATATCGCCCCATCGAACGTGGCCAGCGCCAAGGTCTACGTCGGCGTTTCCCCGGTGAGCATCGGGGGCGACAGCCTGGGCAGCTCGATCGTCATGCAATCGGCTGCGCCCAGGTTCGCGCTTTCAGGGGAAGGGACACTCACCACGGGGCACGTTGGCGCCTTCTATCGCAGCAACGGCAATGTGCGCGGCGCCAACACGAGCATGTCGATCGCAAGCGAGAACCTCAACGTGACCTACACCGGCTCGACAGTGCGCTCGGGCAACTATACGGCTGGCGGCGATTTCAAGCCGGCAGGGCTGGCCGCAGCCGGCCGGGGCTGGCTGGACGGCAAGACCGTGGGCTCTTCAGCTTACGAGGTCATCGACCAGTCGATCGGTACGGCGTGGCGGGACAGCCATCAGCTGCTCTCGCTGAAGTACGACCATCAGCGCATCCCCTTTCAGGGCTTCCCCAACCAGCGGATGGACATGACCGGCAATGACAGCAACGGCGCCAATCTCGAATATTCGAATCATCTCCGTTGGGGCGTGTTGGAAGCGCGCGTCTACCATCAGAACGTGAACCATGAGATGCAGTTCGGAAACGACCGGCAATACCTCTACGGCAACGCCCAGGGCATGCCGATGAATACCCGCTCGACGAATACGGGCGCCCGGGTCAAGGCGACCATCGATGGCAAGAAGCCCGGAGACTTCGTGCGGGCCGGCGCCGAGTACCAGCATTACACCTTGTACGATTGGTGGTCGCCGTCCGGTACCGCCATGATGTCTCCGAACACGTTCCTGAACATCAACAACGGAAAACGCAACCGCTACGCCGTGTTCGGCGAATGGCAGACGCATTTCGCACAAGGGTGGAAAAGCCTGATCGGCGTCCGGCACGAGACCGTGGTGAGCGGCACCGGTTGCGTGCACGGATACAATTCCCCGATATGCCAAACCACGGGCGCGGGAGGCCCCGGCAACCAGACCACAGACGCCGTCGCATTCAACACCTCCGATCGCAGCAAGGCCTACCAGAACTGGGACGTCTCCTTGATGACTCACTACACCCCGGACGGCAGCCAGTCCTACGAGTTCGGCCTATCCCGCAACGCCCGTGCTCCCAATCTGTACGAGCTGTATTCCTGGTCGAGCTGGACGATGGCCTCGGTCATGAACAACTTCGTCGGCGACGGGAACGGCTATGTCGGGAACACGAACCTGAAACCGGAAGTGGCCTATACCGCCGAGGTGACCGCGGACTGGCACGATCCGTCCAAGAGGCGGTGGAACCTGAAGGTCACCCCTTATTACACCCATGTGAACCACTACATCACCGCGCAGTGCATGCCCGGCACCGTCTGCCAGAGCAATCAATTCAACGTCCTCCAGTACGTGAACCAATCCGCGCAGCTGTACGGGGTGAACGTCTCGAACCGCACCTCCCTGTGGCGCTCCCGCACGTACGGCGATTTCACCGAAACGGGGCTATTGAGCTATACCCGCGGCAAGAACCTGACCACGGGGAACAATCTTTACGAAATGATGCCGCTGAACGCCAAATTGGGCCTGACCCAGCATCTCGGCCAATGGACCAACAGCATGGAGGCGCAGTTCGTGGCCAAAAAGCATCGCGTATCCCAGATCCGGAACGAGGTGCCGACGGGCGCGTACAGCCTGTTCAATATACGCAGCAGCTACCGCTGGAAAAATCTGCGGCTGAACGCCGGTATCGACAACCTGTTGAACAAGAGCTACTCGCTGCCTATGGGCGGGGCCTATCTCGGCCAGGGACGAACGATGGCCATCAACGGCGTGACCTGGGGCATCCCGGTTCCGGGCATGGGTCGCTCGGTCTATGTGGGATCGAGCTATACCTTTTAACGTCACCGGCTACGGCGAGGATCGATGCGGCTGCCACGCCTTGGCGCACCCAAAACGCTTGGCCTGGCCGGCCTGGCAGCATACCCTTCACCTCATGGAACGGCGGATGCGGGAACGCGGCATGCAGATGAGCGAGGCGCAGTGGCGGCAGATCGCTGCCTATCTGAGGCGGCATGCGCGCTAGACTGAGCGGGCTGTTGCTCGCCGGACTGCTGCTGGTGGCCGTCCCGGCCCGGGCCGGGATCCCCGGCCACACCGGCATGGGCGTGGACCGGCCACCGAAACCCATCGCCGCCCCGGATTTCTCCCTGCCGACTCTGAGGGGAGGCAAGGCCATGCTGTCCTCCCTGCGCGGGCGCGTGGTGCTGCTGCATTTCTGGGCCAGATGGTGTCCACCCTGCCGGCAGGAGATGCCCGAGCTGACGGCGGTGGCGGCGCATTACGGCAAGGGGCTGACGCTGTTGGCCGTCGATGCCGACAGCAGCGACGGCAAGGGGGCGGCCAAGTTCGTGGCCACGCACGACATCACCCTGCCCATCGCCCTCGATGCCGATGACAAGGTGCACCGCCGCTACGGCGTGCGGGCGCTGCCGACCACCTATTTGATCGACCGGCAGGGCAAGGTCGTCGGGCGCATCGTCGGCTCCCGGGACTGGCCACTCGCCTGCCGCCCGTCGCCTGCTTCGGGGCCTTCTCGCCCGCTAGGGCCTGGCCCTCACCCGTCTTTGATCAGTAGCCGGTGCATGACGGCGATACAGCGGTCCATGACGCAGATCAGCCCCCCCTCGGTGGCGATGCGCCAGGCCTCTTCGTTGACGATGCCCTGCTGCAGCCACAGGGTACCGGCTCCGA
>CAYRBJ010000049.1:0-8557 GCA_964422615.1 uncultured Zetaproteobacteria bacterium | reverse complement strand
CCTCAAAGCCCTTGATCTGCTCTTTGATGATTGAACTGATTTCTGCGGTATCGAGTTTCATCTTGTTTGTTACCTCAAAGCCTCAACAATAATTCGTCTATGACGCGGTCGCCTACGCCGCCATGGCCCGTTTCAGGGCCTCCAGGCGCGAGCGCACCGAATAATCGATCAGCCGGTCGCCGATGCGCACCACCAGACCGCCGAGGATCGATTTGTCCTCGCTGACGCTCAGGCGCACGCTGCGGCCGCTGATGTCACCCAGCACCTTGGCCAGGTTCTTCTTCTGCGCCTCACTGAGCTTGACGGCGGAAACCACCTCGGCCTCCACCTCGCTTTCGGCCTGGCGCATCATCTGTTCGAACAGCGCATCAATCTCGGGCAGCAGCTCCGCCTTGCCCCGCTCGCACAACAAGCTCACCAGCCGCTTCATCTCCGCCGGCAGCGAACCCGCCGCCTTCTCCAGCACCGATGCCTTCAGCGATGCGGCGTAGTTGGGGTTGCCCAGCACGTCCTGCACGTCGCCCACGGCAGCCACGGCCGCCAGCTTCTCGAGCGCGGCGCGGTTCTTGGCGCCCTCCTGTTCAAGCTCGAACAGGGCCCGGGCGTAGCGGCGGGAGACCTGCTGCGTTCTCATGCGTTACCGAAACCCTTGCTGACGATGCCCTCGATCAGCTTGCCGTGGCGCGCGGCATCCAGCTCGGACTCGACCACGCGTTCGGCGGCCAGGATGGCGAGATCGGCAACCTCCTGGCGCAGCGCCTGGCGGGCGCGACCCAGCTCGGCATTGATCTCCTCGCGAGCGCCGGAAACGATCTGCTCTGCCTCGCCCCGGGCCTTGTTCACGGCCTCCTCGTGGATCTCGGCCGCGCGCTTTTCGGCGGCGGCCACGATCTCCTGGGCCTTGGTCTTGGCGATCTTCAGCGCCTCGGCGATCTGGGCCTCGGCCTCGGTCTTGGCCTGCTCGCCGGCCTCGGCGGCCGCCAGACCGTCTGCGATACGCTTGGCGCGCGTCTCCATCAGGGTGTTCAGCGGCCCGTAAAGGATCTTGTATAGAAAAATACACAAGGCCACGAAGACCAAAATCTGCATGATGAATGTAAGATCAATACTCATCGGATCACCTCAAAGCTTACAATGTGCGTCCGGGCCGTGCCCGCCCCGGCCGATCAATGGAACGGGTTGGCGAACAGGAACCACAGCGCGAAGGCCATGATGATGAACGGGAAGGACTCCATCAGGCCGGCAAAGATGAACATGTTGAACATCAGCTGCGGGCGCATCTCGGGCTGGCGGGCGATGCCCTCCAGCGTCTTGGAGGTGATCAGACCCCAGCCGATGGCCGAGCCCAGGCCGGCAGCGGCCAGGATCACGCCCACCGAGATGGCGGTTGCAGCGGTGATAATCGTATGTGCGTCCATGTGTTACTCCTCAGTACTACTATCTAAAATCAAAAGCCAAACTCATGCGTCGCCGGCTGTTCAATGTTCCACCGGCTGGTGCGCGATCGACAGGTACACCACGGTAAGAATCATGAAAATGAATGCCTGCAGCAGGCCGATGAACAGGTGGAAGATCGACCAGCCAAAACCGACGAAAAAGCCGAAGAACTTGCCGACGACGCCGCCGCTGAGCAGCAGAAAGGCGATCAGCAGGAAAATCACCTCGCCGGCGAACATATTGCCGAACAGTCGGAAGGAGAGACTCAGGGGCTTGGCCACTTCCTCGACGATCTTCAGGATCAGGTTGATCGGGATCAGCACCACGCCGAGCACCTTGACGATCGGGTTCTTGGCGTTGAGCAGCAGGCTGGCGAAGGGCTCGAACAACAGCTCCTTGATGAAATGCACTGGCTTGAGCTTGAACTCGTAATACAAGGCCAGCACGAACACCGACACCGCCATCGCCACCGGCAGGTTCAGATCGTTGGTCGGCACCTGGCGGAAACTCGCGATCCCGAACGCGTGGGCGATGGTGTCCATCGTATAGGCCGGCAGAATGTCCATGGTGTTGCACAGGAACACGAACACGAAGATGGTCAGCGCCAGCGGCGCGACCAGCGGATTGTGCACCGGGAAATTGTCGCGCACCGTCTCGTTGATGAAATCGATGACCGATTCGACGAAGTTCTGCGTGCCGCTCGGCGTGCCCTCGACCAGCCGCCCCTTCAGCCACAGCGAGAAGATCACCATGGCGCCGGCGATGACGAGGGTCAGAATCATGGTGTCCAGATGGATCTGCATGAACGGATGGCCCTTCTCGACAACATAGGTCCAGTAATGAAGATGCTCGGCTATGCCGCTGCTATGTGGCTCCGCCAACGCAGACCCCCCTCTCTAAATTCTAGGTCCCGGACCGGACGCGCCATGCGCCCGCCAGACCATAGACATATACAACCGCCTGGGCGGCCAGCATTCCCGCCGCCACCCAGGGCAAAAACAATCCCGCAGCGTAGGCCAGCGCCAGCGCCAGCAGCAGGGCAACGAAGCGGAAGACTGCCGAGCGATACAACGCCCGCTGCCCGTCGCCTGATCCATGGCTCACTGCCTGTTCGATTCCTCGGTACAACCATATACCGTTGGCCGACATCAGTGCCGCTCCGTACAGCAACGACAGGCCATCGAGCCAATCCGCCACAAGCGCCACGACCGCGGAAGCCAGACCGGCGACGGCTGCCTGTGTGATCAGGATACCGCGAAGGTTTATTCTCCCGACCCGAGCGCCGCCTCCGTGCCCGGTCACCGGACCACCGGATGCGGCATCATCCACATGCTGAGAAACCAGCCCCCCCGCTTTTCGGGGGCGATTACTACCATTATCCCCGGACGAAATCAACACAAAGAAACTGCGGGATCACGCCTATTTGTATACGGCGCGCAGACCGGCCAGGTACTGATCGAGCAGGGTCTGGCCGTTGCCGACCTGAGCGTCCGGATCCTCGCCCAGGGCCTTTAACGAGGCGCGGGCGTAATCCTCCTTTTCCTTCTCCGTCATCAGCGCCCAGTCGGCCGCATCCACCAGGCCGTCGCCGGTCTTGTCGAAGCGGGCATCCGGCGAACCGGGGCCTGCCGCCGGTGCCGTCGGCACCACCGCCGGGGCCGCGTCAGACTTGGCCGGGGCCTTGGCGGAGGAAGCCGCTGGCGGAGCCTTGACCGCCTTCGCAGCGGGCTTGGCGGAATTCGTCGGCGAACCCGATGCCGCCGCCCCCTTGGCCGCAGTGTCGGCTGGCTTGGCCGCGACTGTGGGGGCGGACGGCGACGTGCCGGCGGATTTCGTATCGGCAGCCGTGGCCTTGGAGGCAGCCGCCGCGGACGCCGCCGGGGCGGGTGCCGCCGCATCCTGTGCCCAGGCCATCAGCGGGAACAGCAGCAGGGACAGCAGCGTAACGAGACGCATCAGTAGCGGTAGAGATCCGGCTTGAACGGACCGTCGACCGGCACGCCGATGTAATCGGCCTGCCTGGCGGTCAGTCGGGTCAGGTGTGCACCGATCTTGGCCAGATGCAGGCGCGCCACCTCCTCGTCCAGCTGCTTCGGCAGCGTGTACACCTTGGCCTCGTAGGCATCGGTGCGGCCGAACAGTTCGATCTGGGCCAGCGTCTGGTTGGAGAAGGAGTTGGACATCACGAAGCTCGGGTGCCCGGTGGCGCAGCCGAGATTCACCAGCCTTCCTTCGGCCAGCAGCGTGATGCGGTGGCCGTCCGGGAAGATGATCTGGTCGACCTGCGGCTTGACGTTCTCCCATTCGTATTTCTTCAGGCTCGCGACATCGATCTCGTTGTCGAAATGGCCGATGTTGCAGACGATGGCCTGATCCTTCATCGCCGCCATGTGCTCGTGGGTGATGACATGGAAGTTTCCGGTGGTGGTGACGAAGATGTCGGCACGCTTGCAGGCCTCTTCCATGTCGACGACGCGGTAACCCTCCATCGCCGCCTGCAGGGCGCAGATCGGGTCGATCTCGGTCACCCACACGGTGGCGCCCATGCCGCGGAAGGCCTGGGCGCAGCCCTTGCCGACGTCGCCGTAGCCGAGCACGACGCAGATCTTGCCGGCGATCATCACGTCGGTGGCGCGCTTGATGCCGTCGATCAGCGATTCGCGGCAGCCGTACAGGTTGTCGAACTTGGACTTGGTCACGGCATCGTTGACGTTGATGGCCGGGAACGGCAGCTCGCCCTTCGCCGCCATCTGGTACAGCCGGTGCACGCCGGTCGTCGTCTCCTCGGTCACGCCCTTGATGTTGGCCTTGATGCGCGAATAGAAGCCCGGATCCTTGGCCAGCCTCGCCTTGATGGCGGCGTACAGGGCCTCCTCCTCCTCGCTCTCGGGCTTTTCGATCACCGACGGATCCTTCTCGGCCTTGGCGCCGAGGATCACCAGCAGCGTGGCGTCGCCGCCGTCGTCGAGGATCATGTTCGGGGTACCGCCATCACTCCATTCCATGATGCGGTGCGTGAACTCCCAGTATTCGGTCAGCGATTCGCCCTTGAACGCGAATACCGGCACGCCGTCGGCGGCGATGGCGGCGGCGGCATGGTCCTGGGTGGAGAAGATGTTGCAGGATGCCCAGCGGACCTCGGCACCGAGGGCGACCAGCGTTTCGATCAGCACCGCCGTCTGGATGGTCATGTGCAGGGAGCCGGCGATACGCGCCCCCTTCAATGGCTGGCTGGCCGCATACTTGTCGCGGATGGCCATCAGGCCCGGCATCTCCGTCTCGGCGATGCGGATCTCCTTGCGGCCCCAGTCGGCCAGCGCCATGTCCGCCACGCGGCATTCGTTTGTCGGGTTCATCTGTGCGCTCATGGTCATACTCCGTTCAGTGTAGGATGAACGGGCGCCGTTAAACTATGGTGCCGAGCCTGACCGGATGACCGGTTGCAGCGCCCCTCGGCGATAGGAATATCCGCTTACGCCCCGACGGCGGTCTTCAGCGCCCCGACGGCGGCCTTCAGCGCCTCGACCTTGTCGGTACGCTCCCAGGTAAACTCCGGCAGCTCGCGGCCGAAGTGGCCGTAGGCCGCGGTCTTGGCGTAGATCGGGCGCAGCAGGTCCAGCTGCTGCACGATACCCTTCGGACGCAGGTCGAACACCTCGCGCACCGCATGCGACAGCCTGGTCTCGTCCACCTTGCCGGTACCGAAGGTGTTGATCATCACGGAGAGAGGATGCGCCACGCCGATGGCATAGGCAACCTGCACCTCGCAGCGATCGGCCAGCCCGGCGGCCACGATGTTCTTGGCGATATGGCGCATCATGTAACAGGCCGAACGGTCCACCTTCGTCGGGTCCTTGCCGGAGAAGGCGCCGCCACCGTGGTGGCCGAAGCCGCCGTAGGTGTCGACAATGATCTTGCGGCCGGTCACGCCGCAGTCCCCCACCGGACCGCCGATCACGAAGCGTCCGGTCGGGTTGATGTGGTATTCGGTGCCCTTGTGCAACAGGTCCGTGGACCCCAGCACCGGCTTGATGATCTCCTCCATCACCGCCTCGCACAGGTCCTTGTGGGCGACGTCCGGGTTGTGCTGCGTGGACAGCACCACGGCATCGATGGCCACCGGCTTGCTGTCCTCGTAGCGCACCGTGACCTGCGACTTGGCATCCGGGCGCAGGAAGGCGAGCACCCCGGACTTGCGCACCGCCGCCTGCCTCTCCACCAGCTGGTGCGCCAGATGGATCGGCGTCGGCATCAGCACCTCGGTTTCGTTGGAGGCGTAGCCGAACATCAGCCCCTGGTCGCCGGCGCCCTGGTCGAGCGGGTCGTCGGAGGCATGATCCACGCCCTGCGCGATATCCGGCGACTGGCGGTCCAGCGACACGAGCACCGCGCAGGATTCCCAGTCGAAGCCCATGTGCGAGGAATTGTAACCGATCTCCTTGATGGCACTGCGTACCACATCCTGGTAGTCGATGACCGCCGAGGTGGTGATCTCGCCGGCGATCAGCGCCATGCCGGTGGTCACCAGGGTCTCGCAGGCCACGCGGGCGGTCTTGTCCTGCTCGAGAATGGCGTCCAGCACCCCGTCGGAAATGCGGTCAGCCACCTTGTCCGGGTGCCCTTCGGACACGGATTCGCTGGTGAAAAGGAAATCTCGATTCATGGGTGCACACCCCCGGATGGAATTCGCAGCGCAGGCTATCGCCTAGCGCCGCAAACGCAATGCAAGCACCGAGCCGGCGGCGAGCATGGCGGCGCCGGCCACATCCGGCCAGCCCAGCGCATGCCGCCAGCCCAGGGCCAGGGCCGCGCTTCCCGCCACCACCAGCGCCAGCCCGAGCAGCCTGAGCAGCATCTCCGATGCCCCCACCTGTGCCGGCACGGACGCACTCGCATTCGGCTCGGCCAGCAGACGCGTGATCTCGTCGGGCAGGGCCAGCCAGGCCTCGACGCCGTGCTTCAACTGGTGCGCGGCGCGCTCGACCCTGGCCTTCGGGCCGAGGTATTCGGCCACCCAGGCCGTGACCAGCGGACGGGCCAGGCTCCAGATGTTGACCTCGGGCTCCAGCTCGCGCGCCACGCCCTCGATGACCACCATCGTCTTCTGCAGCAGCAGCAGCTCCGGGCGTGTCTCCATCTGGAAGCGCTCGGTAACCGAGAACAGGTACAGCAGCAGCTCGGCCAGCGAGATGTCGCGCAGCGGCCGGTTGAAGATCGGCTCGGCGATCTCGCGCATCGCGTCCTCGAACGCGGACAAATCGACGTCCGGGTGGATGTAGCCGGCCTCCAGGTGCACCTCGGCCGCCCGCCGGTAGTCCTGCTTCAGAAAGGCCAGCAGCATGTCGGCGAGATAACAGCGGCTGTCGATGTCCATGCGCCCGACGATGCCGAAATCGACGAGCAGGATATCGCCGCCCTTGGACACGAAAATGTTGCCCGGATGCAGGTCGGCGTGGAAATAGCCGTCGACGAACACCATGTGGAAGAACAGCGCGGCCAGGCGCTCGCACAGACGCAGCGTGTCGTGGCCGGCGGCGCGGATATGGTCGCGCTCGTCGATCGGGATGCCGGACACGCGCTCGGTGACCAGCACGCCCGTCTTGGTGTAGTCCCAGACCACGGCCGGCACCTGCACGCCCTCCACGTCCGCCAGGTTGGCGGCGAAGCGGCTGGCGTGCGCCGCCTCGGCGCGCAGGTTCAGCTCCTCACGGATGGTGCGCGCGAACTCCTCGACGACCTCGGGCGCCTTGAGCCGCCGGTACTCCGGCAGGTAGCGGTCGAACAGCCCGGCCAGCATGCGCAGGATCGACAGGTCGGCATCGATGGTGCGCTCCACGTTCGGCCGACGCACCTTGATCGCCACCTGGCGCCCGTCGTGCAGCGTGGCGAAGTGCACCTGCGCGATCGAGGCCGCGGCCACCGGCTGTTCCTCGAACTCGGCGAAGCTGCCGTCCTCGCCGGTCAGCGGCCGGCGGTAGGCGCGCTCCAGCACGCTGCGGATGGCGGCCGGGCGCTCCGGCGGCACCGCGTCCTGCAGCTTCTTGAGCTCGACGGCGACGTCGACCGGCAGCAGGTCGACGCGCGTGGACAGCATCTGCCCGAACTTGATGAAGGTCGGGCCCAGCATCTCGAACACACGGCGCAGCTGCGCCCCGGTCTCGCGCGGCAGCTCGCTGCGCATGAACAGGTAGAAGATCCAGGCGTAGGGGCGGAACAGATGCAGGCGCACGGCCAGCGCCCCCAGGCCGTGCGAGGCCATCACATGTGCGATTTTAAGCAGCCGCAGGCTTTGGCGCAGGCGGCCGAACCATCTCATGGTTTGTCCTTGGGTGGCGTCTGGTGATCGATCTGGCGATCCAGATCGTGTTCCAGACGGGTCAGCCGTCCCTTGGCGCGGCTGATGTGGCGGCTCAATTCCTCGGCCCCGGCCTGCCAGGCCTGCAGCCTGGCCTCATCCGGCAACTGCATGTCGTGCAGCACCCCGCTGACCGCCTGCTCGGTGCGCCGGCGCATCTTGTCCTCGGCCGCCAGCAGGGCCTTGGCCGCCTCGGCCACGCGCGTGCCGAAATAGTCCCCGAAGGCGGAGCGGAGCTCCCGCTCGTAGTCGATGTCGGCCGCGGCCAGCAGCTTCTTGAAGCGCAGCATGGCCTCGGTGTCGCCGGACAGCTTCAGCACCTGCTGGAACACCAACTCATCGGCATCCTCGTGCGCGAAGCACAGGCGGGCGAAGCCGGCCGTCGTCGCCTCGATGCGCACATCCGTCTCGCCCTGATGGGCCGTATGCACCCACGGATGGCCGGAGGAGAAGCCCATGAAGAACACCGCGCCGGTATCGCGCACCTCGATGCGGAACACCCGCCCGTCCAGGCCCTCGAGCAGCGGCCCCAGGGACGCATCGCGCGAGAAGAACAGCTCCAGCACCGTGGACAGCACCACCGCCTGCATCGGCGCCGGAATTAATCTCAGCGGCAAGAACATGATACTCACGACGGGACTCTCTTATACACAGATGCCGGAACAACGCCCCCCTTCCGCACAGGATGTGCGGCTTCAGCGAGCACACACAAAACCGCGCTTTTGTGTGTGCGTCCAAGGCCGAGGACAGGAGTTCCGAGGCCGT
>CAYRBJ010000048.1:0-9377 GCA_964422615.1 uncultured Zetaproteobacteria bacterium | reverse complement strand
CTCAGCACTCGTCCCTCAGCTGTTCACGGTCCGCCGGCGCGGGAGAGCAGCGCATCCCTCAGTATCTTCAGCCATCGCCGCAGCCTTGGCATCAGGCCGTGCTGGGCCGCCTCGGCGATGCCGGCACGCGCCGGTTTGAGTACGATGGTGGTGATCCGGGCCTGGCGCAGCACCCGCTTCGGGATATCGCCGAGCAGCAGGCGCCTGAACAGCGGCTGGGTGGTCGCACCCATGATCACCAGCTGGCAATCCTCCGCCTGTTCGAGGATGGTGGCCGACACGGAGCGTCCGGCCACCAGCCGGTATTCCAGCCTTCCTCCCTGGGTGCCCTCGACCAGCGGGGCGAACAGGGTGTCGGCGTTCTGCTCCGCTTCGCCCTTGCCGGCGGTGACGTGCAGCAGGATCACCGTAGCATCAGCATGACCATGGGCCGCATAGGCGCGGGCGAAACGGATGATCCTGGCGCTGCCGGAGCCCAGGGTGATCGGTACCAGGATGCGGCGCACAGCCTTTCTGCCCACCGGGCGCACCACGGCCACGTCGCAGGGCGGGGCGGCCAGGATCGGATCGATGATCGAGCCGAACAGCCGTCCCCGGACGGTGGGCGGGGCCCCGTAACGCAGCAGGATCAGGTTGGTCTCGTTCTCGCGCGCCGTGTCGCGGATGGCCTCGACCACATCGCGGCTCAGGCGCACCACGCTGTGTACGGGCACATGCAGCTCATCCGCGCTCTCGCGAACCGGCTCGATGCAGCGGCGCGCCGATTCGATGAAGCGCCTGCCCTCGTCGATGCCCAGCGGACCCGGCACGCCGATCACATGCAGCGCCAGCACCTCGCCCTTCTGCGCCTTGGCGATGGTGGCGGCCACCGTGCCCAGCGCCCTGGCGTCGGCCTGCCGCTCCACGGCGGCCAGCACCGAGTAGTCGCGGCTGACGAACACCTCCTCGAACGCCACCTCCGTGCGCTTCTCGCGCACCTGTTGCCTGGCCACGTAGGCGTAGTAGATCAGCGCCCCGGCCATGATCCAGAAGCTGGCCACATACCACACCAGCGGGCTGTAGGTGAACAGCTGCAGCGCCAGCAGGGCGTTGCCGGCGATGGCCAGCAGCGGCAGCAGCGGCGACCACGGCATGGCATACGGGCGGTGCATCTCGGGCTTGTTCCGGCGCAGCACCAGCAGCGTCAGGTTCACCTGCAGGAACAGGAACAGGAACATCAGGCTGCCGGACGCCGCCGCCTGCTCGATGGGGAAGAAGGCGGCCATGCACAGCATCAGCAGTCCGCTGGCCAGCACGGCCAGCCACGGCGTGTGCCGGCGCGTGCCGACGCGCGCGAACCATGGCGGCAGATGCCCCTCCCGCCCCATGGCCAGGGCCACGCGGGAGGCCGAGTACATGGTGACGTTCAGGGCGGACGCCGTGGCCGCCAGGCCGCTGGCCAATAGCAGCAGGTTGCCGATGCCGGGGGTGAACACGCGTCTGGCCGCCTCGACCACGGCCATTTCCTTCAGGGAACCGAGATAGGCGTGCGGGCTGATGCCGGCCGGCGGCACCACCATGCCGAAGGTGACCAGGGCCACGCCGACATACAGCAGCAGCACGATGGCGATGGACAGGAAGATGGCGCGCGGCAGGGTGCGTTTCGGGTCGATGACCTCCTCGCCGGACTGGGCGATGATCTCGAAGCCCTCGAAGGCCACGTAGGTCAGGCCCATGGCCACGAGCACGCCGCCGGCGCCTTGGGGCAGGAAATCGCTCGTGATGCGGTGCACCGCCGCCGGCTCATGCCCCAGGGCGCTCAGGCCGGCCAGCACGAACAGGCACAGCACCAGCACCTTGGCCAGGGTGACGATATTGCCGACCCGGGCCGCCTCGGTGGCGCCGAGCACGTTGATGCCGGTGAATGCGAGCACGATGGCCGCCGTGAACACGCCCGCCAAGGCATCGGGGCCGAGGCCCAGGCCCGGCATGCCGAGCAGCAACCAGCTTTTGGTGGCGAAACGGGCGAATGCCAGGGCGTACAGCGCCCCGGCGGCGATATAGGCGAACAGGCTCATCCAGCCGGCCAAAAAGCCGTTGGCTCCGCCCATGCCCTCCTGGATGATGGCGTAGCCGCCGCCGGCCCGCGGCAGCGAGGAGGACAGTTCCGCATAGGCCATGGCGGTCGGCAGCGTCAGCAGGCCGTTGAGGATGAACACCAGGGCCACGGAGGAGCCGGAGATGCCGGCGGCGATGCCGGTCAGGGCGAAGATGCCGGCGCCGATCATGCCGCCGATGCCGATCATGGTGGCGGAGAACAATCCCAGGTTCCGGCTTAGGCTGATGCGTTCCATAGATAATCAGTATTATCGTAGATGCAGTCGGCGGCGGGGAACAGGGCTGTCGGTCGGTCCGCCTGCGCGCTAGCCTGCGCCGGGCCTGATGCCGTGCCGGTGTGGCAGCATCAAGCCGTCCGGCAAGGGGGATGATCTGGGCTTCGCGATCCTGAAGGGTTTCCACATGAGCTGCGCCTCGTTGTCACTGGGGCTGTTTGTCTGGCGGGGAATGCGCGTGCTGCATCACAGGCCGATCGCCTCGATGCTGTGGGCGCGCATCGTGCCGGATACCGTCGATGCGCTGCTGCTGGGCAGCGGCGTGGCCTTGGCCTGGTGGCTGCACCAGATCCCGTTCGAATCGCCATGGCTGACGGCGAAGCTGGCGGCGGTGGTGCTCTACATCGGCCTCGGCTTCGTGGTCATGCGCTTCGGGCGCAGCGATGGCGTGCGCCGCATGGCCTGGGTGGCCGCGCTCGTGGTGTTCGCCTATATCGTGTCGGTGGCCGTCAGCCGTTCGCCATTACCGTATCTGGGCTGAGATCAGGGCCTGGGCATCGGGTTGCCGGGCCGCCTGTTGACCAGTCGGCGGCATCTCGCCCATGGCCGGCAGCACCGGGAATTCGGCAGGCGGCGGGTTGGGATCGGTCAGGGAATACAGGAACATCACCAGCTCATGCTGCTCGCTTGCGCTCAGTCCGAGCGGCTTCAGCTCGTTGTCCGGATCCAGGCTGTCGCCGCCCCGGTTGTAGAAGTCGATGACGCTTTCCAGCGTCGGCAGGCTGCCGTTGTGCATGTACGGGGCCGTGCGTCCCACCTGTCGCAGATCGGGGGTGCGGAAGGCGCTGCGGTCCTTCGCCTTGCCCGTGACCTCGTAATGGCCCGGATCGATACTGTTCATGCCGGTGTTGTGAAACTTGAAATCGCTGAAATAGGGCGGTGTATGGCAGCGTACGCATCCCGCCTTGCCGGTGAATAGCTTGAAGCCCGCCTTGGCCTCGGTGGACAGCGCCTTGCTGTCCCCGCCGATCCAGCGGTCAAAGGGGGTGTTGGTCGCAACCAGGGTTCTCAGATAGGCGGCCAGTGCCTGGCTGATCTCCTGCACGGTGATGGCCGGGGAATGGAAGACAGCGGCGAAGGCGCGGCGGTAGCCGCCGAGGGCGGAGAGGTTGGAGATGCCGACCTTATCGCTCTGCCCACCCGTTTCCTCGCTCTCCGTCAGATGACCGGCGATGGCCGCTTCCAGCGATGAAGCGCGGCCATCCCAGAAGAAGGTCTTGCGATAGACGACATTGACCAGCGCGATGGTATTGCGCCCAAGCGTCAGCTGCTGTGGCATCGGCCGTGGGCGCCCGTCGGACCATTCCAGTCCCGGCAGGTGGCATTGGGCGCAGGACATGGCATCGGCGCCGGTCAGGCGCGGATCGAAAAACAGCTGCATGCCCAGCTTCACTTCCTGTTTGGATGCGGGATGGGCGGCGACCGGCGGCGGGGGCAGACGCCAGACGGCGAGATCGGCCCGGGTGGACGAGGCAGCGGCGGGGGAAGAGGAGGTGGCTGCGGCAGCAAGAAGGTTCGCCGGCATGCCCAGCAGGGCCAGGGTGCACAGCATCAGTCGGGCGCGGGTCCGGCAGTTGATCGGCTGTCGCAATCTAACCTCCATGTTCAACTCCGCCCCGCACGGCATTGTACCATGTCATGGTTGCTTGGAAAGGGCTTGGAAACCCTAGTCGCCGGGATAGTGAAGGGGGTCCGTAAGCTGCAGTTCCGCGAATCCCTGGCGGCGAAAGCGGCAGGAATCGCAATGGCCGCAGGGGCTGCCGTCCGGCCGCGGATCGTAGCAGGAACGGGTCAGGCCGTAGTCCAGGCCGAGCTTCCGGCCGAGGGCGATGATCTGCGATTTTTTCAGGGTGATCAGTGGGGCGGCAATCTCCAGCGGCTGGCCGGCCGTGCCGCTGCGCGTGCCCAGGTTGGCGGCCCGGATGAAGGCCTCGAGGAATTCGGGACGGCAATCGGGATATCCTGAGTAGTCGACGATATTGGCCCCGATCACCAGATGTCGTGCCTGCACGGTTTCGGCCACCGCGGCCGCCAGGGACAAAAAGATCAGGTTGCGCGCCGGCACGTAGGTGACGGGAATCCCGGTGGAATCGGGCGCATCCTTCGGTACGTCGATATCGTCCGTCAGTGCCGAGCCGCCGATGGCGGCGAGGTCCACGCGGATGACACGATGGCTGTGCGCGCCGAGGGCCGTGGCGACCCGGGCTGCCGCCTGAAGCTCGATGCGGTGGCGCTGCCCGTAGTCGAAGGCCACCGTATGGCAGGCCCATCCCTGTTCCTTGATGGCCCATGCCAGGGCGGTACTGGAATCCAGACCGCCGGAGAGCAGAACGACGGCTGTATTCATACGCCCTTCGCCTCGCCGCCCCAGATGTATTTGTGCAGTTGCAGGTGCACACGCACGGGCAGGGCGTCAGCCAGGACCCAGCGGCACAGTTCCGTCGGTTCCACTTCCCCCCAGGCCGGCGAGAACAGGATGGGAAGGCCCATCCGGTCCAGCGCGTGCTCGGCGATCATGTCGCGAGCCCATGCGTAGTCCTGGCGATCCGTGATCACGAACTTGATCTCGTCGCCCGCCCTCACATGGGCGAGGTTGCCGATCAGGTTCCGTGCCACCTCGCCGCTGCCCGGCGTTTTCACATCGACTATGCGGCGGATGCCATCCGGAACCCCGGAGATATCGAAGGCCCCGGAAGTCTCCAACTGGATGATGCGCCCGGTTTCGGCAAGGGCCGCAAGCAGGTCGGTGCAGGCCGGCTGCGCCAGTGGCTCGCCGCCGCTGACCAGGATCAGAGGTCGGTTGCGTTGTGCGATATCCGAGACCAGTTCCTCGATCGGCACATCCCGCCCGCTTGCAGGCGACCAGGCCTGGGGGGTATCGCAATAACGGCAGCGTAGCGGGCATCCGGCCAGGCGCACGAGCGTGCAGGGCATGCCGGCAAGCGTGCTCTCTCCCTGAATGCTGTCATAGATTTCGTGAATGCGGACCGATGGGGCTGGGGCTATTTCTTTTTCTCCTGAGCGATTTGCTGCAGGGCGCGGCGGGCGTGATCCGCCGTGACCGTATGCGGGTATTCCCGGATCAGGCGCTTGAATACCGCGACGGCATCGTCCGTACGATGCAAATCCTTATAGATCGAAGCGAGGCGAAGCAGAGCAGGTTCATGCTTGGTGCTGTGCGGATACTTGCGCACGGCCCTTTCCAGCACGGCCGCTGCCTGCTTCAGGCGATGCTGAGCATAAAGGCTTTCGCCATACCAGTACAGGGCCTGGTCGATGTACTCACCTTTGGGATATTGCTTGATCAGATGGGCAAAATCGTTCGATGCCTCATCGTAGCGCCCGCTCTTCAGGGCGAGATAGGCGGCCGTATAGGCGTTTTTTTCGTCCCCGCCAACGCCTCCTCCGGCCTCCGATTTGTCCAGGGTGGCCTCGATCTGGTCGAGCTTCTTTTCCATGTTCCGTCGGGCGCGGCTGTCTGCGGGCATCAGGGTGTCGGACGATGACGTCCGGGACTGTATCCGGGCGATGCTCGCCTGCAGGGCGGCCAGCAATGCCGCCTGCTGCTTGGATTGCTTTTGCACCACGGCCATCTGCTGCTCGAGTTCGGAGATCGATGCCTGGGCGGCGCTCAGATCCTGCTCGGTGCCGGCCAATTGCTGCTGCAGCATTCCGATGTCCTGCGTCGGGGGGGGCGTGGCGCAGCCGGCAAGCAGGGGCAGAAAGAAAATGGCGACCATCGGGATGACCGATGGCCGCCATGTCATGTCGCAGATCGAAGGATCAGTGGTCGACGACAATATCCGCGCGCCGGTTCTGGGCATAACAGGCTTCACCGGTGCCCTTGCAGCGTGGGCGTTCCTTGCCATACGAGATGGTCTTGATGCGGCTTGCACTGACGCCATGGTTGACCAGATAGTCACGCACGGAATCGGCACGACGCTGGCCGAGGGCCAGGTTGTATGCGCGGGTACCGCGCTGGTCGCAGTTGCCCTCGACGGTGACGTCGACATCCGAATTGGCGTTCAGCCATTCGGCATTGGCGTTGAGGGTGGCAACTGCCGGGTTGTCCAGGTTAGATTTGTCAAAGGCGAAATACACCGAATTGGTCGCCGGCTTGGCGACCGTCTTCGCTGTCGCTACCGGCGCAGCCTCGGGTTTGGTGGTCTCCACCGTCTCTTTTTTGGCACAGCCTGCCATGAGCAGACCGGCTGCAAGGCAAGCGACCGCCGCAAGCTTGATATGGTTTGAATGCATCGGAATCCCTCCGTGATTTTCGTCCAGGGTGCCCAAACGGCTGAAATGAACGAATTTAACGCCGATTATAGATGGCTAAAGGGTGTTGTCTAGCGGGACCAGGCCGGGTAGGAGGCATCCTCGCTGACGGGGGTGACGGCCTGAGGATGTCCCCCCCAGCTGGGAACCTCGTACAGCTGGCGCAGGCCCTGATGCGAGTAGGCATAGATCAGCATCTGGCCGTTCGGGGACCAGGCGGGGGTTTCCACCTTCCCCGTGGCCAGATAGCGGATGTCACTGCCGTCGACGTTGACCGTGGCCACGGCGTATTGCCAGTTCTTCAGCGAGATCATGGCGATGCGGTCGCCCTTCGGGGACCAGGCCGGCGAGGTGTTGTAATCGCCGACCAGGCTGACCGCATGCACCTCGCCCGTTTCCATGCTCTTGCGATAGATCTGGGGCGAGCCGTTGCGGTTGCTGGTGAAGGCGATCCATTTTCCGTCGGGCGACCAGGTGGGGGAGGTGTTGATGTCGCCGTGATGCGTGAACAGCCGCCATTTCTTGGTTCGCAGGTCGTAGATGTAGATCTGTGGATTCCCGGCGTAGGACAGCGTGGCGGCGATGTGGCGTCCGTCCGGTGAGAAGGCCGGCGTGCTGTTCAGGCCGCCGAAGTTGGCGATGGTCTGCAGGCTGCCGGTCTGCAGGTCGAGCAGTTCGATGCGCGGCTGGTCCCCGACATAGGCGTTCAGTGCCACGAACTTTCCGTCGGGTGACCAGTTGGGGGAGAGCAGGATCGGGAAGTTGCGGGCCACGACCTGCTGGTTGGCGCCGTCCTGGTCCATGTACACCAACTCGGAACTGTTCTTCAGCTTACGCACATACAGGATATGCGAGTTGAAATAGCCGGGGATGCCCAGCACGGTCTGGTAGATGTAGTTCGAGATTCGGTGGGCCAGCGGGCGCAGATCGCCATTTGCGGCCGTAAAACTGCTTGTGCCCAACTGTTTGTCGCGGAACGGATCGTGGACCTGTACCTCAGCCTTCCAGCCGTTGGCGGTCACCGTCAGCCGGCACAGGGCCAGCACGTCGGTGCCGATCAGGCGCCAATCGCCGTAGGTGACCTGTTTCCAGGAATCGGCCGCGGAATCCAGAAAGCTAAGCGGGTTCATGGTGACGAAGGACTGGCTGGTGGCCAGGTCGTTCTGCACGATATCGCCCAATTGCGAGGACTGCAGATGCAGCGACGGGTCCGCGTCGATCTCCCAGGCCAGCTGCAGCGGCTTATAGCCGGACTGGTAGATCTGGAATTCGACAGCCGATGCCGGAGAAGACACGGCGAGCATGAGTAGCCCGAGCAGCAGGGAGGAGATCAGACGCATGGGCAGCTTTCTAGCGCCGCAACCCACCGCTTACAAGGGGCTCTCTTACCCCGTCCGGCCGGCTTACTGTTGTTGATTGACCGAGGGAATGAAGCGGATTTGGTTATCGCGGAAGGCCTCGAACTGCTTCCGGGGCAGCTGGAACGGGGCGGCGGCCATGATGGCGCGGACGAGCGAGGCGTCCAGTGCGGTATCACCAGAGCTTTCTAGGATGTGTATCGACACCACGCGGCCATCCGGCCGCAGTCGCAGTTCGACCAGTGGGTTTTTCACGCGCCCGAGGCTCAGCGGTACCTTCCAGTGCTGTTGCACTGCCGCCTGAATCATGGCGATGTAGCGGTTGATCTCCTGCTGTGACAGCTGCTGCATCTGCATCTGCGCCATGGCCTTGTTGTGGGTGTGGGATGTGGATGAGGTCGTCACATCCTGCTTCGATTCCAGCGGCACGAAGGGATTGAAGGTCTCCTTGGGCTTGCTCTTCTCCTTGGGCGCGGGCTTGCTGAGGCTGGGCATCTGGGATGGCTTTTGCTGCACATGCACAGGTTTTTCGTGTTCGCGCACTTTTGCCCTGGCCGCCTGGTGGATCATCCTGTTCAGTTCTCCCGGCGTGATCATGCTGACCTGGATGCGCTGCAGCGGCTCCGGGGTATGGTGGACCTCCCACAGCGCCAGCATGATGATGGCGCCGATGACCAGGGCGTGCACCAGCAGCGATACCAGGAAATCCTGGCCGTGCAGGTCTGCGGGATCCGCATGCGGATTAGCGGCGGTATGGCTCGGTGACAAGGCCGACCTTCTGGATATTGGCCGCTTCCAGCGTGCTCAGCACGCGCGCCACATTCTCGTAGGGCGTTCGGGCATCACCACGAATGAACACCGGCAGTCCGGGTTTCTGGGCGCGGATGGCCCGGATGCGCGGCGCCAGCTGGCTGAGCCTGATCTCGTGGCGCTGCAGGTAGATGCGCCCATCCCGCTTGACCGTCAGCACCAGCGGCTCGGTGTTTTGCTGCATCGGCGGGCTTTTGGCCTGCGGCAGGTTGACGTTGACCCCCTGCGTCAGCAGCGGGGCGGTGACCATGAAGATGATCAGCAGCACCAGCATCACGTCCACCAGCGGCGTGACGTTGATCTCTCCCATGGGTTCCGCTTCCTTGTCCCAGCGGCTTTGCCCGGTCCACATCAGGCTATGCCCCAAATTGCACCCAAAATGGGGCCACGCTGCATTGCTTGTCGTTTATTTTGATTCACCAAACGGCACTCCTCGCGCCTTGATCGGCCCCCGGGATCGGTCCCGTTTGGGGCGGCAGCGCCTCGGTCGAAATTCGTGCGTGCATATCCTCTAGCCCTTGACGTGGCGGGCGACGATGTTCAGGAACTCGGAGGAGAACTG
>CAYRBJ010000047.1:0-9726 GCA_964422615.1 uncultured Zetaproteobacteria bacterium | reverse complement strand
GAAATCGCGGTCGGACACGGCATCGAGCGAATTGGCGCAGGGCCCGTCGAAGCCGAGTTCGTCGGACGTCATCTGCCGGTCGATCGGGAAGCTGGTGCCGGCCAGCGCCGCTGCCCCGAGAGGGGAACGGTTCATGCGCCCCCGCGCATCGATGAAGCGGCCCGCATCACGCTCGAGCATCTCGACATAGGCCAGCAGGTGGTGGCCGAGGGTCACCGGCTGCGCCGTCTGCAGGTGCGTGAAGCCGGGCATCACGGTATCGGCATGTTGCTCGGCAAGTGCCACCAGCACCTCCTGCAGGCGTCGGATGCGCGCCACCATAGCGTCGGTGCGCCGGCGCAGGTACAGGCGCACGTCGGTCGCCACCTGGTCGTTGCGCGAGCGGGCGGTGTGCAGGCGCTTGCCGGCATCGCCGACGCGCTCCGTCAACCGCTGCTCGATGTTCATGTGCACGTCCTCGAGGGCCACGGTGAATGCGAACTCGCCGCGCTCGATCTCTGCCTTGATGGCGTCCAGCCCCTGGAGGATGGCGGCGAGATCGGTATCGGACAGCAGGCCCTGCTTCGCCAGCATGCGCGCATGCGCCTTCGAGCCTGCGATATCCTCGGCATACATGCGGGCATCCACATCGACGGAGGCGTTGAAGGCCTCGACGAAACTGTCGGTCGGGGCGTCGAACCGCCCGCCCCAGGGCTTGTCGGACATCGCTTTCACTCCTTAAACAGGCGGGGCTACTCTATCCGCCCCGAACGGCAAACGGAAATGCAGGCGTCGATTGCTAGTCGGAGGCGTCGTCGTCCCCCGTCGGTTTTTGGTCCAGGTGCAGCGCCGCCGAATTGATGCAGTAACGCTGTCCTGTTGGGGCCGGGCCGTCGTCGAACACATGGCCCAGGTGCGCATCGCAGGCGGCACAGAGCACCTCGGTGCGTCGCATGCCATGGCTGTGGTCCTCTTTTGTCGCCACATGGCTGGCTGCGAGCGGACGGGAGAAGCTGGGCCAGCCGCTGCCGGAATCGTACTTGTCCGTGGAAGCAAACAGCGGCGCCCCGCAGCAGACACAGGCATAGGTGCCGTGCTCGTGACAATCCCAGTATTCGCCGGTGAAGGCGCGCTCGGTGCCATGCTCGCGCGTCACCTGGTACTGCTCGGGCGTCAGGCGCCGCCGCCATTGCTCGTCGCTGTACCGGATCCTGTCAGCCATGCCCCACCTCCTGCTGCGCCTGCGGTTGCCCTGCAAAGAACAGCTCCCGGCGCTCGCCCGGCGCCAGCGAATCGATCGGGAGCGTGGCCTCGTACTGTGCCACCTTTTGGCGGTTGGCGCGGGTCTCCGGGTGCCTGGCCACCAGGAAGGAGCAGATGTCGCAGTACTCCTCGATCGACGGCGTGAAGGTACCGATGCGACGGGCGAGATGAATGATCTCCTCCTTGTCCATGCCGATCAGCGGCGGCAGCAGCGGCAGCGTGGCCGCGTCGTAGATGGCCTGGATGTTGGCCAGGGTCTGGCTGGCCACCTGCCCCAGCGAATCACCGGTGACCAGGGCCTGCGCCCGCTCGTGCACAGCGATGCGTGCGGCCTCGCGCAGCATCTGGCGCTTGTAGATGATCATGCGGTACTCGGCCGGCACGGCGGCGATGGTGTGCCGCTGGAATTCCTCCAGGTCGACCAGCACCAGCGCCAGCCGCCCCTGGTAGCACGACAGCACAGCCGCCAGATCGCGGATCTTGGCGAAATCGCGGTTCAGGCTGCTGTTGTAGAAGTGCACCAGCGTCACCTGCATGCCGCGCTTCATCATCGTATAGGCGGCCACCGGCGAATCGATGCCGCCGGAGAACAGCACCACACCGCGCCCGGAGCTGCCGACAGGCAGGCCGCCGATGCCTTCGCGCTTGTCGGTGTAGATGTAGGCACCGTCCGGCGTGCATTCGGCATGCACGGTGATCTCGGGGTGATCGAGGTCGACCACCATGCCCAGCGCCCGGCGCAGGTGATCGCCGAGGGCTGCGGCGATATCCAGGCTGGTCAGCGCCAATGTCTTGTCGGAGCGGCGGGCGGTGATGCGGAAACGTCGGCCTGCGACATCGCCGCAGTCCTCGCGTACCGCCGCCTCGGCCACCCGCTGCATGTCGGCGATGTCGGACGTGGCGCCGCGTACCACGGCGAAGTTGCGGATGCCGGGAATCAGGGCCAGGCGCTGCAGCGTCGCCGCATCGGCGTCCGGCAGCTCGGCCAGCATACGCCCGTGCCGGCGCTCGATGTGCCTGGCGCCGGTCAGGTCCTTCAGGTTGGCGGCCAGCCGCCGCTCGAAGGTCTGGCGGTTGCGCCCCTTCAGGGTCAGTTCGCCGTAATGGATCAGGATGCGCGTCATGCCCCGATCCTACTGGTGATCGGACATGGACGTAAGCGCCGGCAGAGCTACAGGTTGAAGGAGATGCTGTGCACCAGGCTGACCAGTTCCGACTGGCGGTTGGTGCCCGTCTTCACAAAGGCCTGTTTCAGATAGCCGCGCGCGGTGCCGATCTGGATACCGCTGTCCTTGCAGTACTGGCCGAGGGAACGCCCGGATGCCAGGCCCAGGGCCAGCCTGGCCTCGGCGCCCGTCAGGTTGGCGAGCATTTGCAGCGCCTCCGGCTTCAGATCGGAGACGAAGCTCGGCGAGGCGATCAGCAGGGCGGCATGGATGTCCCCATGCTCCGGCACCGCGGCCTGCCTGTCGGCTTGCAGCGGCACCGTCGCGATCGTCAGCTTGTGCCTTTCCCCGGGGGGCTTGATGGCCATGGCCTCGATGCGGCTGCCGCCCTGTTTCCCCTGCGCCACGGCGGTGGCGACCATCTGCCTGAGCCTTGGTGTCAACCGGTTGGAGGTGGTGGTCAATTGCCCGGAGACAACATACAGCCCCTGCATGTTGGCCACGATCTCCCTGGCACGCCGGTTCATGTACACCGGGGTGCCGGCGCCGTCGAGCATGATCACGCCGGCGTTGAAGTAGTTCATGGCCTGTTCGAGGCTGTCGGTGCGATATTTCAGTTCCTGCATACGCCTGCAGGCCATGAAGGCGCGCTGCATGTGCGGCACCAGCAGCGGCAAGGCCTCGGAAAGACGCGTGCACTCAAGTGACTGGCCGTCGCACAGCATGGCGATATGCACGATGCGGTTTCCCGCCTTGACCACGAAGCCCCTGACGCCGCGGCGTTTCCCCAGTTGCTCGATCAGCGTATCGGCCTGCTCGAGGCGTACCGCCCCGTGATCGCCCACGACGAACACGTCGTCGGCGTAATGGTTCGATGCCGTCTTCAGCATGCCGAAATGGGGCAGTACGCCGGCGAAGTGCTCGGCATAGGCATCCACATCCTCATCGCGCGCGCCCGACGACACCTCGAACACCACATGGAAATCGTCCATATCGACGATGCGTATGGCCGCCGACATGCAGCCGAAGAATGCGGCAAAACTGGCCAGGGCAAACGGCCAGTTGTCCGCATCCAGGGCAACGTTGTAGACCATACCGACAAGGTCGGAAAACAGTTGAACGTCCATTTCCTCCCCTCCGGCTCTGTTCCTTCAGAACCCAGCCCTATACTTTTAGCGGGCATCGGGACCACTGCCTCCCCCCATATGGGGGGAGAAACGGCAGATGGCTGTTCTATATGTTAGACGAATTCGCATGGGAGAAGGGGAGGTCGCGTATATCCATGTCAGCGGAACCAATCCGGGACCACCATATCCTGGTGGTTGACGACGACCCCATGGTGCGCTCGTTGTTGCAGGCGTTTCTGACCGCGCTCGGCCACCGGGTCGTGGTCGCCGAGAACGGTCTGCAGGCCATCGATGCCTTCCATCGCCTGCGCTCGTCGATCCGCCTGCTGGTCACGGATCTGCGCATGCCGGTGATGGACGGTGTGTCGCTGATCCGCCGCATCCGCCAGCTGGACGAGCAGCTGCCCATCGCCGCGATCACCGGCTACGCCGATGATGCGATGCTGCAGGCGATCCGCCCGCTTGTGACGGTGCTGATCAAGAAGCCGGTGCGCTTTTCCGAACTGCAGTCATTGCCGGAGCTGATGCAGGGCGACTGACCGGGACGCTCAGCCGCCCTGGCCCGGCAGGGGCCTTTTGACCGCCAGGGTCAGGCCGTCGGCCAGCGGCAGCATCGACAGCTCGATGCGGCCATCGTCGGCCAGCTTCAGGTTGAAGGCGCGGATGGCCTCGGTGCTCTCCTGCTTGTCGGCCTTGTCGACGACGGAGCCGCCCCACAGCACATTGTCCACGGCGATGACGCCTCCCGGGCGCACCAGCCGCAGGCAGCGCTCGAAATAGCCGTCGTAGTTGACCTTGTCCGCATCGATGAACGCGAAATCGAAGGATTCGGCCTCGCCATCCGCCAGCAGCAGGTCCAGCGTATCGATGGCCGGCCCGAGCTCCAGACGCACCTTGCCCAGCACGCCGGCCTCCTCCCAGAAGCGGCGGGCCACGAAGGTCCAGCGCTCGGACACGTCGCAGGTGATGATCTCGCCGTCCGCCGGCAGCGCCTGCGCCATCCACAGCGTGCCGTAGCCGGTGAAGGTGCCGACCTCGATGACCCTCCTGGCATCGATCAGCTTCAGCAGCATGGCCATGAACTGCCCCTGTTCCGGGGCCGAGCGCATGGCCGAGCTCTCCTCCTTCTCGGTGGCCTCGCGCAGCTTTCTCAGCACCTTCGGCTCGCGCAGCGACACGCGGTGCAGGTAGGCGTACAGCTTCTCGTCCAGGTTCAGGGTCTTATTGGCCATGGGCCTCCTCCAGTGTCGACAGGTAGGCCGAGGCGGCCGGGATCTGATGCTCGCTGAACACGCGGATGCCGTGGCGCGTCAGCAGGCGCGCGGTCAGCCCCTGCCCCGCGATCTTGTGCCCGGAAAAGCCGCCGTCGTTGACGAGATCCACGCCGCAGGAGGGGCTGCCCTCCTTCAGCACCGCCAGGCGGATGCCGTGGCGGCCGCACTCGGCCAGCGCCAGCTCGGCTCCGCGCAAAAAGGCGTCGGTGACCTCGACCCCGTCCCTGGTGCGCACCGCGGCGCGCCCGTGCAGTACCGCCTCGGCATCGCCATGCTCGAGCTCCGCCGGCTGGCGCGGCACCGGCAGCCCCCCGGCCGCCTCCGGGCAGAAGCCGACCAGCCGCCCCTCATCGAGCCAGCGGCGGAAGGTGGCATCATCAAGCGCCGCATCGCCACCGTCGTAGCGCACGCGTTGCCCGAGCAGGCAGGCGCTGACCAGGATCCTTTGCATGGCGTCGAGCCTATAGCCACACGGCCGGTTCCGAAAGGGCGTTGGCCCGCATCAGCCATGTCCCAGGCGGGGCCTCAGGTGGATAGCCCGCCGGGATCGGACGCGGGCGCGATGCCGTCGGTATCCCATTGCTGGCTGAGCAGCACCGCGATGGCGGCGGAGACCAGGCGGGCGGCGGGCGGATCGGAGCGTGAGGGCAGCATCAGCGGCACCCGGGCGCCGATGACGATACCGGCCAGCGTCGCCCCGGCCAGGTACTCGAGATTCTTGGCCAGGATGTTGCCGGCATCCAGGTCCGGGGCCAGCACGATGTCCACATCCCCCGCCACCGGGCTGTTGATCTCCTTGATGCGGGCCGCGTCGCGCGAGATGGCGTTGTCGAAGGCCAGTGGACCGTCGACCTCGGCGTCCCTGATCTGGCCGCGCTGGGCCATCTTGCTCAGGCAGGCGGCGTCGATGGTGGAGGGGATGCTCGGCTTGACCAGTTCGATCGCCGACAGCGCCGCCGCCTTCGGCCTGGCCACCCCGAGGATGCGCGCCAGATCGACGGCGTTTTTCAGGATCTCCGCCTTGACGGCCAGATCCGGCGCGATATTGATGGCGGCGTCGGTGACGAACAGCAGCTTGTGGTAGCTGGGCAGATCGGCGACGAACACATGGCTGACGCGCCTGGCGGTACGCAGCTTCGCCAGCACCGGGCGCATCAGCTCATCGGTGTGGATCCAGCCCTTGACCAGGGCCGAAGCCTTGCCCTCGGCCACCAGCTGCACCCCCGCCTCGGCCGACGGGGTGGCGGCCGCGATATCGTGGATGGGGAAGCGCTCGAGCGGGCAGCCCAGCTGGCGGCATACGGCCTCGATGTCGGCGCGCGGCCCCAGCAGCACCGGCTCGATCAGGCCGTGATCGCTGGCCTCGATCACCCCGGTCAGCACATGCGCCTCCTGCGCATCCACCACCGCCACCGGCAGCGGCGGATAGCGGCGTGCCTGCTCGACGAAGGCGGCGACGCGCGGCGAAAGCTTTACCGTTTCGGTCATGGTCCCAGCTTAGAGCCAGACGGCCAGTTCCGAAAGGGCGGTGGAGGCCAGCAGGTAGGCCTCGCCCTGGCGTTCGGCCTCACGGGCGATGGCCGCGAGCATGGCTGCCGCATCCGCCGGTGCCGGTTGTCCGGCCCGCTGTGCCACATGCCCCCACATATGCTGCAGGGCATTGACCCGCCGCCCGGGCCGCGGGGCGCGGCGCAGGGTTTCGACCAGCAATATCGCCAGGCCCTCGATGTCATCACGATAACGGCCATGCGCCACCGCTGGACCGAGCTCGCGATACAGCGCCGGATCGCGGGCCATCAGCGAATACTTGTGCTGGGCCCATAGCTGCTGCGTATTTGTTGGCAGGGGGATGCGCCCGCTGCGCCCGTCGGCGTACTTGCCACGCAGCAGTTCGAACTGGCGGTGCGGCGCATCGATGAAGCTGTCCGGCCAGTGCACGGCGCCGGGCACGGCAGGCAGCGGCGAGCGATGGCGGTAGGCGCGAAGCCGCATTTCGGCCACCAGCAGCTCGTGGCGCAGCGCCAGCGCCGGCAGGTGCCCTGCCCAGCGCAATGTCTCCGGATGACGCGCATAGCCGCGTTTGTTGCCGCTGAGGATGCTGAACAGCCCGTGCAGCTCGCGGTGCTCGCCCAGCAGCTGCTGCCTGGCCAGATAGCCGGGCGGGACATCCCAGATGCGCATGGCTCAGGGCGAGTCCAGCAGCGAACGCATCGCCGCCGTATCCGGCAGGCCGGCGCGCGCGCCGATGTGCGTGCAGGCCAGGGCACCGGCGGCTGCGGCATAGCGCAGCAGCTCGGGCCAGGCCATGCCGCGCGCGAGTGCGAGGGCGAAGGCGCCGTGGAAGGCGTCGCCCGCCCCGGTGGAGTCGACGGCCGCCACGGCAAAGGCCGGCAGATGCCCCGTCTGCCCGTCCCGGGCCCACAGCAGGCCCGCCTCCCCGCGCGTGATCACCAGGTGTGGGGCCATCTCCGCCAGCTTCTGCAGGGCCACATGGGCATCATTGGCGCCGGTCCAATCGAAGGCGAAGCGCTCGGAGCAGACCAGGTGGTCGACGATGGGCGCAAGCGCCTCGGTGCCGCGGTGCACGGAGCCCGCGTCGAGCACGGTGGGGATGTGGCGCTCTCGCGCCTGGCGCACCAGATCCGGGGAGATCAGCGGCTCGTGCCCGTCGCACAGCAGCACCCTGGCATCGATTTCCGGCAAGCCCTTGACTGACGCAGGCGCCAGCCACGGGGTGTCGGCCTTGTAGTTGACGACGCTGCGCAACCCGTCCGGCTTGGCCAGGATGGCCGAGATCGGCGTGGGATGATCACCGCGCACCAGGAAGGTGAGATCCACGCCCTCGGCGGCCAGCTCCCCCGCATGGGCCTCGCCGAAGACGTCGTTGCCCAGATAGCCGCAGAAGCCGGCGCTGCCGCCCAGGCGGCGCACCGCCACCGCGGCGTTGGCGGCCGGCCCGCCGCCGCTGCCGCGCATGGCCGCAGCCTGCATCTTCTCGTCGGGGCCGGGATGATGGCCCACGCCCATGGTGATGTCATAGGGGGCGTGGCCGACGCACAGCACATCCAGCATGCTCATGCCCCGATGGTACTGGCTGCGCGTAAAAAGGCACCCGGCTCCACCCCGGGACACGCCGGTACTATTGGTGGACAATAGTATCGCGCCCCGCTACGCTGTGGGACGTGATCAAGGGGTTTGCGGACCGGGAAACCGAACGGGTGTGGTCGGGCGAGATGTCCCGTCGCTTGCCGCAAGACATCCAGCAGGTGGCCCGGCGCAAGCTGCGCATGCTGAACAACGCCGCCCAGCTGGACGATCTGCGCATCCCACCGGCCAACCGCCTGGAGGCCCTGAAAGGGGATCGCGCGGGCCAGCACAGCATCCGCATCAACGACCGGTGGCGGATCTGCTTCGTCTGGCACAACGGCGACGCCGTCAACGTGGCGATCGTGGATTACCATTGAAGGAGGCAGACATGGGGAAGCGTTTGGCGAATATCCATCCCGGCGAGGTGTTGCGGGAGGAGTTCATGCGGCCGCTGGGCCTCACGCAGTACCGGCTGGCGCAGGACACCGGCATCAGCCAGATGCGGATCAGCGAGATCGTGCGCGGCAAGCGCGGCGTCACGGCCGATACGGCCCTGCGCCTGGCCCGCTACTTCGGCACCTCCGACAAGTTCTGGATGGGCCTGCAGGACGACTACGAGATCGAAGAGGCGCGCGCGGCCCTGGCGGGGCGCCTGGAAAGCGAGGTACGCCCGCTGGCGGCGTAAGCCCTGCAAAAAAAAGGGCCCGCAAAGCGGGCCCCCTTAGTCGATCGGCGAACCGATCAGTAGTCGCGACGCGAGCCGTGTGAACGCTCACCACCACGCGGGCGATCCCCGCGCGGCTGCGCTTCGTTGACACGCAGATTGCGGCCCTGATGCTCCTGTCCGTCCAGTGCCTCGATCGCGGCTTTGCCGTCGTCAGCGTTCGCCATCTCGACGAATGCGAAACCACGGCTACGGCCGGATTCGCGATCCATGATAATCTTTGCAGATACCACTTCACCGAACTCAGAAAACAGATTGACCAGTTCTTCATCCGTGGCACGGAATGACAGATTTCCAACATAAATATTCATTAAACAAAGTCCTCTTGCTAATCATTAAACTACACGCACCGAAAGCTTTCGGCCGTGGACTCCAGCAGGTTGGTGTCGTGTGTAGTCCTGACCTGCAATCGGTAAATCGACGGGGAGGAATCAACGCGGCATCAAGGCGCCTGATGAAATCAGGGGGGAATATAGACGAATCTGGACCCATCGCAAGCGTAACCAGCGCGCCTGTCACATAAAGCCTCACGCCTTGACGCGCCGCACCGCATGTGTTCCGCCTGCTATGCTCGCATCACAAGGGGGCCGCGCATGCATATCGATGCCTACCAGTTCGGGCGTATCGTCATCGACGGCGCCGAGTATGTGCAGGACGTGATCATCCTGCCGGACCATGTCCAGGCCGGCTGGTGGCGGCGCGAGGGCCACCATCTGCATCTCGAGGATCTGGCCGCGGTGCTGGCATCGCCCCCAAAGGTGCTGATCATCGGCCGCGGCTTCGCCGGCGTCATGCGCGTACCCGAAGCGCTGGTGCAGGCGCTCGAGGCCCAGGGCATCGAGGTGCTTGTCGCCAAGTCGCGCGAGGCCGTGGCGCTGTACAACGAGCTGGCGCCGACCACCCCCAGCCTCGCCGCCGCCATCCACCTCACCTGCTGAATCAAAAGTGCTATGACCGATTTTCTATCCAAACATCTGAAATAAGACGTCAGGCGTCGAATTGGCATCGCACCTGATTTCGGCCAAGTAACTTAACGAACTTGCGGTAATTATGGTTCTCACGCTGCCATCTTCCGGCCACGATAGCTGGCGAGATATGTAGTTTCT
>CAYRBJ010000046.1:0-10463 GCA_964422615.1 uncultured Zetaproteobacteria bacterium | reverse complement strand
CGTCGGCGATGAACATCGCCTTGTGCTCGCCGACGATGTTGCCGCCGCGCACCACCACAAAGCCGATGCTGCCCGGCTGGCGTGGGCCGGTGATGCCCTGACGGGCATAGACGGCCACATCGTCCAGGTCCACGCCGCGCCCGTCGGCCAGGGCACGCCCCATGGCCAGCGCCGTGCCGGACGGTGCATCGACCTTGTGGCGGTGGTGCGCCTCGAAAATCTCGGCATCGTAATCGGGGCCGAGTACAGCGGCAGCACGCCGGATCAATTCAAGAGAGAGGTTCACACCGACCGAATAATTGGCTGCCATCACCACCGGCACCCCGGCCAGCGTCTTTCTCAGCTCGGCCAACATCCCCGGCTCGAAACCGGTGGTGCCGATGACCATGCGCATGCCCTTCTCGGCGGCAAGGGACGCATGCGCCAGCGTGGCCTGCGGGGCCGTGAAATCGATGATGACATCGGCCTCGGCACAGGCCCCGGGATCGTCGGATACGGCCACCCCGATCTCCGCCACACCGGCCAGCGTGCCGGCATCCTGGCCAATCCAGCCGGAACCCGGCCGCTCGGTGGCCCCGACCAGTTCGGCACCTTCGGCCTCGGCTACGGCCCGCACCAGCATCCGGCCCATGCGCCCGGAGGCGCCGACAACGATCACGCGCATCATTTGATCTCCCCGGCCAGATCATCCCAGAATTTCTTGGCCTTATCGAGAAACGACGTACGCTCCGGATACACGTCGTCGCCGGTAACCTGGGCGAACTCGCGCAGCAGTTCCTCCTGCTTGTGCGTCAGCTTGCGCGGCACGGCGATGCGGGTCTTCACATACAGATCGCCCTTGTGACCCGTGCGCAGGTCCAGCACCCCATGGCCCTTCAGACGGAACACCTTGCCGTCGTCGGAACCGGCCGGAATACGGATCTTGATGCGCCCGGTCAGCGTCGGCGCCTCCACCTCTGCCCCCAGCGCCGCCTGCGGGAAGGTGATGGGCATCATGCAGTGCAGGTCCGGACCCTCACGCTCGAAGATCGGGTGCTTGTTCAGCGACACCACGATATACAGGTCGCCCGGTGGTCCACCCTGGATACCGGCCTCGCCCTGGCCGCCGACGCGCACCTGGGCCCCGTCGTAAACGCCGGCCGGAATCCTGACCTTCAGCTTGTGGCTCTTGCGCACCCGGCCGGCGCCACCGCAATCCGTACAGGGCGATTCGATGCGCACACCGCGCCCGTGACAGGCCGGGCAGGTGCGCCGCACCGCGAAAAAGCCCTGCGTCATCTGTACCTGGCCATGGCCGCCGCAGGTGGAACAGGGTACCGGATGCGTGCCGGGGCGGGCTCCGGAACCGTGACAGGTCTCGCATTCCACCTGTTTCGGGATATCGAGTTCGACCTCGCGTCCGCTGGCCGCCTCCTCCAGGCTCAGGTGGAGATCGTAGCGCAGATCGGCCCCTCGGTTGCTCGCACGCCCGCCGCCGCCAAACCCAAACAGATCGCCGAACACGTCGCCGAACATATCGCCGAAATCGCGGAAGGCGTGCGAGTCCTGAAAGCCGCCATGACCCCAGAAATCCTGCATCTGGGCATCGACGCCGGCATGCCCGTACTGGTCGTAGCGGGCGCGCTTGTCCTTGTCGGACAGTACCTCGTAGGCCTCGGTGACCTCTCGAAAATGCTCCGCCGCCGCCGCATCGTCCGGATTGCGATCCGGATGGTATTTCATGGCCAGTTTGCGGTAAGCTCGCTTGATCGCGTTCATATCCGCGTCTTTGGCCACACCCAGGATTTCGTAGTAGTCGCGCTTGGTTGCCATTGCTCCGCCCTTATTCCCTCTCTGCATTCGCCGCGCCGGCAAAACAACGGGAGCAGAGCGATGTCACCCTGCTCCCGTGCCTGTTCGCATCAGGGCTTATTTCTTTTGCTGGTCGTCGACGACCTCGGCATCAACCACATCGTCGGACGAGCCGCTGCCACCGCCGGAGGCTTCAGCCTCCCCACCGGGCTGCTGGGCCTGGCCTTCCTGCTGCGTATGCTGGTACACGACCTCTCCCAGCTTCTGCGACTTGGTGGCCAGATCCTCCTCAGCCTTCTTGATGGCCTCGGCATCACCGCCGGCAATCGCCTTCTTCAACTCCTCGACGGCCTCCTCGATGGACTTGCGCGTCGCCTCGTCCACCTTGTCGCCGTGCTCCTTCAACGCCTTCTCGGTGGAATAGACCAGCGCATCGGCGCGGTTCTTGATCTCGATCTGCTCCTTCTGCTGCCGATCCTCCTCGGCGTGCGCCTCGGCGTCCTTCTGCATCTTCTCGATCTCGTCCTTGGACAGTCCGGAACCGGACTCGATGCGGATCGAGGTCTCCTTGCCGGTGCCCTTGTCCTTGGCCGATACGTGCATGATGCCATTGGCATCGATATCGAAGGTCACCTCGATCTGCGGCATGCCGCGCGGGGCCGGGGCGATGCCCTCGAGGTTGAACAGACCAAGCTGCTTGTTGGCCGAGAAGATCTCGCGCTCGCCCTGAGCCACTTTGATGGTCACCGCCGTCTGGTTGTCGGCAGCCGTCGTATAGGTCTGGCTCTTCTTGGTCGGAATCGTGGTGTTCTTCTCGATGATCTTGTTGAACAGCCCGCCCTCGACCTCGATACCAAGGGACAAAGGCGTCACGTCCAGCAGCAGCACGTCCTTGACCTCACCGGTCAGCACGGCGCCCTGGATGGCGGCGCCGATCGCCACCACCTCATCCGGATTCACGCCCTTGTGCGGTTCGCGGCCGAAGAATTCCTGCACGCGCTTCTGCACCAGTGGCATGCGGGTCATGCCGCCGACCAGCACCACCTCGTGGATGTCAGAGGCCTTCACGCCGGCATCCTTCAACGCCTGCTTGCACGGGGCGATGGTGCGTTCGATCAGGTCGGACACCAGATCCTCGAACTTGGCACGCGTCACCGTCACCTGCAGATGCTTCGGACCCGAGGCATCTGCGGTAATGAACGGCAGGTTGACCTCGGTCTGCTGCCCGGACGACAGCTCGATCTTGGCCTTCTCGGAGGCCTCCTTCAGGCGCTGCAAGGCCAGCTTGTCCTTGGTCAGGTCAATGCCGCTCTCCTTCTTGAACTCCTCGGCCAGGTGCTGGATCAGCACGCGGTCGAAGTCCTCACCGCCGAGGAAGGTGTCGCCGTTGGTCGACTTGACCTCGAACACGCCGTCACCGATCTCCAGAATCGAGATGTCGAAGGTACCGCCGCCCAGGTCGTAGACGGCAATCAGGTGGTTCTCCTTGTCCTTGTCCAGACCATAGGCCAGGGCCGATGAGGTCGGCTCGTTGATGATGCGCAGCACGTTCAGCCCGGCGATGGCGCCGGCATCCTTGGTCGCCTGGCGCTGGGAGTCGTTGAAATAGGCCGGCACGGTGATCACCGCGTCATTGACCGCCTCGCCGAGGAAGTCCTCGGCCGTCTTCTTCATCTTCTGCAACACGATGGCGCTGATCTCCTGCGGGCTCATCTTCTTGCCGTCCAGTTCCACCCAGGCATCGCCATTATCGGCCTTGACCACCGGATAGGGCACGATCTCCTTGTGGTGCTGTGCCTCTTTGGCGTCGAACTTGCGCCCGATCAGGCGCTTGACGGCATAGAAGGTACGATCCGGATTGGTCACCATCTGACGCTTGGCCGGGCTGCCGACCAGCCGCTCGTCGTTCTTGGCAAACGCCACGATCGACGGCGTCGTGTTCTCACCCTCACTGTTCGGAATCACCTTTGGGGTGCTGCCTTCCATATAGGCGACGCATGAGTTCGTCGTGCCCAGATCAATACCGATTACCTTTGCCATATCGTCATTCTCCGTTTCAGGTCATGTTTGTTTGATCGCAAATCGCGCTTCACCGACTGTATGGGGACACGCAAACCGGGTTTCAACCCCCTGCGTTTTCCTCGCCCTTATCCCCATCATTGCCGCGCGACACCAGCACCTTGGCCGGCCGGATCAGGCGGCCATTCAGAAGATAGCCCGCGACGTGCTGGGCCACGACGGTGCCCTCCTCCGCCTCGTGCGGCACATGCGCCAGGGCCTCGTGATGATGGGGATCAAAAGCGGTGCCTTCGGCCTCGACGCGCTGCATGCCGAAACGGCCGATCGTGGCCAGCCAGCTGTCCAGCGTCAGTTTCACACCGTCGCGCAGGGCTTTCTCGTTTCCTTCCGGCACCGCCAGCGCCCGCTCCAGATTGTCCACCACATCGAGCAGGGCCGTCGCGAACTTCTCGATGGCGAATCGGCGCGCATCCTCGACCTCGCGGCTTGCCCGCTTGCGCACATTCTCCATCTCGGCATGGGCGCGCAACACATCCTCGCGGGCCTGCTGCAGCGCCTCCTCCAGTTCGGCGAGCTTCGCCTGCTGCGCATCATCGGCCTGGGAAGCCTCCGCGCCCTTGGCTCCGCCCTTGGGCTGCTGCTGCTCCTTGTGCTTGTTCGTCACTGTACTCCTCCTAACATGCGGCTGACCCAGCGGGCCGTGCAATCGACGATGGGCAGCACGCGGTCGTAATGCATGCGTCTGGGGCCGATGACCCCGAGGGTGCCCACGATACTGTCGGCACCGCCGCGGTAGCGCGCCAGCACCATCGACACCTGCTCCATGTTCACCAGGGCATGCTCGCGCCCGATGAATATCTTCACGCC
This sequence comes from uncultured Zetaproteobacteria bacterium, assembly GCA_964422615.1. GTDB lineage: Bacteria > Pseudomonadota > Zetaproteobacteria > Mariprofundales > Mariprofundaceae > DATLWN01. The sequence goes on along the minus strand of CAYRBJ010000046.1, from coordinate 5,786 downwards.
GGTCTCCGCCCGCTCGACCTCGTTGACCAGGTCCAGCAGATGCTCCTTTTCCTCGAACGCGGCCATCAGCGAACGCACCGTATCCAGCATGCCGAGCTCCGGGAACTCGAGCAACTGCGGCTGTCCGCGCACGAAGATCTCGGCTTCCTCCATTTCCGACGCCTCTGCCCAGCTCTTCAACGCCTCGATCAGTTCGCGCACCCGCAGGCGATCGGCCTTCATCTCGCGTATCAGGCGCTGGCGCATCTCCCCGAGACTGCAATCCCGCAGAAGCTCGTTCAGACGCTCGGAGGCCTGCGCCAGGGCGGCATCGTCCAGCTGCGGTGGACGGGCCAGCAACCGGTTCTGCACCTCGCCGGTATCGGAATCGATGACCGCCAGCAGGCGATCGGAGGCCACCGGGATCAGGCTGATGCTGCGAATGCGCTGTATGCGTTTTTCATGCACCGTCACCAGGCCGGCGAAATGGGTCAGGCTTGCCAACTCGTCACTGGCTCTCCTCAGTACACCCTTGGTGCCGGCAGCCCCGGCCAGGCTCTGCGCCACCTCCACATCCAGGCGTGCGCTGATATCGCTGTCGACCACCATCAGGCTGTCCACGAAATAGCGCAGGCCGGTATCGGTGGGCACGCGTCCGGCGGAGGTGTGCGGGGAATACAGCAACCCCTCCTGCTCCAGATCGTTCATCACATTGCGGATCGTCGCCGGGCTCAGGGCCGGTTCCGCCTGCTCGGAAATCAGGCGCGATCCAACCGGCAGGCCGGTATCCAGATAGGCCTTGACCACCTCCCCGAGGATGTATTCGTGACGCTGTTTCACGATGGCATTCGCTCCTGCAACTTCATCCTGTGAATCACACCGGCACGGACACCGGCCGGCACCCGAATAGCCCGCTTCGGACCTGGCTGGCACTCTACCATCACGAGTGCTATGCCGACAACCTCGACCACTGCCCGGAAACCGCTGCAATGCGTTTGACATCAATCCATGCGGGCATATACTGCGCCGCCTTACTGAACAGCCGGAATGGAGTAACTACAGCATGCGTACCTGGACCGTCCGCCCTGGAGATATCGAGCGCCGTTGGTTTGTCATCGATGCCAACGATGCCGTGCTCGGCCGCCTGGCCACGAAGATCGCCACCGTGTTGCGCGGCAAGCATCGCCCGCAGTACACCCCGCATGCCGACTGTGGCGACCATATCATCGTCATCAATGCCGAGAAGGTGCGCGTGACCGGCGGCAAGGAAGAGAAGAAGATGTACCATCGCCATACCGGTTATATCGGCGGCCTGAAGAGCACCACCCTGGGCAAAATGCGCGCCACCCATCCGGAGCGCATCATCGAGAACGCGGTCAAGGGCATGATGCCAAAGAACCCGCTGGGTCGGGCCATGCTGGGCAAGCTCAAGGTGTATGCCGGCAGTGAGCATCCGCATACCGCCCAGAAGCCGCAGACACTGAACCTGGATTAAGGAAGAGGACCGAATATGGCACAGGCACAGGCACAAACACATCACCGCGGAACCGGCCGCCGCAAGAGCAGCGTGGCGCGCGTGATCATCAAACCGGGCAAGGGCCTGGTGAAGGTCAACGGCCGTGACGTCGAGGATTACTTCCCTGTCGAGATCATCCGCCAGGAGGCCCTGGCGCCGCTGTCCAAGGCCCAGCTCAGCGGCCGCCTGGATGTCAGCGTCAACGTGTTCGGCGGCGGTTTCTCCGGCCAGGCCGGTGCCGTGCGCCATGGCCTGGCCCGCGCCCTGGTCTCCTACGACGAGGGGCTGCGCCCGGAGCTGAAGCAGGCCGGCTACCTGACCCGCGATGCGCGCAAGGTCGAGCGCAAGAAGTACGGCCTGAAGAAGGCCCGCCGCGCGCCGCAGTTCTCCAAGCGCTAAGCTGCGGAATCCTCAGCGTTCAAAGGGAAGGCCTCGGCCTTCCCTTTTTTTTGTTATTTCGGATAACCGGTCGAACCTGTCGCCATATGGCTTCCGCGCACATCATCAGAAAATCACCTGCCGGAATTGCACCCGAAGGTTGAATCCTCCCCTTCTATTGACCGCCATCCTCCTCTCTTTGGGAGCACGAAGAAAAACATGATTTGAAGCACATGGCTTGCATGCATCGCATTCATAAACTTTACTCAAATATCACAATTTATTCTTGCCTATCTATACTTATGGTTAGGTAGGCAGTGCTTTATTCAATAAGCCACCGCTGTTTCCTGGTAGTAATGCTGTGGAGGAAGAGAGATTGGTGGACAAACACGGCTCTGCATACACCCGGCTTCCGGTTCTTGGAAGACCCGCAGCGGCTTGTCGGTCTGGGCAAGGAAGCAACCCGGTGCCGCGGATTGAATGCATGCTGACCGGGAATGGCCATGCCTGAGAAACCAACAAAAGCAGCTCTCCTCGAGGAAAACCGACGACTCCGGGCGAAGTTGGATGAACTCGAGGCAACACTGCACACCAGCCATGGCGATATAGCCATCGATACCTCGGTCGACTCACGGGATATGCCGCAGCGCCAACACACCGATCCGACCTTGTCGGAATCCGAGGCACAGTACCGGCGTCTTTTCGAAGCCGCCCAAGACGGCATCCTGATCCTCGACGCCGAAAGCGGCAAAATCACGGATGCCAACCCGTTCATTCTCGATCTACTCTCCTTCAGCCTCAGCGAATGCCTTGGAAAAGAGCTCTGGGAAATCGGCCTGTTCGCCGATATCGCAACCAGCAAGGCGGCATTCCGGGAACTACAACGCAAGGGATACATTCGTTATGAGGACTTACCACTGGAGACAAAAGCGGGCCGGAAGGCCGACGTGGAGTTCGTCAGCAATGTCTACGAGGCCGGCGATCGAAAAGTGATCCAGTGCAACATCCGGGATATCACCCAACGCAAGCAGGCTGAACAGAATCTTCAGGACGAGAAGATGTTGACCGACATCCTGATTGAAAGCATACCGGATATTTTCTTCCTCCTTGACCAACAGGGAGGCCTGCTGCGATGGAACAGGCGGTTGGAGGAACTGTTCGGCTTACTGCCGGAGGAGATGCCCGGGACCAATGCCCTGGCATATGTTCATGATGAAGACAGGCCATACGTCGCCGAAAAACTCCAGCAAGCCTTCGAAACCGGTTCGGCATCGACGGAAGCGCGCATGAATCTGACCAATGGTATTCGCCATTATGTCCTGACCGGCACCAGGGTTGAAACCAGACTCGGGGTGAATGTTATTGGCATCGGCCTCGACATTACCGAGCGCAAGCAAACGGAGGAGGCCATACAGTCGTCGCGCGATCTGCTGCGCTCGGTGGTGGAAAACGCACCCTTGCGCATTTTCTGGAAGGATAAAGAGTTGCGCTATCTCGGCTGTAATACCGCCTTTGCACAGGATGCCGGCTTGAAGCACCCGAAGGAGCTATACGGTAAGGACGATTTCCAGATGGGCTGGAAAGATCAGGCCGAGTTGTACCAGGCCGACGACAGGGCCGTGATTCAGTCGGGCAAGCCGAAGCTCGGCTTCGAGGAACTGCAGACAATCCCGGACGGTCAGACCATCTGGCTGCGCAATTCCAAGGTGCCACTGCGCGATACCAAGGGGGAGATCACCGGCCTGATCGGCATCTACGAGGACATCACCGAAGAGAAACAAGCGCAGGAATCGCTGCGCCGTCTCAACCGGGCGCTGACAACACTGAGCGCCATCAACCACGCCCTGGTACATTCAGACAGCGAGGAAGAGCTGTTGCAGAGCGTTTGCCGGATCATCGTCGAGGAAGGCGGTTACCTGCTCGCCTGGGTCGGCTATGCGCAACAGGACGATACGAAGAGCGTCAAGGTGATGGCATCGCATGCGGTCAAACCGGGCTACACCAAAAACATCCATATCAGTTGGGCCGATGTGCCGGAGGGGCGAGGCCCGACCGGCATGGCGGTGCGCACCGGCAGAACGCAATACATCCAGGATATTGCGATTGATCCGGCCATGGCACCGTGGCAGGAAAAAGCGGCAGCCTACGGCTACCGGGCCAGTAACGCGCTGCCGCTGCTAGAAAACGGCAACCCCTTCGGCGCCATTATCATTTACGCGGCGGAACCGGATGCCTTCAATGCCGATGAGATCGCATTGCTTGAAGAGATGGCCGAAGATCTCAGCTATGGTATCAGCGCCCTGCGCACCCGCGCCGAGCACGAGCAGCACGCCATGATCCTGCAGCAGAGCCTGGAACAATCCATCCAGACCATCGCGGATACCGTGGAAGCACGCGATCCCTATACCGCCGGCCATCAACGGCGCGTCAGCAAACTGGCGACAGCCATCGCGCAGGAAATGGGCTTGCCGGAAGAGCAGATCCATGGCATTCACCTTGCCGGCATCGTTCACGACCTGGGAAAGATCCACACCCCGATGGAAATACTCGCCAAACCCGGCAAGCTCAACGACGTCGAATACATGCTCATCCAGGCACACGCACAGGATGGATACGACATTCTGAAGAACGTGAAATTCCCATGGCCGATTGCGGATATCATCCGACAACATCACGAAAGGCTGGATGGTTCGGGGTATCCGCAAGGACTCAAGGATGAGGAGATTCTGCTTGAATCGAAAATCATGGCCGTGGCCGATGTGGTCGAGGCCATGTCATCGCACCGGCCCTATCGCGCCGGAATGGGTCTTGACAGGGCTTTGGCGGAAATCGAACGCGGGCGGGGAATGCAATATGACCCGAATGCCGTTGATGCGTGTATCAAGCTCTTCCGGGAACGCGGTTACAGCATCACCGACTAGGGCGACGGGCGACAACCTCACTCCCATCAACCAGCTTCTGTTCGCCGGCAGCCATATCCCTGGGAGGTTCGTCTTGCCAGCCTTCCCGCCCTGTTTGCACGCGCCCCGATACCGCCCGCAACACATCGGCTATACTGGCCGCATGCCGTTGGGGAGGGTAACGTTGCGCTTAGGCATGAGACACACGGATATAGGGGCTCGGAGCTGACATGGAAGGCTTGTATTTCCTCGCCCCCACCCTGCTGGCCATCCTGATCTCCATGCTGTTCGTGCGCGCCGGCGCCATCGCCCTGATGATGACCGGCATGCACTACGAGCAGGCCAAGTTCCAGGCCCTATCCTCCTTCACCGGTACCGGCTTCACCACGCGCGAGGCCGAAAGAGTGGTCAACCATCCGAAGCGACGCAAGATCATCAGTTACCTGATGATCGGCGGCTATGCCGGCGTCGTGACGGTGATCGTCAGCGCCACCAGCACCCTGGCCGCCAGCTCCGCCCAGGATCTGCCGCGCACCGTGTTGCTGCTCGCCCTCGGCGTGCTCGTCATTTATCTGATCGCGCGTTCCACCGGTCTGATGCAGCGCTGGGAAAATCTCGTCGAGAGCTATCTGCGCAACCGCTTCGAGTTCGAATACGCCCCGATCGAGGAGTTGCTGCATCTGGCCGAGGGCTATGGCCTGGTCAGACTGGAAATCGGCGCCGACTCCCCTTTCCTCGGCAAGTCGATCGTACAGATCGGCAAGACCAGGAGGGACACGCTGATCATCGGCATCGAACGCGGCCGCACCTGGCTGCCAGCCCGGCTGATGAAAGAGGAATTGAAGAAAGGCGACCAGCTTGTGCTCTACGGCCTGATCGATCGGCTGAAAGAGGAATACCAGGACAAGGAAGCGGCGGAAGCTGAGAAGGCAGAGATCGAGAAAGCGGCGGCTGAGGAGGCTGCTGTCGAGAAGGCAGAGGCCGAGAAAGCCGCTGCCGAGAAGGCGAAGAAG
>CAYRBJ010000045.1:0-10659 GCA_964422615.1 uncultured Zetaproteobacteria bacterium | reverse complement strand
TCCTCTAGCCCTTGACGTGGCGGGCGACGATGTTCAGGAACTCGGAGGAGAACTGTTCCATGTTGCCCGCCATGCGTTTGAGATCGGCCGTGAACTTGTTGTACGCCACGACGGCCGGGATGGCGGCGACCAGGCCGAAGGCGGTGGTGATCAACGCCTCGGCGATGCCCGGGGCCACAGCCGCCAGTGAGGTGTTGTGGGTCAGGCCGATGGCCTGGAAGGCGGTCATGATGCCCCACACCGTGCCGAAAAGGCCGATAAACGGCGAGGTGGAGCCGACCGTGGCCAGAAAGGCCAGGTGGCGGGACAGCCGTTCAATCTCGCGGGACAAGGCTGCATCCAGGGCGCGCCGGATGCCATCCAGGCCGCCGCCGGCGATGATCTTCTTGATCTCCTGGGTTTGGGTCGCATCCCGTCGCTGGCGCATGAACTCGCGATAGCCGGACTGGAAGATGTTCGGCAGGGCGCTGTCCGGGTAGCGCTGCGGGATGCTGGCCAGCACCGTGTCCATGTCCGAGCCCCCCCAGAAGGCGGACGAAAATGATTCGGCCTGCCTGCGCGTGCGCCGGTACAGCCGCCATTTGTTGAACATGACTGCCCACGACATGGTCGATAACAGGGCCAGCAGCAGCAAGACGCCCTTGACGACGATGCCGGCGCTGAGGATCAGGCCCCATACGGTAAGATCCTGGGTCATGGTTACTCCTTGCTGTGGGTCGATGTCAGGTGGTGGCGGATCACCGACCTGATCGATTCCGGGATGCGCTTGGTCTTGCCCCGGCGATCGATGCAGGCCAGATGCACGTCCGCCTCGACCAGCAAAGCCTCATCGGCCGTGCGCCGAATGACCTGGTGGAAGGACAGACGGGCACCGCGCATGTCCATCAGGGCGCTTTCGACGACCAGTTCGTCGTTGAACCTGGCAGCCTGCCGGTAGTGCGCATGGATTTCGGTGACGACGAACATGGCATCCGTCTCGGCCTCCAGGGTATCGAGCTCGATGCCGCCGGCCCTGAGAAACTCGGTGCGGCCACGCTCCATGTATTTCAGGTAATTGGCGTAATAGACGAAGCCGCCGTGATCGGTGTCCTCGTAGTAGATGCGCACGGGAAACATATGGCTGAAGGTGGTCATAGCAGCCTGCCCTGCTGCACGTCCGACAACTCCCTTTGCAGATGGCTGTAGGCCAGCGGCGTGGCCACCCGGCCGCGGGGGGTGCGTGCGATCAGTCCTTCCTGCATCAGAAAGGGTTCGAGCACATCCTCGATGGTGTCCGCCTCCTCCGACAGCGAGGAAGCCAGCGTGTCCAGTCCGGTCGGGCCACCGCCGAACTTGTCGATCAGGGTGGATAGCAGGCGGCGGTCCATGCGGTCCAGGCCCAGGGTATCGACCTCCAGGCGCGCCAGGGCATGGTCGGCCACCTGCTGGTCGATGACCCCCTCGTGCTCGACCTCGGCGAAGTCGCGCACACGGCGCAACAGGCGGTTGGCGATGCGCGGTGTCCCGCGCGAACGGCGGGCGATCTCCAGCGCACCGTCGTCGGTGGTGGAGATGCCGAGCAGCGAGGCGGAGCGGCGCACGATATGCGCCAGCTCCTCGTGGCTGTAGAACTCCAGGCGCAGGATGACGCCGAAACGGTCGCGCAGCGGGTTGGTCAGCAGCCCGGCGCGTGTGGTGGCGCCGACCAGCGTGAAACGCGGCAACTCCATCTTGATCGAACGGGCGGCCGGCCCCTGGCCGATGACGATGTCCAGCTGGAAGTCCTCCATGGCCGGATAGAGAATTTCCTCGACCTGCGGGCTCAGGCGATGAATCTCATCAATGAACAGCACGTCCCCGGGCTCCAGGTTCGTCAGCATCGCCGCCAGATCGCCGGGCCGCTCGATGACCGGTCCGGAGGTGGCGCGGATCTGTACACCCATCTCGTGGGAGATGATGTTGGCCAGCGTGGTCTTTCCCAGCCCCGGCGGACCGTACAGCAGCACGTGGTCCAGAGACTCGCTGCGCCGGCTGGCGGCCTTGATGAACACGGACAGGTTGTCGCGGATCTTGTCCTGGCCGACGTATTCATCCAGCCGCTTCGGCCTGAGCGCCGCATCCCAGGGATCTTCATCCTGACTGGCCGCCGCGATCAGCCGTTCCGGGGCGTCGTTCGTATCCGTGGTCATGCGAGCGCCTTCAATGTGTCGCGGAACATCGATTCGAAATCTTCATGGGTGCCGGCCCGCTGCAGCGCCTGGTCGATCTGTGCCGGCTTGTATCCGAGGTTGATCAGGGCGGAACGCACGTCCTCGGCGAGGGTATGGGCGGGCTGGGAAGCGGCGGCGGCTGGGCCGCCGGCACCGAGCTTTCCCTGCAATTCCAGGATCAGGCGCTGGGCGGTTTTCTTGCCGATGCCCGGTGTGTGGGCGATGGCCCCGTCGTCGCCGCGCTCGATGGCCTGCATCAGTTCATCCACCGGCATGCCGGACATCAGGTTCAGCCCCAGGCGGGCGCCAATGCCGGAGACGGAGGTCAGCTTGCGGAACAGGGCGCGTTCGCTCAGGGAGAAGAAACCGAACAGCGTGATCTGATCCTCCCGCACATGGGTATGGATGAACAGCTCCGTTTTCTGATCCTGTTGCAGGCGACACAGGGTCTGCAGGCTCAGGTGGAGCTCATAACCGACACCGCCGGTATCCAGCACGATGACGCCGACCGGATCGAGGTGTCGCACGGTGCCGGACAGCCAGCCGATCATCGCCGGTTCCGCCCGACCGGGGGTGTGGACCGTTGCCTGTCCGTGATTGCCTGCATGCGGCTATGATGGGCATGGCAGATGGCAACCGCAAGGGCATCGGCGGCATCCTCGGCCGGAAGCGCGGATGGCTTTAACAGCAGTTGCACCATGTGCTGGATCTGGGCCTTATCGGCACGGCCGAATCCGACCACGGCCTGCTTGACCGCTGTCGGGGAATAGGCGGCCACCTCCAGGCCTGCATCGGCGCAGGCGGCGATCAATGCCCCCCTCGCCTGGCCGAGCTTCAGGGCGGATGCGGCATTCTTGGCCATGAACACATCCTCCATGCCTGCCGATTGCGGCCGGTAGTCGGTGATGACCGATTGCAGGCGCCGGAACAGCACATGCACCCGCTCGCTCAGCGGGCCGTCACCGGCATGAATGACCTCATGATGGACATGCTTGAGCTGCGGGCCGTCGACATCGATGATGCCGATGCCGGTGCGCCGTGATCCCGGGTCCACGCCGAGCAGACGCATCAGGCGTTCAAGCGCCGCATTTCCTCTTCGGAAATATCGAAATTGGCATAGACATTCTGGACATCATCGAGATCCTCCAGCCGTTCGACCAGGTTCAGTACCTTTTCGGCATTCTCGCCCTCCACACCGACGGTGTTTTCGGGAATCCACGAGATTTCACCCACCTCGGGGGTCATCCCCGCCTTTTCGAAGGCCTCCTGCAGCGCCGGGAAATCCGCCGGGGCGCAGGTGAGCTCGATCGAACCCTCATCCGGCTTGTCGACGACATCCTCGGCGCCGGCCTCCATGCCGATCTCCAGCAGATCGTCCTCGCCGACCTTGTCCCGGTCGAATACGAACAGGCCTTTCTGGTGAAACATCCAGGACACACAGCCGGTTTCACCCATGTTGCCGCCACCCTTGGTAAAGGCGGAGCGCACATCGGAGACCGTACGATTGCGGTTGTCGGTCATGCAGTCGACGAGGATGGCGACCCCGTTCTGGCCGTAACCCTCGTAACGCACCTCCTCGATATTGGATCCCTCGCCGCCGCCAGCGCCGCGGGCGATGGCGCGCTCGATATTGTCCTTCGGCATATTCACGGCGCGCGCCGCGTTGACGGCGGCGCGCAGGCGGGGATTGGCCTCCACATCGCCACCGCCGAGGCGTGCGGCCACGGTGATCTCGCGGATATAGCGCGTGAATACCTTGCCGCGCTTGGCGTCGGCCGCCGCCTTCTTGTGCTTGATGGTTGACCATTTGCTGTGTCCGGACATCGGGCACTCCTCGTATCAGCGCCTCGGCGCTCGTGCTGCGGCAGACAGATTACAGGGTTTCGGTCTTTCAGTCAGCGTATGGATCTACAGACGTTCGGCCAGGGTGGTCATGACCTTCGAGGTCAGACGCATCAGATGCTTCACCAACGGCGGAAGCTCGGCCGCTCCCAGCGATTCGGCCAGTTCGGCATGCTGGCCCTCATCGATCTTCATCTGTTCCACGATGCCGCGGCTGCGTACATCCTCGGCAGGAAGCCGATCGAGATGGCTGTCCAGATGGCGAACGACCTGATGCTCGGTTTCAGCCAAAAAGCCGAGATTCCAGCGATCGCCGGCGATGCCGGCGGTGACGCCGATGGCCAGCGATCCCGCATACCACAACGGATCGAGCAGGCTGGGCCTGGCATCGAGCTCGTGCAGGCGCCGGCGGCACCAGTTCAGGTGATCGGCTTCCTCGATCGAGGCCTGGCGGAATTTGTCTCTGAGGGCCGGATCCCGCGCGGTCAGGCTTTGTCCCTGGTACAGCGCCTGTGCCGCCATTTCCCCGGCATGGTTGACGCGCATCAGCCCCGCCGCCAGCCGACGCTGGGCCGCGGGCATCGTGGCCTCTTTGCGCTGCTCCGCCGGATAGGGGCGGGAACTGTGTTGCTCGCAGAAGATGTTGAACAGGGCGTGATCCAGATGGGCGATGGCCCGGTCACTCAGGCTCGGGTGTCGAAAGCAATGGCGGCCTGTCATCGGAAAAATCATACGGTTGCCGGACGCCGATGCAAGGTCATTGTCCCGGCCATCGGTGATGACACGGTTATGACATTGATATTACAAGGGATTCGCTAACCATCCACAGCATCTGTGGATAACCCGGTGGATAAAGTAGCCGTGATCCATGCGCATCGCGACCATCGACCACATATTCTGTATTTGCCGTATATTTAGGCAGCATGATAAACACTTATAAAACAAATTATTACATAGTTTTGCTAATGCATCACATGTATAATCGACCCGATAGACACGAAGCGCCGGGGTCCATGGTGGATAAACATCGGTTTCTACATGGAATCCAGGATGGATTCGGCGGCAGCGAGGCCACGCATCACCGCCGTCTCGATGGTGGCCGGCAGCTGGCCGGGTTGCGGCTGTTCGCCCGCATCGAGGATGGATGCAGGCAGCGTGGGCGGGGTTGCGGCAGTGCGCACCACGGTGGTCGCCCGCTGTTCGTGGACGAGGCGCACATGCCTGGGTGACAAGGCAGACTGCCGGCCCAGCATGCGCGATAGCTCGCCGCACAGCCGTTCGGTCCAGGCCTGGGGTGCGTCGGGTCTGTCGGCGCTGACCACGGCGCAGAAATGGCGGAATCGTCCGCGCGGAGCGTCGGGCATCTGTTGGCTGATGTCGAAGAACCAGTGGCCGAGGGTATCGATGCCGCCGACCAGTGGCTTTGGCAGCTGCACATCCTCGTCGAACCACAGGTGCACATTGGTGATCGGCCGGGTTTCGGAACGTGCATCCGTGATACCGAGCAGGCGGTCGCGCGCATACGCCGGCATCGCCAGTACCACGCGCCCGAATCGCCGGGTCTCCCCGGATCTCAGGGTGAGCGTTGGATGGCGATCGCGTGGCTGCAATGCGTTGATCCGGCAAGACAGGTGAAGGCGGACACCATGGTGGTGCAAAGCGTGCGCCAGCGGGTCGACCAGGCCGTGGGAGAGCGGGCGGGTGAACCAGCCGAGGCGGGCAGCCTCATGAGTGGCAAAGGCTTCGCGCAACACGTGCGCGAAACTGGCGGCCGGCGCCGTATGCGGTGGCTCGTTCATGGCGCCTAGGCACAGCGGATGCAACAAATCCCGCTGCAGCGGATATGGAATATGCAGCGAGTGCAGCCAGGCGGAGACGGCCTGTCCCTCCGGCAAGGGCCGGCGCATCGCTGCCGCCAGACGCAGCATGGCCAGCAGGGTGGCCGGGCCGTGATCCGGTAGGCGGCTCGTTGCCCATGCCAGCGACAGGGGCAGTGGCAGCCAGGGCCGTGTGTCGAGGGAGAAGTGCCCGCGCCGGGCATCCCATAACGGCAGGCTCAGATGGGGCTGCCAGGCCAGGCAGGTGACGCCGTGGCGCGCGAAAAACTCCCGGGCATGGCGGTAGGCGCCGATCAGCAGATGTGGGCCGTTGTCCACCCATTCGTTCGTCGTTTGGTCGTGGAACGAGCAGGTGCGGCCGCCAAGGTGCGGGGCGGCCTCGAACAGTTCGGTATCGATGCCGTGTTCGGCGAGGTGCAGGGCACAGCTGAGGCCGGCCAGACCGCCGCCGATCACCGCCACCGGCTCCATGATCAGTAGTCGAGGCGCACAGGCACTGCCGAGGCCCGCCTGGCGGCCTTCTTCTCATGGCGCCAGGCTCGCCAGGCGATCCACATCTTGTGCAGCGGGGACAGCCGTACCGGATGCCGCCAGACGTCGAATCCGACCGCCTGCAGGCGCTTCAGATGGGCATGGTAGATCGCGGCCATCAGTAGCGATGGGCGCAGCGAGGCGCGATCCTCTGACGGCAGTCGGGCGACGGCCTGACGGTACGCCTGCTCGGCCTCGTCCGCATAGTGCGTGAGCAGGGGAAGCAGTACCTGCATATCGCCGGTCTTGAAATCCTCGTCGGCGACGCCGAATCGGATCCGGTCCTCCTGCGGGAAGTAGATGCGGCCACGATCGGCGTCTTCCTTCACGTCGCGCAGAATGTTCGTCAGCTGCAGGCCCCGGCCAAGATGGACGGCAAAATCGCTGGCATGGCGGTTGTGGTAGCCGAAGACCTCGATGGACAGCAGACCGACGACGCCCGCTACCCGGTAACAGTACAGCGACAGGTCGGCCGGCTTGATCAATGGCTGGTGTGTGACATCCATCTGCATGCCGTCGATGATCTCGGTGAACAACTCCTCGCTGAATGCGAAATGCTGTCGTGTCCATTGCAGCTCCCGGCCGACGGGATGGCGCGCCTGGTCCGTGAACACGCGTCCGATCTCCTGACGCCAGAAGCCGAGTTTATGCATGGCTACGTCTTCATCGCTGACCTCGTCGGCGATATCGTCGACCTCACGGCAGAAGGCATACAGCGCCATCATGGCCCGCCTTTGCTGTTCCGGCAGAAACAGGAAGGCGTAAAAGAACGAGGATCCGGACCCGCGGGTCCTGTCCTCGCAATAGGTTTCGGGGTTCATGCCGCTTTCTTGCCGGGGTACAGGTAACTTTTGCCCAGAAACCATGCCATGCCCGGTACCAGGGCCAGCCAGCCGCTGCGGGACAGGACAGGCCGCCGCTCCAGGGGAGAATGCCGGCGCAGGCGGCGTAAGATGGCACGGCCGCCGCACAGGGTGGCGATGCTTTGCAGTCGCAGCCGGAAAGGCAAATGGGAAGGAAGGGGGCCGGCCCGGCGGAACATGTCGTCGGTAAAGGCGATGGCCGCATCAAGGGCGGAACGGACGGCCTGTTCGTCCGGTTCCCCCTGCAACAGGCGCCGGGAATCCAGGCCCGCCTGATTGAGCCACGCCTCACACAAATAGCAGCGTCCACGCGCCAGATCGGATGACAGATCCTGCCAGAAGTTGGTCAGCTGCAGGGCCGTGCAAAGCTGATCGGAGGCCGCAATCGCCGCCGGATCGCGGATGCCGAGCAAGGCCAGCAGCAGGCGGCCGACGGGATTGGCCGAATGGCGGCAATAGAACAGCAATTCATCCGGGCTGGCATAGGCTTGGATGGTGACATCCATGCGAAAGGCCACAAGCAGGTCATGGAACGGCTGCAGCGGCAGCCCGAAGCGCCGGATGGTATCGCCGAGGGCCAGAAACACCGGATTGTCCAGCGGCTCACTGGCGCAACGCTCCAACAATGATTCCCAGGCCTCCAGGCGTTTGAGCCGGACCTCGGGGCTGGCGTCGCCTTCATCGGCGATATCATCGGCCTGGCGGGCGAAGGCATAGATGGCGGCCACGGCGGGCCGGATGTCCGCCGGCAGCAGGCGCGAGGCGGTGGGGAAGTTTTCATAGTGGGATCGTGCCAGCCCAAGGCAATGCTGATAGGCTTGACCCACATCCGGGCTTTCGTGCGGCATGCCTGCATGGTGGCGGCACGCCCGATGTCCGGCAAGTCATTGTATGATCGCCACGGAGGTCGGATTTGGCTCATTCCCCTGCTGTCGGTGCTTCCCGTGTGATCATCGTCGGAGGCGGCATCATCGGATGCCTGACCGCCTGGCGCCTGAAAATGCTCGGTGCCGAACCGCTGGTGCTGGATCGCGGGCGGATCGGAGCCGAGGCGTCGTGGGCCGGCGCCGGCATCCTCAGTCCGATTCACCCGTGGCTGTATCCGGATGCCTTCAGCGAACTGGTGAATACCAGTCTGGCCCTGTATCCCGAATATGTGAGCGAACTGGAAGATATCTCCGGCATGTCCGTCGAGTGGAGCCGCAGCGGTCTGATGATCCCGATGTTTGCCACGGACCGGACGGATCACCGGCAGGCGGCCCTGGCCTGGTCCGGGCGGTTCGGCTGGCCGGTGGAACCACTGTCCGCCAGCGATACCCGGTTGAGCGAGCCGGCCGTTTCCCCCGAGGTATGCGGTTCGTTGCTGTGGCCCGAGGTGGGGCAGGTACGCAATCCACGGCTGTTGCAGGCTGCGCGCCTCGCCCTGCAGGCCCTGGGGGTGCAGTTGCGCGAGCATACCGAGGTGGCCGGACTGCTCGAAGGAAAGGACGGGGTAGCCGGTGTGCGTCTGGCCGACGGGGAACACATCGCCGCAGATCACGTCCTGCTCGCCGCCGGCAGCTGGAGCGGCGGCCTGGGCGAAGCGATGGGGCTGACGCTGCCGGTCAGGCCGGTCAAGGGGCAGATCGTGCTGCTGCACTGCGCATCCGGTACGGTTCGTCACATCGTCAAGCATGATGATGCGTATTTCGTACCGCGTCTGGACGGGCGGGTGCTGGTTGGTGCCAGTCTCGAGGATGCGGGGTTCCGCCGGGGAAACACGGTGGCCGAGGTGGGTCGGCTGCTCGATGCCGTGCGACAGATGATGCCTTCCCTGGCCGGTGCCGAGATCGAGCGACAGTGGATGGGATTCCGTCCGGGCAGCCCCGACGGCCTGCCTTATCTGGGGCCGGTGGCGGGACGCCGCAACCTGTGGGTGTCCACGGGGCATTACCGCAACGGGGTGGTGCTGGCCCCGGTCAGCGCCGAGCTGATCAGTCGCTGGATCCTGGGTCAGGAGCCCGGCCAGGCAATGTCGGCATTCCGTCCCGAGCGTGCCTTGCATCGCCATCCGCATCTCGGTTATCCGCAGCCGCAAGTCGTTTGACGGGATCCCTTGCTTCTTGGCCGGCGTACCCTATAATGCGCATGGTTAAAAGTGAGCCGCGGCTCGCTTTTTTTCGTTTCTGGAGCGCCCGGCACATGGAATCAAGGATCACGGAGCTGGTATCGCCGATCGCCGACGAGCTCGGTGTCGAGGTGCTGAAGGTGCGTCTGGGCGGCGGCGGTCGTACCCGTCTGGTGCAGATCATCGTCGACCGGCGTGGTGGTGTGGACAGCGATGCGCTGGAACGCATCAGCCGCGCCGTGGCGCTGCAGTTGGATGCTGTGGACCCGATCGCCGGCGCCTATCGCCTGGAGGTCAGCTCCCCGGGCTTCGACTGGCCGCTGGAAACGCCTGCGGATTATGCCCGCTATGCGGGTGACTGGCTGAAGGTGAACATGGCCGACGGAAGCTCCATCGAGGGCTATAACCGCGGCTGGGATGACGAGGCCATCCTGCTCGAAGGGGTGGATGGAAAGGCAATGAGCGTACCGCGTCAGCAAGCGGTGCGGGTGGTGCGGGCAATCAACTGGAAGGATGTCGCCCGCAGCAAACGATAGACGGACCGGAGCCCGACATTATGAACAAAGAGGTTGGAATGGCGATGAATCTGGAGATGTTGCATGTGGCCGACGCCGTGGCCCGTGAGAAATCGGTTGATCGTGAATTGGTGCTGGAGGCCATGGAGCAGGCCATGAAGACGGCGGCGCGCCGAACTTACGGCACCAAGCATGTCGAGGCCTCCATTGACCGCGAATCAGGCGAGATCAGCCTGTATCACGTGCGTACGGTGGTCGAAGAGGTCGAGGAGCCGGAGAATGAGCTGACGCTGGACGAGGCGAAAAAGCTGAACCCGGAGGCGACGCTCGGCTTTGAATTCCACGAGTCGCTACCGCCGATCGAGATGGGACGCGTGGCTGCACAGACGGCCAAGCAGGTGATCAACCAGAAGATTCGTGAGGCCGAGCGCGAGCGGGTGATCGAGGAATATGAGCCGAAGGTCGGGCAACTGATCACCGGTATCGTCAAGCGTGTCGAGCGTGGCAATGTCTACGTCGATCTTGGTCGCGGCGAGGCGGTGATGTACCGCGAGGACATGCTGCCGCGCGAATCCTACCGGCAGGGCGATCGTGTGCGTGCCTTCCTGCGCGAGGTGCGTAACCAGCCCCGCGGGCCGCTGGTCTTCATCTCGCGCGCCGATGCCGGGATGGTGATGCGCCTGTTCGAGCAGGAGGTGCCGGAGATCCAGGACGGCCTGGTGGCCATCCAGGCCATCGCCCGCGATCCGGGCTCGCGCAGCAAGATCGCGGTGA
>CAYRBJ010000044.1:3586-12072 GCA_964422615.1 uncultured Zetaproteobacteria bacterium | reverse complement strand
CCGACCGAGGTCTCGGGCTGAATGGATGCGGGGGCGATCTCCTGCAGGCGCTCGGTGAAGGACTGCTCGATGCGGCTGGTCGGCAGCGGTTTCGGCGGCTGGGCCAGCGCCGCCTGCTCGTCGGCGGACAGGTTCTGCTGCGGCGCCACGCTCCCCTGACTGCCGGCGCCGCCGCCTGTCCCGAGCAGCCCCGAAAGCCTGGCCTTCTGCTCCGGGGACAGGTTCGCCGTCGCCTGTTGGAGCTGGGCCGGCGTCATGTTCGTCGCGGCCTGCTGGATCTGCGTCGCCGTCAGGCCCTCCGCCATCGCCGGCGCCGGAGTCATCATATAGGCGATCAACACCACCAGCATCAGCCCGCACCCACGCAACAAGCGTTGGTGATCGGGCCAGGCGGCAAAACGCATCTCAGGCTTTTTCAAACGATCCCCTCCGTTGACATCCCACCATCCGCATGCAGGTACGCTACCGCCCTCAGGGTGCGCCGCACCCCGAGCAAAGTAATGTCCCTGGAATTGTTAGGCAACAGCCCGTTGACCGGGCGTTCACCCACCTGGTCCGAGTCTAGACCAGGGCCCTAAGCCGCGACCAGTTGGGCCGCATCGACGCTCACCTGTACCTGCCGCTGCAGCAATTGCATGAACACCAGCGCCCGATCCTCGCCGCGCATGCAGGCGAACACCCCCTCCAGATCGGCCATGGCCCCGTCCAGCACGCGCACCTGCTGCCCGGCGCGGAACGGTGCCTCGGGTCCACCGGCGGTCAGTGCGATGAAACCATCGGCATCCTCGCGCGCCTTGAGGGCCTCGATCACGGCCCTGTCGATCACCGGCACCCGCGCCCCGAAGCGCACCGGCCCGATCACGCCGCGCGTGCTGCGGATCGACGTCCAGCGCCGCTCGTCCGCCGCCAGATGCACGAACAGATAACCGGGCAGGAAGGATCGCGGCTGCCAGTCGACCCGGCGGGCATGACAGATGCGCTGCAGCACCAAAGGAAGGTAGACCTCGAACCCCTGGTTGTGCAGCTGCGCCCGCGCCTCCATCTCGCGCCCGGTACGGGTATGGATGGCATGCCACGTCCTTGTTTCCATCGCTCCCCCCATTGCGGCTGACGATCGCAGCCCCCACTGATTAAACCGAGTGTAGTGATTCCCCGCCCATGCTCCACCCCCAAATGGGAGAAAAATGCACCCGTCGCCGCTTGGGCTTGGCATCAATGTAGACCAGCATGCCAAAGGTGCAAATCGCACCCTGCCGAAGCCGATGGAGCGCGTGGCCGGTCACCGGGCAATGGGCTATAATGGTAAATACCTTGCAGACCGGCTGCATCCGGATCGCCGGCAATGAAAAATACCCAATGGATGGGAGGGGGAGAACCGATGGACAACATACCGTTTGATCGCTGGTACGCCTCGTATCTTGGCCAGGACGAAAAAGAGGTGGCGGTGCTGCTGCAGGACAGGCTGTCCGTATATTTCCTGCTCGCCGCGTCGATACTCGAATCCACATGCTTTGCAGGGAAGCTGAGCGCGGACAGGATTCACCCCTACGCCCAGAGTGCCGATGCCCTGACGATCCTGGAAACCCCCGGCACCACCAATGCCGCCGAATTTTTTCACAACCACTACCGCAACGAGGCCAATTACCGCGAGCTGATGCACGAGGAGAAGTCGGCGGAGTTCAAGAAGCTGATCGACACCGACTACAAGTCCCTGACCAAGGCCGACGTGGTCTTTCTGCTGCTGTTCGTGGCTTACCGCTTCCGCCATAACATGTTCAACGGCGGGGATGGCGTGCGTACCTGGCTGCAACGCCACTTCGAGATCGAGCTGTGCACGCTGGTGATGCAGGCGCTGATCAGCGCGGCGAACCACAAGGCCTGAGCCTTCCGTCATAGCGCCCGCGCTCATCGCAATCCGGCGGTCATTAGCGATGGATGGACTGCTCTGTTTACCGGGCGGCGGGATGGTGGAAATCCGACCCGCAGCCCCACGCGTTTTTTCTGTACTTCGGATTTCAAATCGCGGATTATCCCTCCGCTTATAACCGGAGGTCACATGTCCATTCGTTTTCGTCATGTCTTGCGCCTGGTTGTATTGGCCGGCGCCCTGGGCGTCGGCAATGTCGCATCCGCGGCGCCTATCGATACCGTGCCCGGCATGCCGCCGGTCACGAACCCTCACAATCTTTACAGCGACGCGGGCGCCAATGATTTCAGCCCCGCCGTCAAGGGAGCCCTGTACCGGGTATACGTGCCCAACATCCGCTCCAACGATGTCTACGTCATCGATCCGAAGACGTACAAGGTGATCGACAAGTTCCCCGTCGGTCACTTCCCGCAGCACATCGTCCCCTCGTATGACCTGCACACGCTGTGGGTCAACAACAACGGCTACAAGCCTTCCGACGGCAGCCTGACCCCGATCGATCCGCTGACCGGCAAGCCCGGCAAGACGATCCCGGTGGAGGATCCGTACAACATGTACTTCACGCCGGACGGCAAGTCGGCCATCGTCGTGGCCGAGGCGCTGGCCAAGCTGGATTTCCGCGATCCGCATACCATGGCCAAGCAATACAGCATCTCGGTGCACCATTGCCTGGGCATCAATCATGCCGATTTCTCGATCGACGGGCGCTACGCCCTGTTCACCTGCGAGATCAACCACCGGCTGGCCAAGGTCGACATGGTGCATCACAGGGTCGTCGGCTACCTGAACCTGGGCAAGCATCACATGCCGCAGGACGTGCGCGTCTCGCCCGACGGCAAGGTGTTCTATGTGGCGGACATGCTGGCCGACGGGGTGGAACTCGTCGACGGCGTGCACCTGAAGCAGATCGGCTTCATCCACACCGGCGTCGGCACGCACGGGCTGTACCCGAGCCGCGACGGCACCAGGCTTTACGTGACCAACCGCGGTTCGCACCGCATCCCGGGCCGGCCGCATGGCAAGGGCAGCGTCTCGGTGATCGACTTCGCCACGCAGAAGGTCGTGGCCACCTGGCCGATCCCCGGCGGCGGCAGCCCGGACATGGGCAACGTCAGTGCCGACGGCAAGACCCTGTGGCTGTCCGGCCGCTATGACAACGTCGTCTATGCCATCGACACCACCAGCGGTGCCGTGCATATCATCAAGGTCGGCAAGGAGCCGCACGGCCTGACCGTATGGCCGCAGCCCGGGCGCTATTCGCTGGGGCACACGGGCAACATGCGCTGATCCCCGCTGCCGGCGGGGCACCATGACGAAGCGGAGGCGCCACCGTTGGGTGGCGCCTTTTTGCTGCCTGTTTTCCATCATTCGGACAACGGCCATGCCGTGCCGCCGCGGCAAAGCCCGCCCTTGATCGCCCTGGCGACAAGGCTCCCGCATCTGCTTGGTCTATAGTCATCTTGAGTACATGGAGGGCAGATGATGCGGACAAGCACAGACGCCTGCCGGGCTGGCGGGGGCTGAGAAACCCGACGCGCATGAAGCTCTTCGGCAAGCGCCCTACCCCGCACCGCGCGGCACCGGCCAGCGCCATCCCCGCTGCCGGCGAGCCCGTGTTCCGGGCCAGGGGCCTGACCAAGGCCTACCGCATGGGCGAGGTGTCGGTCGAGGCCCTGCGCGGCATCGACCTGCAGCTGTACGCCGGGGAGCTGGTGGTGCTGCTCGGCCCCTCCGGCAGCGGCAAATCCACCCTGCTCAACATCCTCGGCGGGCTCGATGCCCCGACCAGCGGCGAGGTGTGGTATCTCGATCACCAGCTGACCGGCGCCACGGAGGCCGAACTCACCCGCTTCCGGCGCGAGCATGTCGGCTTCGTGTTCCAGTTCTACAACCTCATCCCCAGCCTGACCGCGCGCGAGAACGTGGCCGCGGTGACCGAGATCTCCGAGGCGCCGATGCTGCCGGACCAGGCGCTGGGGATCGTCGGCCTGGGCGAGCGCCTGGATCATTTTCCGGCCCAGCTGTCCGGTGGCGAACAGCAGCGCGTGGCCATCGCCCGCGCCATCGCCAAGAATCCGGCGGTATTGCTGTGTGACGAACCCACCGGCGCCCTGGACTCGCAGACCGGCGTCGTGGTGCTGGAGGCCCTGGAACGGGTGAACAGGGAGCTGGGCACGCTGACCGTGCTGATCACCCACAACGTCGGCATCGCCGCCATGGCCGACCGGGTGATCCACCTGTCCGACGGGCGCATCCCCGAGATCCGCGCGAACCCGAGCAAGAAGGCGGCGCGGGAATTGAGCTGGTAATGCGCGCGCTGAACATCAAGCTGTTCCGCGACCTCTGGTACATGCGCGGCCAGGTGCTGGCCATCGCGGCGGTGATCATGGGCGGCGTGGCCACGCTGGTGATGTCGCTGTCCACCTACGACTCCCTGTCCGGCACGCGCGAGCATTTCTACCGCGAATTCAGGTTCGCCCAGGTGTTCGCCAGCCTGAAGCGCGCCCCCGAGCCGGTGGCGGCGCGCCTGGCGGCCATCCCCGGCGTGCAGCGGGTGGAGACGCGGGTGGTGGCCGGGGTGAAGCTGGAGCTGCCGGACTATGACAAACCGATGACCGGGCTGCTGCTGTCGCTGCCGGACAACGGCGAACCGGTACTGAACACCCTGCATCTGCAGCGAGGGCGCATGGTGCGCCCCCACAGCCCGGACGAGGTGGTGCTCTCCGACACCTACGCCGATGCCCACCACCTCGAGCCGGGGGATACGATGGCCGCCATCATCAACGGCAAGCGCAAGCGTCTGACCATCGTCGGCGTGGCGCTGTCGCCGGAGTTCGTCTACCAGATCGCCCCGGGCGCCATGTTCCCGGACTTCGCGCGTTACGGCGTGCTGTGGATGAGCCGGCATACGCTGGCCGCCGCCTACAACATGCAGGGCGCCTTCAACGACGTCGCCCTGACCCTCTCCCCGGGCGCCAGGGAGCAGGATGTGATCGACAGGGTGGATACGGTGCTCGCCGCCTACGGGGGGACCGGCGCCTACGGGCGCAAGGACCAGTTCTCCAACCGCTTCCTCGACGAGGAGCTGAAGCAGCTGCAGACCATGGCCACCGTGTTTCCGGCCATCTTCCTCGGGGTGGCGGCCTTCCTGCTGAACGTGGTGGTCAGCCGCCTGGTCGCCACCCAGCGCGAGCAGATCGCCACCCTCAAGGCCTTCGGCTACGGCAACCTGGCCATCGGCTGGCATTACGTGAAGCTGGTGATGGTGATGACCCTGATCGGGGTGGCGGCGGGCGTGGCGCTGGGCGCCTGGTTCGGCAAAAGCCTGGCCGACGTGTACATGCAGTTCTATCGCTTCCCCTACCTGGATTTCGTGCTGCCACCCGGCGTCATCCTGATCGCCCTGGCGGTCAGCCTGTTCGCCGGGGTCAGCGGCACCCTGTTCGGCGTCAACCGGGCCATCCGCCTGCCCCCGGCCGAAGGCATGCTGCCGGAAGCGCCGGCGGTGTACCGGGCCACCATCATCGAACGCATCGGCCTGCAGCGATGGTTCGCCCAGCCGTCGCGCATGATCCTGCGCCACATCGAGCGCCGGCCGGTGAAATCGCTGCTGACCGTGTTCGGCATCGCCTGCGCCTGCGCCCTGATGATGGTGGGCAACTACCAGAAACAGGCCATCGACTTCATGGTGGATGTGCAGTTCCACCAGGCATGGCGCGAGGATCTGGCCGTCACCTTCATCGACCCCACCTCGGGCAAGGCGCTGCACGAGCTGCAGGCGCTGCCCGGGGTACGGCGCGTGGAGGGCTTCCGCGACGTGCCCGTGATCCTGAGCTTCCACCACCACCGTTACCGCACGGCCCTGTACGGTATCCAGCCCGAGGGCCGGCTGCACCGAGCCCTGGATGCCCGCCAGCACCCGATCCACGTACCGCCGGGCGGCGTGGTGCTCACCGCTTACCTGGCCACCCGCATCCTGCACATCAAACCCGGGCAACTGCTGACGGTGAAGGTGCTGGAAGGCAAGCGCCCGGTGCGGCAGGTGCCGGTGCTGGCCATCACCAAACAGTACCTGGGCGTCTCCGCCTACATGCGGCAGGACTCGCTCAATGCCATGATGCACGAGGGCAACGTGGTTTCCGGCGCCTACCTGGGCATCAAGCCCGGCGCCGAGCAGCAGGTCTACGACGAGCTGCTTGCACGGCCGCGGGTGCTGGGCATGGTGGCCAACACCTCGGCCGTCAAGAGCTTCTACGACACCATCGGCGAGTTCGTGCTATTTTATAACATGGTCGCCACACTGCTCGCGGGATCCATCGGCTTCGGCGTGGTCTACAACAACGCCCGCATCGCCCTGTCGGAACGGGGGCGCGAACTGGCCAGCCTCCGGGTGCTGGGCTTCACCCGCGCCGAGATCGCCTACATCCTGCTGGGCGAGCTGGCGACGCTGACCCTGGCCGCCGTGCCGGTCGGCTTTCTGGTGGGCATCGGCCTGACCGGCATCCTGGTGCTGGCCTTCGAGAGCGATCTGTACCGCCTGCCGCTGATCGTCGAACCCGGCAACTTCGCCATGGGCGCGACGGTGGTCATCGTCTCCGCCCTGCTTTCCGGCCTGCTGATCTGGCGCCGGCTGGGAAGGCTGGACCTGGTGGCGGTGCTGAAGACCAGGGAATGACGGGGTAGACGGATGAAACGCGGACGTCTCGGTATCCTGCTTCTGGGCCTGCTGGTGGTCGCCGGCCTGGTGTACGGCTTTTTGCCCCGCCCCGTGCCGGTGGACATCGCCGTCGCCGGCAAGGGACCCATGGCGGTGACCGTGGAGGAGGAAGGCGTCACGCGGGTGATGGACCGTTACGTCATCACCGCCCCGATGACCGGCTATGTCCGGCGCATCGGGCTGAAGGTGGGCGACGCGGTCGCCAAGGGCCAGGTGCTGGCGGTGCTGGAGCCCGCCCGCTCCGACGCCCTGGACCCGCGCCGCCGCGCCCAGGCGCGCGCCCAGGTCAGCGCCGCCGAGGCCAAGCTTGCCGCCGCCCGTGAGAACGCGCGCGCCGCCACCGCCGACGCCCAGCTGGCGCGAAAGGAGCTGCAACGGGCCGACAAGCTCGCCCAGGAGAATTTCCTGTCCCAGTCCGCCATGGACCAGGCGCGCACCAACGTCAGCCGCAGCGAGGCCAGCCAGCGCGCCGCCGCACACCAGGTCAACGTGGCCCGCTTCGAGCTGGATTCCGCCCGCGCGGCCCTGACCCGTAGCGAGGCCCTGCAGGCGGGCAAGGCGGCCGAGACCATGGACGTGCGCGCCCCGGTGGCAGCCAGGGTGCTGAAGGTGGAACACGAAAGCGAGGGTACGGTGCAGGCCGGGCAGCCGCTGCTCGATATCGGCGATCCCGAGGCGCTGGAGGTGGATGTGGAACTGCTCTCCACCGACGCCGTGAGGATCGTCCCCAAATCACGGGTGATCATCGAGCACTGGGGCGGCGACAAGCCGCTGCAGGGCGTGGTGCGCGTGGTGGAGCCTGCCGGCTACACCAAGGTGTCGGCACTGGGGGTGGAGGAGCAGCGCGTGCACGTGATCGTCGACTTCACCTCGCCGCGCCGGCTCTGGCAGCGCCTGGGCGACGGCTACCGGGTGGAGACGAAGTTCGTGGTATGGGAAGGTGCCGACGTGCTGCAGATACCGGCCAGCGCCCTGTTCCGCCACAACGGCGGCTGGGCCGCCTTCGTGGTGCGGGACGGGCGGGCGCAGCTGCGGCCCGTCAAACTCGGCCATCGCAACGGCCTGAAGGCCGAGGTGCTGCAGGGGATCAAGGCGGGCGAGCAGGTGATCATCCACCCCGACGACAAGGTCAGGGACGGCGGGCGCGTGCGCGTGCGCCATACCGAGGCCTGAGGCGAGATCCGGCGCGTTTGGCGAAAGACCATGACAGGGATGGCTACATGCACGCCGGAGCCCGCGTTACGCTGCGGGTAGCGAGGATGAGTTCATAAGCATCTGGAAGAACAGGGAGACCTATTTGCAGGAGGTGCCCGGATTCAGGGAATTCCATCTGCTCAACCGACCGGGCACCGACGCGTGTACGCTGTTCGCCTTGCATACCAGTTGGGAGTCCAGGGACGCCTTCGAGACCTGGACCCGCTCGGAGGCGTTCCGGAAGGCGCATGCCAATGCCGGCGGCAACAGGGATATCTATACGGGCCCGCCGCAGCTTGAGCTGTTCGAGGACGCGCTTTAAGCGTCCAGACCGCTTCGCCCGAATCGATCCCTCCTCCGCCCCAACGACAAAGGGCCCCGGAAATCCGGAGCCCTTTGTTTTTAACTGTGTCCGAAGGGGCGCTAGGGAGGGAGGGGAGGGAGGGTGGCCCGCTCCGGACAGTGAGTACATTAACGATATTATGTTAGAAACATGTTATGGACGCATGAATAAATATTAATCCTGGAAAACCCGGGGGAGAAGGTATCGGTCCCCCTACTTCACCGGTTGCGCTTTCTCCCCGGCCCCACTTCAATCAGAGAAGCATCGGCTTTTCGAGGCCGCCAAAGAAGGACGCCATGGAGAAC
>CAYRBJ010000044.1:0-3486 GCA_964422615.1 uncultured Zetaproteobacteria bacterium | reverse complement strand
TGGAGAACAAAACAGCCTGTGTCCACCTGCAGGCCATCGCCAGCGTCAGGCAGGCGAAACAACACGTGTGCGAGGAATGTGTCAAGACCGGTGATCGCTGGGTGCACCTGCGTACCTGCCAGGGTTGCGGCGTCACACTGTGCTGCGACAGCTCGCCCAACCGCCATGCCACCCGGCATGCCGAGGCGAGCGGGCATCCGGTGATCGCCTCGGCCGAGCCCGGCGAGCGCTGGCTGTACTGCTATCCGCATCGCGCCTTCGCGGCCTACTGAGCGCATGCACGCCTGAAAGGCCCACTGGGAACCAACAGGAGCAGATCCATGGAACTCTCCGTCTTTATCGCCCGGATCGCGGCAGTAATCTACCTGGCCGCCTCGCCCGGCGGCTTCATCAACCCGGAGCATTACCGCCGGCTGGTGCGCGATTTGTACGACAACGCGGCGCTGACCTACCTGACGGGCTTCATCGCCGTCGTCTTCGGCCTGCTGATCATCGGCGACCACAACCTGTGGGTGGCCGACTGGCGATCGGCTGGCCGGCGGCAAAAAAGATGCGGGCCGGAAGCATGCTCCCGGCCCGCGCGCACCCTGCCCTGCCTAGAAGCTTAATCCGAGCTTCGCACGGGTCTTCTTGTTGGCATGGCCGGTGGTCCTCAGGCCGTTGTCCTTCTGATATGCCTTGATGGCCTCACGGGTCTCCTTGCCCCATTTGCCGTCTGTCTTCAATTTGGCGCCATGGGTGTTCAAGGCCTCCTGGATCGCCTTCACCTGTTCGGCAGTGAAGCGATGGTGGACCATTTTCTTCATCGCCTTTTTCTCCATGGCCTTGTGTTCCTGATGCATCCCTGCAGCACCCTGGGCGCCGTTGGATGGTTCGGCCGCGAATACGGCCGGCCCGGCCAGCAGATAGGTCACAGCAATCCCGATCATCACGATCTTTTTCATACCGATAGTCTCCTGAAAAGCCGAGTTCAAACCCTGCGCCATGGGTTGATATGGCGCAGGTTCCCGCTTCATAGACTATTGCGGGCAGCAGTGCAAAATGGCGGCAAATTCTCCTAAGTGGAGCCGCCATGGACATCGCCCACAGGATCAATGCCCCGCTGTCGGCAGAACAATTCATCGCCCGCTCGTTGACCGATTTCCACTATGCCCGTTACCTGTCCGACCCGGCCGTGGACGAGGGCTACCAGCGACGCGGCATCGGTAAGGCACTGCAGCGCCTGACGCAACAGCAGCTGGGCCCGCGCTGCCACCTGATCGTCATCGCCGCCCCGGCCGCCGACGACTATGACGCAAGGCTCGGCGGCTACGAGCGCCACCCGCGCTGCTGGGTGCTGGCGCCCGGCCGCCGTATCGGCGAGTGATCATTATTGCGTACGGAAACGACACCGGCCGCCATTTGTCGCGAAGGCAACAAATCGGCATGCCAGAGCCCTTTGTGATGAAGCGTGCACGAGCGTGATCTTGCGCGTCTGGCGGAATAACCATAAAAAATAGTTCTACAGGGACGGCAAACGCTCCGCTACGCTCCGCGTTTGCCGCCCGCGAACAAATGGGTATCGGCGCTGGTATCAATAACGCTTTATCGAGGTGACCATGTTTATAGCCATGAATCGGTTCAAGATTGCTTTGGGTAGCGAAGATGAATTCGTCAATATCTGGAAGAACAGGGAAACCTACCTGGAGTCTGTCCCCGGATTTAGGGAATTCCATCTGCTCAAGGGACCGAGCACCGATGAATATACGCTGTTCGCCTCGCATACCACCTGGGAATCCAGCGACGCGTTTGAAGCCTGGACCAGGTCGGAACAGTTCAGAAAGGCGCATGCAAGTGCCGGCGGGAACAGGAACATATACCTCGGCCCGCCGCAGCTCGAGCTCTTTGAAGACGCTCTATAATCCAGTAAGCATCTGGGGCTATGGGCTCTGCTGAACGCACCCCGGTTCTGACCCGAGTGACAATCCCTCGTTCGTCCCAAGAAAAAGGGCTCCGGCATGCCGGAGCCCTTTTTTTGAACAGTATCCGGAGGGGCGTTGGGGAGGGAGGGGAGGAGGGTTGCCCGCTCCGGACAGGGAAAACATTAGGCATCGCGTGTTAGAAACATGTGATGGTCGAATGAACACATATTCACACCTGGGCAACCTGCAAGGCAGAGCGAAATGGGGAAGGCTCTGTCTGGTCATGCCTTGGGTGTCTGGAATGAAAAACCCCCTGCTTTCACAGGGGGTTACATTGGTGGCGGCTCAGGGACTCGAACCCCGGACACGCGGATTATGATTCCGCTGCTCTAACCGACTGAGCTAAGCCGCCGAAGGAATGGCGCATTGTATGGCGCGGCGGCACTTCGTCAACGCCGCTATGCCTCCTGAGCCGCCTCTTGTGCAGCCGGCGCGGGCGCCGGCTGCGGCACGCGGTTGCTCTTCATCAGCCACACCATCGGCATCGTGATCAGCGCCAACACCATCATGGCCTTGAAATCGTTCAGGAAACCGATCAGTTCCGATTGGCGGGTCACCAGACCGTTCAGCACCACCAGCCCCTGCTGAGAGGTGGGATGCATCACCGCCGGCAGCCCCTGCCGCCAGAACCAGGGATTGAAGGCGGTGATGTGCTCGCCCAGGTAGGTGTGGTTGATCTGGGCGAAGCGATCGAGCTGGGTGAACATGACCGAGATGCCGATACTGCTGCCGACGTTGCGCAGCAGGCTGAACACCGAGGCCGCCTCGTTTCGATGCTGAGGCGCCAGCGTGGCATAGGCGACCGTGGACAGCGGCACGAAAATGCAGCCCAGGCCAATGCCCTGGATAATGCCGGTGCGCACGACCTCGGCGACGCCGATATCCAGGTTGAAGCCGCTCATCTCCCACAGCGACTCGGCCGTCATCAAAAAGCCGAACATCATGATCGGACGCGCATCGAACCGCTTGAGCAGGCGCCCGACCACCATCATCGCGAACATGGTGCCGAAGCCCCGAGGCGCCAGCAGCAGGCCCGTGGTCAGCACCGGATAATCGAGCAGGCTCTGCAGGAACGGCGGCATCAGCGCCAGCGTGGAGAACAGGATAATGCCGACGATGAAAATGAAGACCAGGGAGCTTGCGTAGTTGCGATCCCTCAGGAGCCTCAGGTCCAGGAACGGGTGCTTCGTCGTCCAGGCATGCACCAAAAAGGCGTAAAAGCAGTAGCCGGCGATTACCGCCTCGAGCAGGATCTCGTTGGACGAGAACCAGTCCATGCGCTCGCCGCGGTCCAGCATCATCTGCAACGCGGAGATGGCGAGACCGAGCAGCAAAAAGCCCTGGAAATCGAACGGCACGTCGAGCTGCTTCTTTGTCTCCGGCACGAAGCCGGCGATCAACATGGTGGCGAAGATGCCGACTGGCAGGTTGATGAAGAACACCCAGCGCCAGTTCGCGTATTCGGTCAGATAGCCGCCCAGCGTCGGCCCCAGGATCGGACCGACCATGATGCCCATGCCCCACA
>CAYRBJ010000043.1:0-12112 GCA_964422615.1 uncultured Zetaproteobacteria bacterium | reverse complement strand
ATGACCGCTTCGAGTACCTCTCCGTAGGGGGCTGGCATTCAGGGAGGCCGGCTGCGGGCACAAGGGCAGCAACGAGGACTTCGCTGACATTCGGGTTCGCGTATCTTTGGATACGGGCACGGACCTTACGGTTTCACCATGTCATGCATCGGAACTGGCTGAGAGCGTCGGCTCAAAAGGATTCGACAAATCCGGATGATACAAGGACGTCCGGTTTCTGCCGGACTGTTTGGCCTGGTAAAGCGCCTGATCGGCGCACTCGATCAGTTGCTCGCCCGTGATGATATCAGGGGTAAGTTCGGCCACGCCGATACTGACGGTGATGTGCAGGGTCTGGCGGTCTTCCCCGGAACGGGCCAGCTTCAGTTCGTGCGATTCGATGCGCTTGCGTACACGCTCGGCCAGTTCACCGGCGTCATGCAGGCGGGTATTGGGGGCGATGATGACGAATTCCTCGCCACCGTAACGGGCAGCGATATCCGGCTCGCGGATGCCGTCCAGGATCAGTCCGCTCACGAACTGTAAAGCCAAGTCACCGGCCTGGTGGCCGTACTGGTCATTGAGCCGCTTGAAATGATCGATGTCGAGCATCAACACGGACAACGAATGGCGATAGCGGTGGGCACTTGCATATTCAGCCGAGATTCGCTGATCCAGATAACGGCGATTGTACAGGCCGGTCAGGACATCGGTGATGTTCTCGTGTTCCAGCAACGCCACGCGCCGCAGGTCCAGCACGGTTTTGTGAGCCAGGATCGACACCACCCAGACGAAGATGGCGCCGAAGAAGAGAATGGCCGGAACGACCAGTTCAAACCAATACTGTCGCTGGTCCCAGAAGATGACGGTATAGGTCAGGTAGCCGATCATGAAAAACGCGATATACGCGTTGAGAATGCGCCAGCGCAGCAAGACGGGGACGGTGGGGCCCAAATCACGGGTGAGGCCGCGGATGCGCAGAAACGCGGCCATCAGGATGAATATGCTGATGACTGTCAGGATGTCGCCGATCGGATCAGCCATCGGTTTAGACGATGCCCCTGTGCCGTGATCGGGATTTCCTCATGATTCCAAGACCCCCCTCCGCGCATAGCGGCTTGCATACCGACCACGGTCTCAAACACCGCTGCGGTGGCAGGCCCCCGTATTTCGGGATCATAGCATTGATGCGGCGTTCGGACCGATTATTTATTTTGCAGTGGAATCAATATGTTTCCCGGCAGTACGCCGCATGCGATGGCATCCGTCTCCGCTCAGGGGCAGGCGGGGGAGATATCCCGGACCGAGGGTGCTGATTGCACGCCTTGCGGCCTCCCCGGTATCCCGGTTCAATGGTCGCGATGGTGAGGACGTGCGTAGGCCAGCCATTCGGGGGAAGCGAGTGCGCTCCCGGTGGCGGGAAATGCCATGCCGGACGGCATGGATCGTTGCGCAGGATTCTCCGTTTCTCTCTGGCCGCATGGCTGATGCCCTGCCTCTCCGGTTGCAGCCAGCTTCCGCTGCTCGATCCGCAGGGCCCCATCGGCAAGGCCGAGATGCACATCATCGGCATGGCCTTTGCCTTGATGCTGATCGTGGTCATCCCGGTGATCGTCATGGCCATCTGGTTTCCCCGCCGGTACAGCGCCTCAGATCCGAAGGGCGACTACGCTCCGAAGTGGAGCCGTTCGGCCAGGATCGATCTGATCGTCTGGCTGGTGCCGGGGGTCATCGTGCTGGCCCTCGGCATCCTGACCTGGCGGGGGAGCCACAGGCTTGATCCGTTCCGTCCCATCGACACGGGGGTCAAACCGCTGTCCATCGAGGTGGTGTCCCTGGACTGGAAATGGCTGTTCATCTATCCCGACCAGGACATCGCCACCGTCAACCGGCTGGTGATTCCAGCCCATGTGCCCATCAGCTTCCGGATCACCTCGGATACGGTGATGACCGCCTTCTTCATCCCGCAACTCGGCAGCCAGATCTATGCCCTGGCCGGCCGGCAAAGCCGGCTGCATCTGCTCGCCGATACCCCAGGCGTGTATACCGGCCAGAACCAGCAGTTCAGCGGCCGCGGCTTCGCCGACATGCATTTCAGGGTCAGGGTGACGAGCAAAAAACAGTTCGCGGCCTGGGTGCACAGGGCCAGACAGTCGCCGCACGGGCTCGATGCGGCCCGCTTCGCGGCGATCGCCAAGCCCAGCGTCCGTTATCCCGTGAGCGTTTTCTCGCCGGTCAGCCCCGGCCTGTTCGATGATATCGTGAACCGCTTCCGCGCCGGACCGGCGGCTGGGCGCTGACATGCTCGGCAGGCTCAGTCTTTCCGCCATTCCCTTCGACAACCCGATCATCATGGGTGCCGTCGGCGGGGCGCTGCTGCTGGCGGCGGTGATCCTTGCCCTGATCACCTGGTACGGCAAATGGGGCTATCTGTGGCGGGAATGGCTGACCAGCCTCGACCACAAGCGCATCGGCATCATGTACATCGTGCTGGCCCTGGTGATGCTGCTGCGCGGCTTCTCCGACGCCATCCTGATGCGCTCGCAGCAGGCGGTGGCCTACGGTGGATCGCACGGCTTTCTGCCGCCCGGGCATTTCGATCAGATCTTCAGCGCCCACGGCACCATCATGATCATCTTCATGGCCATGCCGTTCATGGCCGGGCTGATGAACATCGCCGTGCCGACGCAGATCGGCGCCCGCGACGTGGCCTTTCCCTTCATGAACGCCATCAGCCTGTGGCTGACCGTGGCCGCGGCCATGCTGGTCATGGTTTCGCTCGGCGTCGGCGAATTCTCCAAGGCCGGCTGGTCGGGCTATGCGCCGTTGACGGAACTGAAGTACAGCCCAGGCACCGGTGTGGATTACTGGCTCTGGGCCTTCCAGATCGCCGGCTTCGGCTCGCTGATGACGGGCATCAACTTCCTGGTCACCATCCTGAAGATGCGCGCTCCCGGCATGCGGCTGATGCGCATGCCCACCTTCGTGTGGACCATCCTGTGCACCAATGTGCTGATGGTCTTCGCCTTTCCGGTGCTGACGGTGGTGCTGGCGCTGCTGGCGCTCGACCGCTATCTGGGCATGCATTTCTTCACCAACACCCTGGGCGGCAACCCGATGATGTACACCAACCTGTTCTGGATCTGGGGGCATCCGGAGGTCTATATCGTCATCCTGCCGGCCTTCGGCGTGTTCTCGGAGGTCGTGGCCACCTTCTCCGGCAAGCGCCTGTTCGGCTACCGCTCGCTGATCTACGCCACCATCGCCATCACCGTGCTGTCGTTCGCAGTGTGGCTGCACCATTTCTTCACCATGGGGGCCGGAGCCGACGTCAACGCCGCCTTCGGCATCGCCACCATGCTGATCGCCGTGCCGACGGGCGTGAAGATCTTCAACTGGCTGTTCACCATGTACCGCGGGCGCGTGCGCTTCACCACCCCGATGTACTGGACGATTGGCTTTCTGACCACGTTCGCCATCGGCGGCATGACGGGGGTGCTGATGGCGGTGCCGCCCGCCGACTTCGTGCTGCACAACAGCCTGTTCCTGGTGGCGCACTTCCACAACATGCTGATCGCCGGCACCCTGTTCGGCTTCTTCGCCGGTTATGCCTACTGGTTTCCGAAGGCCACCGGCTTCTCGCTGGACGAGGCCTGGGGCAAGCGCGCGTTCTGGTGCTGGTTCATCGGTTTCTATCTGGCCTTCATGCCGCTGTACGTGCTCGGCTTCATGGGCATGCCCCGGCGCATGGAGCATTACGCCAACCCGGCCTGGCACCCGTGGCTGGTCGTCGCCGCCATCGGTACGGCGGTGATCCTGCTCGGCATCATCTTCCAGATCGTGCAGCTGGCCGTCAGCATCCGCCGGCGCCATGCCACGCGCGATCTGAGCGGCGATCCGTGGCAGGGGCGTACCCTGGAGTGGGCGATATCCTCGCCGCCTCCCGCCTACAACTTCGCCATCACACCCGTGGTGGAGGATTTCGACGCCTTCCAGGACATGAAGGAGAAGGGTACCGCCTATGCGCGGCCGGAGCGCTATCACGACATCCCGATGCCGACGAACACCGGCAAGGCCTTCGTCATCGGCGGCCTGGTGTTCGTGTTCGGCTTCGCCATGGTCTGGTACATCTGGTGGGCGGCCCTGCTTGCCGCCGTGGCCATCCTGTCCACGGTGATCGCCCGCTCGATGCAGGACGAGGTGGAATACGTGATCCCCGCCGCCGAGGTCGAACGCATCGAGCAGGCGCATCTGCGGCAACAGTCCGCGATGGGCGCTGGGGCGGATCATGGCTAGCCCGGCCGTAGCGGCCGTGGTGCCAGCCGAGGAGGCGAGGCAGGCGGATGCCGTGGGCCGGCGGGCCTTCGGTTTCTGGATCTACCTGATGACCGATCTGGTGTTGTTCGCGGCGTTGTTCGCGACCTTCGCGGTGCTGAGCCACAGCGATGCCGGCGGCCCCGACGGCAAGGCCCTGTTCAACCTGCGCCATGTGTTCGCCGAGACGATGTTGTTGCTGTTCAGCAGCGCCAGCTACGGACTGGTGATGCTGGCCATGCGCCGCGGCCACCGGGGCGCGGTACTGGGCTGGCTCGCCGTCACCTTCCTGTTGGGCCTCGGCTTCATCGCCCTGGAGCTGCATGAGTTCCACGCCATGATCCTGGCCGGCGCCGGACCCTCACGCAGCGCCTTTCTGTCGGCCTTCTTCACGCTGGTGGGCACGCACGGCACCCATGTCAGCTTCGGCCTGATCTGGATGCTGGTGATGATGGCGCAGGTCGGCACCAAGGGGCTGACCACGCCGGTGCGCGCCCGCCTGCTGTGCCTGAGCATGTTCTGGCATTTCCTGGACATCGTGTGGATCGGCGTGTTCACCATCGTCTACCTGATGGGGGTCGTGTAATGGCGTCGACACCGCTCGAGAGTACCGGGGCCGGAAGGGGCAGCCTGCGCCGCTATGCCACCGGCTTCATCCTCTCCGTGGCGCTGACCGCCATCGCCTTCGCGCTGGTGATGTACGGGCCCCTGTCGCGCACGGCCACCCTGACGGCGATCCTGGCCGCGGCCGTGGTGCAGATCATGGTGCATCTGCATTACTTCCTGCATCTGGATGCCTCGTCGAGGGCGCGCTGGAATGTACTGGCCCTGCTGTTCGCACTGTTGATCATGGTGCTGGTCGTCGGAGGTACCCTGTGGATCATGGCCCATCTGCAGTACCGGCTGGGCTAGCGATGCCAGCCGTGTTCAGGCATTACTGGCAGGTGACCAAGCCGGGTATCATCGGCGGCAATCTGATCGCCACCACCGGCGGCTTTCTGCTGGCTGCCGGCGGGCATGCGCACACCGGCCTGCTAGCGCCCACGCTTGCCGGCATCGCGCTGGTGATCGCCTCCGCCTGCGTGCTGAACAACTGCCTGGACCGCGATGTGGACCGGCTGATGGTGCGCACCCGCGAGCGCGTGCTGGCCCGGGGGCTGATGTCACCCGCTGCCGCCGCCGCCTATGCGGCACTGCTGGGCATTGCCGGCATCGCCGTACTGGCTGCGGCGGACAATGCGCTGGCCATCGGCATCGTGCTGGCCGGATTTGCGGTCTATGTGGGCGCCTACACTGCGGTGATGAAACGCCGCTCCGTGTACGCGCCGCTGGTCGGCAGCCTGGCCGGTGCGGCACCGCCGCTGGCCGGTTACTGTGCGGTGAGCGGACGCCTCGATGCCGGGGCGCTGCTACTGCTGCTGATGTTCAGCCTGTGGCAGATGCCGCATTTCTATGCCATCGCCGTCTACCGCCTGGACGACTACGTCACCGCTGCCCTGCCGGTGCTGCCGGTCAAAAAGGGCGTAGCCGCCACCCGCCGCCATATCATCGCCTACATCCTGGCCTTCGCCGCCGCCGCACTGTTGCTGGGCATCGGCGGCTATGCCGGCGGCGGTTATCTGGCCGCGGCGGCGGCATGCAGCCTGGCCTGGCTGGGCCTGGCCTGGGCGTACCGCGCTGGCGAGGCCGCGCGGTGGGCCAGAAGATTGTTTGTCTGTTCGCTGGTCACCATCTGCGCGCTGAGCGCGATGATGGCGATCGATTCCGCCCCCGCCAGTGTGCATGTCCTGGTGGCCTATTTCCGGCGCTAGCGGCCATTGCTGGCCGCTGCCGGTCTCAGTCCTTGTCGATGATGCGGGTGTAGGGAAGGTTGTCGATGCTTTCGGCATGGCCGGCGGCAAGCATATCCCGCCATTGCTCGATCTCCGACTCCGCCCCGCGCAGCATCACCAGGTACTTGCCGTCCTCGATGGCCTTGTGCAGGGCGCCGATCTTTTCCTCCGGAATGCCCGAGCGGTGGAAGGCCACCGACAGCTGCGACAGGGCGGCGGCGCCGGCCATGGCGCCGGCACCGGCCGCGGCGCCGGCGATGGTCTCGACGATGAAGCCGGCGGCCGCGATAGGGCCGACGCCGGGCACGATGAACAAGCCGGCGGCGGTGGCCAGCGCGCCCCAGAAGGCCCCCTGCTTGCCCCATGACTTCATGCGTTCGCCGGCATTGAGGTTGTAGATGCCGAGCGTGTCGTCGCCGATGGCACGCATCTTTCCCAGTATGGAAATCAGATCCATCTCGAAGCCCTTGTCGATCAGCGCCTTGACGACGGCGTGTGCCTGCTCTTCGTTGGGGTAGATGGCGACGAGGACGTGATTCTTCTCGCGCCAGGATGGCCTTTCCGATGTGCCCATGCTGTTCCTCCTTGTGGTTGGCGGCCGGCTCGGGGCGATGCCCGTTGCCCGCATCCGAAGCATCTATGATGGATCATCACCGCCGCCGTGTCACATCGCTGCCTCAGGAGCCGTCGGGGCTGTCCTCGTCGTTGTCGAAGCGGTATTCGAACAGCACATTCGTCGTGCCCGTGTAGCCCGACTGGCCGCCGACGCGGGCGAAGGACTCGCCGACCACCATCTCCCAGGCATGGCCGATCTGCATGCACACCTGCGGGATCCAGGTGATGCCCAGCGTGGTGGCGCCGTTGGCGGCGACGCTGGTGTGGTTGAGATCCAGTTCCAGCTGTACGGACCAGATCTGGCTGAGCCGCTGGCCGATGGCGGTGTTGGCGGACCAGCCGCTGCGGGCATCCGCCCCCAGGCGCTGGGTGACGGCATACTGGCCCTGCAGCCAGCGGCTGGACTGGCGCAGGCCGATCAGCACCTGTTCCGTCATGCTCGAACCGGTGCCGGGGAAGTTCTGCGGTTGCGGTCGCGGCCACCAGCCACCCTCGACCTCGAAATCGATAATGCCGGCCGAATCCTCATCGTCACTGCCCCATTGCCAGGGGGCGAATTTGAGGCCGAAGCTCAGCGGCGTCATGGCCACCGCGCCCTTGCCCAGCGGCTGGACGGCCATCACCCCCGGGCCGTCGATCTCCGCCCCCCAGCGGCGCGAGAAGGCGACATCACGTTCAACGCTGGCGCTCACGGTGTGGCCGGGCGCGTTGCTGTTGTCGCGGCTGGCGTAGATGTAGTAGGCGTTCTCGATCCAGGGCTCCTCGATATTCCAGGCCCGGCTCATGCCCTGGTCCGGATCGCCGGCGTGTGCCTGCAGCGGCCAACCGGCCAGCACCACCAGCATCAGCAGAACGACAGATCCACGCATTCCCATGGCGCCGACTATATGCATATCGAGAATCATTATCAATATCATTTTTATCGGGCGCAGGTTCGCCAGCCTAGCCAGTGCGGCAGGTGCAGAAATCGCGACCGAAGATCACTTGCAAAACCGAAATGCGGTGGTCCATAGTCAGCATTGTCGACGGCTCCATGGTATTGAATCATCGAAATCGCCAAGCATAGAAGGAGAGCGTTCATGGCCAGCACAGCACAGGTATCCAAGGCACCAAAGACGACGACCACCAGGGCCCGCAGCAGTGCGCCCAAGCCCAGCCGCGAGCACATGATCGCCGAGGCGGCCTACTACAGGGCGGAGAAGCGCGGCTTCGCCGGCGGCGATCAGATGCGCGACTGGCTGGATGCGGAAGCCGAGATCAATCAGACCCTGATCAGGAAACCCAGGAAGCCCGCCGCCAATAAATAGCCATCCCGTAACGGATTGCTCGGGATGCCGGGAGCCGCGCGTGCGGCGCGAGGCATTCGCTTTGTCTCCACGGGGCCGCATGGTTGTCGGCAGGATGGTCGAACCAGCCAGGGGGTGTACGCCACTGGCAGTGGTGATTTCGCGCCATGCGTGGGAGGATTGCCCGCGACGTCGGCAACAAACGGCGGCAGTATTGCCTCCTGTCCGTTTCCGGCGATGCCACAGGGAGATGTCAATGGCCAGAGCGAATTTCAAATACGAGAAGCGTCAGAAAGAACTCGCCAAGCAGAAGAAGGCGGAGGAGAAGCGGCTGCGCAAGCTGGAGAAGCGGAACGAAACGGCCGTCGACGAACCGCAGGAGCCGGAGACCGCGGAGACCGCGGAGGCCGAGACCCCGCACGTATAGCCGCGGGTCCGACCGGCGGCTTTACAATGTGAACGATCGTTCACTATGATGCCGGCATGGCCATCAATCATGACAAGGAGCATCTGGGCAGGCTGCAGGCGTATTACGCCGAGCACCGTGTGATCCCTTCCTATGCGCGCATCGGCGCCCTGGTCGGCATGAAATCGAAACAGGGCGTGACCCGGCTGCTGGATCGGTTGCGCTCCCAGGGGTATCTGCACAGGAGCCCGGAGGGGCACCTGCTGCCCACATCGCACTTCTTCGAACGGCCTATGGTGGGCAAGGCACCGGCCGGCTTCGCCAGCCCCGCCACGGAACCGCTGGGCGATGCCATCAGCATCGACGACTTCCTGGTCGAGCATCCGGCCTCGACGGTGCTGGTGAAGGTGCAGGGCGACTCGATGATCGGCGCCGGCATCCATGATGGCGATTTCCTGGTGGTGGAGCGGAAATCAAATCCGCCGCTCGGCAGCATCGTCGTGGCCATCGTCGACGGCGAGTTCACCATCAAGTACCTGCAGAAGGACAGGGTCGGCTACTTCCTGCAGCCGGCCAATGTGAACTATCCGGTTATCCGTCCGAGGGGAGAGCTGCAGGTGTTCGGCATCATGGTCGGCATGTTCCGCAAGACATGATGCCTCATAGGATATGAGGCCCCATAGGACATGAGACCAATCACCGACTGGCACAACGCCGTCGCCCACATCGATGCGGACAGCTTCTATGCCTCGTGCGAGCGGCTCAGGCATCCGGAACTGACGGGCCGCCCCGTCTGCGTGCTGTCGAACCAGAACGCCTTCGTCGTGGCCAAGACCTACGATGCCAAGGCGAAGGGCGTGACCACCGGCATGAGCGTGTGGGATGCGAAGAGGCTGGTGCCGGCCGCCGCCTTCCTGCCCCCGGATTTCCGCTATTACGGCCAGCTGTCGGAGCGCATGTTCTCGATCCTGAGGCGCTACAGCCCCGAGGTGGAGGTGTACTCCATCGACGAGGCCTTCATGGACATGAACGGCCTGCGCGGCCTGTTCCACAAGGGATTCGGCCGGATCGCCGACGACATCCGCACCGCCGTGCGCAGCGGGATCGGCATCACCGTGTCGGTCGGCATCTCCTGCACGAAAACGCTGGCCAAGATCGCCTCGGAGTCCAACAAGCCGGACGGCACCACGGTGATTCCCGGCCGGCGCATCGGCCGCTTCCTGGCCGGCATCCCGGTCTCCGACATCCCGGGCATCGGCCACAACCGCACCGCTCTTTTGCAGAAGTTCTCCATCCGCACCGCCCGACAGTTCGCCGATCGCGACGTGCATGCGATCGACCGGCTGCTGGGCAGCCACGGCACCGGGCTGTGGCACGAACTGAACGGCATGCCGGTGTACGCGCTGGAGACGGCGCCGCCGCTGCCGAAGAGCGTGGCGCACACCTCGTCGATGGGGGAGGTGACCACCGATCGCACGAAGGTCATGGCCTGGCTGTCCCACCATGGCCACCGGCTCGTGTCGGAGCTGGTGGCCAAGGGGCTGTTGGCGCAGCGGGTTCACGTGTTCCTGACCCTGGATTCATTCGAGCAGGCGGCCATCGACATCCGGCTGCCGAACCCCACCAACAGCATCCGGCGCATCACGGAGGCCTCGGCCCAGGCCTGCCGGGCCCTGGTCGAACCGGGTACCGCCTACCGGGGCAGCGGCATCGTCGCCACGCACCTGGTGGCGGAGGGCAGCGCCACGCCGGACCTGTTCGGCGAGATGCGCGCGGATCGCCGGCAGCAGCAGCTGATGCTGGCGCTGAACGACATCAACCGCCGCTTCGGCCACCACACCGTGACCTCGGCCCAGGCCGCGACGCTCGGCAAGCGCCGCCCCGACGAGGTGCGCTTCAAGTACCCGCTGTTCACCGCATGCTAGATGCGGAAATGGGGCCTGGCCCCGCATGGAACCGGATGGCAAGCCGGGGGCTTACGCGAACAGGTTCTCCGGATCGTCCGGCCGGTGGTACTTGCCGCCGCTGATGGCGTAGCTGAGAAACCTGCTATCCGAGCGATAGAGATCGAGATTGGCCTCGACGTGGTATGTTCTGAAGTGGGCCTTATCGAAGAACATGTCGCAGGCGGCACAGTAATAGACATCGGGATCGGATTCGTGCAGATCGCCGTGGACGTAGTAACGCTTCGTTTCCCCTGCCATGGGGCGCAAGCATAGAACACATCGGGCGCGAACAGGCGCGCAAAAAATTCACCTGGCCAAGGCTACGGGCCGGCCGCTCCCCCGACGGCCTCAAACCTGCCGGCAGCCCGTCCGCATCGTGGCGCCGTGGGCTACACTGATGAGCAGCATATCGGTTTCGTCCGGGCGGGGAGACAGGAGGCTGCGATGAAGATGCTGAGGCATATGGTGGCGGCGACGGCGCTGCTGGCGCTGGGCACGGTGATGACGGGCTGTTACTACTATCCGCACGATCGCGGCTACCACCGCGGGGGCTACGAGCGCGAGCGCGGCTACCACCAGGATCGCGACCGGCGCGATCATGATCGCGGCCTGCATCGGGGTGAGTATGGGCGCGACCAGGGTCGCGGCCAGGGCCAGATCGAGTACAAGGGCAACCAGGGCCGCAGTCAGGACCGGGGCGTCCAGGACCGCAGCAAGGACCGCAATCGCGAACGGGATCAGAAGCGGGACCGCGAGCGGGACCGCGAGCACCGGGACTGAGTCCCGGTATCCCGGGATGCAAGGCCACGTGCCGTGAAATGGAAACGCATGTACTGGATGATTCCCGTTGCTCTGCTCGTGCTCGTCGCAGGCCTTGTGGCGGTGGGGCCGCTCATGAGTGATGTGGAGCAGGCCCGGTATGAGGTGCTCGACAGGGACGGCGCGTTCGAGCTCCGGGAATATGCGCCCCATATCGTGGCGGAGGTCGAGGTCTCCGGATCCCGCAAGGAGGCCATCCGCAAGGGCTTCCAGGAGATCGCCGATTATATCTTCGGCAACAACCGGGTCGGCCGGAAGATGGCCATGACCGCCCCGGTGCAGCAGCAGGCGGGCGAAAAGATCGCGATGACGGCGCCGGTGCAGCAGGAACGCGCCGGGCAGTCCTGGCATGTCCGCTTCGTGATGCCTGCCGCATACACCATGGACACCCTGCCCCGGCCCAACAATCCGGCCGTCCATCTGGTGCAGGTCCCCGCGGTGCGCATGGCGGCCGTCCGGTTTTCGGGCCTGGCGAACGACGCGCGGCTGCGCGAGAAGACGGCGGCGCTCGAGGCCTGGCTCAAGGCCCGCTCCCTCAAGGCCGCCGGTTCGCCCGTGTATGCCTTCTACAACCCGCCGTGGACCCTGCCGCCGTTCAGGCGGAACGAGGTGCTGATCCCCGTCGCGCCGTAGCGCGGCCCCGTCAGTCGGCCCCCTTTCCGGCGGGTTTCGCGGCGGGCCGCTTCGGTGTGCGGCGCGGCGATGCCGGCTTGGCGGCCTCGTCGGGCGTGCTCCTGATGTGCACGTCGCGCTGCGGGAACGGGATCGCATAGTCGTTGTCGAGCAGGGTGCGGTGCACGGCGAAGGTGTATTCGCTGAGCGTGGAGCGGTAGTTGATGATGGCGTCGCCCTGCACCCAGACCAGCAGCTCGAAATTCAGCGACGAATCGCCCATGCCGGTGAACCACAGCTTGG
>CAYRBJ010000042.1:0-12627 GCA_964422615.1 uncultured Zetaproteobacteria bacterium | reverse complement strand
CGCCAGGCCTCTTCGTTGACGATGCCCTGCTGCAGCCACAGGGTACCGGCTCCGATCCGCACGGCTGCACGCGCGACATCCGGTGTGAATTCGGGCTTGCGGAACACGTCGACGATGTCGATGGGCCGCGGGACGGAGGCGAGGTCCGGGTACACCTTGCGTCCGAGGATCTCCTCGGCCCGGGGATGCACCGGGAATACCTCGTATCCGTGTTCGATCAGGAAGGCGGCGATCTGGTGGCTGGCCCGGTCCGGCTTGGGCGAACAGCCGACGACGGCAATGCGGCGGGCAGCGCGGAGCAGTGCCGCGATCGCATCATCGTCCGGATTGTTCCAAGCGGCCATGACTCCTATTCAACCCCGTACATGAACTTGAAAATCAGGTAATCACGGTATTCTTCCAGCTCCATTTTTCCAAGAACATAAAGCTCCTGATCGGCCAGCGTATCCGCATCCGGCATGCCATGACGCCGGTGGTGGGCCGCAGCGACGGCCCGTCGGCGCCCGACCTCTTCCGCACCGATTGCGGACGAACGCTGCATGGCGGCTGTCCGCCAGGCTTCAGGCGTCGCAAATGGCATAACCATGCCACTCATCAACACACACCCAAGCCCTCGGTCGACGTTGCCATCATCGATGGCGGACGACGGCGCAGCAGCGACAAATCGCCACTTTGGAGGATATGAATAAAATATCTGCGATTTTCTCGATGCCTTCCATATAGATATGCCTGTCGCCAATATACATGTGCGCTTTGAAAGAAGCTATTCAGGCACTTATTGATGGCATGCCTGGACACGATACCGGCCATGACCAGCGTTACGCCCAGTATCTGTTGCAGATCATGCAGCATAGGTATCGCACGGGAGAAAATACCGGTTTTCGCCAAAATATAGAGAGGGAAATTCGGAAAATGGCTGCTCGAACTGCACCATGGCATCGTGGTCATATACCCCTGCCAATGTGCGATAAACTTCCCAGTTCACCGCTCTCTGACCCTTGACACCAAATTCGCCGAAAATATCAAAAATATTCTTCCATGAGCCCATCAACCATAAATATATACATAAACTTTTTGAAATTTAAGGTATATGCCAAAAGCCTCATCCAACCTGTCAAAAAATGTCACCAAGTCTGCCAAATATCTAAGTAATTATACTTATATGCCCTGAAATAGCTTTGTGATCTACGTGACAAAAAACGCGCTGTCAAGTGCCAAAAATTGCCCTTTTGCTTCCGATGGTTCAAGATCGACTTATCTGCCCCGGAGTTTCCATCCGGTACAGATAACCAAAACAAGAACAAAGGGGTACACCATGTCAACTCTGTATGATGTTACAAAGCAATATGCCTATAGCACCGGAAAGACCGAGGAATATTCCTTCCTCGACATCGAATACGAACATAAAGCGGGAATCGCCTGGTATTCCATGCACGCCTCGCCACGACCCTGCTTTACGCTGGATTTGCTTGGCGAGCTCCAGCACTGGTTGGAAAGTGTCGATGCCACGATGGCATCGAACGATGTGCGTTACATCGTCATGGGATCCAGCGTGCCGGGGGTCTTCAATCTTGGCGGAGACCTGAACCTAATCGCAAAGATGATCCGCAACAGGGATAAGCAAGGGATCATGGACTACGCCATGGCGTGTATTGATCCGTTATATCTTGCTCATACCGGCCTGGGCAGGAAGGTGACGTCCATCTCCCTGGTGGAGGGCGATGCCCTGGGCGGAGGCCTGGAAGCGGCCATCTCAACAGATGTGCTTATCGCCGAACGCGGTGCCAAGATGGGCTTCCCGGAGGTCCTGTTCAACCTGTTTCCGGGCATGGGCGCATACAGCTTCCTGTCGCGTAAAATCGGTGCCGCCAAGGCCGAACAGATGATTCTCAGCGGCCGGCTCTACGCGGCTGAGGAGCTTTACGACATGGGATTGGTGGACGTACTGGCGGAACCCGGAATGGGCCGGCAGGCTGTCTACGAGTATGTCAGCCGTGAGGACCGTTCCCAGAACGGTTTCCGGGCATTCCGGAAGGCCAAGCAGCACTGCAATCCCGTTAGCTACGAGGAATTGCTGCAGATCACCACCATCTGGGCCGAGGCCGCGTTGAACATCAGCGACCGGGACCTGCGCATGATGGAGCGTCTCGTCAGCCGGCAAAGCAGCAAGGTGATGTGAGCCGTGCGGACCGTATGGGGCCGGGGCACTATGGCATGCCCTGGCCCCCGGCGGCCTGGATCAGTGGAGTATCTCGACGTGCCGGTGCAGCTCCTCGCAACTGGAGCGAATCGCCGCGGAAAGCTTGTCCGCATAGGAAAGCATGTTCTCGCGGTTCCAGTGGTCGAACTGCCTTGATTCGATCTCGATGCACAACGTCGCCACGCCCTGGGCACCGAGCATGCCCGACGATCCCTTCAACTGGTGGGCGATGTCGAGGAATCTCATCCGGTCCAGATCTCGGGCTGCCTGGGCGAGTTCTTGCATCAGTCCATTGCCGTTGTTCTCGAAAGTCTGCACAAACTTTTCCAGCCTGTCCTTCTTTCCAATCACACGAAAAAGCTCTTCCAGCTTGCTGCCGTCAAATGAATGATGGCGCATCTGCTCCCCCTCCGGCTCCTTGTCAGGCGCTGGGGCGACATCCTCATCACCCGGCATGCCGAAATTGGCAACGGCTTCGAGCAGGGACTCCGCATCGATGGGCTTGGTCAGGTAATGATTGGCCCCGGCCTCCATACAGGTGCGGATGGTTTCCGGCAGGGCATCGGCACTCAGCATGATCACGGGTGTGCTGGCATCCGTTTCCATGAACCGGAAGCGCTTGAGCACATCCAGGCCGCTGATCTCCGGCATGCTCATATCCAGCAAGACCAGATCGAACTCCTGCTCTGCCAGTTCATCGAGGGCCTCTTCGCCGTCCCCCGCCACGGTGACCTTGTGGCCGGCGCGTTGCAGGATTTCGCGGACCACCTCCTGGTTCACCGGATTGTCCTCCACCACCAGGACATGGAGCACCTTGACTCCGCGCTTACGCCGATAGGCATCGGCCAGCGAAATCACCTCGGTAGGCGCCTGCTGGGTCATGCTGGTCGCATGCAGGGCGTTGAACAGCAGGGACTCGTCCAG
The DNA here is from genome assembly GCA_964422615.1 of uncultured Zetaproteobacteria bacterium. Taxonomy (GTDB): domain Bacteria; phylum Pseudomonadota; class Zetaproteobacteria; order Mariprofundales; family Mariprofundaceae; genus DATLWN01. The sequence continues at coordinate 9,503 of CAYRBJ010000042.1, read as the reverse complement.
CGGCAGGTGCAGTACCGCCGTGTACCCCTTGGCATACATGTCCTGATCCTTGCCGATGTTCGGTTCGTGATCGATCAGGATCAGATCCGGCTGAGTCATCCCCTTCTTGCCGCGAATGGCCTGAACCAATAACTCCGGACTTGCCTGCAGGGTTGCGCGATCCAGCAGCACCGCGTGGCATCCATGACCGGTACTCCAGGCATCGTGGAGCATGGAAAGCAGTTGGGATGCATCGGTGACGCGCACGCATGCAATACCCCAGCGTTGCAGGGACTGCTCCAGCCGCGCCGCCATCCCCTCACCCGCCAGCACCATGGCACGCAGGCTCGGCAGCTTCCTGGCAACGGTGGATGCGGCCTGCTGCTGGGCATTGAACGGCAGCCATACGTGGAAGCTCGTTCCGACGCCCTCCTGGCTGGTGAAATCAATGCTGCCGCCCATCAGCCTTACCAGGCTGCGGACGATGGTCATACCCAGGCCGCTTCCTCCGTAACGCCGGGTAACGCTGCCGTCGGCCTGCGTGAACTGTTCGAAGATATGTGCCTGCGCCGACTCGGGGATGCCGATGCCGGTATCGCTGATTTCGAAGCGCAGGGTACAACCCGCATCCGTCACATCCTCCGCTTCGACAAACAGACTGACTTCGCCCTGCTCCGTGAACTTGACGGCATTGCCGATCAGGTTGACCAGGATCTGCTTCAGCATGCGCGCATCGCCGATCAGCAGATACGGCGCCTCCGGAGCGATATGGGGCTGCAGGGATATATGCTTCTTTTGCGCCATTGGCTCGAACAGGGCCATCGTACCCCGAATCAGCTGGTGCAGATCGAAAGGCAGCGCATCCACCGTCAGCTTTCCGGCTTCGATGCGGGAGATATCGAGCACATTCTCGATCAGATCGAGCAGATGATGGGCGGAATCCTTGACGATCTGGGTAAAACGCCGCTGTTCGTCATCCAGCTTCGTGCTGCCCAGCAGATCGCTCATGCCGATGATGCCGTTCAAAGGCGTGCGCAATTCGTGGCTCATGTTGGCGATGAACCGGGATTTGGCCTGATTGGCCTCGTCCGCCACCTTTACGGCGAGATGCAACCGCCGGATCAGGCTGCCCATATACAACGGGATGACGGCGATGGTGACGAGCAGGCTGAAGCCAAGAAGATAATGGTTGATCCAGTAGTTCGTCGACAACAGCACGGCCAGAAAACCGCTGCAGGCCACGCTCGTTGAAATGAACAGATAACGCGTACCGTAGCGAAAGCCGTTGCCGACAATCACCCACAAGTAGACGGCAACCAGCGGCGCACCAAGGTTATCTGCAAACGCCAAAGCAATGGAGGTCACCATCATGTCCCCGACGATGCCGAAAATGCGCCGCACGGGATTGATCTCTGGCAACCAGATGATCCAGGCAAACAGCAGAATGGAGATCAGCAGGTAGCCACCGGCAACAATGACAACTACGTGAAGATTGGTAAAAGAGAAAAATTGAAAAAACAGGGCAACGATTAAAATGCGGATAAAGGCTTGGATATGCTCGCTATCGGCACGTGAATGCAGGCGCTGCATCAGCCGGCCCAACAATGTGGGGCGATCGGCCGGTGCCCGTTGATCGTTTCCCATCATGGCATCATAGCCCTAGTCTCGCTATTGATCATCCCTATCGGATGAAACCAGCAATCAGCTAGCTGTCTCGTCCATGGCGTTCGCGCGCATGAGCCTCCGCCCGGTGGATGATCTCGAGCAGGTCATCCTCGGTGGCATCGATGGGGGAATCGATCTGCCGCAAGGCATAGGCCACATCCTGTCGCTCGACCTGCAAGTCCCGGGGTACTGGCGCCGGCAATATATGCTGTTGCAGCACCGCCGGATAGCGGCGCCAGCGAAACATGTTGTTGAAAGCAAAGGCCACGGCCAGGATCGTCAGCGTATTGAGCATCACCGGCGTCACAACATAGGCATAGCCGAGAGCATGAATGCTGGGCCCGCCGATGACCGCGATCAAGGCCGTGGCGCCGCCGGGCGGATGCACGCATCGCGCGTAGTGCATGGCCAGCACCGCCAGCGACACAGCGGCGGCGGCGGCCAGCACCGGCATAGGAATCCATTGCGCGCAGCTGACACCCACAGCAGCGGAGATCAGCTGCCCACCGGTTGCCGCCCAGGGCTGGGAAAGCTGCCCGTGGGGCACGGCGAACAGCAACACCGCCGATGCCCCCATCGATCCTACCATCAACCAGCTGTCGCCTACGGAGAGATAGCGCGAGCTGATCCAGGCCGTGGCCAGGATTCCGGCAAAGGCACCGAGCCCCGCCACCCAGCGCTCGGCATGGCTGACGTCATGGGTCTCCACGCCCAGCCATTGCCTGATAACCCGTCTTTGCAAAAATATCCCCGGCCTCAGAAGCCGATGTCGACCTGCACCACGCCTGCCTCGACCCGCACGGGAAAGGTCTCGATGTCTTCATAGGCCGGCCTGGTCAGTGCCTTGCCGGTGCGTATGCAGAAACGCGCCCCATGCCGGGGACAGATGATCTGATCCCCGTCGCAGCGACCGCTGGCGAGATCGCCGCCATCATGGGAACAAAGATCCTCGATGGCGAAAAACTCCCCATCCACATTGAACACGGCGATCGGTCCGGCCTCGGATTCGATCAACTTCTTTGCACCTGGAGGCAGCTCGTCTGCCGCCGCCACATCAAGCCAATGGCTCATTCACGTCCCTCCACACATCAATGACTGTCTTAGAACAAACCAAGCTGCAGTTTGGCCTCATCGCTCATCATCGAACGATCCCACGGCGGATCAAATGTCAGCTCGACATCGACATCGGTCACATTGGCCACGGCCAACACCTTCTGTCGTACGTCCTCGACGATGAACGGCCCCATGCCGCAGCCGGGAGCCGTCAGAGTCATGACGATATCGACATGATTACCGCCTTCGTCGGTATCGACAACATGACAATCGTAAACCAGCCCGAGATCGACGATGTTGACCGGAATCTCCGGGTCGTAGCAGGTTTTGAGCACGGCCCACAACTCATCCTCATCGACCGGCCCGTTCGCCGTGCGGGGAGCATCCTCGATGGTCGGCTTGGCCGCATCGCGCCCGAGGGCATCGGCATTGGCCGCATCGATGCGCGCCAGGTTCGCGTTGACGACGACCGTAAAGCTGCCGCCCAGCTCCTGGGTGATGCTGACATGTGTACCCTCCGGAATCGTCACCGGCGTGCCGAGCGGGATCAGCACCGCATCGACATCGCGCAACACCCTGACCATCGCACCCGACTGCATAACTACTCCGTCTTCGCCACGTCGTCACCGCCCTTGACCGCCGATTTCAGCGTATGCCAGCACAGGATGGCGCATTTGATGCGGCTGGGAAACTCACGCACGCCGGCCAGCACGGCCAGCTTACCAAGACGGCCCTCGTCCGGGGACTCGGAGATATCCGAGGTCACCATATGCTGGAAGGCATCGAACAGCGGCTTGAAATCCGCCAGAGGCTTACCCTTCAGCGCTTCGGTCATCAGCGATGCCGAGGCCATTGATATCCTGCAACCTTCACCCTCGAAAGACACATCCTCGATCAATCCCTCGTCGCTGGTCTTCAGATAGACATGCAGCTTGTCGCCGCACAGCGGATTGTATCCTTCCGCCTCGTGGTCGGCATCGGCGAGCCGGCCGAAATTGCGCGGATTCTTGCCATGATCGTTGATCATTTGTTGGTAAAGATCCATGACATCGAACATCAATCTAGAATTCTCTTGGCCTTCTCAAGAGATGCGAACAAGGCGTCAATCTCCTCGATCGTGTTATAGGCCGCGAATGAGGCCCGGGCCGTGGCCGGGAGCCGGAAATGCTGCATCACCGGCATGGTGCAGTGATGGCCGGCCCGGATCGCCACACCGTCGCGATCGAGAATCGTACCCAGGTCGTGCGGGTGAACGCCGGCAAGTGTCAGCGCCAGCACCGTGGCCTTGTCGGCGGCCGTGCCAACGATGCGAAGGCCGTCGAAGGCCTCGGCCTGGGCCGTCGCATGCGCCAGGAGCCGCTGCTCGTGCGCAGCCAGATTCAGCACCCCCTTGTCGACCAGCCAGTCCACCGCCACGCCGAAGCCGATGCCGCCGGCAATGTTCGGCGTCCCGGCCTCGAACTTGTAGGGAAGCTCGTTGTACAGGGTTTTCTCGAAGGTGACCATCGAGATCATGTCGCCGCCACCCTGATACGGCGGCATCTCCTCCAGCAACGCCTCTTTTGCATACAGAAAGCCGATGCCCGTCGGCCCGTACATCTTGTGCGCGCTGCTGACATAGAAATCCGCATCCAGGGCCTGCACATCGACGTCGAGATGCGCCAGCGCCTGGGCGCCGTCGACCAGCACCTTGGCCCCCGCCGCATGCGCCAGGCGGATGATCCGACCCACCGGGTTGATCGTGCCCAGCGAGTTGGACAGGTGCACGATGCCGACCAGCCTCGTGCGCTCCGACAACCGGGCCTCGAACTCCTCCATGATCAGCTCACCGGCGTCGTTGATCGGGGCCACGACAAGCCTGGCGCCGACACGCTCGCACAGCATCTGCCACGGCACGATATCGGAGTGGTGCTCCATCTCCGAGATCAGGATCTCGTCGCCGGCCAGCACGTTTGCGCTCCCCCACGCCGATGCCACCAGATTGATCGATTCGGTGGTGCCGCGCGTGAACACGATCTCGCGTGTCGATACGGCGTTGACCAGGGCCCTGAGTTTCTCCCGCGCCGCCTCGTAGGCGGCCGTGGCCCGCTCGGACAGCGCGTGCACGCCCCGGTGCACATTGGCATTGTCCGCCTCATAGTAATGGCGTACGGCCTCGATCACCGCAGATGGCTTCTGCGTGGTGGCGGCATTGTCCAGATACACCAAAGGCTTGCCGTACACCTGCTGATGCAGGATCGGGAACTCCGCCCGCAGGGCATCGATATCCAGGGAGGTCACCGCGGCCTTGGTCGTCACCGTACTCACGCCAGCACCTCCGCGGCCGCCGCCAGGCGCGTCAGGCCGACCCGCTCCAGGTAGGTACGGATCTCGGCATGCGGCATGCGTGCCAGCACCTCGTCGGCAAAGGCCACCGTCAACGTCTGTCGAGCCGCCGGCTCGGAGAACCCGCGCGAGCGCAGGTAGAACAACTGGTTGGCATCGAGCTGTCCGACCGTGGCACCGTGCGCACATTTGACATCGTCCGCATAGATCTCCAGCTCCGGCTTGGTATCGATCTCGGCCTGGTGGGACAACACCAGGTTGGCGTTGGACTGGGCCGAATCGGTCTTCTGCGCATCGGCATGCACCACGATCTTGCCGTTGAATACCGCATGCGAACGGCCGTCGATCACGCCCTTGAAGAACTCCCGGCTGTTGCACGATGGGGCGTGATGATCGACGTGGGTATGGCAGTCCGTATGCTGGCGCCCGTCCGTCATGTACAGGCCATTCAGCTCGCAGCTGGCACCCTCCTGCCGTAACCCGGCCACGATATCGAGCCGGCACAGATGGCTACCGAAATTCACGGCATGCGAGGCATAGCGTCCGCCCTGCTGCGCCACCTGCACGCGCCCGAGATGTACCTGATGCGGCCCGTGCTGCTGCAGCCGGTAATGCGTCAAATCGGCCTGCTCAGCCAGGAACACCTGGCTCACGGCATTGTCCAGCGCACCGCCCTGACGATCGGAGGTGTGGGCGGAGGCATACTGTTCGATCACCGTCGCCCGGGCACCGGCACCGAGCCGGATATGATGGCGCAGGTGGGCCACCTGCCCGCTGCGGCTCAGACAGACCGCCTGGACCGGACGCGGCAGCACCTGGCCGGCCGGCACATGCACCACGAGGCCATCGGTGAACAGGGCCCCGTTGGCGGCATTCAACCCGTGATACAGCGGGCCATCCACCTCGGCGGCATCGAGTTCCAGCCAGGACGGCGGCGCATCCAGAATTGCCGTCATCGGCCCCACGTACAGGCCGTCATCCCCGCTCAGCGGGGCATCGGACAGGCCGGCGTGGAAATGTCCGTCGACGAACACCAGCCGATGCACGTCGAGGTCGTCGACAAGCAACGCGTCCAGCACGCCGGCGTCGAGCACCGCCTCCCCGGCAACCGGGATCGATAGCTTCGGCCACCACGGCGCCAGCGCCCGCGGCATATCGGTGTACTTCCAGTCCTCATGTCGGGTCGTCGGAATGCCTTCCTGGGCAACATAGCCCGCACAGGCACGGCGGTAGGCCTCGACCTGCGGGATGCCTGCACCCGGCAGGGCGGGGAGCGCCGCCAGGATCTCCGGCGCTACATCCTCGGGCGGCACCTGCATGGCCATGCTCATGCGGCCGCCTCCTCCAGCACCCATTCGTAGCCGCGAGACTCCAGATCCTTGGCCAGCTGCTTGTCGCCCGACTTCAGGATGCGACCGTCCGCCAGCACGTGCACCACGTCCGGCTCGATATAGTCCAAGAGGCGCTGGTAGTGCGTGACCATGATGATGGCGCGCTCAGGACTGCGCAGCTTGTTGACCCCGTCGGCGACGATGCGCAGGGCATCGATGTCCAGGCCGGAATCGGTCTCGTCCAGGATGGCCAGCAGGGGCTCCAGCACCGCCATCTGAAAAATCTCGTTGCGCTTTTTCTCGCCACCGGAAAAACCCTCGTTGACCGACCGTTTCAGAAAGTCCGGGTCGAGCTGCACCAGCGAGGACTTCTCCCGCACCAGACCCATGAAGTCCATCGCATCGAGCTCGGGCAGCCCCTGGTGCTTGCGCTTGGCATTCAGTCCGGCCTTGAGCAGGTAGACGTTGTTGACCCCCGGAATCTCCACCGGGTACTGGAAGGCCAGGAACACGCCCTCCCAGGAGCGCTCCTCGGGGCTCATGGCCAGCAGGTCCTTGCCGTTGTAGCGGATCGTGCCCCGGGTCACCTCATAGCCGTCGCGGCCGGCGATGACATTGGACAGCGTGCTCTTGCCCGAGCCGTTCGGCCCCATGATGGCGTGCACCTCGCCCGGCTTCACCTCGAGGTTGATGCCCTTGAGGATCGGCTTTCCGTCGACCGTGGCATGCAGGTCTTCAATCTTCAACATGGTCATTCCTTTGTCTTCTGGTATGGATCAGCCGACCGCGCCTTCCAGGCTCACTTCCATCAGTCGGTTGGCCTCCACCGCGAACTCCATCGGCAGTTCGTTGAACACGTCCTTGCAGAAGCCATTGACGATTATCGACACGGCATCCTCTTCGGAGATGCCTCGCTGGCGGCAGTAGAACAGCTGATCCTCACCGATCTTGGAGGTGGTCGCCTCGTGCTCGACGATGGCCGAAGGGTTCTTGACCTCCATGTACGGGAAGGTATGGGCACCACAGGTGTCGCTGAGCAGCAGGGAATCGCATTGCGTGTGGTTGCGCGCCCCCTCCGCACCCTTCGCGATGCGCACCAGGCCGCGATAGGACTGCTGCCCGCGGCCGGCGGAGATGCCCTTGGACACGATGGTGCTGCGCGTATTCTTCCCCAGATGCACCATCTTGGTGCCGGTATCGGCCTGCTGGCGATTGTTCGTCAGGGCCACCGAATGGAATTCACCGATCGAATCGTCGCCGCGCAATACGCAGCTGGGGTACTTCCATGTGATGGCCGAGCCCGTCTCGACCTGCGTCCAGGATATCTTCGAGCGCGCCCCGCGGCACTCGCCGCGTTTGGTCACGAAGTTGTAGATGCCGCCCCGCCCCTCCTCGTCACCCGGATACCAGTTCTGCACCGTCGAGTACTTGATCTGGGCATCGTCGAGCGCGACCAGCTCCACCACCGCGGCGTGCAGCTGGTTCTCGTCGCGTTGCGGTGCCGTGCAGCCCTCGAGATAGGACACATAGGCGCCTTCCTCGGCCACGATTAACGTGCGTTCGAACTGCCCGGTGTTCATGGCATTGATGCGGAAATAGGTCGACAGCTCCATCGGGCAGCGCACGCCCTTTGGCACGAACACGAACGAGCCATCCGTGAACACCGCTGAATTCAGGCTTGCGTAGAAGTTGTCCGTATACGGCACCACCGAACCGAGGTAGGCGCGGACCAGGTCCGGGTGCTCGCGTACGGCCTCGGAGATCGGGCAGAAGATCACTCCGGCGTCCTTCAGCTTCTCCTTGAAGGTCGTGGCCACGGACACCGAATCGAACACGGCATCGACCGCCACGCCGGCCAGCATCTCCTGCTCCCGGAGCGGGATACCGAGCTTGGCATAGGTTTCCAGCAGTTTCGGATCCACCTCATCCAGGCTCTTCGGCGCATCCTTGCGCCCCTTCGGGGCCGAATAGTAGGAGATTGCCTGATAGTCGATCGGCGGGTAGTGCACATGCGCCCATGTCGGCTCGACCATGGTCTGCCAATGGCGAAAGGCCTGCAGGCGCCAGTCGAGCATCCATTCCGGCTCCTCCTTCTTGGCGGAAATCAGGCGGATCACATCCTCGCTCAGGCCGGGCGCCACCGTGTCCGTCTCGATGTCGGTGAAAAAGCCGGCCTTGTATTCCCGGTTTACCAGTTCGTTTGCCTGCATGTCAGCAGCCATCGGCAACCTCGCGTACCAGGGCCGGTATCGTGGATCCATCGATGCGGAATACCGGCCGGTAATCCGGACGTGCCATATCCGCCAATGAGATCATCGTCAGGGCATCACGGATGGCATCGTTGATCTTCAACCAGTGGGAACTGGTGGTACAAAAGGGCAGTTGATCGCACTCGTGCCCCTCCAGGTTGCATTCGGTCAGCGCGATCGATCCCTCCAGCGAACTGATGATTTCACCGACCGAGATCTGGGAGGAGGGGCGTGACAGCCGGTAACCGCCGTGGGCGCCGCGGATCGATTCCAGCAACCCCTGGTGCAGCAGCATCTGCATGACCTTGCTGACCGTCGGCAGCGGCACGTGCGTATGTTCCGCCAGCAATGCAGCCGTGTACGTGCTCTCGTTGGCAGCAGCCATATACGTCATCAGTAGAATGCCGTAATCCGTCAATTTGGTCAGTCGCAGCATGGCACCTCACCGTCTAAGTCAGACCATTCTAGTCCTATTTAATCGGCCACGCAATTTATCGGTGAAATGTAACACATGAACAGATGGCATCGGCCCCATGGGAAATATGGCATTGGCTACCATACTGGGGAGTGGCAACAAAAAAAGCCCCTTTGGAGCTTTCACTCGACAAAGGGGCTTTGGAGTAAATTCCTGGCAGTGACCTACTCTCCCGCAGCGAAACTGCAGTACCATTGGCGCGTAGGGGCTTAGCTTCTGAGTTCGGGATGGGATCAGGCGTTTCCCCCTAGCTATGACCACCAGGAAACCGGTGTGGGGAATCTGCTTGGACCGCAGAAATACTCCTGTATTTCCGCTCCTGTCGTCATCGAAAAGCGTGTGGTCCGGGCAAATTCCCTATGTTGGATATCAGATGATCGAATGTCTTAACGTTGCATGGTCAAGCCGCACGGGCAATTAGTACTG
>CAYRBJ010000041.1:0-13401 GCA_964422615.1 uncultured Zetaproteobacteria bacterium | reverse complement strand
GATCCTGGCGGCATTCACCTACACCAGCGGACTACGGGCACCGGCCTCGATTGCCATCGTCAAAGACCTGCTGGTGTACGTCACGGTCATTGCCCTCATCGTGATCGTTCCCATCAAGGTGGGCGGGTTTGCTCATATCTTCGCGTCGATCCCGCACGACAAACTGCTGCTTCCACCGGTCAAGGACGGCAATACCGGGCTCATGTCTTTCTACGCCACCCTGGCTTTCGGTTCCGCACTGGCGTTGATGCTCTATCCGCATGCCACCACGGCCGTCCTGGCTGCCAAGGGCCCCAAAACCTTGCGTTCCAACTGGGTGTTCCTGCCGGCCTATTCCTTCGTACTGGGGTTGATCGCGTTGCTGGGTTACGTGGCGTATAGCTCGGGCATCGCCACCGAGCCGAGCTTGGCACCCTACTTCAAGCAGTACGGGCCCCAGTTCGCCATGCCGGGACTGCTGCTGCATTATTTCCCGGGCTGGTTCGTCGGCGTGGGATTCGCCGCAGTGGCGATCGGCGCACTGGTTCCGGCTGCCATCATGTCCATCGCGGCCGCCAATCTATTCACCCGGAACATCTACAAGACGTACATCAACCCGCACTGTTCCGTGCAAAAAGAAACCCATATCGCCAAGCTGGTGTCGCTGATCGTCAAATTCGGAGCCCTGCTGTTCATCGTCTACCTGCCGCAGCACTATGCCATCCAGCTCCAATTGCTCGGGGGCGTGCTCATCCTGCAAACCTTTCCGGCGATCGTTTCAGGAATTTACACGCGTTGGTTCGATCCGAAGGCATTGCTTCTGGGCTGGGGGGTCGGACTCGGCTGGGGCGTCTGGGCAGCTTCGTTAACCGGCTTCAAAAAGACCGCCTATGCATTGCATCTGGGGGGAATGGTCATTCCGGCTTATATCGGTTTGTATGCCCTTATCCTTAATTTCGTGGTCGCCATGGTCGCCACCGTGTTGATCCGTTCACTGGGCATGGCGAATAACCGTGATGCGACAGTGCCGCAGGATTACGAGGAATGAGGTCGTTTACCCGAGCTTCCCCTCATCAGCGACAGTTCATCGGTAGGGTTTTCTGGCAGATGATCCGCCATACACCATGAAACATAAAGGGCGGCCAAGGGCGTCCTTCATGTGTTAGGCCGCTCAGGCCAGGCGCTTGAATTTCATGCGGTGCGGCTGCACGGCGTCCTCGCCGAGGCGTTTCTTCTTGTCCGCCTCGTAGTCGGCGAAGTTGCCCTCGAACCACTCGACATGCCCCTCGCCCTCGTAGGCCAGGATGTGGGTGGCCACACGGTCCAGAAACCAGCGGTCATGGCTGATGATCACGGCGCAGCCGGCGAAATCGAGCAGCGCCTCCTCGAGCGCCCGCAGGGTATCGACGTCCAGATCGTTGGTCGGCTCGTCCAGGAGCAGCACGTTGCCGCCGCTCATCAACATCTTCGCCAGATGCACGCGGTTGCGCTCGCCACCTGAGAGCACCTTGATCTTCTTCTGCTGGTCGCCGCCCTTGAAGTTGAAGCGCCCGCAATAGGCGCGGCTCGACACCTCGATCTTGCCGAGATAAATCGAATCCGCCCCGCCGGAGATCTCCTCCCACACGGTCTTCTCGCCATCCAGCGCATCGCGCGACTGGTCGACATAGGAGAACTGCACCGTATCGCCGATGGTCAGGGTGCCGGAATCGGGCTGCTCCTGGCCGGTGATCATGCGGAACAGCGTCGTCTTGCCGGCACCGTTCGGCCCGATGATGCCGACGATGCCGCCCCGGGGCAGGTTGAAGTTGAGCTGGTCGATCAAGAGGCGATCGCCGTAGCCCTTCGACACATCCTCGGCCTTGACGACGATGTCGCCCAATCTTTCGCCGGCCGGAATGAAGATCTGCTTGGTGGCGTTCTGCTGCTGCACCTCTTTGCTGGCCAGCTCGTCGAAGGCCTTGAGCCTGGCCTTGGACTTGGCATGGCGCCCCTTGGCAGAGGAGCGCACCCACTCCAGCTCGTCCTTGATCGCGCGCTGGCGGGCATCCTCCTGCTTCTCCTCCACCGCCAGGCGCTTTTCCTTGGCCTCGAGCCAGGCCGAGTAGTTGCCCTCGAACGGGATGCCCTGGCCGCGGTCCAGCTCGAGAATCCAGCCGGCGACGTTGTCCAGGAAATAGCGATCGTGGGTCACCGCCACCACGGTGCCCGGATAGTCGTGCAGGAAGCGCTCCAGCCAGGCCACCGACTCGGCGTCGAGATGGTTGGTCGGCTCGTCCAGCAGCAGCATGTCCGGGTTGGACAACAGCAGGCGGCACAGGGCCACGCGCCGGCGCTCGCCGCCCGAGAGCTTGGTCACGTCGGCATCCCAGTCCGGCAGGCGCAGCGCGTCGGCCGCCACCTCCAGCTTGCGCTCCAGATCCCAGGCGTCGGCGGCATCGATCTTGTCCTGCAACTCCCCCTGCTCGGCCAAGAGCGCGTCGAAATCGGCATCGGGATCGGTGAAGGCCTCGCTGACGGCGTTGAAGCGGTCGATCAGCGCCTTGGTTTCGGCCACCCCCTCCTCGACGTTGCCACGCACATCCTTGGCTGCATCAAGCGCCGGCTCCTGCGGCAGGAAACCGATGCGGATGCCCGGGGCCGGGCGCGCCTCGCCGCGGATATCCTGGTCGAGGCCGGCCATGATCCGGAGCAGCGTGGACTTGCCGGCGCCGTTCAGGCCGAGTACGCCGATCTTGGCGCCCGGGAAGAACGACAGCCAGATGTTCTTCAGGATCTCCTTCTGGCCGACGATCTTGCCCACGCCCTGCATCGAATAGATGTACTGGTAATCGGCCATCGGCCACCCCCGCATCGAAAGTGGACCGCAGCCTACTGGGGGGCGAGGCAAAACTCTATGCCACAGGAGCTCCGACGCCTGCTAGGGTTCGCCCGACCCCAAGCTCTGCGGGGGAGGAATACCGATGGCAAAAGCACAAAAAGATCGCATCTACCTGGTCACCGGGGCCTCATCCGGTCTCGGGCGCGAGGTGGCCGTGCGCCTCGGGGCCGGTGGCGCCAACGTGGTGGCGCTGGCACGCAACGAAACCCGGCTGGCCGAAACCAGGGATCTGGTGGAGAAAGCCGGCGGCCGCTGCCTGTGCGTGCCGCTGGATCTCGTGCAGTTCGACGAATACGACAAGCTGTTCGAGGCGCTGACGGTGCACATCCCGCACCTGGACGGCATCGCCCATATCGCCGGCAGCCTGCGCTACTGCACGCCGATGCAGTACGTCAAGACAGACGATTTCCGCCAGATGCTGGACCTGCACCTGACAGCCCCGAACCTGCTGACCCGCACCCTGCTGCCGCTGTTGGCGCGCGCCGACAAGGCCTCGGTGATTTTCACCACCTGCGACATGATCAAGCAGGACATCCCCAACTGGCAGGGCTACGGCCTGGCCAAGCGGGCGCTGGGGCTTGCCGCCGCCATGTGGCAGGCCGAGCACCCGGAACCGGCACTGCGCTTCTTCACGGTCAATCCCGGTGACATGCGCACCGCCCTGTTCCAGCGAGCCTATCCGGGCAAACCGGCCGAGGACGTCCCGCTGCCATCCGTGGCGGCCGAGGCCTTCGCCCGGCTGTTAACCGGGGACGGCGACGAGGACCGGGGCAAGACGCTGGATGCCAGAGCTTGGCTGCAGGCGCACTGAACAACGCCGGTCTGCCGGATGCGTCAGTGCTTGTTGTGCTTGTGTTCCGTCTTGGGTAACGGCCTGCTGTAGCGCTCCAGTTCCCTGATCAGTTCCCTGGCCGATGCCGGCGGCGACACCTTGTGCTCGATCAGGATCTCCCGCGAGGTCAGCTTGCGGCCATAGTAGGCCCGGTTGTAATCGTTGAGCTGGTTGATCTTGGCGCCCTCCAGGGAGATGCCGGCGAACAGGCCGCGACTGCGCGAATAGGACAACACCTCGCTCTTCAACGCCACGTCCGTACCCGCCTGGGCACTGCGCCCGACCGGCCCCGCCGCCACCGAGGCATCGCCGCCGAGCGTCAGCTCGTTGTGCAGCAGGCTCTCCACCCCGCGCTGGTGGCGGATCACCAGCACCAGGTCGGTCGACTCGGCACCGATCTGCCAGCCCACGGAACCGGCACCGATCGAATAGAAGGCCGGTGCGGACCAGCGGTTGGTCGACGGCTCATGCCTGAGGATCACGCCCCGACCGTATTTGCCGCCGATGACGAAGCCGGCCTTGATGACATCCGGGAAAATGGCCACGGCTGCGGCCTGACTCAGCAGGTCGCGCGGGATGCCCTTGTCCGGGGTATCCATGATCTCCTTCAGCACCTCCGCCGCCACGTGCACCTTGTGCGCCGCCTTGGCCTTGTCCGATTCGGCATGCGCCAACGGCGCCAGTACCAGGCCCATCGATGTCACCAGCATACCCATTGCCAACGTCAGTCTTCGCATCGTTGCCTCCTGATGCACGGTTTGGTGCCGAAGTGTAGATAAAAATGCAGCGCTTGGTCTACGCTATCACGCCAAGGAGAGAATCATGCCAACGATCAAACGCATTGTCGCTGCCACCGACCTGTCGCCGTACGGCGGCGTGGCGCTGGCGGCGGCGGTGGAACAGGCCCGGGCATTCAAGGCGGAGTTGCATGCGCTGCATGTGATCGTGCCGCAGGTCTACCAGCAAGAGATGCCGGAAATGATGATGCCGCCCATGGAAGATGTCACGGAGGACAGGCTGGAGGCGGCCCGCAGGCGCCTGCAAGACTGGCAGCAGGGCATTCCGGCGAGCCTCGGTGTGCAGACGCATGCCATCGAAAGCGTCAGGAATGCGGATGGCGCCATCTGCGAATTCGCCGACAGCATGGGTGCCGACCTGATCGTCATCGGTAGCCACGGCCATACGGGGCTGATGCACCTGCTGCTGGGCTCCACCGCCGAGCAGGTGGTGCGTCATGCCAAGTGCCCGGTGCTGGTGGTCAAGCCGCGCGTGCCCATCACTTAGGGCCAGACAGGCCCTATCCAGGCCCTCCCCCTGTCGCGGCGACGGGGGCGACGCTATGCTTCCGCCCATGTCCGCATCCCCCCAAGCCGATCTTTCCATCACCTTCGCAGGGCTCTCGCTGCAGAGCCCGTTGGTGCTGCTGTCCGGCTGTGTCGGCTTCGGCGAGGAATACACCCGCGTCACCGGCTTCTCGAACCGCGATGTCGGTGCCGTGATCCTGAAGGGCACGACGCTGGAGCCGCGCCTGGGCAATGCCCCGCACCGCGTCTTTGAAACCCCGTCCGGCATGCTCAACGCCATCGGCCTGCAGAATCCGGGCACGCGCTACGTGGTCGATACGGTGTTGCCCCGCCTGCCGCACGACGAAACCCAATTCTGGGCCAACGTCAACGGCGCCTCCGTCGAGGAATACGCCGAGGTGGCCAGGATCTTCGACGACTCGCCGGTCACCGCCATGGAGATCAACATCTCCTGCCCGAACGTCAAGGCCGGCGGCGTGCATTTCGGCAACGATGCGACCATGAGCGCCAGGGTCGTCGAGGCCATGCGGGGAGCGACGAAGAAACCGCTGATCACCAAGCTGTCGCCGAACAACGCCGATATCCAGGGCATCGCCAAGGCCTGCATCGAGGCCGGCACCGACGGCTTCTCGGTGATCAACACCCTGGTCGGCATGGCCGTGGATCCCGAGACGCGCCGGCCGGTGCTGGGCAATATCTCCGGCGGGCTGTCGGGACCCGCGATCAAGCCGGTGGCGCTGTGGAAGATCCACCAGGTGCGCCAGGTCGCCGCCCGGCATGCCATCCCCATCCTCGGCCAGGGCGGCCTGACCGCGCCGGGTGATGCCGTCGAATTCGCCATCGCCGGCTCCGATGCCCTCGGCCTCGGCACCGGCCTGTTCTACGATCCGCTGCTGTGCACCAAGGTGCTGGACGGACTCAGGGAATACCTCGGCCGACACGGCCTGTCGTACCCCGAGCTCGTCGGCAGCCTGAGCCTCGCCTGATGCGGATGCGCCGGCTCACCCGTCTTCTCCCCGTTGGGCTGCTGCTGGCGATCCTCGCTTCCCATGCCGCGTATGCCGGCACCCTGTCCGTCGTCAGCCCCGACCGCTGGGTGCATGTGGCCCATGTCTACGACGGCGATACCTTCCGCACCGACGGCGGCGAGAAGGTGCGCCTGGTCGGCATCAACGCCCCGGAGGTGGCGCACGATGACGAACCCGGCCAGCCGCTGGGGAAAAGGGCCGGCGCCCGCCTGAGGGGTCTGGTACTCGACCGCGAGGTACGGCTGATGACCGATGCACAGCAGCACGACATATACGGACGCCTGCTCGCCCATGTCTATCTGCGCGACGGCACCTGGATCAACGGCCTGCTCGTGCGTGAGGGCCTGGCCCACGTCTACATCTTTCCCCCGAATTTCGCCCATGCGGTCTCCCTGTTGCACGAAGAGGATACCGCCCGGGCCCGCCATCTCGGCATCTGGGCCACCGGTCGTTTCCGGGTGCTCGCCGCCGCCGAGGTATCCCACGCCCAGGCCGGCCAGTTCCGCATCGTCGAGGGAACGGTGACCCATGTGCATAAGAACGGCCTCGGCTTCCGCCTGGGCCGGCTGCATGTCGACATCCCCCGCGCCTACCGCCGCTACTTTCCGGGCAGGCTGCACCTGATGGAGGGAGAGCGCGTGCGCGTGCGCGGCGTGCTGCGCGTCGGTCGCCACCGTCGCCTGTACCTGGCCCTGCATTCTCCATTCAGTCTGGCGCTGATCAGCAAGCGCTGAGCGGGCTGCCGCCGGTCAGAAAGAGGCGCCGACCACCCCGCTGACCAGACTGCGGGCCATCGTATCCATGTGCTGAGGAAAGAAATGCCCGGCTTCGGCGATGGCATGGAAATCCGCCTGCTCCAGAGCCTCGACCCATGTCGCCACCTCGGCGAAGGGCACGATCTCGTCGGCGCGCCCCTGCACCACCGTCAGCGGTCGCGTGTCCCCCGTCATGAAATCGAAGGACCAGTGGTTGACAGCTGGCGCCACCGCGAACATGCGCTGCACGCGCGCATCGTTTCTCCCCGCCTGCAGCCCGGCATAACAACCGAAGGAGAAGCCGGCCACCCACAAGGGCTGGCCCGGATGCCGCTCGTGCAGCCAGTCCAGCACCGCCCGTGCATCCTCGGCCTCCCCAACACCATCGTCGAAGCGGCCCTCGCTATGCTCCACGCCGCGGAAATTGAAGCGCACGACGGCGCAGCCGAGATCCTCGAAGGCGCGTGCCATCCAGTACACGACCTTGTTGCGCATGGTGCCGCCGAACTGTGGATGCGGATGGCAGACGGCGACGGCGGCACCATCCCCCGGCTGGTACAAGGCCTGCAGCCGCCCGACCGGGCCCGGGATGAACAGCCGTTCGTGGTGATGCGAGCTCATGCGAACAGTGCCCGGTAGCGATCCTCGGAGAAGCCGACCTCGATCGCCTCGCCCACCATCAGCACCGGCCGCTTGATCAGCGAGGGATGCGCCATCATCAGCGCCATGGCCCGGCTGCGGTCCACATCGGCCCTGTCGGCCTCGGGCAAGCTACGCCAGGTCGTGCCCTTCCGGTTCAGCAGCGACTGCCAGCCGGCCGCATCGCACCAATGAGCCAAGAGATCGCCATCCACGCCCTGCTTCCTGTAGTCGTGAAAGCGGTAATCCAGGCCCTGGGCGGAAAGCCAGGCGCGCGCCCTTTTCATGGTGTCGCAGTTGCCGATGCCGTAGATGTCGATGTCCATCATCTCCCCTTGCCGATGCGAAACCGGCGAAGTGCCGGCCGCATGGAGGCCTGCGCCCTAGTTGACGACCTTGGCGCTTTTGATGACCACCGGTTTCAGCGGCACGTTGCGCATGCCGCCCTCGTTCCCGGTGGCGACATGCTCGATGCGGTGCACCACGTCCATGCCCCTGGTCACGTGGCCGAACACGGCATAGCCCCAGCCCGATGGCGTCTTGGAGCGGAAGTTCAGGAAGCTGTTGTCCACGGTGTTGATGAAGAACTGCGCGGTGGCCGAATTCGGATCGGAGGTGCGCGCCATGGCCACCGCACCTTCAACGTTGGTCAGGCCGTTGTCCGCCTCGTTGGCGATCGGCAGATCCGTCGGCTTTTGCCGCATATTGGCCGTGAAGCCGCCGCCCTGGATCATGAAGCCCGGGATCACGCGGTGGAAGATCGTACCGTTGTAGAAGCCCTCCTTCACGTAGCGCAGGAAATTGGCCACCGTTGCCGGGGCCTTGTGTGCATCCAGCGTGATGTCGATATCACCCATACTGGTGGAAAGGCGCACCACCGTGGCCTTGCCGGCGGCCATCGCCGGTGTGGAAAGCATCATGCAGGCCAGCAGTGCAGCCCAGAAACGGTATCGCATTTATCGTCCTCCTTGATTGTTCCCCGCATCGCCGGACCGGGTCAGGCGGCGGATCAGGGGCGCATGCTGCGCATGGACGGCGGCGAGTTCAATGCCGTCGGCCAGTTCGAAATCGGCGAAATCGAAACCGGGGGCCACGGTGCAGCCGAGCAGCGAGAACTTGCCGCCTTCGGCCACCTCGGCGGCGAACCAGCAACCGGCCGGCACCACCGCCTGCGGTTGCCGCCCAGCCCCGCGACCGAGCGCAAGCCGCCGATCATCGCCATCCGGCCCGATGACATGCACATCCGCGCCGTCACCGTCGTAGTGGTGCCACAGCTCATCGGAGCGAATGCGGTGGAAGGCCGAGAAATTGCCATGCTCAAGCAGGAAATAGATCGCCGTGCACAGGCTCCTGCCGGCCGGAAAGCCGGCCCCAGGCGCCCCGGGAAATTGATCCCCGGCGCGGTAGGTTTCACGGTACCAGCCACCCTCCGGATGCGGCGCAAGCCGAAGTTCGCGGATCCAGCGCGCCGCGGCGGAGGATTCAGGCAAGCGCTTCCCCGAGGCGGTAATCGGCGAAGTGCTGGCCGCCCTCGACGTCCAGATACATCGCATTGAGCGTCAACCGTATCGGAGCCGGCAGCTCATCCCCGACGATGGTGCTGAAATCCTTTCCGCCCAGCAGGCGGTGGCGCGTGGTCAGGAACAGCCGGTCGATGGCGCCATCGGCCAGCAGCATGCGGTGCACCGCCGGCCCGGCGATCATGTAGGCGCTGCGGTAGCCCCGTGCCGCCAGCGCCTGTCTCAGCGCCATGCCCTCGACCCGCTGCCGCCCCGCCGTCACCACCTCGATGCCCTGCTGCCGCAAGGCGTCAACCGCCGATGCCTCGGCATCCTCGCTGGTGGCGACGATGATCCGGCGGTCCGTGAACCGTGCCAGGGCCGGAACGGGGATATCGAGGCTCTGGCTGACGATCACCACATCCGGCTGCGGGGCCAGGCCCTCGGCCGCCCGCCAGTCCCTCAAATCCTGGTAGGCGGAACCCTGTCCCACCGGCAGCAGATCCTGGGCCGTGCCCGCCGCCAGCTGGCGCATGTAGCGGGCCGAGACGATCATGACGTCGGCCTGCGCCGCCAGTTCCTGGTACAGCCGCCAGTCGCGGTCGTTGGCGATCGCCGCCGGTACGGTGAATTCTCCGCTGACAGGATCGCGCAGGGCGATGCGCCCGTCGACGCTGGCGATGTAGTTGGCATAGATCAGGATATCGCCGGCCCCGGCCTGCCGGTGTAGCTCCAGCCCCAGATACGTGCCTTCCAGCGGGATGTCCTGCGATGGCTCCGGAATCAGTCTCAACAAGCGCATGCGCCCAAGCTATCACATGGCATGCCGGGTGGAACGACGTCAGTCCAGTGAAAGCTCGGGGAAAGTGAGACCGAGCGCCGACCAGGCCGAGGTCACGGCGGCCTGGGCCGCATCGCCGCGTTCGATCCAGTCCGCATGCTGCTGTGCCTTGTCGTGGATCAGGAACGGCTCCGGTGCTGCCTCGGGATCGCCGTAGCGCTGCCGAAACTCCCCGACCACGCCCTCCTGGCTCTGCTGGCCGTACGGGATCAGGCGGATCTCGTCGCGATCGCCCAGGAACAGACCCGAGCTCGCCATGCGGATGTGGAACTGCGACCAGCTCATGAACACCGCCTCGAAGTAGTGCATCCGCGCCAGCTCCCCGAGGCCGACGCCCAAATGCATCAGATCGTTGATGATCCAGTGCTCGATGGCGCTGCGCGTGGCCTTCACCGGGAACAACCCGTCCGCAGGGAGGCCGCCGCTCTTTTCGCTGATCGAGATCGCCGCCGGCAGTGGGTGACGCAGCGTCACCAGGTAATCGGCATGCCCCTGGCCCAGCAGCATCTTGAAGCTGCCGCCCCAGTGCACGATCTTGTGCATCTTCTTCGGCACCAGCCAGATGCCGTCGTCCTGGCGCTTGCTCTTGATCTGGTAGTACAGGTTCGAGATGACCAGAAACTCCGCCACCTGGAAGACTGCCTCCTGCAGATGGAAGTACGGCCGCTGCCCCACCCAGTCGTACCAGGTGTCGCGCAGTTCCGGGAATCCGTCGTGGGCCAGCGCCTCGGACACGCGGGTATGGTCGAAGCCGATGGTGCGCAGCAGCTCCTTGGTCAGGTAGCTGCCGCCGCTCCTCGGATAGCCGATGACGAAGGCGAAGTGCACGTGTTTCAGATAGTCGCGAACCCGCGGGAAATCGCCGGAGAGCACAGCGATGGCGATATGCAGCACATCGTTGATCGCCCGCTGGCTCAGCGGTGTCTTGAACAGCGCCTCGTCGAACTGCGGTAGCGGCGCCTCGGCATGCAGGAAGTCGACCGTCTGGTTGGCCCAGTCATAGCTGCCGTCCGTCCAGTCGGAGTACTGCTCGTTGAGCTCGGCCAGGATGCCGACGAAGGCCTGGGAGGGGGAAAAGCGCAGCTGGATGTCGTAGTTCATGGCACCAAACGCTACCCGAAATCGCTCAGAACATCTTGCTGAGCTGTACCCATCCGCGGGTGGTGTTGCGGTTGGAAAGGCCGACCGGCACCACGCCCACGGGCCTGGCCAGATAGGCCGTCAGCTGCCAGCGATGCGGCGCGCTCACGTCCAGGCCGATGCCCGCATCGCCCAGCGTGTACGCGTTCGCGCCCGCCGACCAGGGCCTGCGGTTCACGCTCACATGCTGGCCGTCGATGAAGGCCTTGCCCTGCACCCGCGCGGTGAAGCGGTGCCTCAGCTCCACCGTGCCCAGATAGCCGATGTCCGCCGACAGCACGCCCATGTCGTAGCCGCGAAGCCCGTAAGGGCCGCCGACCACCAGCTTCTCCACCGAGTCCAGGTTCTTCGACGTCCACTGACCCGAGACCGAAAGATAGAGCGAGTCGCGCGCATCGATGCTCTGCAGCCGCACCAGTGCCGCGTTCCATTTCGAGAACTGGCCGGCCGTGTTCGCCGTCGCCGCGTCGGCCGCGGCCGCCGTCGGATCGTCGAAGGCCAAATGCCCCGTACTCCAGCTCACGTTCCACGTGCTCACCGCGTTCGTGCCCAGCACATCATCGCGCACATCACCCGAGACACTGAACCGACCGTCGTTCAGGTGACGGTCGGTGCGGAGATTCGAGGCGTCGATATGGTCGCGCAGGCGCTTGCGGTTGTACTGCGCCTTCACGTACAGGTTCAGCTTCAGGCTGCGGATCAAGGGCTGACGCACCCAGGCGCTGGCCACGTTCGCCGTGCCGTAGCCGCGAAGGTTGGACAGCGAGCCGCCCAGGATGTAGCGCAGTGCCGAGTAGGATGCCCCCAGCTGCGTGCCCGAACCGTTCACCACCACGTCGTAGGCCGCGCGCCCGTAATCCAGGCCATGCCCGGCCGTCATGAAGTTCAGATTCAGCGCATCGCCCAGGTGCAGCGGATCGTTGATGGTTACCCCCGCGCCGATGCGCCCGCGGCCCGTGTACTGGTTGCCGTAGTTATCGGCACTGATGTTGCCCGTGACCATGGGCTTGGGCTGCGCGTCGACGTTCAGATCCGAGGTGCCCACCGTGGCGCCCGGACTCAGGGCGGCGTTCGGGTTCAGGCCCGGGATATCGGAGAGCAGCAGCAGCGCCCGGTTCAGGGCCGCATCATTGATCACCTGGCCACTTTGTAACGGCGCCAGCGTCGAGGCCAGAAGGCGATCCGGCACCCGGCTGTGGTTGTTCAGATTGATCTTGCCGTAATGCGCCTCGATGACCTCGAAGTGGATGACGCCATCCCTGACCGTCTGCACCGGGATCACCGCCCGGCTGAGCGCATAGCCGTGCGCGTGGTAGTAGTCGGTGATCTTGCCGGCCATCTTCTCCAGATCGCCGAGCGTCAGGCGCTTGCCCTCACCTTCAGCCACCAGCGCGTGCAGGGTGGACGTCGAAAACAGCGTATTGCCGGTGATGTGGATCCGCTTCACCGCGAACGTCACCTTGGAGGACGACACCCCCTGCCTGGGCCGCTCGATGCGAAGCCCCGTATGCGTGTGCGAGGGTTGCGGCGCCGGTTTCGGCTGTGTCTGCTGCAAGAGATTGCCCGCACCCGGCGTCGCCGCATGGGCCGCCACCGGCGCCAGCGTCAGCGCCACAAGCACAGCGTAGGCAGAGGCGCGTCCTGCCCCGAAACGAGGATGTCGGGATTCGTGCATGCTTCAGTCCTTCCCTCTCTCAGCGTCCATCATTCCGCCTGGCGATGGAGGAATAAATCAATAAAGCGATTCCGGCGGCAGGAACACGCCGTCGCCCTGCACGTCCAGATTCGGCGTATCCGCATGCGTCGTCTGCTGGCCCTGGCCGCCCTGGATCACCACGTTCTGCGCATGCCCCGCGCCCGGCTGCCCGGAGGCGGGGACGTTCGGGCCCTGGTTCGGCTGACCCTGAAGGCCGCCGGGAAACAGTGCCTGGTCGTTGGCGCGCACGTTCACCACATCCTGCGGCGCCGTGCCCGGGGCGATGGTCAGCGCCGTGGCATTGCCGGCCGCCTGCAGGATCGTCGACAGATAATTGCCGCCGGTCACCGTCAGGCCGGAACCGTCGATGGCGTAACGGCCGAACCCGCTCGATGCCGTGGCCGGCGTGGACCAGGCCAGCGTGCCCGTGGTAATGCCGGCCAGCGTATCCCCGGCACCGAGGCCGGTGATGCTGCCGCCCACCGCCGGGATCGGCAGGCCCTTGAATGCCGTCTGGGCGGTGGCCGTGTATCTCAGCTGCGCCGGATTGATCGTCAGCGTGCCGCCGGTATAGCCGATGATGTAGCCATGCTGGTCGGAATACAGGCCGGGGCTATAGCTGCCCACATTCACGTCGCCGCTGTACGGCGTCGCCAGGCCCAGCAGATGCCCCGAACTGGCCGCGCCGGACACCGAATAGCTCGGGCTGGAAAGCCCGCCGGCATACGCCGTGCCGTCATAGGTCTTGCTGACGTTGCCCGCCGTCACCGTCAGCGGCGTCATGAAGTGGCGCAGCAGCGGATACGT
>CAYRBJ010000040.1:0-13767 GCA_964422615.1 uncultured Zetaproteobacteria bacterium | reverse complement strand
GCCACTCGGACATCCACATGGCCCGCAACGAATGGGGGGGCGGGACGCATTACCCGTTCGTGCCGGGGCACGAGATCGTCGGCCGCGTCAAGGCCGTGGGGAATGGGGTTAGCCAATACAAGGCCGGCGACCTGGTCGGCGTCGGCTGCCTGGTCGACAGCTGCCGGCACTGCGCCTCCTGCAACGACGGCCTGGAGCAGTATTGCGAGAACGGCTGGACGGGGACCTATGGCAGTGAAGACAAGATCGGCGGCACGCCGCACACTCACACCTTTGGCGGCTATTCCGACAGGATCACGGTCGATGAGCGTTTCGTGCTGCACATCCCGGACAACCTCGATCCAGCGGCGGCGGCACCGCTGCTGTGCGCCGGTATCACCACCTATTCCCCGCTCAAGCACTGGAAGGTAGGGGCAGGCCAGAAGGTCGGCGTTATTGGCCTCGGTGGCCTCGGCCATATGGGGGTCAAGTTCGCCCATGCCATGGGCGCGCACGTAGTAATGATCACCACCTCGCCCGAAAAGGCAGCGGATGCCCACAAACTCGGCGCCAACGAAGTGCTGATCTCAAAGGATGCTGCAGCGATGGAAGCGGCGCAGAACAGCTTCGACTTCCTGCTCAACACCATCCCGGTCGGTCATGATGTCGATCCCTACATGAACCTGCTTAAGTGCGACGGTGCGATGGTGATCGTGGGTTCGGTCGAACCGCTCACACACGTCAACGGCGTCCCGTTCATTTTCAAGCGGCGCTCGATGGCCGGCTCCCTGATCGGCGGTCTGCCCGAAACCCAGGAGATGCTCGACTTCTGTGGCGAGCACGACATCACCTGCGATATCGAGATGATCGACATGAAAGACGTGAACGTTGCTTACGACCGCACGGTCAAGGGCGACGTGAAGTACCGCTTCGTCATCGATATGGCGACCTTGAAAGGCGACTAAATGAAAATCGAAGGAGGTGATCATGAGTGAGGCCGATAAATCTTCCGAGAACATGCAGGTTCACCGCGCCGGCTCAGCCGAACCTATCAAGGGACCGGACGAGTGATTCACCGGCAATGTGCGCATTGAAAAGGTGTTTGCTGCTCCGGCTCCCGCACGCGTGGGTGTTGCCGTCGTGAGCTTCGACCCGGGTGCTCGCACCAACTGGCACACGCATCCGCTGGGCCAGATCCTGGTTGTGACCGAAGGCGTGGGTTGGACCCAGTGCGAGAACGGCCCGAAGACCGAAATCCGCCCCGGTGACCTGATCTGGTGCAACTGCGGCCGCCTCCATTGGCGCGGTGCGACCGACACCACGGCCATGCAGCATGTGGCGATCAACGAATACCTGGATGGAAAGCCCGTCGACTGGTTGGAGCCTGTCCCGGATGAGATCTACCTTGCCAGCCCGGTCAAGAAGGACTGAACAAGACGAGCGTTATCTCGTATTAGCCGTCGTCCTGCTATGTCGGGACCCCGCTCTCAGCCAGCGCCGGTTACGGATCCGTAGACCTCGAAACGTGCGACGGTGCTTGGAGCGGGTCGATGGCGGTCGGGATCCTTGGCCCGAGCCTGCTGGATGCGGGCCATGCCTGCGTCAAACTGCTCTTGGGTTTCCCACACCATCACCGTCATGCGCCGGCCTGCATCGCGATCCACAAGCCACCATCCGTTGAGGCCACCTGCCTGCTCCAGAGCGGGGATGACCTCGTCCTTCACATGCGCTATTCCGGCGGCGAGATCATCCTCGGACTCATTCTCAAAGGAAAGAACCACTGCGAACATCAGAGATCTCCTGATTTGTATTTTTATTCATTCGGTTGCGATACGAAGGCTCTTCATCCCAGGTGAAAGTCGATGACACCGCTGAACCACTCGACGCGGGTCGGCGGGGCGACCTTGGCCTCGGCGAGCGCGGGGCCAAGCTGGTCGTGCATGAATTTTTCCTGATGTGCCTTGGATTCCCATGCCTCGACGACGATCAGCTTGTCACCCGATTCCCCGGCGATCGAACTGATTAATCCTTCCGGTCTAACTTCAGGGCCGGGAACGCCGCCCCATCCCAGGATTCGGTTTACCCGGTTGTAAATGCTGCCGGCGTCAGGCGCCGCGAACTCGATAACGATAACTTCAGCCATAATCTCCTCCTATGTCTGTTACGCAAATTTATTGCGTGACATGAAATTAGCGCCAATTTATTTGTCATGTCAAGTAATTTCGTGTAGGGTTATCTGCATGCCTACCGACAGCTATGACCGCTGGATGTCCACCTGGTTGGATTTCATCCGCACACATGCCCAATTGTGGGAGCAGATCGAGGCGCACATGCGTAAGGAGCACGGGCTTACCATGGCCCGTTATGATGTGCTTGCCACGCTCATGAATGCAGGGGGGCGCATGCGCCTGAGTGATCTAGCCTCGTCAACCGTGCTTTCCCCGTCGGGATTGTCGAAATTGCTGGACCGCATGGAGAATTCTGGTCTTGTGCGCCGCGATCCCGATCCCATTGATGCTCGGTCCGCGTTCGCCATCATCACCCCGCGGGGCAGGAACTTGGCCAAGCGGGCTCGCGCCGGGCATCACGAATTCGTGCAGCGTATGTTTGGCGACACGCTCGACGATCGCGACCTTGAAGATTTTGCGCGCATCATGGGAAGGATCGGCGGTCGGCGCTAATCACCTGCAACCAGTACTGAATCCGGTTTAACCGCAAGTGCACATCGTCGTGGCAGTGGGTGGCGTTTCTGAATTAAGCTGGGCCATGTGATCACTGCCCTAGGGCTGACTCTGGGCCTATTTTCGCAGGCGGTAGCCGGTCTTGAACATCCAGGCGATGATGGCCAGCGCCACGGTGGTGAAGGTTCCGATCATCACCACGCTGGTCATCAGGCTGACATCCCCATGTTGATAGAAGCTCCAGCGGAAGCCGCTGATCAGATAGACGACCGGGTTGACCAGTGAGATATGGTACCAGAAGGGCGGAAGCATCTTGATCGAATAAAAGCTGCCGCCCAGGAAGGTCAGCGGCGTGATGATCAGCAGCGGGATCAACTGCAGCCTTTCAAAGCCGTCGGCCCAGATGCCGATGATGAAGCCCAAGAGGCTGAAGGTGACGCTCGTCATGACCAGGAAGAAGAGCATCCACAGCGGATGCATGACGTGCATGGGTACGAACAGGGCGGAGGTGGCCAGCACGATGGTGCCGATGCTGATCGACTTGGTGGCCGCGGCACCCACATAACCCAGCACGATCTCGCCAAAGGACAACGGTGCGGACAACACCTCATAGATCGTACCGGTAAAGCGCGGGAAATAGATAGCGAAGGATGCATTCGACACGCTTTGCCCCAGCACCGTGAGCATGATCAGGCCCGGCACGATGAAGGCACCGTATGGCACGCCGTTGATATTCTGGATGCGCGATCCGATCGCGGAGCCGAACACGATGAAATACAGCCCGGTCGAGATGACGGGCGAGACGACGCTTTGGCCCACCGTGCGCAGTGTGCGCGCCATCTCGAAGCTGTAGATGGCCCAGATCCCACGAATATTCATCGAGCGCTTACCAGTTGCATAAAGATCTCCTCGAGGCTGCTTTGGCGGCACTCGATGAGTTTGGGCCGGATATCGCTTGCCCGTAAATCATCGATCAGCACCGAGGCATCATGCGTATCCGTCTCGGCGTTGTAGGTGTAGACCAGCTTGCTGCCATTCGCGTCGATGCTCAGGTCGTAGGTCGCGAGAGCAGCCGGGATCTCCCGTACCGGCGTTGGCAGGGTGAAGATCATCTGGCTCTTGCCCATCTTTTTCATCAATGCCGTCTTCTCCTCGGTCAGGATCAGTCGTCCCTTGTCGATGACGCCGACGCGGTCGGCCATCTCCTCGGCCTCCTCGATGTAATGGGTGGTCAGGATGATGGTGACCCCGGTTTCGCGCAGGGCGCGCACCTGTTCCCACATAGATTTGCGCAATTCGATGTCCACACCCGACGTGGGCTCGTCGAGGAACAACACATCCGGTTCATGCGACAGGGCCTTGGCGATCATCACGCGCCGTTTCATGCCGCCCGACAGGCGGCGGATCTGTTCGTCCTTTTTGTCCCACAGTGCCAGGTTCTTCAGGAGCGTTTCAAGGTAATCCGGGTCATGGGGCTTGCCGAACAGACCCCGGCTGAAACGCACCGCGTTCCACACGGATACGAAAGCGTCGGTGGTCAACTCCTGCGGCACCAGGCCGATCGCCGCCCGCGCCTTGCGGTAATCCTTGACGATGTCGTGCCCGCACACGTGGATGCGGCCGCTGGTGGGCTGCACGATACCGCAGACGGCGCTGATCAGGGTGGTCTTGCCGGCGCCATTGGGGCCGAGCAGGGCGAAGATCTCGCTGCGCCTGATGTCCAAGTCGATGCTATCGAGCGCGGCAAGTCCGTTGGGATAGGTCTTGTAAACGCCCGAGATCGATATGGCGCTGCCGCTTGTCATAGGAGTTTCCCTGGACGGTGGTGCCGGCGTGGCATTGGATGGGCGCATGGCCGGGCGATCCTAGCGCTGAATGCGTGATGATTCACCTGCAAGCTTCTAAGTGTATGGCGTGCCGAACAGGATTCGAATGAATGACCGACAGGGGCGGTCCCAGATGCCATCATTAATGTCTGTGTCACCCAGTCAGAACAGGGTCGGCTGGGTCATGCGGCCGGGGATGCGGAAATGTTCGGTGGTCAACTCCGGTAGTGACTGATCCAATCCAAGGCGCCGCCGTGCCTGACAAAAGCGCTTGGACAGAAGCTCGGCGCGCACACCTCGGCCGCGCATGCGCACCCCGAAATCCGATTCGTACAACTTGCCGCCGCGCAGCTCCGCCATCTGGCGGAGTACCGCCTCGGCGCGGTCGGGGAAGTGCTCGTGCAGCCAGGCCGGGAACACCTCGGTCAGTTCGTGAGGCAGGCGCAGCAGGCCGTAGCCGGACGTGCGGGCACCGTGGTCGCGCGCGGTCTCCAGGATCGATTCCAGTTCGTGATCGTTCAGGTGCGGGATGATGGGGGCGACAAGCACTCCGATCGGGATGCCGGCCTCGGCCAGCTTCTGCATCGCCTGCAGCCTGCGGGCCGGGGTGGCGGCACGGGGCTCCATCGCCCGGGCTAGCTTCCCATCCAGCGTGGTGATGCTGAACATCACCAGCGCCGTGTCACGCCCGGCCATGTCGGCAAGGATGTCGGCATCGCGCACGATCAGCGCAGATTTGGTGACGATGGAGACCGGGGCGCCAAACTCGGCCAGCACCGACAGGATCTGCCGGGTCAGGCCCAGGCGCTTTTCCACCGGCTGCCAGGCATCGGTGTTGATGCCGAGCGCGATCTGCTCCGGGCGGTAGTTTGCTGCCGATAGCTCTCGGCGAAGCAGGGCCGGGGCGTCCGGCTTGTAGAAGATCTCGGTCTCGAAATCGATGCCCGGCGACAGGTCAAGATAGGCGTGGCTGGGGCGGGCGAAGCAGTACGGGCAACCGTGCTCGCAGCCGCGGTAGGGATTGATCGACTGGCCGAACGGCACGTCCGGCGAGGTATTGCGGCTGATAACGCTTTTGGCCGTGTCCACGTGCAGGCGCGTGCGCGGTGCCGGCTCCACCTCCTGCCACCAGCCATCGTCGACGGGCACGCTGCGCTGGCGGGCGAAGCGACCGGGGATGTCGACGGTGGCGCCGCGACTGTGGATCCTGTCCATGCTCTCGAGCATGCCCGATGCCCGAACGGCTGACAATCGCCCCCGAAAGCGGGTGTGTGGTGACGGTATTGGCGTTATGCTGCCGCCCATGGCACGCACCCTTGCCGGCATCCACGCCGTCCGTCACGCGCTCGATAGCGGGCAATCCATCCGCGAACTGGTTATCGAGAAGGGCAAGCAGCATCCGCGCCTGAATGAGCTCGTGCATCTGGCGCGGGGGGCCGGTATCCCGGTCAGCTTCTCACCGAGGCAGGCGCTGGAGCGGCTGGCCCAGGGCGTGCCGCATCAGGGGGTGGTGGCGCATCTGACCGGTGATGCGGCACGCGTGGATTTCAAGGCCTGGCTTGATGGCCTCGATATGGCAGCGGCACCACTGGTACTGCTGCTCGACCAGGTCACCGATCCGCACAACCTTGGGGCCTGCATCCGCACCGCCGAAGCGGCGGGCTGCGCGGCTGTGATTGTGCCACGTGACCATGCGGCCGATTTGGATTCGCCGGTGGTGGCGAAGAGTGCCTGTGGGGCGCTATCCCGCCTGCCGGTGATTGCGGTGACGAATCTGGTGCGCAGCATCGAGGCGCTGCAGGAAAAAGGCTTCTGGATTTGCGGCCTGGCCGGCGAGGCGGAGGCTGATCTCTATGGCGCGAGACTCACCGGGCCGTTGGGGATGGTGCTGGGGGCGGAAGGAAGCGGCCTGCGCCGGCTGGTACGTGAACGCTGCGATCAACTACTGCGTATCCCGATGCCTGGATCGGTTGAATCGTTGAACGTGTCGGTAGCGACGGGGGTGGCGCTTTTCGAGGTCGTGCGCCAGCACCAAGTCTGACTCAGGCAGCCTGGGCTTTTTCCTTGTCCTTGTCCGGGGAAACGGATTCGAATACCTGGCCGCAGTAATGGCAGTGGCCCCGTCCGTTCGTCAGCTTGATATAGACTAGGGGATGCTGACCATTATCCGAGCAGGAAACGATCTCCTCGGTTACCTTGATGACACTTGCTGGCATTGGCAAACCCTCCACTTGCTAGTATAGCAAAGGTGGCGCATTTTCGGGGGTGGGCCGGCACTGTCAAGTTTTGCCCATTATATATAAGGAAATTGGGGGAGGGCAGCGTGAATCGATTCGACCGCATTCTGATCGAAGGGCTGGAGGTGCAGACGGTGATCGGCATCTATGACTGGGAGCGGGAGATTCGCCAGACGGTGCGCATCGATGTGGAAATGGCTTGGGATATCACGGCTGCGGCAGCGAGCGATGCCATCGACGATGCCCTGGATTACAAGGCGGTGGCCAAACGCCTGATCAGCTTCATCGAGACCTCGGATTACGGCCTGATCGAATCGCTCGCCGAGCGTTGTGCCACCATCATCATGCAGGAATTCCATGTACCCTGGCTGCGCCTGAAGATGTCCAAGCCCGGTGCTGTGCGCCATTCCGAGAATGTGGCGGTGTTGATCGAACGGGGCGAGCCTGCTTGATCCAGGTGCTGATCGGCATGGGCTCGAACATCGAGCCGGAACGGCACCTGGCGGCAGCGGCACGGGAGATTCGAGAGGTCCATCCATCGGCACACTTCTCCTCGGTGTACCGCTCGCCACCGGTAGGCATGCAGGGAGACGATTTCCTCAACGCTTGTTGTCTGATCGAAACCACGCAGAGTCGGGAAAAACTGGCTGCGTGGTTAAAGCGGATCGAGGATCGCCATGGCCGGGATCGCACCGCCGGCGCCTGGCGTCCACGCACGCTCGATCTCGACCTGATATTCTACGGCACGGAATGCCTGGATGATGACCTGTATCGCCATGCACATGTACATGTGCCTGCGTCTGAACTGATGAAACTTGAGGCGTTCGCCGGATCCGTGGCCATGCTGCACCGTGTGGCCCTGGACTTGTCAAAGGCCGGCACGTGACTACACTGCCCGCCTTTGGCGTTCCCGGCCTCGGCCGGTGAATGCATGCGGCGGGCAGACAAGCCTTAGTCGTGGAGGATACGCATGCGCATAGCCGTTCCCGCTGAAACCCGTGCCCATGAAGCGCGCGTGGCAGCGACTCCCGAAACGGTCAAAAAGTTTATCGCCGCCGGCTGCACCGTCATTGTGCAGCAGGGTGCCGGTGCTGGCGCTCGCTTTCCGGACGCCGTCTACGAAGAGGCCGGTGCCAAGCTCGAGTCTTCATACACTGCCACTTGCAAAGGCGCCGACGTGGTGCTGAAGGTACAGGCACCGGATGCCAAGGAATTGACCCAGACTCCGGAGGGCGCGGCGGTGGTCGCCATGTTCTCCCCCTATGCCAACCCGCTGTTGGCCGATTATGCCAAGGGCGGCCTGAGCTGCTTCGCCATGGAACTGGTACCGCGCATCTCGCGTGCCCAGGGCATGGATGTGCTGTCCAGCCAGGCAAGCGTCGCCGGATACAAGGCCGTGCTGGTGGCAACCGAACACTACAAACGCTTCATCCCGATGCTGATGACGGCCGCCGGTACGGTAACACCGGCCAGGGTGCTGGTGATGGGGGCCGGCGTGGCCGGCCTGCAGGCCATTGCCACGGCCCGGCGCCTGGGCGCCATGGTCGAGGCCTTCGATGTACGCACTGCCGCGAAAGAGCAGGTGCTGAGCCTGGGCGCCAAGTTCGTCGAGGTGCCGGTCGAGGAGAATGCCGAGGATGCCGGTGGCTATGCCCGCGAGGTGTCCGAGGAATACAAGCAAAAGCAGGGCGAGCTGGTGGCCAAGCATGCCGCCGCCGCCGACATCATCATCACCACAGCGCTGATCCCGGGGCGGTCGGCCCCTGAGTTGATCACCAAGGGCATGGTGGAATCGATGAAGCCCGGATCGGTGATCGTCGACCTGGCGGTCGAGTCCGGCGGCAATTGCCCGCTGTCGAAGCTGGACAAGGTGGTCGAACACCAGGGGGTGACCATCATCGGCCATGGAAACCTGCCCTCGCTGCTGGCCACCGACGCCAGTAACCTGTATGCCCGCAACCTGTACAATTTCCTGGTACCGATGCTCAATGGCGGCAAGGGTGAACTGAAACCCGATCCGAAGGACGAGATTGTGGCTGCATCATTGATTGCCCACCGGGGTGAATTCCGCAAGCCGGAGCTGCTGAAGGGAGGCAAGTCATGAACGAGGTGCATGCCGCGGCCAATGCCGCGCAGGCGGCGCATGGAGCGGCCGCATTCGATCCATTCATCTTCGCCTTCACGGTGTTCGTGCTGGCCGTGTTCATTGGTTACCACGTGGTGTGGAACGTGACACCGGCGTTGCACACGCCACTGATGAGCCTGACCAACGCCATCTCGAGCATCATCATTGTTGGTGCCATTCTCGCCTCCGGGCCGCTGGAATTGAACCTGGCCACGGTGTTGGGACTGTTCGCGGTGGGGCTGGTATCGGTGAACATCTTCGGTGGTTTCATGGTCACGCAGCGCATGCTGGCCATGTTCAAGAAACGGCGC
Organism: uncultured Zetaproteobacteria bacterium; assembly: GCA_964422615.1. GTDB lineage: Bacteria > Pseudomonadota > Zetaproteobacteria > Mariprofundales > Mariprofundaceae > DATLWN01. The sequence continues at coordinate 4,608 of CAYRBJ010000040.1, read as the reverse complement.
TGAACGCAGGCCAGGGGAGAGTGTCGTGATTTCCGCAAACATGGTGGCGATGGCCTACCTGCTCGCCGCAGTGCTTCTGATCCTGGCCCTGAAGGGGCTGTCAAGTCCCGAGAGCGCCCGGCGCGGCAATGTGTTCGGCATGATTGGCATGGTGATCGCCGTGCTGGTGACGCTGCAGCTTTCGCAGATTCACAATTACTGGTGGATTTTTGCGTCAATGGCGGCCGGCGGCGTGTTCGGCATGTTCGTGGCCAAGAAGATCCCGATGACGCATATGCCCCAGCTGGTGGCCGCCATGCACTCGCTGGTCGGCCTGGCGGCCGTACTGATCGCCGTATCGGCCTTTTACAATCCCGAGGGCTACGGCATCGCCGCCGCGGCCGGTGGCTTGAAGGTGTCCAGCCGCATCGAGTTGTTTCTCGGCACATTCATCGGCGCCATCACCTTCACTGCCTCGATCATCGCCTTTTCGAAGCTGCAGGGCCTGATCTCCGGCAAGCCGCTGGTGTTCAAGGGCCAGCATCCGCTGAACCTGGTGCTGGGCATCGTCATGATCGGTTCCGGCATCGGTTTCTGCATCACCCAGGCCTGGGTGCCGTTCCTGGTGATGCTGGGCATCGCCCTGGTGCTCGGCGTGTTGCTGATCGTACCGATCGGCGGCGCCGACATGCCGGTGATCGTGTCGATGCTGAATTCCTATTCCGGCTGGGCGGCCGCCGGCATCGGCTTCACGTTGGAGAACAACATGTTGATCATCGCCGGCGCCCTGGTCGGCTCTTCCGGTGCCATCCTATCCTTCATCATGACCCGGGCCATGAACCGCTCGCTGTTCAATGTGCTGCTCGGCGGCTTTGGCGGTGAGGGCGGTGCCCCGTCCGCCGGTGCCCCAGCCGCGCAACGGCCGTACAAGAGCGGTTCTGCAGAGGATGCGGCCTTTCTGCTCAGCAACGCGCGCAGCGTCATCATCGTTCCGGGTTACGGCCTGGCGGTGGCGCGCGCACAGCACGTACTGAAGGAGATGGTCGATGCGTTGATCAAGCAGGGCGTGCAGGTGCGCTTTGCCATCCATCCGGTGGCCGGGCGCATGCCCGGGCACATGAACGTGCTGCTGGCCGAGGCCGACGTGCCCTATGACCTGGTGGAGGAAATGGACGAGATCAATGCCGAGTTCGCCGATACCGATGTGGCATTGGTGATCGGTGCCAACGATGTGACCAACCCCGCGGCCAAGACCGATCCTTCCAGCCCCATCTACGGCATGCCGGTGCTGGATGTGGCGAAGGCGGAGCATGTGGTGTTCATCAAGCGCTCGCTGTCGCCGGGTTATGCAGGCCTGGACAACGATCTGTTCTACATGGACAAGACGATGATGCTGTTTTCCGATGCCAAGAAGGCCTGCGAGGCTATCCTGCAGGCGCTGTAAGCGGATGCCGAATCCCCTTTCCGTGGTTGTCGGGCGCTTGCCTTGTTATCCTCGCTTGATGCGAGAGTTTGCGAAACTTGGATTTCTCTGCGCGATATTGATGCTGGCAGGTTGCTCCTCCGGTCCTCCGGGGCAGAGTGCTAAGGCATTGATGAAGCAGAAGGTGGACCCGGCCGTGCTCGCGGCCTTGCCGCCCGATCCGGGCAAGGCCGGCAAGGCTACGCTGGCCGGCATCGATCGCGATCACGACGGCCTGCGCGACGATGTGCAGCGCTGGATCACCATCCATTATTCGAATTCCGAAAAAACCCGCGCGGCTCTGAAGCAGAAGGCCCGAGCGCTGCAGGACTTTATCGAGGACGGCAACGATCCGGCCAAGGCTAGGCATGATGCGGTGGCGATCGACAAGGCTTCCGAATGCTTGGCCTCCTTTGCTGACGATGCCTTCTACATCAACCGCGATTTCGACGCTGTGGTGCTGAACACCTATCCGCGGTTGAAGGCCTATCTCGACATCAACAAGAAATACGACATCGCGCCGACCTCTGATTCCCGGCGTGGCCACTGGAAGCAGAGCTGCGACTTCAATCCCGATGCCATGAAGAATTAGGGTCAAGCCCAGGGGCTTCGGCTACACTGGTGGCATGCCCGCCCTGATCGCCCACCGCGGCTATCCGCAACGCTATCCCGAGAATACGCTGGCCGGCATTGAGGCGGCGATTTCCCATGGCGCCCGCCATGTCGAGCTTGATGTGCAGCTGTCAGCCGACGGTGTGCCGGTGGTCTTCCACGATGACGATCTGCAGCGCCTGTGCGGCATGCCGGGACGCATCATGGACATTTCGCTGGCTGAGATCCGTGAACTGCACGTGGGCGGCAGGCCGGTACCGGCCCTGGCCGATCTGGCCGCATTTTTGCAGCGCTATCCGGATATGCATGCCTTCGTGGAACTGAAACGGGAGAGCATCGAGGTGGCGGGGGAATCGGTGATGCTGGCCGCGGTTAGCGAGGCGCTGGCGCCGGTGCGATCCCGATGTACGCTGATCTCATTTGATGCCGGCATCCTGCGCCTGGCCATCGCGCAGGGGTGGGTCGCCGGCTGGGTGACCGAGGCTTGGCCGGCCGCCCTGCCCGAAGCATTGCAACATGGTCTGTCCATCTGGTTCTGCGATGTGGCGGGTCTGGCCCCGGACGGCCCTGTGAACCCATTCTCGGTGCCGCTGGCGGTGTACGAGGTGTCCGATCCGGAATTGGCGCGCCGGCTGGCTGCGCGCGGGGCGGACTTCATCGAAACCAACGATATCGCCGGCATGCGCCGGGCACTGCCCGGATGGACATGAGCCCCCCAGTGGACGTCGACGTGCTGGTGGTCGGCGGCGGCATCCACGGCTGCGGCGTAGCCCAGGCTGCGGCGGCGGCCGGTTACTCGGTGGTTCTACTGGAGCAGAAAGATTTGGCCGCCGGCACTTCCAGTCGCTCAAGCAAGCTGATTCATGGCGGCCTGCGCTATCTGGAGAGCGCACAGCTGCGACTTGTCTACGAATCGCTGCATGAGCGCCGGTTACTGTTACGCCTTGCCCCCGATCTGGTACACCCGGTGCCTTTCTACATCCCGGTCTATCGCGACACTGTGCGCCCGATGTGGATGATCGGCGCTGGTCTAAGCCTGTACGCGTTGCTGACCGGCATTACGCCGCTGGCCCGCTTCTCAATCGTGCCGCGCCGGCACTGGGGAGAGCTGGACGGCCTGCAGCTGGACGGCCTGCAGACCGTGTTCCGCTACTGGGATGCCCAGACCGACGACGCAGCGCTGACGCGGGCGGTTTGGCATTCGGCTGCCTCCTTCGATGCCAGGCTGATCTGCCCGGCCACGCTGGTGGCGGCCGATTGTGCGGTGAACCGGGTGACGGTTCGCTATCGACAGGGAGATGAAGAGCATGAGCTGATGGCCGGCATGCTGGTCAATGCCGCAGGCCCCTGGGTCAACGCCGTGCTCGACCGCGTGACGCCGGCGCCCTCTCGCTTTCCCATCGAGTTGGTGCAGGGTACGCATATCGTGGTGCCTGGGCATCTGGAGCGCGGCATCTACTACACGGAAGCCTCCGATCGACGCGCCGTGTTTGTGATGCCCTGGCGTGGCCGGACGCTGGTCGGCACCACCGAAACGCTATTCACGGGCGATCCGGCAAAGGTGGCGCCACTGCCTGCGGAGATCGCCTACCTGCAAGCGGACTATCGCCGCTACTTTCCTGACGGCGATGCCACGGTACTGGAGAGCTTCGCCGGCCTCAGGGTGCTGCCGGCGGGCGGGGATTCTCCGTTTGCGCGTTCGCGTGAAACGGTTTTGCACGTGGACCATGACAGGGCGCCACGGCTGCTGTCCATCTATGGCGGCAAGCTGACCGGTTACCGTGCCACGGCCGAGAAGGTGTTACGTTACCTGACCGGCATTTTGGGGCCGAGATCCGGTGGCGTTTCGACGCGCAAACTGCCGCTGACCGCCGTCGATTGAGGCGGCTGCGCGCGGGGCCGGAAACAGCGCCGTGGCTTGGTTTTGATGCCTGTGCCGAAACCGTAAAAAAACCCGCCCGATCCTGTTGACACTTTCCCTACCCGCCACTATGGTTCGCGACCCTTCGCCCCTGGTGAAGGTTGATGTGGAAAAGAGGTAACGATGCCAACGATTAACCAGATGATCCGCAAGCCCCGTCGGGACAAGCGGAAGATCAACAAGGTGCCCGCCCTGCAGGCCTGTCCGCAGCGCCGCGGTGTGTGCACCCGCGTGTACACCACGACGCCGAAGAAGCCGAACTCGGCGCTTCGCAAGGTGGCGCGCGTGCGCCTGACCAACGGCTTTGAGGTCACCGCCTACATTCCGGGCGAGGGCCACAAGCTGCAGGAGCACTCGGTGGTGTTGATCCGTGGCGGTCGTGTGAAGGACCTGCCGGGCGTACGTTACCATATTCTTCGTGGCGTTCTGGATACGACCGGCGTCGACGGCCGCAGGCAGCGCCGTTCGAAGTACGGCGCCAAGCGCCCGAAATAAGTTTCAGGAGTATCGAGCATGCCGCGCAAAGGACCTCCGTCACGCCGACCGATCGTGCCCGACGCCAAATTCGGCGACCGCACGGTTTCGCAGGTCGTCAACAAGGTGATGTGGGACGGCAAGAAGACCGTCGCCGAGT
>CAYRBJ010000039.1:0-14368 GCA_964422615.1 uncultured Zetaproteobacteria bacterium | reverse complement strand
TCAACCTCGTGCTCCTCGATCATCTCAAATACTTTCTTCACATCTTTATTCACGGTTTGCTCTCCTCATCTCGATATCTCGATAACTGAAGGTCTCGCCCCCCAGCGATTCATGGTTCAAAAAGCAATTGGCAAGCCAAACACCCGCCTGCTCCAAGCGCTTGATTTATCATGGATATGATCCCATGCATTTTTTTGATGCATATAAATTAAGCATACCGTGCTTACCAATCAATCATGTGGTTTGGTCAGGCCATTATAATCCGCCAGCATGCGCTGCTGATGTGCCAGCATACGGGAATGCAGCAATTGCAGCAGAACCTCAGCTTGCTTTTGGGAGCGGCGAATCATGGCCAGGCGTTCACTCAACAGCGAACGCGCATGTTCAAAGGCGAGTCGCATGCGGGGCCATAACGGCATCAGTCCCGGAATATCCGTGCCCTGAATCTCTCCCACAATGCTCTCAAACAGATCCTTGTATCCATCGATTTCAAAACTCAGCCGGCCTCGTCCCGCTGCCAGTTCTGCAGAGCCCAGCAGCAGGTCCCCGTTCTCACGAACGAGTCCATCCCACATGGCAGGAGAAACATGCTCCTCCTGCGCCTTCTGCAGCAGAATCATCATGCGCTGATACAGGCTGTTTTCCGCCTCATCCGCCCATACGCGGTTGTATCGGTAAACCGACGCCCCCATCAGGGCGACAAGATTGCGGATCGAATACAGGATCAGCTTGACCTCTTCCCTGGACAACGATGCGCCGGGACTTCTCGGTGACACCACAAAGCGCAGCGGGGTTGATTCCGATGCCCCCACCAGACGACCGTTGCTGACCAGGTAGTAATTTCCGTTAAACAGGCTCTGCCCCATGATTTCGCCTTTCACGGCCTGTCGGGCCTCAGGTAATTGGACCATGTTCTCCGAAAAATACACCTCATAATAGCACTCTGGAGGCGGCAACTCGTCATCGGTGACGCATTCGAAATCATGGGGGAAACTGCTCCCATCGCTGCCGGATTCAACGCGCTTCCAGATGCCGATGAAGTAAAAATACTGTGAGGCCAGAGAATCATCAGCCAGGGAAATCACGATGGTATACACCCCTTGATCCGACGACGCATCGAAAGCCATGACATCGTCGCGCAGATGGATATCCGAGGCGCTCAGGCCCAGGCGGCTTAGCATCGTGACGCAGTGCCCGACAAACAGATCCTTGCTGCATCCCTCCTTGGAATATACCCATACACGCCCCAGCAGCGGCAGGCTGTTCGGTTCCAGAATCCGGTCCTGAATGGACAATGCATGCAGCAACAGCCTGTTGTTCATTAGACGCCTCCATCGAAAAATTAGCGGAGCGCAAAACCAGGGCCGTACAGTTTCCCGTACGGCCCCGGATCGCGTCTATCTCATGCCTCTGCGGCAAGCCATGGGATAGCCACCTGTGCAGCCAGCTTACTCGTATACCTGCTCGTGATGCTGGCTGATATCCAGACCCTCGATTTCCTCTTCCTCGCTGACACGCAGACCCATGATCACGTCCAGCACCTTCAGGATGATGAAGGTTACCACGGCGTCATAGACAATCGTGGCACCACAGGCCGTCGCCTGCACCATCAGCTGATGGGCCATGGTCACGCCCTTGGCGAAACCTGCACCACCAAACGAGGAATCGACGAACACACCCGTCATCATGGCGCCGATGATACCGCCGATGGCATGCACACCGAACGCATCCAGAGAGTCGTCATAGCCGAAGGCACGCTTCACATAGGCGACCATGATAAAGCAGCCCACACCGCAAGCGATGCCGATGGCCAGAGCACCGATCGGGCCCACAAAGCCGGAAGCAGGTGTAATGGCCACCAGGCCAGCCACAGCACCGGAACAGGCACCCAGCAGGCTCGGCTTCTTGAACATGATCCATTCACAGAACATCCAGGTCATCGAGGCCATAGCGGTAGCGACCTGCGTCACCAGCATGGCCATACCAGCGGTACCGTCCGCTGCCAGCTCGGAACCGGCATTGAACCCGAACCAGCCAACCCACAGCAAGCCGGTACCGATCAGCGTCAGGACCAGGTTATGCGGCAAAAAGGCCTCCTTCGGATAACCGACGCGCTTGCCGAGCACCAGGGCAGCCACCAGACCAGCGATACCGGCATTGATATGTACCACGGTACCACCGGCGAAGTCCAGCGTACCCATGCCGCCGAGCCAGCCACCGCCCCAGACCCAGTGGGCGATCGGGGAGTAGACGGCGAGCACCCAGATGCCCATGAACACGAACATGGCGGAGAACTTCATGCGCTCCGCAAAGGCACCGACGATCAGCGCCGGGGTGATGATGGCAAAGGTCATCTGGAATGTGGCGAACACGGTTTCCGGAATCGATCCGGAAATCGCACCATAGCCCACACCGGCGAAGAAGGCCTTGGACAAGCCGCCGATATAACCATTTCCACTTGAAAAAGCCATCGAATAACCGCAAACCACCCAAAGCACAGACACCAGGGATGTGATCGCAATCATCTGCATCACTACCGACAGCACGTTCTTTTTACGCACCATACCACCGTAAAATAGGCCCAGGCCCGGCAGCGTCATCAACAATACCAGCGCTGTGGACGTAAGCATCCAGGCCGTATCACCCGAATTCAGGGTCGGCTTCGCATCGGCCAATGCCACGCCCGGCACAAGAAAAACACCGGCAGTTACCGCAGCAAGCCTACCAAACCATTCACGTACAGTTTTCAACATGATCCTTTCTCCTTTCCCGCTTCGTTCAGATTCAAAGGGCATCAACATTTTCTTCGCCGGTACGAATGCGCACCACGCGTTCGACACTCGTGACAAAGATCTTGCCATCGCCCACCTTGCCGGTATTCGCTGCCTTGGAGATCACGTCGATCACCGAATCCAGCATTTCAGCGCTGACGACAACCGTGATTTCCGATTTGGGAACAAAGTCAACCTTGTACTCGGCTCCACGATACAGTTCGGTATGGCCCTTCTGCCGGCCATGACCCCTGACTTCGCTGACGGTCATGCCGCTCACACCCAATTCGATGAGGGCATCTTTGACATCATCCAGTTTGAACGGCTTTATGATTGCCGTAACCATCTTCATCATACGTTCCTCCTAATCATAATTCCGCACCGCTGCCCGAGCGCTTCGATACGGTTAGGCTGCGGGCCCTTTTCAACTACGCCGCCAATGTCATTGACTAAGCATGGCCTGTGCCATGTGCTGACTATCAGTATTTTTCCTTTCATAATAAGTAGTTAATAAATTTTATGTAGAGCGGCAGTTTGCCAATTGCCTATTATGTAGGCTCTTCATACTTCTTTTTAATCACAACGCGATATGGGCATCAAACCGCAGCCGGGCAACAAGAAAGGGGGGCGCCGATGGCGCCCCCTTCCCAGGCTATCAAGCAGCTTACATCTTGTAGATGAACTCCAGAGCAGCCTCGGACTGGCTGTCCTTCGGAGACGTGCCCTTGGTGGATACAAAGGACTTGACGTTGGACTTGTCGTAGCGGTACTCGGCACGCACCTCGGCCGCGGAACTCGGCATATAGGCCAGGGTGATCGTGCCCGCGTTCAGCTTCTGCGCCACACCGGTACGGAAACCATCCTTGTCATCGAAGTGCTGGTAACGCAGGGCCACGCGCCACATATCGTTGATGTGGTAGTTCAGGTAGGGAATGACATACCACCACTTGACCATCTGCGGCAGACCCGTGGAGCCAGTGGCCAGGCTGATGGCATTCTTCTGCTCGCCATAGGCGGCATCGACCATCACGGACACCTTGCTGTTGATATCCCAGCTATCAACGGTATCAACAATTGTCCGTGTGCCGAAGGTAGTACTTGGATTGGATCCCGTATTACTCTCATGACCAGACGTAGCCTGCACACTCAGGTAGGACGAGTCGGTCGGCTTGTAGGTGATCTGCGCCTCCACAGACTTGGCATCACTAAATGCCGTCATGATGTCCCAGCCGTTGTTGACACCGACGGTGACGCTGGCCTTGTCACTCAGGGCATAGGACAGGCGCGCACCGGTGTGGGTGTACGGTCCAAGCTCGAAGCCCCAGGAGCGCGAGAAGTTCCAGTTGTCCGGACTCTCGATGACCTCAGCACCGATCAGGGTGGCGAACTTGCCCACCTCCAGCTTGGCGCCACCGCTCTGGTAGCTGACATAGGCCTGCTGGATGTCAAAATTGTCTGCGGTCATCGGATAGGAGTGGTCGATCGTCGCATCCGGACCGGCATTCAGCACCAGGGCACCGCCCCAGCCCTCCGTCGGGGCCTTGGTCAGCGCCAACTCCAGCATCTGGATATTCAGGCTGTTGACGCCGTTGTCGTAGGCACGGCTGGACGTGCCGCTGGTAAATGCTGTGGTACCATTATTATCATAGATACCCGAGGCATCGATGAAGCCCGACAGGCTAACCCCGGAGGCATCGAGCACCTGTGACAAGGTCGGCGTCGAGCCTGCCGCCAGCGCCGTTTCCGAAGCTGCGACCGTGCCCAATAATGCGCCCAGTACCAAACCCATTAAATATCGTTTTCTCATTGCGTTCTCCTCGAGTGATACATGTCCCCTTCGCATGGATGGGGCTCCTGCCCTGACGAAAGCACGCGCTGTGCCAAATCCTATTGTTGTTTAAAATCAATCACATATGAAAATTCACCCCATGCGGCACTTGGATTCTGCCTATTTATTAATCTCTCGAAGATGAATATTTGGACTATAGGCCGTCGCAGCCGGGAAGTGCGGCGCATCTGCCCACCCATTTCCCCCGGCTGCACGGAAAAAGTGGAGACACGATGAGGAAACCACAGACAATATAGGCTTAAAACGGTTGATAAGGGGGCGGCATATATAGCCTTTTTCATTCGGGCTGCTATGCTTGGCCAGCCAAGGAGTCCGGCATGGAAATCGACTTTCAGTACGCCCCATGGGGAATGTTCTTTGCCACCGTCATGTATGTGGTCGGCAATGCTGTGTGGATCAACCATATCGTGCGCAAGCGCGTATGGATTGGCTGGCTGCTCTGGCTGGTGTCCGGCCTGCTGTTTCTTGTCGCGGGTGCTGCCGTCGAGGTTCATCTGAACTCCAGCTCCATCGGCGTATGGAAGCAGCTTCGCAGCTACGATCCGACAAATCACTGGATCATCATGACCTTCTATGCCTTGCTGTCGTTCCCCGGTGCCGCAAGCGTGATGCTGCGCCAGAACATGGCCTGGACACGGTTTACCGTCCTGGCGCCGGCCATCATCGTGCTACTTCCGGTCGGAGAGCAGTTGGGCAACCCCGAAAACAACTATCTGATGCTGAGCATCGGCATGACCCTGGCGACATGCAGCATACTCTGGATCTGGCAGTCCCTGCTGGATTGTGAACCCACACCGAAGCCGAGGGTCAAAGAGGCAACATGATCTCGCCCCAGGAACGGGCGGCCATTCTCGTCGAAGCCCTTCCTTATCTACAACATTTCGCCGATCAGACCATCGTCATCAAATATGGCGGGCATGCCATGGTCGAAAGCGGGCTTAAGGAAAGCTTTGCCCGCGATGTCGCCCTGCTCAAGCAGGTTGGCATCAATCCGATCGTGGTACATGGCGGTGGGCCGCAGATCGGGGACTTGCTGAAGAAGCTCGGTAAGGAGGCCAAATTCGTCGGCGGCATGCGCGTGACCGACAGTGAGACCATGGACATCGTGGAGATGGTGCTGGCCGGCCTGGTCAACAAGGAGATCGTCTCAAACATCAACCGGGCGGGTGGCCGCGCCATCGGCCTGTCCGGAAAGGATGGGGGGCTGATCTGCGCCCGCAAGCTCGTGCTGCAGCAGGATGCCCCTGAACTGCAGGCACCGGAGATCATCGATCTCGGGCACGTGGGTGAGGTCAGTCGCATCAACCCGCAGGTGCTCGAACTGATCGACAAGGACCGCTTCGTGCCTGTCATCGCCCCCGTCGGCTACAACAAGGAAGAAGGCGTCAGCTACAACATCAACGCCGATCTGGTTGCAGGCGCCATCGCCAAGGCCTTGGGCGCGGCCAAGCTCATCCTGCTGACGGACGTTCCCGGTGTCATGGACGGAAACAAGCAGCTCCGTTCCCAGCTCACGGCATCGCAAGCCCATGAATGGATCGACTCGGGCATCATCGCCGGCGGCATGATCCCGAAGGTGCAGTGCTGCCTCGATGCGGTGCATCACGGCACGGGGCGTGCCCATATCATTGATGGGCGTGTGCCCCATGCCCTGTTGCTCGAAATATTCACGGATGCAGGCGTCGGCACCGTTTTCACCGCCAAGTAAGAATAAGCCAGGCCCATTTCCATCCCATACCAAAGCAGAGACGCGAGCCAGCCTTTTATATTAGAACTTGACAATATAATCATATATGTAATATTTCGCCCATGAGCGATTTCCCCCAGGAAAGCATCACCGCGGCAACTCAGGGCCTGCGCGGCATCGCCCACGAGGTTCGGCTCACCGTTCTATGTCACCTGCTGAATGGCCCCATGTGCGTCACCGATCTGATAGAAGCCACCGGCGCCTCGCAATCCAATCTTTCCCAGCATCTGTCCAAGATGCGCATGATGGGCATCTTGCACACCAAAAAGCTGGGACAGCATGTATATTATGAAATAGCGGAGCCGGCGTTTGCCGACTTGGTGCAATCGCTGAAACGCATTTACTGCCCGGAAGCGTGTGAGAAATGAATGACGGAATTTCGCGCCCAGGAGCATACAAAACCATCATAGGACTGGCCGTCGCCATCGTCGGCCTCGGCATGCACGTGGCGATAGCAGCCCCCGCCGATGACACCCCGCTCGATATCCATGCCGCCATCTCCCTGGCGTTGAAACAAAACCCCTCCCTGATGGCATCGGAGATGAGCGTATCCAGTGCCAGCGCCGGCCTGGATGAGGCCAGGGGGGCGCTGTTCCCACGGGTGGACATCCGCTCCACTGCCATGAAAACGGACTCCCCGCTCACCGTATTCGGCACCAAGCTGCTGCAGCATTCAGTGACGGGAAACGACATGGCTCTGACGTCGCTGAACAATCCGAGCGCCGTGACCAATTTCCAGGACTCCGTCTCCGCCTCGCTGCCCCTGTATTCCGGTGGCGCGAACTATGGCCGCATCGATGAGGCCAAATACGGGCTGCAGGCAAGCATCCATGCCAACGCCATGCGCCGGCAGGACGTCATCTACCAGGTCATCCGCAGCTTCGCCGCGCTGAAGGCGGCGCGCGCCATGGCGGTGGTGGCCACCCAGGCGGTCAAGTCATCGGAGGAAAACCTGCACGTTGCCGAAGCCCTACTCGCCCGCGGCATGGTGGTCAAAAGCGATGTGCTCAATGCCAAGGTCCATCTGGAGGACAGCCAGGTTTCGGCCATTGCTGCCACCAACGCCGAGGCGCGTACGCTTGATCATATCCGTGCCCTGCTGAACCTGGGAGCCAGCCGCACACCGCAGATCAAGCAGGGCATCGTCATCCATGCCCCTGAGCAGAACCTGGCTCGGTTGACCGAAACGGCATTGCACAAGCGCCCGGACCTGCTCGCCCTGCAATCGCAGGGAGAGGCGGCCGAAGCGGGAAACACCGTTGCCCGCGCCGGCATGCTGCCGCATATCAACCTGGTGGCCACTGAACAATGGAACGATCCGCACTGGCGGCTGCACAATTCCAATTACCAGATCGCCGCCACGATCGATCTGAATGTATTCGCCGGGGGCAGCGACAGAGCGGCGATGGAGAAGGCAAGGGCCGAGCACAGCCGCCTGGAGTTCGAGATCGCCGACAAGACGCATCAGATCGAGAACGAGGTGGCCGACGCCTACCGTGGCCTGCATGAAGCGGATCAACGCCTGTCTTCCCGCCAGCAGGCGCTGGCCCAGGCCCAGGAAAGCCTGCGCATCACCGAGGCCCGCTTCAAGGCAGGGCTGGAGCGCATGACCGATCTGTTACAGGCCCAGACCCAGCGGGATCAGGCCCGCGCCGCCGTGATCCAGGCCCGCTTCGAACAGGTTACCACGCGCGCCCACCTGTATCTGGCCACCGGCCAACTGACCCCGGAGGTATTGCAGTGAATCTTCCCCGCTCCCGCCAAACGATGCTGGCGTGCATGCTCATGCTGCCCTTGGCCGCCTGCTCCGGTAACCATCAGGAACAGCAGGCATCGGTCCAGGCCACCGTGCCGGCGACGGTGATGACCATCGCCACCGATTCCATCCCCAAGTTGTACCTGACGTCCGGCACCGTGGTCGCCGAGAACAGGGTCGATGTCGCCTCGCGCGTCATGGGCTATATCCGCAGCATCAAGGCCCGGGAAGGCCAGAGTGTCAAGAAGGGCGAGCTGCTGGTGCACATTGACTCCGCGGATGAGCGCGCACACCTGCATGAGGCCGAGGCGGGCCTTGCCCAGGCGAAGGCCAGGGCCGAGGAGGCCAAGCTCGACTACGACCGATTCAGCGCCCTGCGCGCCCAACAGGCGGTGACGGAGCGCGAATTCCAGCAGGTCGCCCTGAAATACCAGATCGCCGAAAAGGGCCTGCATGCGGCCCGGGCAGGCTTGGCTCAGGCCAGGGCGCAGGTCCAGTATGTCGACATCACCGCCCCGATCTCGGGTGTCGTCGTCGCCAAGCACAAGGACAACGGCGACATGGCCAAGCCCGGCGAGCCCATCCTGACCATCGAGGATCCGGCGCATCTGGAACTGCAGACCTATGTCAAAGAGCAGCAGATCAACCACGTCCAGCTCGGCGATGTGGTGATGGCCACCGTGCAGGCACTGGGCACGACCATCGAAGGCCATGTCGCCCAGATCGTACCCTCGGGCGATGCGACCACCCACAGCTATCTCGTCAAGGCCACTCTGGCGGCGATTCCCGGCCTGAAATCCGGCATGTTCGCCAGCGTGAGCTTTGCTGTCGGCAAGACCCACGGCATCATGATCCCCCGCACGGCCATCGTGTCCTCCTCGGATATCCCCGGTGTGTACATGGTGGACACGGACAACAGTGTGCATTTCCGCATGATCCGCACCGGCCGCGAATGGGATGGCAACATCGAGGTGCTTTCCGGATTGAACCCCGGAGAACGCATCGTCGTCTCCTCCAGTACCCCATTGCACTCCGGGGAGCGCATCGTCCCCTCGCAATCCCGCTAATCAGGATCGGCATACATGTCCTTTGACCCGAGCAAGCTGAACATCGCCGGACGCCTGAGCTGGAAGGCCACACACTCGCAGATCACGCCGATCGCCAGCTTTGTGATCTTCCTGATCGGACTGATGGCGCTGTTCGTCACCCCACGCGAAGAGAATCCGCAGATCGACGTACCGGCTGCCAACATCTTCGTGCGCATGCCCGGCGCCTCGCCCCAGGAGGTGCACAACCTCATCGTGCGGCCACTGGAGATGGTGATGCACGAAATGCCGGGGGTCGATCACACCTTTGGTGCGGCCACGGACTCGATGGGCATGGTGACCGTGCAGTTCAAGGTGGGGCAGAACAAGGAAGCCTCGCTGGTCAAGCTGTATGACCACATCATGCACAACCTCGACCGTATCCCCCCGGGCGCCTCCCAGCCCCTGGTCAAGCCGCTGGACGTCGATGACGTACCGATCGTGGTGCTGACGCTGTCCAGCACAGACTACAGCGGTATGCAGCTCAAACAGCTGGCGATGCGCGTCAAGGAGCAACTGGCGCCGCTTCCCGGCGTATCGGTGGCGGACACCATCGGCGGTCGCGACAGGCAGGTCACCATCGACCTCGATCCCGGACGCATGGCTGCCCAGGGCATCGACATCGAGACCATCCAGCATGTGCTGGACGCCGCCAACGTGGCCGAGTCTGCCGGAACGGCGGTGGACGACAATATGGTCAAGAAGATCCATGTCGGCGGCTTTCTGAGATCCGCGGATGACGTCGCCAGCCTGGTGCTGACCGTGCACCACGGCAAGCCCATCTACCTGCGGGATGTCGCCACCGTCCGCGAAGGTCCGGGTGAGATCGAACACGTGGCCCGCATCGGCTTCGGTCCCTCGGAACAGCATGCCCCGCATGGCGGAGAAACGGCCGCTGTCAGCATCACCCTGGCCAAGAAGCGCGGTACCAATGCCGTCGTGGTCGCCGATCGCATTCTGCAGAAGCTCGACACCCTGAAGGGAGATCTTATCCCGAATGACGTGCGCGTGACGGTGACGCGCGACTCCGGCAAACAGGCCAACGACGCCGTCAACACCCTGATCGAACATCTGGGCATCGCCATCTCCACCGTCGTCATCATCCTGCTGATCTTCCTCGGCTGGCGCGAGGCGGCGATCGTCACCATGAACATCCCGCTGGTGCTGCTGATCGTGCTTGCCGTCGGCTTCGTCTTCGGCCAGACCATCAACCGCATCACGCTGTTCGCGCTGATCCTCTCCCTGGGCCTGCTGGTCGACGACTCCATCGTCGTCATCGAGAACATTCACCGTCATTTCAGCGCCGGCATACGCCAGGCCGGGGACAAGGCGGTGGCCTGTATCCTCGCCGCCAACGAGACCGGAAAGCCGACCATCATCGCCACCTTCGCCGTCATCCTCGCCTTCATCCCGATGGCCTTCGTCACCGGCATGATGGGGCCGTACATGGCGCCGATCCCGTTCAACGCACCGGTGGCCATGCTGGCCTCGCTGGTCATCGCCTACATGCTCACACCGTGGGTGGCCCGCCGCTTCATGCACTGCAAGGTAGACGCCAACGCCGGCGAGATCACCGAGCATCATGACTGGCTGGCCACCGTCTACCTGAAGCTGGCCAGGCCGCTGATCGAGAAGCCACGGGTGCGGCACATCTTCTTCGGCATCACCGCGGTGCTGATGCTTTTTTCGCTGTGGGAGCCGTCCTGGCAGTTCTTCCGGCCGTCGGGCATCAACGGCCCGATGACGCCGGGCACGGTGGAGCTGAAGATGCTGCCCAAGGGCAACAAGAACACCTTCAATATCACCATCGACATGCCGGCGGGCACACCGCTGGAAGTCACAGATGCCGTCACCCGCGATATCGGCGAGGTGCTGCACCGTTACAAGCCGGTGACGGACTACGAGACCTTCGTCGGCATCCCCGGCCCGATCGACTTCAACGGCATGCTGCGCGGCAGCTCGGTCAAGCGCGGCCCGAACATCGCCGAGATCCGCGTCAACCTGATCAGCAAGCATGAGCGCAGCGAAAAGTCCGAACAAATCGTGCTCGGCCTGCGCAAACTGCTTAAGCCGGTCGAAAGCCGCCACCCCGAGGCCAATATCAAGCTGGTCGAGGATCCGCCGGGGCCACCGGTACGCGCCACCCTGCTTGCTGAGATCTACGGTCCGAACTACGACGAGTTACGGAAGATCGCCAAGATCGTTCGCCATCGCTTCACCCACACCTGGGATGTCACCGATGTCGATGATTCGGTCACCGCCGACCAGCGCGAATACAAGGTCATTGTCGACAAGCAAAAGGCGGCGCTCAGCGGCGTGACTACGGCACAGGTGGTCAAGGTCATCCACGATTTCGTGTCCGGCTTCAATATCGGCCATGTGCATATCGATACCGCCCGGGATCCGGTGATGATCCATGTGCAGATTCCACGCCGGGATCGCATCGCCCCGCGCGACCTGGACCGCATCTTCGTCGTTGGCAAGGGCGGCCAGTTGGTGCCGGTGTCGACGATCGCCCACATCGAGCAGGTGATCGCGCCCAAACCGATCTTCACCAAGGACGGGCATCAGGTCGTCTATGTCACCGGCGAGCCGAAGGCCGGCTCCCAGGTCTACCCGTTGCTGGACATGGATCGGCACCTGGATGGCGATAAGATCGCCCCGGGCGTGCGGCTTACGACCGGCGGTATGCGCTTCACGCATGCCCAGCCGGACGATACCTTCGGCTACCAGTTGCTGTGGGACGGTGAGATGCGCCTGACGCTGGATGTGTTCCGCGATCTGGGCGCGGCCTTCATCGTCGCTCTGGCGATGATCTACCTGTTGCTGGTGGCCTATTACGGCGACTTCATCATGCCGATGCTGGTGATGGGGGCGATCCCCTTGACCATGATTGGCATCTTCCCCGGCCATATGATCACCGGCCAGCCGTTCACCGCCACCTCGATGATCGGCATGATCGCGCTGGCCGGCGTCGTCGTGCGCAACTCGATGCTGCTGATCGACTTCATCCTCGCCTACCGCGCCGCTGGCCATTCCGCCAAGGACGCGGTGATGATGGCCGGTGCCATGCGGGCGCGCCCGATCATGCTGACGGCGTTGGCGATCATCGCCGGCACCTCGATCATGATCGCCGATCCCGTGTTCGGCGGCCTCGGTGTATCGATGGCCTTCGGCACCATCGCCTCGACCATCCTGACCATGTTCGTCATCCCGCTGCTCTACTACCTGTGGCAGCGTGAAAAACCTGATACTTTGACCCAAGGAGAACTTACCCATGACCACTGAACGCGCAATACGCATCATCGCCGGCAGCTTCATCCTGCTGTCGCTGTACCTGGCCCATGTCTACAACGGCGCCAGCCTTTTCGATAGCCCGACCTGGCTGTGGTTCACGGCCTTCGTCGGCGCCAATCTGCTGCAGTCCGGCTTCACCCGCTGGTGCCTGATGGAGCAGATCCTGAGCAAGCTGGGCATGAAGTCCGGCGGCAGCTGCGCCAAGGCATGACCATGAGCGATTTCATGCATCAATATGGCGTTTACCTGTTCGTCGGCCTGATCTTCGCCTGGACCATATGGACGCGCTGGCTTTCACCGCGTCTGTCGGGCGTACAGCCGCTGTCGGCCACCGATTACCTGGGGCGCTGGCGCAATGAAGCGCATCTGCTGCTGGATGTGCGGTCGCCGGGCGAATTCGCCAGCCACCATGCCCCGGATGCCGTGCTGATCCCGCTGGGAGAGCTTCGACAGAAGCTGGACGAGATCGAGAAGTCCAGGCCGGTCATTTGCATCTGTGCCTCGGGGAACCGCTCGGCCATGGCCGCAACGGCCTTGGCCAAGGCAGGCGTCAAAACCGTCTACAATTTCTCTGGAGGCATGGCCGCATGGAGTGCGGCCGGCCTGCCGGTCCGCAAGGGACACTGACCGCAATCTGTGCTATACGGATTATTCGCATTCGGGCATATAGCCTGGCACCGGAAGCCTGAACCGAAGGCGCACCATTAACGCGGGGCAAGCCTGCGAGAGGAGTAAGATCATGGCACATGTCGTCATTATGGGAGCTGGAATCGGAGGTCTGCCTGCAGCCTACGAGATGCAGGAGGAGCTGAAAAAGCTGAAGGGAGAGCATCAGGTCACGGTGGTTTCCAACTATGACTATTTCCACTTTGTTCCGAGCAATCCCTGGGTCGCGGTGGGCTGGCGCACGCGCGATGATATCAGCATCCCCCTCGAACCGGTGCTGGAGAAGAAGGGCATTCATTTTATTTCCTCCGGCGCGCGTGAGCTGCATCCGAAGGAAAACAAGATGGTGCTCGGCGACGGCAAGTCCCTGGAATATGACTATCTGGTCATCGCCACCGGCCCGCGCCTGGCCTTTGAACTGGTCGAGGGCCTCGGGCCCGAGGGCGGGCATTCTCATTCGATCTGCCACGTCGATCATGCCGTGGAGGCCTACAACGCCTTCGAGGAGTTCTGCAAGGATCCGGGCCCGGTCGTTATCGGCGCCGTGCAGGGTGCCTCCTGCTACGGCCCGGCCTACGAGTTCGCCATGATCGTCGATACCGAGCTGCGCCGGCGCAAGATCCGTGACAAGGTGCCGATGACCTTCATCACGCCGGAGCCGTACATCGGCCATCTGGGTCTGGGCGGTGTCGAGGATTCCAAGGCCATGCTCGAATCCGAACTGCGCAAGCGCGACATCAAGTTCATCACCAACTGCAAGACGCTCAAGATCACCGAGGACGAGATCCATTACGAGGAGGTAGACCGCAAGGGCGAGAAGATCGCCGAGGGTGTGCTGCCGCACAAGTATTCGATGCTGCTGCCCGCCTTTCGCGGCACGCCGGTGGTTGCCAACACCGAGGAACTGTGCAACCCGATGGGCTTCGTCAAGATCAATGAGTTCCAGCAGAACCCGACCTACGAAAACATCTACAGCACCGGCGTCATCGTGGCCATTCCACCCGCCGATCCGAGCTGTCCGCTGCCGGTCGGCACCCCGAAGACCGGCTACATGATCGAATCGATGACCACGGCGCTGGTGCACAACATTGCCCATGCCATCAAGGGTGAGAAGCCGGAGGTCACCGGCACCTGGGGTGCGATCTGCCTGGCCGATCTCGGCGACCGCGGCGTGGCCTTCGTGGCCATCCCGCAGAT
>CAYRBJ010000038.1:0-15527 GCA_964422615.1 uncultured Zetaproteobacteria bacterium | reverse complement strand
GTGAGCTGCGCATGCCGGACTTCCGCGAGTACGCGGTGGACGTGCCCGAGCCAGGTACGCCCGGCAGCGGCGACACCCTGGTGCTCGGGACCTTCCTGCGCGACGTGGCGAAGCTCAACGACGAGCAGCGCAACTTCCGGATCTTCGGCCCGGACGAGACGCTGTCCAACCGCCTGGGCGCGGTGTTCGAGGCGACCAACCGCCAGTGGGACGCGCGGACCGAGCCCGGCGACGAGTTCCTGTCGCCGAGCGGCCGCGTGCTCGACTCCATGCTGAGCGAGCACCAATGCGAGGGCTGGCTCGAGGGCTATCTGCTCACCGGGCGGCATGGCCTGTTCAATTGCTACGAGGCGTTCATCCATATCATCGACTCGATGTTCAACCAGCACGCCAAGTGGCTCAAGGTCACAGCAAACCTGCCGTGGCGCCCCAAGCTCGCCTCACTGAACTACCTTCTCGCCTCGCACGTCTGGCGCCAGGATCACAACGGCTTCACGCACCAGGATCCCGGATTCATCGACAACGTGATCAACAAGAAGGCCGAAGTGGTGCGCGCCTACTTCCCGCCGGATGCCAACTGCCTACTGTCGGTAATGGATCACTGCCTGCGCAGCCGTCATTACGTGAACGTGGTGGTCGCGGGCAAGCATCCGGCACCGCAGTGGCTGACGATGGATGCCGCCGTCAAGCACTGCACCGAGGGCGTGGGCATCTGGCAGTGGGCCAGCAACGATCAGGGTGCGGCGCCGGATGTGGTGATGGCCTGCTGCGGCGACGTGCCGACGCTGGAGACGCTCGCCGCGGTATCGATCCTGCGCCAGCACCTACCCGAACTGAAGATCCGCGTGGTGAACGTCATCGACCTGATGAAGCTGCAGCCGCCGAGCGAACACCCGCACGGCCTGAGCGACGTGGACTTCGACGAGCTTTTCACGAAGGACAAGCCGGTGATCTTCGCCTTCCACGGTTACCCGTGGCTGATTCACCGCCTGACCTACCGCCGCACCAACCACGACGACATCCACGTCCGCGGCTACAAGGAGGAAGGGACCATCACCACGCCCTTCGACATGACGGTGCTCAACGACCTGGACCGCTTCCACCTTGCGATGGACGTCGTCGACCGCCTGCCGCAGACCGGCGACCAAGGCATCTATTTGAAGCAGCAGCTCAAGGACAAGCTGATCGAGCACAGGCAGTACATCAACAAGGAGGGTCGCGATCTGCCCGAGATCCGCGATTGGAAATGGACGGGGAGTATGTGACGAACGATCGGATCAGGGGTATTGAACCTAAAGCAGCCCGCCACCTTGCGGGCTTCCGGCATCATCCTTGCGTCCGCTGACGATCATAGCCGGATATTCATTGTCCGGCCATTTGCTTACCGCCCGACCTCCCACGGGGGAGCCATTTTGAACTGTTCCACCAGGTAATCGATCAACGCACGTACTCGCGAAGGCAGCGCATGATTCGGAAGATAGACCAGATAAATGGCGCTTTCGGGCACGGCCTGATACTGGCTCAGCAGTGGCACGAGTACACCTTTTCGCAAATCGTCGCCCGTCATGTAAGCTGGTAGGATCCCAATGCCGAGTCCGGCAATGATGGCGGTGCGCACGGCATCCATTTCGTCCGTGGCAAACGTTCCACTCACAGGTACCGAATATTTCCGCCCATCGCGCCGAAAGGTCCAAATACCCTTCGGCGCCAGCGGTGAAAATTGCACACAGTCATGATGACGCAACTCTTCGATTCGACGCGGCTTGCCATGGAGCTTGATGTACTCCGGCGCTGCACAAAGCAGCGAGCGGTTGGCGGCAAGCTTGCGCACGATCAGGTTCGGGGACGGAACGAATGCCACCCGAATGCCGAAATCAAATCCTGACTCGCCAAGGTCCACGTTTTGATTACTGCAGGAAACCTGGACGCGGATCTTGGGATACTTCTGATAGAAGCCGTTAAGTTTCGGCAACACATGGCGCACAGCAAACGCCGGGGTTGCCGTTACCTTCACGAGTCCCGCCGGTTCGGTCTGGATGCGGGTCAGGGCCTGCTCGGCAAGCTCCGCCTCCTGCACGATTCGCGCACAGTGTTGATAAAACTGCGCCCCGGCTTCTGTCAGGCTGAGCTTACGGGTAGACCGGTTCAGAAGTTTGACGGCCAGGCCCTTTTCCAGGGCGCTGACATGCCGGCTGGCGAGCGATTTGGATATGTGAAGCTTGTCCGCGGCGGCCGAGAAACTCTTTGCTTCCACCACCTGCGCAAACACGCGCATGCTGTTCAGACGATCTTTCATTGGCATCAATCCTGCAACAATCATTTGAATCTAACACTATTTATCACATATGTGCAATTTAATAGCATGCCCTTACGGACTGGAAACGTTGTTCGCGATCCGACAAGACCGTGAATCGATGACACAACCAAGGAGATCACCATGAGCCAGCATCAGACCGTCAAAGTGGGACAACTGGAGATTCGCTATCTTGTGGAAGGCGCTCAAACCGGTGGGCTTGGCGTGTTCGAGATGCTCGTTCCACCCCATGCCAATGTCCCACCCCCGCACAGCCACACCGACAACGAAGAGTGCGTTTATGTCCTGGATGGCGTGCTACGGTATTCCGTAGATCATGAAACCCGCGACCTGAAGCCCGGTGACTGGATGTCCACCCCGCGCGGAGCCGTGCATCACTTTTGCAACACCAGCACTGAACCCGCGCGGGTGCTCGTGATCCTTACCCCCGACATCGGTGAACAATACTTTCACGACGTCGGCGCCATCATCAACGCCGGTGGCCCCCCCGATAAGGCCAAACTGCTTGGCGTCATGTCGAACTACGGACTCGTTGCCGCTGCGCCGAAGCCATCGCTTGTCGCGAACGCATAAGACAACCGGCGGCTAGTGCCAGACCCCTGCCCCGTACCCCGGGGCAGGTTTTCTCGAGGGAATTCGGAATATTGTATAAAGAGGGAAGTCAATTGAACGTCGGGGGATCCTATGCTCGAACCGGACGAAACCCGGTCTAAACCGCATTGCACGCCTTGATCGGCATGCCCCACATCTTTTTTACACCCTAGAAACAGGCGCTCTCAGAACGGGATATCGTCGTCGACCGGCACGTCGTTGAAATCCGGGGTGTCGGCAAAGGGGTCATTGCCGGATTTGGAGGAGCCGCGGGATGAGCCGGAAGGGCTGTCCGCCCCGCTGTTGCCGAAATCGTCACCCCGGCCACCGCCTCCGCCCAGCATCTTCATCTCGCTGGCGCGGATCTCCGTCGTGTAGCGGTCCTGACCTTCCTTGTCCTGCCATTTGCGGGTCTCGATGCGGCCCTCGATGAACACGCGCGAACCCTTCTTCAGGTACTGGTTGGCGATCTCGCCCAGCCGCCCCCACAGCACCACGCGATGCCATTCGGTGCGCTCCTGCTGCTGGCCGTTGCGGTCCTTGTAGCGCTCGGTGGTCGCCAGGCGGATGTTGCAGACGCAGGTCCCGTCCTGGGTAAAGCGCGTTTCCGGGTCCTGGCCCAGGTTTCCGATCAACATCACCTTGTTCAGCATCGCATCCTCCACCGCCGCATCGGCCGCTCCACGCTAGAGCCACAGCCACCTTGGGACAAGCCCGGCTACGCCTCCAAATGCGGTTTCAGGTAGCGCCCGGTCCACGAGGCATCGCAGGCGGCGACCTGCTCCGGGGTGCCGGAAACGATGATCTCGCCACCGCGGTCGCCCCCCTCCGATCCCATGTCCACGACCCAATCGGCTGTTTTGATGATGTCCAGGTTGTGCTCGATGACCACCACCGTATTGCCGCGCTCCACCAGGCGGTGCAGCACCTCCAGCAGCTTGGCCACATCCTCGAAATGCAGGCCGGTGGTCGGCTCATCCAGGATGTACAATGTATCACCGGTGGCACGGCGGGCCAGCTCCTTGGCCAGCTTCACGCGCTGGGCCTCGCCTCCGGACAGGGTGGTGGCCGACTGGCCGAGGCGGATGTAGCCCAGACCGACCTGTTGCAGCGTCTGCAGCTTGTTCCTCAATGACGGCACGGGGGCGAAGAATTCGGCCGCCTCGTCCACCGTCATGTCCAGCACCTCGGCAATGGTTTTGCCCTTGTAGCGGACATCCAGCGTTTCGCGGTTGTAGCGGGCGCCACCGCATGATTCGCAGAGCACATAGACGTCCGGCAGGAAATGCATCTCCACCCGGATCATGCCGTCGCCCTCGCAGGTCTCGCAGCGACCGCCCTTGACGTTGAACGAGAAGCGGCCCGGCTTGTAGCCGCGGGCGCGGGCCTCCGGCACGGCCGCGAACAAATCGCGGATCGGCGTGAACAGGCCGGTATAGGTAGCGGGATTGGAACGCGGGGTGCGCCCGATTGGGCTCTGATCGATGTCGATGACCTTGTCGATCAGCTCCGCCCCGACCAGTTCGTCGTGACGGCCGATGCGCTCGGTCTGCAGGCGTTTGCTGCGCGCAAAGGCGCGGTACAGTGTGTCGATGGTCAATGTCGACTTGCCGGAGCCGGATACACCGGTCACACAGGAAAAGCGGCTGAGCGGGAACAGCGCCGTCACCCGTTTCAGGTTGTGCTCGCATGCTCCCTTGATGCCGATCACCGGATGCCCCTCGCCCACTGGTCGCCGCTTCGGTACCGCGATGACCTTGCGGCCCGTGAGATAGTCGGCAGTCAGCGAGTCCTTGCATGCCAGCACCTGGGCCAGCGGACCCGCCGCCATCACCTCGCCGCCGTGCTCGCCGGCGCGCGGCCCCATGTCGATAACCCAGTCGGCGCTTTTGATCGCATCCTCGTCGTGCTCGACCACCAGCACCGAATTGCCCAGATCGCGCAGCCGTTTCAGCGTGGCCAGCAACCGGTCGTTGTCGCGCTGGTGCAGGCCGATCGACGGTTCATCGAGGATGTAGAGCACACCGACCAGCGCCGAGCCGATCTGCGTGGCCAGGCGGATGCGCTGGGCCTCGCCACCCGACAGCGTGCCGGCGGTACGCTCCAGCGACAGGTAATCGAGCCCCACCTCGATCATGAAACCGATGCGGGCACGGATCTCCTCCAGCACCTTCTCGGCAATGGCCTGCTTTTGCGCAGACAGCTGCAGGGCATCGATCCAATCCTTGGCCCGGTGCAGCGGCATGGCCACGAAGTCCGGAAGCGACAGTCCCCCGACAAGCACATGCCTGGCCGGGCGCGTCAGGCGGGAGCCCTCGCAGGCCGGACAGGGTACGGCATTGATGTAGCGGGAAAGCTCCTCGCGCACCTCGTCGGAGCCGCTCTCGCGGTAACGCCGTTCAAGATTCGGGATCACGCCATCGAACGGACGCTCGATCAGGCGCACGCGCGGCCCTTCGGTGAAATGGAAGGCGATCTTTTCCTCGCCGGAGCCGTGGAGGATGAAACGGCGAGCGTGTTCCGGCAGCTCGGCGAACGGCGTGCGCACGTCGACCCCAAGATGCTCGCACACGGCCTGCATGGTCTGGTGGAAAAACGGCGTTTCCCGCCCCGACCACGGAGCCACGGCACCGTCCTTCAGCGACAGCGAGGGATCGGGCACCACCAGCTCCGGATCGAAGATGGTCTGCGTGCCGATGCCATCGCAGCTCGGGCAGGCGCCGGCCGGCGAATTGAACGAAAACAGCCTCGGCTCGATCTCGGGGTAGGAGATGCCGCAATCGGGGCAGGCGAAGCGTTCCGAATAGGTGACGCTCCGTTCGCCGATCAGCGCCAGCATCATGCCATCGCCGTAGCGCAATGCCGTTTCCACCGAATCGGCCAGACGGGTGCGCACCCCTTCGCGCAACACCAGACGGTCGACCACCAGTTCGATGTCGTGCTTGCGCTTGCGATCAAGCGGCGGCACGTCCTCGATCGCATGTACCTCGCCATCGATGCGCACGCGCACGAAGCCGTTCTGCCCGGCCCTTTCCAGTTCGCGCCGGAACTCACCCTTCCGGCTGCGCGCGATCGGGGACAGGATTTGCAACCGGGTATCGTCGGGAAGAGCAGCCAGCTCATCGATGATCTGCGAGGCCGACTGTGAGCTGATCGGCTTGCCGCAGCCGTAGCAGAACGGCTGGCCGACGCGCGCAAACAGCAGGCGCAGATAGTCGTAGACCTCGGTGATGGTGCCGACGGTGGAGCGCGGGTTGCGGCTGGTGGTTTTCTGTTCGATGGAGATGGCCGGTGACAATCCCTCGATGGCATCGACGTCCGGCCGGTCCATGACGCCCAGGAACTGGCGGGCATAGGCTGACAACGATTCCACGTAGCGTCGCTGGCCCTCGGCATACAGCGTATCGAAGGCAAGCGAAGACTTGCCGGAACCGGATACGCCGGTGATCACCACCAGTTGGTCACGGGGGATATCCAGCGAAATGTTTTTCAGATTGTGCACCCGCGCGCCGCGCACACGGATCAGCCTGTCCTGCATCGTTGCTCCTCGCTGCCGCAATCGTCCTGAAACGGCCAACCGCCGATGGTAGCGCCTCGGCGGAAAAACGCAGCCCAATATGACTACATCCGTGACTACATCATGTCCTGGGGATCGACATCGATTCGGCGTCGTACCGCCGCCGGTACCGGCAGGCTTGCCAGCAGCGGCGCCAGCCGCCAGGGCAAATGACGCCGGGCATCATCACGCAGGATCAACTCGAAGCGGTAGCGACCTCCCAGGCGTTCAATGGCGCAGGGCATCGGGCCGGTCACCGCGATCTCCGGCAGGCCCCGGCATACGCACGCGGCAAGCCGTTCAGCTGACTCCTCAGCCGCCCCGGCATGCACAGCCGAGAACAGGATCCGCACCCAGCGGGAGAACGGCGGGTACTGCAACTGCCCCCGCAATGCCAGCTCCTCGTCCAGCAGCATTTTCGCCTGGTGCTCTCCCAGACGGCCGAGCCACGGCGCCTCGGGATTCAGCGTCTGGATGATCACCCGCCCTGGTGCCTCGCCACGGCCGGTGCGGCCGATCACCTGCGTGATCTGCTGCCACCAGCGCTCACCGGCGCGGAAATCCGGCAGGCCGAGGCCGAGATCGGCATTGATCACCCCGACCAGGGCCACATTGGGAAAGTGATGTCCCTTGACCAGCATCTGCGTGCCGATCAGGCAATCGATCTCGCCGCCGGCAAAACGGTCCAGGGTCTCGGCCAGGCGCTTGGGGCTGGTCACCGTATCGCTGTCGAAGCGGGCAAAGCGCAGTTCCGGCAATGCCGCATGCAGGGATTCCTCCAGCCTTTCGGTGCCGGCCCCGAGCGGCACCAGCGCCGCCTCGCCGCAATGGGCGCAGACCTTCGGTACGGCGCGCACAAAACCGCAGGCATGGCAACGCAGCTGTTTCCGCCTGCGATGCAGGGTCAGGCGCAGACTGCAGTGCGGACAGGCCTCCACCTCGCCACAGGCCGCGCACTGCAGCGCCGGCGCGTAACCGCGCCGGTTCAGGTACAAAATGGCCTGATGTCCGGAATCCATGCTCTGGCGCAGGGCGGCCAACAGCGGCTCCGAGAGCACACCATCGACACCGCGCAGGTCGACGCATTCCGGCACCGGCTCGGCATGTGGCCGGATGCGTTGGGGAAGCTCCAGCAATCGGTAATGCCCCTCGGAAGCCTGGCGCCAGGACTCGAGGCTTGGCGTGGCCGAGCCCAGCACCACGGGGATGCCCAGCTCCTGCGCCAGCAACACGGCCATATCCCGGGCCGAATACGCCACCCCCTCCTGCTGCTTGAACGAGCTGTCGTGCTCCTCATCAACAACGATCAGCTGTAGCCGTGGCAGGGACAGGAACAGTGCCGAGCGGGTGCCGATCAATACCTGGCAATTCGATAATGCCTGCACGGCGCGCAGACGTTCCGGCCTGCCCAAGCCCGAATGCCAGGCCGCCACGTGCGGAAATCGGTCTGTCAGGCGCCGCAACCACATCGGTGTCAGACCGATTTCCGGCACCAGAATCAGCGCCTGTCCGCCGGCTGCTACGATGCGCTCGATGGCGCGCAGATAGACCTCGGTCTTGCCGGAACCGGTACAGCCAAACAGCAGCATGGGACGGAACAGGCCATGAGCCTCATCGACGGCTGCCAATGCCCGTTGCTGGTCGGCCGTCAGCACCGCCGGCCGCGGTTCGGCTTTCTGCACTTGATCAGCCGCGATGGATGGCTCCGAACCAACCGCTTCGATCAGGCCGTCGCCGATGGCGTGCTGCAGCATGTCCCGAAACGGTATCTGGCCGAGACGACGGCGCAGGGTCTGCAGATTCGCAGCGGCACGGGTCGGGAAGGCTGTGGCCAGCAGGGGATAGGCGGCAGCCAGCGCCGCACGGTCCGCACAGCGATAGCGGCGGGCATCGAGCGCCTCGGCCCAGCCCAGCGCCAATTCCCACACCTCTCCCGGTGCCGCCAGATAGTACTGGCGCAAACGCTCGAGCCAGGCCTGGCGCTGGGCGTCGAACAGCGGAACGTCATCCAGGCATTCGGCCACTTCCTTCACGTCGGTGGGCGGGGATGTACGGACCTCGCTCAGGATGACACCGGTGCGCAGACGGCGGCCGAAAGGCACGCGCACGCGCAGACCCGGCACCGGTTCGCCCAGCGCATCCGGCCAGGCATAGGTGAACGGATGCGGCAGCGGTGCGAACACCGCCACGTCGATCAGGCGTCGGTCAGGCTGCGGGCTCAGTGCAACACGGCCCCGGATGCCGGCTCATTGGCCGTTACCGGGGAAGAAGCTGGCACGTATTCCGGGATCATGCGGCGCAGCAGCAGGCGCAGCTGGTCCACATCCCCCTGTGCCACGGCCTCCGACAGATGCTTCAGGTGCCCCTGTACATCGGGCCAGGCCATGCTGCGGGAGGCGGCCAGCATCAACTTCGGATGCCGGGTGCCGGTCAGATCCTCGGAATGATGGAACAGCTCCTCGTAAAGCTTCTCTCCCGGGCGCAGGCCGGTGAAGCGGATCTCGACATCCCGGCCCGGCTCCAGGCCGGACAGGCGGATCATCTGCTCGGCCAGATCGATGATGCGCACCGGCTCACCCATGTCGAGTACGAAGATTTCGCCACCCTGGCCCATCGAGCCAGCCTGCAGGATCAGGCTCACCGCCTCGGGGATGGTCATGAAATAGCGGGTGATCTCCGGATGGGTGACCGTCACCGGGCCACCGCGGCGAATCTGCTCCTCGAACAACGGCACCACGGAGCCCGCGGAACCGAGCACATTGCCGAAACGCGTGGTGATAAACGCCGTATCGGTGGCACGTTCGTCGAGATTCTGGCAGTAGATCTCGGCTGCGCGCTTGGTGGCACCCATGACATTCGCCGGATTCACCGCCTTGTCGGTCGACACCTGCACGAAGGTGCCAACCTGGAACTCCACCGCCAGATCGGCCAGCTGGCAGGTGCCCAGCACGTTGGTCTTCACGCCCTCGATCGGGTTCTCCTCGACCATCGGCACATGCTTGTAGGCGGCGGCATTCAGTACCACGTCCGGCCGGTAGCGCCCGAACAGCCAGCGCATGCGCGCCACATCGCGGATATCGCCCAGATGCGCGTGGAAATCGGGAGCCGGCTCCATGCGGGCCAGCTCCTGCTCGATGCGGTACAGGTTGAACTCACCGTGATCCACCAGCACCAGTGCCCGCGCTCGATACTGGACCACCTGCCGGCAAAGTTCGGATCCGATCGAACCGCCGGCACCGGTGATCATCACGCAGCGCCCCTCGATGAATCCCAGCACCTCGGGATCGTCGATGCGGATGGCCTCGCGGCCGAGCAGGTCGTCGATCTGCACCTTGCGCAGGCGGGATACCTCCACCTTGCCGTGCGCCATCTCGCGTACCGAAGGCAGGGTGCGGCAGGCGATCCCCAGCCTTTGGCATTGCTCGACGACCTTGCGCAGCACGGCCGCCGGCGCCGACGGCATCGCCAGAAGCACCACATCGATGTCCTGGCGTGACGCGATATCGGTCAGATCGGACAGCCTACCCAGTACCGGCACGCCATGGATATCCCGGTGCTGCTTGTCCGCGGCATCGTCAAGGAAACCGACGGGCACATATGCCCCGCCCTGCAGCAGATCGCGCACCAAAAGTTCGCCCGCCCGTCCGGCCCCGACCAGCAGCGCGTAGGATTTTTCGGAATCCGCCAGGGACAGATGGTGCTCCTTGAGCAGGCGATACAGCATGCGCGGCCCGGACAGGCCGATCATCAGGATCAGCGGATAGAGCACGAAGGTGGAGCGCGGAATGCCGGCCATGCGCTGCCAGATGAAGATCACCGCGAAGGTGGCCACGGTGCCGAGCAGCACAGCGCGCAGGATGCGCAGCAGATCCTGGGTCGAAGCGAAGCGCCAGATGCCACGGTACAGGCCGAAATACCAGAACGATACGGCCATCGCCGGCAGGCTGGCGATGATCATCAGGGCCATGCCATGCAGGTACTCAGCCGGGATGGCTCCCAGATTGAAGCGCAGCCAGAAGGCCAGGGCGATGGAGGCCGGCACCCACACCAGGTCGTGGGCAAAGGCCATCCAGCGGTTACGGATCAGCGATACCTTGTGCATCCGGGAAACCTATCCAAAACAAAAGAACAGCGCCAAGATTCACGCGATGTTGAACACTGTTGTACTTCGCGCGAGCAGATTTTCCGCTCCAATAGGAGTTCCGCCACTAGATAAAAAAAGAGGCGCGGCAGTTGCCGCGCCTCTCCGGGACACCCCAGGAATGACTCAATCGGGCATCAACCCGACTGTTCGCTGACGTTCCCCTTTCATTGGACGCCGGGATCCTCCGCGTCATCGGTGCGCAGGCCTTCGCGGATATGATCGAGTTTCTTGCCGCCGATCCCTTTTACCCCGGTGAGCGCGTCGACACTTTCGAAGTTTCCATGGGCATTGCGGTAATCGACAATCGCAGCCGCGAGCTTGGGGCCGATGCCCTTCACCGCCTGCAACTGTTCGACCGTTGCCGTATTCACATTCACTGTTTCATTCGACCACGCGGGTGCGGAGATAAACATGGCCACTGATGCGATCATGGCCAACAACCAGATTTTCCATTTCATGATGGACCCCCTGATGGAAATAGTCTTTCTGCCAGCAGCAGCAAGACAACAAAGAACATAGATCAACAGGAAAAGGCCGTGTTGTTCATGCGGGAGTTTTTTCCACATGTACGGGCAACTACCTATGAATGTATGCCACGACCAACCGGCAAAGCGATGCAGGCCGTCGGCTTCATCCGCCGTTCTGGGCTCCAATCCCGGACTTCCCCGAGGCGGCCAATTGCAAACCCAGCATCATCACCAGCATCACGCCCGTGCCCTGCTGCTCCATCGTCGGCGCGAACAGGCCGTCCAGGGCCAGGGCGATCCCCGACAGGGCCATCACCGGCGACTCGAGCCGATCCCAGGGAAGCAGCCAGCCGGTGCGTATCCAGGTCGCGACCAGGGCCAGGAACGCAGCGAGACCGAACAGCCCCCAGCGCGCCAGTGAGAAGAGATACATGCTGTGCGGATGCACGGGGATCTGACCCGGATAACCGCCAAACGACAGGTTCGGATGCGCCAGTTTCGCAGCCCTTGCCGCATCAGGGAAACCTCCCGTGCCCACCCCCAACACCGGATGGTGCTTCCAGGCATCCACCGCGGCGATCCACATGGACCATCTGGGGTCGGTATCCCTAATTTCGCCATGCCGGATGGCCGTGACATCCTGCCAGGTGAGAATCAGGCGTTCCCTACCCGGTCCGGCCGCCAGCACCCCGGCCATCACCAGCAGCAAGGCCAGGGGCAGGACAGCCTTGCGCCAACCGGCGGCGATCCAGTGCCGCCACAACACCGCCATCATGATCGCCAGCGCTACCAGGTAGCCGCTGCGTCCCTGGGCGGCGAAGATCATCACCCAGGCCCATGCTGCGAGCAGCCAGGCGGCCCAACGTTTCCAGCCGGACTGCTTCCAGCCCCAATGCAGCAGCCAGCCGGCCCAGATGCCGTAAATGAAACCGAAGCCGATATGCCCGATGAAGCCCGTGGCATCGTCGGCATTGGAGCCCCCAAAATCCTGAATCGTAACAATGCGAAATTTCTGCAGCACGCAGAAACCCAGATGCAGGGTCAGTCCCAGGGACAGGGCGGCCATGAACCGAGCCCGCCACTGATTCTCGGCCAAAGCCGCCACCACCACCGGTACGGCCAGCCAGAACCACTGATGGCCCACGACATGCAGCCCCCACATCCGATCCAAGCTCCAGGCCAGCCCGAGCAGCATCAGACCCCAATAAGCCAGCATCGCTGTCGATAATCCGCGATAATCAACCCACATCTTTTGAGCGCCGGCCCACCAGAGGCCGGAAACAAGACCGACGGCCAGGGTCGAGCCCAGCAGAATGCTGGTCCCCGCCACCGAGAACGGAAATACCACGCCGAGCGCGCACAGCAGCCAGCACGCCCACGGCCTCAACATCTCAAGCCTCATGACCGATCTCCCCCTGCATCATTGCCGATCACCGGCCCACATCGCCTTTCCGCCAGCAGCATCAGCACCACGTAAGCCACGGCCCAGCCGGTCAGGAGCACGGGCGACCAGCCGGGATGCGCCAGAGCCCATATCCCCGAGCCGCCGGCCGAGATCATCAGCGCATACTCGACCAGCACGGTTTTCCGATGCCCCCAGCCGGCCTGGACCAGGCGCTGGTAATAGTGCTCGCGGTGCGCCTGCCAGACCCTTTCACCACGCAGGCCACGGCGGGCCAGCGTCACCGTGGCATCGACAATGAACGGGGAGAATACCAGCAGTGGAAACCATGCCGGATAGATATGTAATTTATCACCCCAGAGCGACAGCGCTGCCGCCAGCAATCCCAACGTCGCCGATCCCACATCGCCCATGAAGATACGGGCCGGGGGAAAGTTGAACAGCAAAAAACCCAGCGCGGCGATGGAAACAACCGCGCAATACAGTGCATATGATTCCGAACCCGCCAGCCAGCCGGCTGCCCCCAGGAATCCGAAGCCGGCCATGGCCATGCCGCCGGCAAAGCCGTCCATACCGTCCATGAAATTGAACAGGTTCAGCATCCAGACGATGCCGAACAGGCTGATGATCCAGCCCGGCCAGCCCCAGGGCAAAGCCAGCCCGCCCAACAGAACCAGCACGGCGGCCAGCATATGCACCGGCAGGCGGACTCGTGCCGGCAATTCAAACAGGTCGTCGAGCAGTGAAACGGCGGCCACGGCCATGGCCGCTCCGATCACCCAGATGAGATGCGCGGGCATGCCATGCGCCGCCAACAGCCAGCCCCATCCGGCCGCAATGCCCATCAGAATGGCGATACCGCCGCTGCGCGGCACCGGCCGCGCATGCAGCGAACGCTCGTTGGGATGATCCAGGATCGCCAGCGGGCTGCGCGCCGAAGCCAGCCACCAGGCGAGAAGCATCGCAACGATCAGGGCCAGCAGGAGTGGGATCACGCTTTCCGTTCCTCCAGAAAACGGACAATCTCGGGAAGGCTTTCGCGCAGATGTCTTGCGGGTTTGAAACCCAGTTCACGCTCAAGCATGGCGGAGGTGTAGCATGCGGAGCCGATCAGCTTGTCCAGCGCATCGCCATCGAAGATGAATCTCCGCCCGCGCAGACGGCCGATTCCATCCCCTACCCTGGCGAGGGCATGCAGTACCGGCATGGGAATGCTCCATCCGGGAACCGGTTTACCCAGCGCTTCGCAGATCCATGCATGAATCTGGCGGGTGGAATAGGGCGTACCGTCGGTGACGATGTAGGTCTGGCCGATTGCCTCGGGCTTCTCCGCCGCCAGCATGGCCGCCTGTACGACATCCTCCACGTGCACCATGGAGCGCCTGTTGTTGACTTCGGGGATGGGTGGAAATCTCCCTTTCGCGATGGCCCGGATCATGCGCGGCAGGTTCCCCTTCTCCGAGTTGCCGTACACCATCGACAGGCGCAGCACCACCGGTTCCGGCACATAGCCGCCTTCAAGCACCAGTGTCTCGGCCGCCAGCTTGCTCTCGCCATAGGGTGTTTCCGGATGGCATGGGGCGGATTCGTCCAGGCACTCGCGGCCACCCTCCCCCATGGCCTTGACGCTGCTGAACAGCACGAACCGCCGGATACCGGCTTCGGACGCTGCCTCCAGAACCTGCCTTGTTCCTTCGGTATTGATGCGGAAATATTCGTCTTTTTCCTGATGGGTTTCAGCCAGCGCATGCGCCTTGCCGGCCAAGTGAAATAAGGTATCTGACCGCGGCAACCGAAGCGGTTTTCCATCCTCGATTTGCCATGGAATATATTCGTCCCACGGGCCTTGGCCATCCGACCGGCCGGCTGCCAAAACATCGAGACCAGCCGCCTTCGATGCCTGACAGAGCACCCTGCCAATAAAGCCGTTTGCTCCCGTAACGACAACCTTGTTTTTCAACGTCCCAGCACTTCCCGGTAAATTTGGAAGCAGGTATCGCCCATCTGCGATGCCGTGAATTTCTCTTCATATCGCTTACGGGCCGCAGCACCCATTGCGGCCGAGAGGCGATCATCCTGTGCCAGTGTATTCATAGCTTGGCGAAGCGCCTCCGGATCTTCAGGAGGGACGACAAGCCCCGTTAGATTGTGCTGATTGATAAACGTTGTGCCGGTTCCGATTTCGCAGGAGATCATGGGACGCCCATACATGGCCGCTTCAACAAGACTGATACCGTATGCTTCCGAGCGCAGATGCGATGGAAAGACAAGACCACGAGACAATTGGAGCAGTGCCACCTTGTCTTCATCGGGCAAAAAGCCCGTGAATATTACTTGCGACTCAATTCCTAGCTCCTGGACTTGGGTTTTTAGGCTCCCTTCCATGGGCCCTTTCCCTGCGATGACTACCCGATGACGGGTGCTCTTAAGCGCATCAAGAATGAATTGCAGCCCCTTGTAATAGCGCAATACACCGACAAACAGGAAAAAATCATTGCCCACCTTCTGTCGCCAATGCTCAATCACAGTTGGAGAAGGCTGCGGATAGCTCTTCTCGTCGATCCCCAACGGCATGATCCGGCATTGCTCTTTATATGGAACCAGGTCGACACTGCTTTCGAGATAATTCGGCGATGCAACTGTGATCATGTTTGCTTCGCGCAAAAATCGTTTCATCAACGGAGCGTAGAAATGCTTAAGCATATTCTGCTTCACGATGTCACTCTGATATGTCACCACATAGGGAATCTTGATTCGGTGCATAACATGCATTAAATCGGCGAAAGGCCATGGGAAATGGTAATGGATCAGGTCGGCATCATGGACACACGTCTTATAGTGGCGGAGTAGGGACATAGACATTGGAGTCGATGCCATATCCACGGTTACCGGATACCTAATCAATTCACATTCTGGCCTGGATACACATTCTTGTTGGTGCACGGCCTTGCTTAACGTCAAAACCGTATTGTCAACGGCATGCCGGGAAGTTTGAAGACATAGCTGCCGAATACATTCTTCCATTCCCCCTTGGGTATCAGGAAAATAGGTTT
>CAYRBJ010000037.1:0-15758 GCA_964422615.1 uncultured Zetaproteobacteria bacterium | reverse complement strand
TGGCCTGTTGTTCGGCGTTGCCGGTGTAACCAGCCGGGGTCAGGGCCAATAGGCGCATCTTGGCATCCTCAGGGATATTCAAGCCCTCGACGAAGGCGCGCAACGCCTCGGGGGTGATGCCCTTGCCGCGCGTCAGCGCCTTCATCTGCTCGTACGGATTTTCCAGGCCGTAGCGGCGCATCACCGTCTGTACCGCCTCGCCAAGTACCTCCCAGCTACTGTCCAGGTCCTCGGCCAGCCTCGACGCGTTCAACTCCAGCTTGCCCATGCCCTTCTGCAATGATTCGAGGGCAAGCAGCACATGGCCGAAGCCGACGCCGAGATTGCGCAGCGCCGTGGAATCGCTCAGGTCACGCTGCCAGCGGGAGATCGGCAGCTTTTCGGACAGGTGCCTGAGCACGGCATTGGCCAGTCCGAGGTTGCCCTCGGCGTTTTCGAAATCGATCGGGTTGACCTTATGCGGCATCGTCGAAGAGCCGACCTCGCCGGCTACCAGTTTCTGCTTGAAATAACCCAGCGACACGTAGCCCCAGACATCGCGGCAGAAATCGATCAGCACCGTATTCAGCCGTGCCAGCGCGTCGTTCAGTTCGGCGATGTAGTCGTGCGGCTCGATCTGCGTGGTATACGGATTCCATTCCAGCCCCAGGCCTTCGACGAAAGCCTTGGCCAGGTTCGGCCATTCGACATCCGGATATGCGGCGAGATGCGCGTTGTAATTGCCGACGGCGCCGTTGATCTTGCCCATGATCGGCACGGTGGCGATCTGCTGACGCTGGCGGCGCAGGCGGTAGGCCGTGTTTGCCCACTCCTTGCCCATTGTCGTCGGGCTGGCTGGCTGGCCGTGCGTGCGCGCCAGCATCGGCACGGCGGCCATGTCCCGGGCCATGGATGCGACGGTGCCGATCACCTGGTCAATCACCGGCAGCAATACCGTATCGCGTGCCTGTTTCAGCATCAGGGCGTAGGCGAGGTTGTTGATGTCTTCGCTGGTGCAGGCGAAATGCATGAACTCGGAGACATCGTCCAGTTCCTTGTTGCCGGCAACCCTCTCCTTCAGGAAGTACTCGACGGCTTTGACGTCGTGGTTGGTGGTGGCTTCGATAGCCTTGACCCTCTCCCCATCGGCAGGGCTGAAACCGGCGGCGATGTCCTCCAGCACGGCGTCGGCGGCCTCGGAAAGGGCGGGCACCTCGGCGATGCGCGGCTGACGGGATATCGCCTGCAGCCAGCGGATTTCGACCGTGACGCGGGCGCGAATCAGGCCGTATTCGCTGAAGATGGGCCGCAGTGCGGCCACCTTGTCGGCGTAGCGGCCGTCAAGCGGAGAAAGGGCGGTCAGATTCGTCAGGTCCATCGGGCGCTCCGGGTCGGTTTGTGCAGGCCGAAAGGTACACCCGCAACCGCTGCGAGACAAAGGCGGCCCGCCTCACCGGCTCCGGGCTTGCAGCGCATGCGGGCTGGCCATAAAGTGTGTGTAGGGGGGGCGAACATGCGTAAGGCGTTCATCGCATCTGCTTTGACGATTGGTCTGGTTGCGGTGCCGATGGGCGCAGCCCTGGCGGCGAAGGCGGAGACGGCCAGGACCAGGGCCGAAGCCTCCAAAACCAGGAAACAGGAAGCCGGGGCTAAAGAAAAGGCGGCCAGGGCCAAGGAACAGGCAGCCAAGGAACAGGCAGCCAAGGGCGGAGCTGCGTCCACTCCGGCGGAGGCACAACAGAAGCCCATCGTCGGCAGCGCCGAGGCAGGCAGCAAGATCTTTGAGAACATCTGCAGCCATTGCCATCGTCTGGACTACCAGACCAGTGTGGTGGGAGCGCCGGGCCTGCGCGACATCACGCATCGTCAAGACGTGAAATGGATCAACCAGTGGATCACCAGCCCGAGCGCCTTTGCGAAAATCAATTCCACAGCCAAAGCGCTGGTCGATTCCAATCCCTACGGTCTGACAATGCCGACGCTGCCAGAGATGCAGGATCCCCAGAATCGCGCCGATATCATTGCCTTTCTGAAAACGCTCGAAGTCAACAATAAAAAGAAATAAAGACTACGGCGCAGTGGCTGGTGACTGCGTCCAGGTGATGTCGGGCCAAATGCCGCCGATCTTGATATGCGCGCCATCCTCGCGGCGTGTCAGCGCCCCCTGAAGCATGCCGCCCGCGCTCATCCTGGCCGTGCCGCTGTAACCGCCGCCGGCGTTCTCAATCCGGATGTCCCGCAGCGAGGTCTGGTTCCTGAGATGGCGGAAACGGAATCCGAACAGGTCAAAATGGTGTACGGATTGCGTGACTCCTTTCTGCGGCTGCGCCCGCCAATGGCCTCCATAGATCATGATGTTTCCGTTGCCACGCCAATCCTGCCAGTGCTGGAACGGAAGGGTGCCGTCGAACCGGACGGTGGCAAAGGTCTTCCCGGTCAATTCGCCATGCAGCAAATCCGTTAGCCCGGCCAGCTTCTGGACATGCAGGCCGCCGAGCTGGGCGTCGCCACTGAGGGCCAGTGATCCGGGTTTGACATCGACGGTCATGTCATGGGCGCTGAGCTTGCCATCGCCGATCATGGCTTTGAGCGCAGGAAATTGCAGGCGGGCGCCGTCCAGCCGGTAGCGACCCTCGATGTTTTCCCATTTCTGGCCGAGCCAGGACATGTGCAGGCTCCGGATATGTCCGCGCAGATGCATCGATGTCAGCCAACTCGGCACGGGATCACCGCTTTTCCATACCAGTGCAGCCCGCCGGAAATCGACATGGCCTCTGCCGCTGGCAAAGGAGATATCGCCGTTCAGGTCGCTGCTGCCGTGGGTTCCTGTCGCCCGCAGCGCCTTCAATATGGCGCTGCCCCGGTCAAAAGCCACATGCCCCTGCAACTGCCAGCCGTCCGTGCCGAAGCGGTCGAGGTCAAGCTGGGCATTCAACCGCGGCAGGCCCGGCCACAGGCCCCGCAGCCGTTCGATCCGGACGGGGGTATTCCAGGTGGTTGACAGGCTGCCGGTCACGGCACCCTGGAAGGGCTTGAAGGCGTCGGGGAAATGCACGCCCTGTTTTCTCAGTGCCTGCATGTCGAGTTGGATATGGCCGATTGCCAACTGCCGTTGGGTGTGGCTGCGGCGCCACACCAGTCTTTTCAGCGTGGAGGTGCCAAGGACGGCCGTGGTGATCGCCAGGTGCCCGTCATCGCTCCCGGGTTGCCAGTCGCCGGAGGCCTTGGCGGCCATGCCCGCGGGTTTCATGCCTCCGGCCAGGTGCACCTCGGCCCTGGTGCCATCCAGGGAGAAATGCAGGTTCGGCTTGCCATCGGCAATCGTCAGTTTGATATCGCCCTGCATGATGCCCTGGCCGCTGATGGGCAAGGCGCCGCTGGGATCGAGCATCGAGGTCAGCCGCAGGGCGGGCGCCCAGGCATCCTGCAGAGCATTGAGCCGGAAGTTCAGTTCGCCTGCCCTGGCGTGTGCATCATAATGGGCAGCGGCCAGCAGATCGCCGGAGTGCTGTACGAAGCCGATCAGGGCGGATTGCACGCTGACATTCCCCTTCGTCCCCAAGGCCAAAACGTTATTGATAGTGAAATCGGGCAGCCCGAACGTGCCGGTGCCATCCTTCCAGGTGATCCCCTGCATCTCGGCCTGTCCGGTCAGGCGCCAGTCATGCCGTCGCCAATGCAGATCGGCCTGCACGTTCATGTCGCCGGAAACGGGTTGCCAGGGCGGAGAGGCTGGGACGGTCATGTTCAGAAAGGGGGTGAGGTTGACGGATTTTCCGCGGATGGACGTGGTGCAGGCCTCCCGCTTGTCGCAGCCGCCCTCGACGGCCAGCAGGGCATTGTTGCCGACCTGGATGAATGCATCCTTCCATGCCAGGGCGTGGCTGGCATCCCGATAGAGTTTGCCGCGCAGGGTGATGTCCGGTCGCCCCTGATCCCCGGACAGCGTGACCTCGCTAAAGGCGGTCCACTGGTCGCCATGGGCAATACTCAGGGTGATCACCGTGCTCAGTTGGTGGTAGCCGTGGCGGGAAAGCCGGCCGGTCAGGGCGGATATCCTGGGAATGCCATGCAGCGCCTGCAATGGGATGCGCTTCAGTGACAGCTTGGCGAAGCCACTGTAGACGGTGGCGAGCCGGAAGCCGAGCTCACCGTGGCCATTGGCCATCTGCTCGCCGGTACGGGCCTGCAGCTCCCAGCGCATGGTCCGGTTCGGCCCGATATCATGGATATCCATGTCCAGGCCTGAGATCAGGGTCTGGCCGGTGTCATTGATGATGGTGGCATCGGAAACGGACAACTGGTCGAGCATCATTCCCCGGGGAAGACCATGCATCTCGGCGGTCGATGTTGCTCGCCCCTTTTGTGGGGTGAAGCGGATCACCGGCGAGCGCAGGTAGATGCCCCGCAACTCGATCGAACCGAGCAGCAACGGGATCACGCGCAGTTCCAGCAGCACGTTCGGGGCCTGGATGCCCCAGGCGGCTTGCTTCATGCGTACCTTGTCCAGGCGTACGTCTAACCCGTGCACGAAGCTGAAACTCAAACGGTCGAATTTGACGCTGGCGTGGGTCAACCTGGAGACAAGCGGGGGCAGCACCTTGCGCATGTATGCGGCATTCATCCGTACATGCAGCAGCACCGCGACGAGCAGCACCGTACCGGCTGCGATCGCCCAGCGCCAGCGGGCGTTCACATCATCCCTTCAGCAGTTCGCGCAGGCGCTCGTTGACCAGGTCCGGGTTGGCCTTGCCGCGCGAGGCCTTCATGACCTGGCCGACGAAGAAGCCGAGCAACCTGTCCTTGCCGGCGCGGTACTCTTCGACCTGCCCGGCGTTGGCGTCCATGACCTCGCGGATCAGCGCATCGATGGCCCCGGTATCGGTGACCTGACGCATGCCCTTCTCGTCGATGACGGTATCCGCGTCCTTGCCGGAATCGAGCATGGCGTCCAGCACGTCCTTGGCCAGTTTCCCGGACACCGTGTTGTCGGCGATGCGGTCCAGCAGTCCGGCCAGCAACGGCGGCGTCACGGTGCTGTCGCCGATGT
Organism: uncultured Zetaproteobacteria bacterium; assembly: GCA_964422615.1. Taxonomy (GTDB): domain Bacteria; phylum Pseudomonadota; class Zetaproteobacteria; order Mariprofundales; family Mariprofundaceae; genus DATLWN01. The sequence continues at coordinate 10,729 of CAYRBJ010000037.1, read as the reverse complement.
CGATGCCGCGTTCCTTGAGCCGGCCGAGCAATTCGTTGGCCAGCCAGTTGGCACAGCGCTTCGGGTCGGCCGAATGGGCCCCGACCAGTGCCTCGTAATAGCCGGCCAGTTCGCGCGTCGTCGACAGCACGTCGGCATCGTACGGGGAGAGGCCGTATTCCGTCTCGAAGCGACGGCGCATCTGCCCGGGCAGTTCGGGCATGCCGGCGCGGATAGCGTCGACCTCGGAGGCGGACAGGCGCAGCGGCGGCAGGTCCGGGTCCGGGAAGTAGCGGTAATCGTGCGCCTCCTCCTTGCTGCGCATCGGGCGGCTTTCGCCCTTGGCCGAGTCGAACAGGCGCGTTTCCTGCGCGATCTCGCCGCCGTCCTCGATGATCTCGATCTGGCGCATCACCTCATACTCGATGGCCTGTTTGATGAAGCGGAAGGAGTTCAGGTTTTTCAACTCGGCGCGGGTGCCGAGCGGCTCGCCTTTCCTGCGCACCGACACGTTGGCGTCGCAGCGGAACTGCCCCTTCTCCATGTCGGCATCCGAGACGCCGAGGAAGCGCACCAGTTGGTGCAGCTGCTTCAGGTAGGCCACCGCCTCATCCGCCGAGCGCATGTCGGGCTCCGAGACGATCTCCATCAGCGGCACGCCGGAGCGGTTCAGATCGATGTGCGAAACGCCGTCCAGGCCCTCGTGCAGGCTCTTGCCGGCATCCTCTTCCATGTGGATGCGGGTGATGCCGATGCGCTTTTCGCCGTCGGGTGTCGGGATATCCAGGTGGCCGCGCTCGACCAGCGGGATGGCGAACTGGCTGATCTGGTAGCCCTTCGGCAGGTCCGGATAGAAATAATTCTTGCGGTCGAAGCGCGATTCGAGGTTGATCGCGGCATCGATGGCCAGCCCTGTCAGTACTGTCTTGTCGACCGCTTCCTTGTTCAGCACCGGCAATTGCCCGGGCATGCCGAGGCAGACCGGACAGGTCTGGGTGTTCGGTTCGGCGCCGAAATCGGTGGCACAGCCGCAAAAGGCCTTGGAGCGGGTGTTGACCTGCACGTGCACTTCCAGGCCGATCACGGTTTCCCAGCTCATTGGAAGGCCTCCGGTTTGCGGGCATGCCAGTCGCTGGCGGCTTCGAAAGCGGCAGCGGCGGACAGCAGCACATCCTCGCGCCAGGCCGGGGCGATCCATTGCAGACCGACCGGCAGATCGTCGGCGAACCCGCACGGCTGGCTCAGGCCCGGCAGGCCCGCGAGGTTGACGGCGATGGTGAAGATATCCGACAGGTACATGGTCAGCGGGTCGTCCGTTTTCTCGCCGAGGCGGAAGGCCGGTACCGGACTGGTCGGGGTGGCAATGACGTCGACGGTCTCGAAGGCGTTCAGGAAATCCTGGCGGATCAGCGTGCGTACCTGCTGCGCCTTCTTGTAGTAGGCGTCGTAATAGCCGGAGGACAGCGCGAAGGTGCCGGTCAGGATGCGGCGCTTGACCTCGGCACCGAAACCTTCGTCGCGCGAGCGGGTGTACAGGTCGAACAGATCGTCCGGGGCCTGGTTTCTGTGGCCGAAGCGCACACCGTCGTAGCGTGCGAGGTTTGCCGAGGCCTCGGACGGCGCGATCACGTAGTAGGCGGCGACGGCATACTCGGTATGCGGCAGCGAGATGTCGACGATGGTGGCGCCGAGCTCCCCGCACCGGGCCAGCGCCGCGTCGATGGCCTCGCGCACGGCCGGGTGCATGCCGTCGACGAAATATTCCTTCGGACGGCCGATGCGCAGGCCGCGCATGTCGGTGGCCTCGCAGGCGCCGAGCCAATCCACGTCCGGGGCGTCGGCTACCGATGTGGCGTCCATCGGATCGTGACCGCTGATGGCGGCAGCGACCATGGCTGCATCGCGTACACAGGCAGTCATCGGTCCCGCCTGGTCCAGGGACGAGGCGAAGGCGATGATGCCGCGGCGCGACACCCGGCCGTAGGTCGGTTTCAGGCCGACGATGCCGGTCAGGGACGCCGGTTGGCGGATCGAGCCGCCGGTGTCGGTACCGAGTGCCGCCGGAGCCAGTGCTGCAGCCACCGCCGAGGCGGAGCCACCGGAGGATCCGCCCGGGATGCAGTCCTCGTTCCACGGATTGCGGGCCGGACCGAACACCGAGGTTTCGTTCGACGAGCCCATGGCGAACTCATCCATGTTGGTCTTGCCGACGAGTACCGCGCCGGCCTTTTTCAGCAGCGTGATCACATGCGCGTCGTACGGGGCATGGAAGTCCTTCAGGATATGCGAGCAGCATTGCGTCGGACCGTCCTGCGTGCAGAAGATGTCCTTGACGGCAATCGGCAAGCCCTCCAGCGGGCGCGGGCCATGTTTGGTGCGATGGATATCCGAGGCTTCCGCCTGGGCCAGAACATGCTCGGCATCGAGGTGCACGAAGGCATTCAGCCGGTCGTTGAATCTGGCGATTCGTTCCAGATACAGCTTGGCGACATCGACGGCCGTCAATGCTCCGGTATCCAGTCTTTCCTTCCATGCGTGAAGCGGGGTGAACGGCATTATTCGATGACCTTGGGCACGACATACAGTCCGGAATCGGTGGCCGGTGCCGGTGCCTGCAACGCCTCGCGCCGATTGGCATTGGTGGCGATGTCCGCGCGTAACGGCATGGCCGCGTCATGCGGATGGGCGGTAGGCATCACATCCTTGGTATCCAACTGCTGCAATGAATCGACATAGGCGAGAATATGGTTCAACTGCGGCCCCAGTGCCGAGGCCTCGTCATCCGTCAGGCGGATTCGCGCCAGATTGGCGACTTTACGTACATCGATCTGCATCGCAGGCCTCCCTGAGTAAAGCGGGCCGAAGCATAGCGGCTATACCGCCCGGACTCCACCGTTCAGGAGCCGGTGTCGGTGACGGATTCGAAGGTCTCCAGGCTGCTCGGCCCCTTGAAGGTATCCTTGGCCTTCTGGTTGTCCTGTCTGGCGCGGTAGTGCGCCTGCAGAAAGGAATCGCTCTTTGTCCAGTTTTCGAAGGCTGCACGGGTTTCCCACATCGTCAACACGATATGGCAGTCACTGGTGTCGTCGGCAGGTCGCAGCACCATGTTACGGATGAACCCCGGGGCCTCGTCGACCAGGCCAAGGCGGTTTTTGAAGCGTTCCTCGAAATCCGGCCAGTGTTCCCGATGCACGGGGATGCGGTTCATGGTGACAAACATCGCGACCTCCTCGGTATGGCGTGTGGGCGCGCATGGACTGATTGTAGCGCCAGTCTGAACGGATGGTTGTGCATGGGCGTAGTGCGGGATTTACCCCGGTGTTGCTCGGATGCCATGCCTATTTTCTGGGACGTTTGCCCGCCTTGCCGCTCGTCTTCCTGATGTAGTCGATGATCTCATCCTCCGGTTCGCCGGTCATGAACTGCGAGGGCATGCGCGTGATGGCTTTCGGATTGCCGGTCAGTTTTTTTACAGCCTCGGCGGTATCGTAGTCCCATTCGCGGATCCGCTTCTCGGTCCAGATCCAGGGCTTGCCCTTGATATAGGTTCTGAAAACATAGCGGTAGCCGGGATAGGTGCCGGCCCGCCGCCCGAGCACGCCCTTCAGGCTGGGTCCAAACTTGTTCTTTCCGGTGGTGAAATCATGGCAGGCCTTGCACTTGTTCTCGGCTAAAGCATGGGCGATGCCAGGGACCATGCCCGAGACCGCCATGAAGATGGCGCATGCCACAGGAAAAAAATGTCTTTTCATACTTTCACCACCCGTCGCGGGATTGCATAGGGGCATGTCCGTCACCACAGATTCGGTGCGGTAAGCCCTAACCCCCGGTTGTCGATGCTGCCGGCATATGAACCCGTTGATGACTAGTTGGTCGGCGTCATTGGGTTGTTGGGCGGCGGGGGAGGCTTGGCAGCGGTCAGATACGCGGACACATCATCGATGTCCTTATTGGTCAGCTTGCTGGCGACCCCCTGCATCGCGCCCATATAGTCGTTGGATCGCCCGGTTTTATCTCCCCGCGCGGCACGGCGGAATGCGGCCAGCTGATGCGTCAGGTATACGTATTTCTGGCCACTGATGGCCGGGAACATCATACCGGCGCTGTGTCCATGGTAACCATGGCAGCCCTGGCAGGCGGGAATATTTTTGCTTTGCAGGCCGAACAGGACGATGGTTCTTCCCCGGGCGACATCGCCGACCTTCACGCCCTCCTTGCGCAGCTTGCCCAGATTCGATCCGGCATACGGCATCTGCAGTACATGCAGATACGCGGCCACATCCCGGCGCTGCTGGTCGGTCAGGGCCTTGGCGATGTTGTTCATCTGGTGCATGACATGATCGGTGCGCCGGCCCGTGGCGAAATCCATCAGCTGCTTGTACAGGTAGGTATAGACCTGGGAGGCGAGTCTGGGCGTGCCGATGGCATCGGAGCCCATAGCGTCGGCGCCATGGCATTTCTGGCAGGCGGGGACCTTGAGGCCCAGGCCGAACTGATAGATCTTCTCTCCCATCTTGATACCGGCGGCATCCGGCACGGCGGCGGCCGATGCGGGCACAAGCAACCATGCCAGCATGACCATCCATCCTGCATAGCGCCTGAGGCAGGTCGAAAGCGTGTCGTACCGCTGAATGCTCATGATTCACCACCCTTTTGGGAATATCCGTTTCCGGCCGAAGCCGCGATCAATCGCAATGATGGCCGCGTGCACTCTACGGCCAATCCGCATTCTGTAAAAGGGCCGCCACTCCCGGGGAGGGTGCCGTCAGGCACTGGTGTCGAGAATCCACTCGCCGATGGCGCGGTAGACCGGCAGGTGCGCGAAGCGTTCACGCCGCCTGAACGGGTTCAGCCAGAGGTTCAGCCCGATAAGCTCAAAATGATCGGCGTGCAGGGTGCCGAGATGTTCACCCCAGGGCGAGGAGTGCACTGAAACCTGGCTGTCGTTTTCCCCCTCGGCCGCCTCGAGCCGACGCCCGAAATGGCGCACCAGCCATGGCAACTCCGGCACGGGTCTGGCCGCAGAATAGCTGCGGTAAACGATGCCGGCCGAATCCGGTGTTTCGTCGTTGAAGCGCGCCATCACCTCCGGGGTCAGATCATGCACGCCGGCCAGCCAGCGGAACGGCCACAGGCCGTGCTGGACCACATCGGCCAGCATGGAGCCGCGGTGCGGCGTGCTCAGTGTGGTCAGGCTGGCGACCCTGGAATACCCTCCCAGAAGCGCGATATAGCGCCGGGCATCGATGCCGCCCATGGAATGGGCGATCAGGTGCAGCGGGCCGGGCTCTTCGGCGAGCTGGTCGGCGAGTTCGACACTGCGCGCCCTGGTGCCGCCGCCCCATGCCAGCTCCGGTACGAGGGTGCGGATGCCCATCTGCGCGTAGAGCGCGGATACGCCGCGGAAATAATCCCAGAAAAGAATCCGGCGAAATCCCAGCCAGCCATGGACCAGAACTGCGGTCGGGGAGGACATGTTCAGCGGCGCTGGGTAAAGCGCAGCAGGGACAACTGGGGCGAGCGCGGGCCCTCGATCGGCACCGGGTAATTGCCGGAGAAACAGGCATCGCAGTGCTGTTCTCGGGGCTTGCCCACGGCCCTGTACATGCCCTCGAAGGACACGAAGCCGAGGGAATCGGCATGAATGGCCTTGCACATCTCGTCCACGCTCATCTTGTTGGCCATCAGCTCGTCCGGGTTCGGGGTGTCGATGCCGTAGAAGCAGGAATGTCTGGTCGGGGGGCTGGAGATGCGCATATGCACCTCGGTGGCGCCTGCCGCACGCACCATCTCGACGATCTTGCGGCTGGTGGTGCCGCGTACGATGGAATCATCCACCAGCACGACGCGCTTGCCGGCGATGATGCTGCGGTTGGCGTTGAGTTTCAGCTTGACGCCGAAATTGCGGATCGACTGCTGGGGCTCGATGAACGTGCGGCCGACGTAATGGTTGCGGATCAGGCCCATCTGGAACGGCACGCCCGAGCGCTTGGCGTAGCCCATGGCCGGCGGCACGCCCGAATCCGGAACAGCCACGATGATGTCCGCATTGGCCGGCGATTCCGCCGCCAGCTGCTCGCCGATGCGGTAGCGTGCCTCGTAGACATTGACGCCTTCCAGGGTGGAATCGGGGCGGGCGAAATAGACGTATTCGAACACGCAGAACTTCGGTGCCGCCGACTGGAAGGGGAACATGCTGCGCAGGCCGTTGGCGGTGATCACCACCATCTCGCCGGGCTCGACATCCCGCTCGAATCTGGCGCCGATCAGGTCGAAGGCGCAGGTTTCCGAGGCCAGCACCCAGGATGACCCGAGCCGGCCCAGCACCATCGGCCGGATGCCGTTCGGGTCGCGCAGGCCGATCAGCTTGGTCTCGGTCAATACCAGCAGCGAGAAGCCGCCGGTCAGCCGCCGGACGGCATCGGTCAGTCTGGATTCGGTGGTGTCGCCATCGCTGCGCGCCACCAGGTGGATCAGCACCTCGGTGTCCGAGGTGGACTGGAAGATCGAGCCCTTTTTTTCCATCTCGCGGCGCAGTTCCGGGGCGTTGACGATATTGCCGTTGTGGCACATGGCGATGCCGCCGTACGCGTATTCGTAGCTGAACGGCTGGCAGTTTCTCAGGCCGCTTTCACCCGAGGTCGAGTAGCGGACATGGCCGATGCTGTGAGCCCCGGCGAGCTGGGCGATGTCCTGTTTGCGGAAGATATCGGCGACGAGGCCGACGCCGCGGTGGGTATGAAAATTATGGCCGTCGGTGGACACGATGCCGGCTGATTCCTGGCCGCGGTGCTGCTGGGCATACAGCCCGAGGTAGGTCAGGTTGGCGGCTTCCTGGTGGTTGAACACCCCGAAGATGCCGCACTCGTCATGGAAATGGTCGTCATCGAAGGACGGCTCGGCGGGGCATTCAGGGGGCGATGGAGACATGGCGGCTCACTTCATCGATTTCTGGATGACGGATTTCAGCATTTCGCGGTCATGGGCAGGGATGTTGCCCTGGTCATCCGGCTGCTCCTTGGATGGTTCCGGGATGTTGGCGCTGCCGTGCAGCGATGGCAATGTAACAGACCGTCCCTGCCGTGAGAAGGGATAGCCGGCCGGAATGGCCTTGCCGAGCAGATCGCCCAGTTTGATGGCATAGGGACTGAGCAGGCTTTCCCTCAACCACGGCTGGCGATAATGGGGATCATAGGAGGTGAAGATCAAAAAGCTCAGGGCGATCAGCAGCACGCCGCGGGCCAGGCCGAAGAAGACGCCCAGCGTGCGGTCGGTGGCGGTCAGCTGGGCCACATCGACCAGTTTGCGGATGATCACGCCACTCAGGCCGACCATCACCATGATGATGACGAAGATCAGCACGAAGCCGGCGATATCGGAGACGGTGCCCTTCGGAAGCCAGTGCCCGAGCAGATCGCCGGTCATCGCCGACGTGCGGCTGGCGACCATGAAGGCGGCGACCAGCCCGATCAGGGAGATGATCTCGCGTACGAAGCCCCGCCACAGCGACAGCACCATGGACAGACCGACGATGGCAATCAGCACATAATCGAAAAAGTTCACGTCAGACCTGCCTGTACCGCATCGGCCAGCCGGTGCACGGGGATGCAGTCGACGGCCGTCTTCGAGGACCGCCGCATCTTAGCAACAACATCGGTATCCCGCACCCGGGCATGATTGTCCCGCGACATCATCACGCGCGAGAAACCGAGGCTGGCGGCCTCCCGGATCCGGGCCTCGGGTTGCCCGACCGGCCGCACCTCACCGGTCAGGCCCACCTCCCCGAACACGGCGATGTCGGATGCCAGCGGCTTGTCACGGTAGGCGGAGATCACCGCCAGCAGTACCGCCAGATCCGCCGCCGGTTCCTGGATGCGGGCGCCGCCGGCCACATTCACATACACGTCCTGGCTGGACAGCGGGATGCCGATGCGCCGCTCCAGCACCGCGGTGAGCATGGCCACGCGCGCCGGATCCAGGCCGACGGACGAACGCTTGGGCGTGGCGTAGACGGTGGGGGCGACCAGCGCCTGCACCTCCACCAGCAGCGGGCGCGTGCCCTCGAGGCAGGCCAGCACCACCGAACCCGGCGTGTCCTTGGCGCGTTCGGCCAGGAAGATGCGCGAGGCATCGCGGATGCCGAGCAGGCCCATGTCCGACATCTCGAACACGCCGATCTCGCCGGCCGGGCCGAAGCGGTTCTTGACGGCGCGCAGGATGCGGTGCGCGTAGCCGTGGTCGCCCTCGAAATACAGCACGGCGTCGACCATGTGCTCCAGCACGCGCGGGCCGGCGATGCTGCCGTCCTTGGTCACATGGCCGATCAGGATCAGGGCATGCCCCATGGTCTTGGCCTGCTGGATCAGGGCGCTGGCGCAGTCGCGCACCTGGGCCACGGTGCCGGGGGCGGAGCTCAGGCGGCTGGTGACCGTGGTCTGGATCGAATCGACGATCAGCAGGCCCGGCTTCGACTTGGCGGTGGTGGCCAGGATGGCTTCCAGCTCGGTGCCGGCGGCAAGCTGCAGGTCCGCATGCAGGGCGTCGATGCGCTCGCCGCGCATGCGCACCTGCCGGGCCGATTCCTCGCCGGTGACGTACAGCACCGGCCTGCGCGCCGCGAAACGGGCCGCCGCCTGCAGCAGCAGCGTGGACTTGCCGATGCCCGGCTCGCCGCCCAGCAGCACGGCCGATCCGGGCACGACGCCGCCGCCCAGCACGCGGTCCAGTTCGTCGATGCCGGAGGACTGGCGGGGGGCATCATGGCTGTCGATGTCGGTGATGGCGTCGGGGGTCAGCGGCTCGGCCTTGCCGCCGGCGCCGCGCGGCATCTCCGCCGCTGTTTCCTCGGTGATGCTGTTCCATGCCAGGCATTCGGGGCACTGCCCCATCCATTTGCGGTGTTCGGCCCCGCAGTTCTGGCAGACGAACAGCGTTTTTGACATGCGGGGCATTGTAGGCGGCGGACCCGGCAAAGGCCATGGCCGCCGTCAGCCGATCCGCGCGTGGCCGGCAGGCCGGGTGCATGGTCAGTCAGCGATGGACGGCATCGGTACAGGTGACAGGTATTCCCGGTTCCTTACTCCCCTAGTCGCGGTCGGGACCGCCGCGGTCCTGATCATGCACACTTTGGTTTTCCGCCGGCTCGGTCCAGAAGAACACCAGGGCGACGGCGGTCAGGCAGTAGATGATCCAGGCATAGACCACGGCGAAGCCATGGTATTCGCTGCCGTTATGCAGCAGCCACAGCAGAAAGGTCACGAACAGCAGGATTTCCGCCGCGATGGCCGGCAGCCATCCCCGCAAGGCCTCGTTGCCTGCGACGGAATGGGCGATTTCGTCGAGATGCCAAGCCCTGTGGGAGTGTCTGATCATGGTGCTGTGCCCCTGTCCGCGAGTGGGCGGATGTGCGCGTGCCCGCGATCGTCACGGGCATGATCGCCCCGCATATTAATCAGGGTACATCAATGCCGGGCATGCCGGTATGGGAATAATTCGGAATTGTGGCGACGGCAGGCCGATGCCAAATGTGTCTACACTGTCGGTAGCGTTCGCCGGACACGGCGGCCGTTCCGCGGATGGCCGGCGGCGAAAGGGGGTGCGCGATGAACCATTATCCATACCTGATCATCGGCGGCGGCCTGACGGGTGCTGCGGCCATCCGGGGCATCCGCAGGGCGGATGCCGAGGGCCGCATCGGCGTCGTCACCCGCGAGCCGCACCTGCCCTACATCCGGCCCTATCTGTCCAAGGCCCTGTGGAAGGGCAAGCCGTTCGACGATGTATGGCTGAAGCTGGATGCGCGGCATGTCGATCTGAACCTGGGCGCGTCCGTCGTCGGCATCGACCGGCACAACAGGCAGGTGACGGACGACCAGGGTCGGGTCTATGGCTACGATAAGCTGCTGCTGGCCACCGGAGGCTCGCCCCGCCATCTGCCGTGGGAGGTGGAGGGCATCATCTATTTCCGCGCGCTCGATGACTACCTGCAGCTGAAGGCGCTGGCCGAGCGCAAGCAGCGCCTCGCCGTGATCGGCGGCGGCTTCATCGGCTCCGAAATCGCCGCCGCGCTGCGCATGAACGGCAACCGGGTGACGATGATCTTCCCCGAAGCGGGCATCGGCGCCCGCATCTATCCCGGGCCGTTGTCGGACTTCATCACCGCCTACTACCGGGACGAGGGCATCGAAATGCTCGCCGGCCACACCGTGGACGCCATCGCCCGCCATGGCGAGGGCTACGAGATCCCCATCCAGGGCGGCGAGGTGCTGCAGGTGGACGGCGTGGTCGTCGGCGTCGGCATCCAGGTCAATGCCGAGCTGGCGCAGGCGGCGGGGCTTGCGGTGGACGACGGCATCGTCGTCGACGAGTTCCTGCGCACCAGCGATCCCGCCATCTATGCGGCGGGCGACGTGGCCAATTTCTTCAATCCGGCGCTGGGCAAGCGCATGCGGGTCGAGCACGAGGACAACGCCAACACCATGGGCGAGATGGCCGGGCGGAACATGGCGGGCGAGGCCGTGGCCTACCACCATCTGCCGTTCTTCTATTCCGATCTGTTCGATCTGGGCTACGAGGCCGTGGGCGAGCTCGATGCCGGCATGGATCTGGTCGAGGACTGGCAGGAGCCCTTCCGCAAAGGGGTGGTGTACTACCTGAAGGAAGGGCGCGTACGCGGGGTCCTGCTATGGAACACCTGGGACAAGATGGACGCGGCGCGCGCGCTCATCGCCGAGCCCGGGCCTTTCGACGC
>CAYRBJ010000036.1:0-15963 GCA_964422615.1 uncultured Zetaproteobacteria bacterium | reverse complement strand
CTTGGTAGCGGCCTTCGCCTTGGTAGCGGCCTCCGCCTTGGTAGCGGCCTTCGCCTTGGCAGCGGGCTCCGCCTTGGGAGCGCTTGCACGCGACTCGCCGATCTGGTCGATGCGCACGGCCGTGAACAGCTGGCGGTGACCCTTGGTCCGACGGAAATTCTTGCGGCGGCGGCGCTTGAAGATCACGACCTTCTTGCCCTTGCCCTGCTCGGTGATCACGCCCGAAACCTTGAACTTCTCGGCATCCTTGCCGGCCTTGACATCGCCGCCATCGCCGATCATCAGCACCTGGTCGAAGTTCACCTTCTTGCCCACCTCGGCATCCAGCTTCTCGACGCGCAGGATATCGCCTTCCTGCACGCGGTACTGCTTGCCACCGGTCTGAATCACTGCATACATGCTCGTCAACCTCGATCGGCTCAGGCCTTGCCGCCCTTGCCGTATTTCTTGTAGAAGCGCTCGACACGCCCCTCGGTGTCCATGATCTTCTGCTTGCCCGTGTAAAACGGATGACAGGCCGAGCAGATTTCCACGTGGAAATCGCCGCGCGTGGAATGCGTTTCGAAGCTATTGCCGCAGGAACAGACGACCTTGGCGGCCTTGTACTCGGGATGGATACCAGCTTTCACGTTTCTACTCCGTTTTCGAAAGGGCGCGATTTATACCGCCAAGTGCTTCAGGTTTCAAGCGTCCCGATGCATTTACACCAGGCCGACCAGCACGCTCCGGCACAGGTTCATCAGAGGACCGGGGAAGATCCCGATGGCCACCACGGCAATAGACGTCACTGCCACCGTGGCTTGCATCAGCCTGTTTTCGGAAAAATTGAAGGCCACACGCTCCTCGTCGAAGTAGATGTACTTGACCACCCGGATGTAATAGTAGGCCCCCACCACCGAGAACAGCACGCCGATGATGGCCAGGTACAGATGCCCTGTCTGGATGGCGGCGATGAACACCACATATTTGGCCCAGAATCCACCGAGGAAGGGAATGCCTGCCAGCGAGAACAGCATCAGGCTCATGGCCAGGCCATAGCCGGGCCGGGCCTTGGCCAAGCCTGCGAAATCATCGAGAAGTTCGCCCTGGATACCCTCGCGCCGCATCAGGGTGATGATGGTGAAAGCACCGAGACTCATGAACATGTATACCGACAGGTAGACCAGCACGCCCGCGTAACCGGCGGCATTGGCGGCGATCAGGCCCAGCATCACGAACCCGACATGGCCGATCGTCGAATAGGCCAGCATACGCTTGATGTTGCGCTGCGCGATGGCCGCGATGTTGCCCACCGCCATCGTCAGCACCGCCAGTGCGGACAGCACGCTGATATATTCGTGCTGCAGGGATGGCAACACGTTGACGAGCACCCGGATCAGCAGCACGAAACCGGCCACTTTCGGAGCCACCGACATGAAGGCCGTCACCGGCGTCGGAGCTCCCTCGTATGCATCCGGCGTCCACATGTGGAACGGCGCCACCGAAAGCTTGAACAGCAGGCCGGCCAGCATGAACACCATGCCGAGCAACACGGCCGTGTGTGTGCCGCCATGGCCGGAGGAAGCGATGCCCTGGCCAACCGCGGCGAAATCGAAGGAACCGGTGACGCCGTACAGGAAGGAGATGCCATACAGCAGCAAACCGGAGGCCAGCGAGCCGAGGACGAAATACTTCAGGGCTGCCTCGCCCGAACGCAGCACCTCGCGCTGATAGCCCACAAGCACGTAGGTACACAGGGCCATCAGTTCCAGGCCGAGATAAAGCATGATGAAGGTGTTGGACGAAGCCATCAGCATCATACCGAGAGCTGCAAACAGCATCAGCACATAGTACTCGCCGGTGTGCGCCTCCCCCCGCATGTAATCGATCGACAGGATTGCCGCGATGGCGGTCGCCGTCAGGATCAGCACCTTGGCGAAGGCCGCAAACGGATCAAGCACGAAAAAGCCGTAGAACGCCACCAGCGGCTTGTCCGCCATCACCGTGACCACCAGGAAGGCCGACACCACGCACACCGCGATAGCCAAATAGCCGCTCCAGTGCTTGCGCTCGGTGGGCAGGAACAGATCCAGGATCAGGATGGTCATGGCCGACACGGCCATAACCATCTCCGGCGCCAGCGTTACCAAGTGCTCGGGAAACGGAAAGGGAAAGGTCACATTGGCCATCATCTACCTCAGGGCCGCGATTTCATGGATATGGATATGCCCGGCCTGTGCCAGCTTCGCCGCCGCGGGCAACTTGCTGGCCGTGGCCTGGGCCACCAGATGATGGACCGAGGCATGCATGACATTCAGCACCGGCTTCGGATACAGACCCATCCATGCCACGAGCAGAATCAGCGGCACGAAGTAGGCGAATTCACGCGCACTCATGTCGGACATGCCCTTGACCGTATCCTTGACCAAGTCGCCGAACACGACGCGCTTGTACATCCACAGGGTGTAGCAGGCCGACAGCACCACGCTGGTGGCGGCGCCGATGGCCACCCACTTGGTCGACACCGCCAGATGCGCCTGGGTGGCGGCGGAGGGAGAGAAGGTGCCGAGCAATACCATGATCTCGCCGATGAAAGCCGAGGCGCCGGGCAGGGCCACGTTGGCCATGGCGAACACCATCATCACCGCCGCGAACAGGGGCATCACATTGACCACGCCACCATAGTCGGCGATCAGGCGCGTGTGCAGACGGTCGTACATGACGCCGACGCACAAAAACAGCGCGGCGGCGACGAAGCCGTGACTGATCATGGTAAAGATCGCACCCTCCACGGCCTGCTGGGTGAACATGAAGGTGCCGAGAGTGACGAAGCCCATATGTGCGATTGACGAGTAGGCGATCAGGCGCTTCATGTCCTCCTGCATCATCGCCACCAGTGAGATGTAGACGATGGCGATCAGCGACAGCACCACCATGAGCGGCACGAAGTACTGTGAGGCATCCGGGCAGATCGGCAGCGAAAAGCGCAAAAAGCCGTAGGCGCCCATCTTCAGCAGGATGCCGGCCAGGATGACCGAACCGGCCGTCGGTGCCTCGGTATGTGCATCCGGCAGCCAGGTATGCACCGGCCACATCGGCACCTTGACGGCAAAGGCGACCAGGAAGCCTAGCCACAGCCAGATCTGCCAATGGAAATCGAAGGGATAGGCCATCAGCTTCTGGATATCGAACGTATGCCCGGCCTTGAAGTACATGGCCAGCAATGCGATCAGCATCAGCACCGAGCCGCCCAGCGTGTACAGGAAGAACTTGATTGTCGCATACACGCGGTTCTTGCCGCCCCAGATACCGATGATCAGATACATCGGCAGCAGCATCGCCTCCCAGAAGAAGTAGAACAGCACCGCATCCAGGGCCGAGAATACGCCGATCAGCGTCGTCTCCAGTACCAGGAAGGCCAGCATGTATTCCTTGACGCGCGTCTGGATGCAGCGCCAGGCCGACACGATGCAGATGACGGTCAGCAGGCTGGTCAGCAGGATGAAGGGCATCGAGATGCCGTCGATGCCCAGATGATAGTTGATATGGAAGTTCGTAATCCACGGGTGCAGTTCCTCGAACTGCATGTGAGGCGTCGAGGGGTCGAAGGAAAATGCCAGCGGCAGGGTCATCAGGAAGGTGACGACGGATACCGCCAGCGCGCTCCAGCGCACGGCCTGATCACCACGCACGAACAGCCAGATCGCCAATGCGCCCGCCAGCGGCAGGAAGATGCACAGCGACAGGATGGGGAATCCGAGGGTATTGTTCAGGTGCTCCATCAGATCTCCCTCAAGCCTTCAGAATCAGGTAGGTCAGCACGGCGAACAGCCCCAGTACCATGGCAAAGGCATAGTGGTAGATCATACCTGTCTGAATCTCGCGCAGCTTGGCGGCGGTACCCCGGATGCTGTTGACGATTCCGCCGTGGATGACGGCTCCGTCGATCAGACCCAGGTCGGCCTTGCGCCACAACAGGGTGCCCAGCCGGCGCGCCGAACGCACGAACAGCCACTGGTACAATTCGTCCCAGTACCACTTGTTGAGCATGAAGGCGTACACTGGCGGGAAGGCCTCGGCGAGCTTTCGCGGAAAGGCGCGCTCCTTGAAATACATGGCATAGGCCGTGGCGATGCCCAGCAGCGCCAGCACCGTCGGTCCGAACTCGATCCAGCTCATCACGAACTCGTGGCCGGCACCTCCATGCAAGTTCTCCATATGCTCCATGGCCTCGAGCTTGCTCAGTGGGTCATGCGAATGCAGCACGAAGATGCTGTGGCCGAAATAACCGCCGGGACCGAGGTCGATGATATGGAGGATATCGCTACCGAACCAACCGGCCAGCACCGCGCCCACGGACAGTACCATCAGCGGCACCGTGATCACCCATGGCGATTCGTGCACATGCGATTTGGTCTCGGGCGGCACCCGATCCGAGTTGTGGAAGGTCAGCAGAAACATGCGGAAGGTGTAGAAGCCGGTCATGAACACGGCGGTCAGCACCGAGAGGTAGGCGAAATCGCTGGCCCAACCCATGCCGCGCACGGCCGCCGCCTCGATGATCACGTCCTTGGACCAGAAGCCGGCGAACGGGTAGACGCCCGACAGGGCCAAAGATCCGATCAGCATCGTCCAGTAGGTGATCGGCATGAACTTGCGCAACTGCCCCATCTTGCGGATGTCCTGCTCGGCCATCATGCCGTGGATCACGGAGCCAGCCCCCAGGAACAGCAGCGCCTTGAAATAGGCGTGCGTCACCAGGTGGAATATGCCGGCCGAATAGGCCGATATGCCGCAGGCCACGAACATGTAGCCGAGCTGCGAGCAGGTGGAGTAGGCGATGACGCGCTTGATGTCGTTCTGAACCATGCCGATGGTGGCGCACATCCAGGCCGTGATGCCGCCGACCACCGTCACCAGCTCAAGCGCCGTATTCGAGTACTCGAACATCGGCGACAGTCGGGCCACCATGAACACGCCGGCCGTCACCATCGTCGCGGCATGGATCAGCGCCGAGATCGGCGTCGGACCCTCCATCGAATCGGGCAGCCACACATGCAGCGGCACCTGGGCGCTCTTGCCCATGGCTCCGATGAACAGCGCCACGCAGATAAAGGTGATCGCCGATACGTGCAGGCCGAGCCATGGCACGTCCAGCGTGTGCCCTGAGGCGACGAACGCCTTCACGGCCCCGAATACCTGCACGTACTCGACACTGCCGAAATAATGCCAGACGGCCAGGATGCCGATGGCAAAGCCGAAATCGCCGACACGGTTGACGATAAAGGCCTTCATCGAGGCGACGATGGCGCTCTCCCGTTTGAACCAGAAGCCGATCAGCAGATAGGAGAACAGACCCACCGCCTCCCAGCCAAAGAACAGCGTGAAGAAATTGTTGCCCATCACCAGCACCAGCATCGCGAACGTGAAGCCGGAGATGTACGAGAAGAAGCGCGAATAGCCCGGATCGCCATGCATGTAGCCGATCGTGTAGACATGCACGCAGGCCGACACGATGGTGACGGTGAGCATCATGATGGCGGTCAGCCGGTCGATCATCATGCCGACGGGCACGTGCAGGCCACCGGAAATGATCCAGGTCCAGAAATTGCCGGAGAACGAAGCGCCATCCAGCACCTGCACAAATACATGCAGGGACAGCACGGCCGCCCCGATCACGCCCAGCGAGCAGATCCAGTGCGACAGCTTCTCCTTCAGGGCCCAGCCGAACAGACCGACCGTCAGGGCAGCGACCAGTGGCAAAGCCGGGATGGCCAGCAGTTCGCCGGCACCGAGTGTCATATGAACGGTATCCTGCACCCCAGCCTCCCCTCAGCCCTGCAAGGTATTGATGTCTTCGACATCGATCGACCGGCGCAGACGGTAGAATGACACCAGGATCGCCAGGCCGACGGCCACCTCGCTGGCCGCCACCGTCAGCACGAAGAACACGAAGATCTGTCCGGCGAGATCGTTGAGGAAATGCGAGAAGGCGACCAGGTTGATATTGACCGCCAACAGCATCAGCTCGATGCACATCAACAGTACGATGACGTTCTTGCGGTTCAGAAATAGGCCGATGATGCCCAGCGTGAACAGACAGGCGCCGACCGCCAGATAGGACGACAACCCGACCATCACAGCCTCACCTTGCGCATCCGGTCCTCCCTGCGCACCTGGACCTGCGCCGAAATGTTCTGGTACTTGGCATCCTTGCGGCTGCGAATGGTTAGCACCACCGCCCCGATCAGCGCCACCAGCAGGATAATGGCCGCCACCTCGAAGCCCAGCAGGTAGCGGGTGTACAGGACCTTGCCAATCTCCACCGTGTTGTTGACATGCTGCATCATGTTCCCGGCAACCGGTTTCACCGAAAACACGCCGCTGGTGGCGGCAGCGATCAACTCGACAAACAGCACCAGGGCAATGACGCCCCCGACCGGAAGATACAGCAATAAGCCTTCCCTAAGCTTGACGGCATTGACCTCCAGCATCATCACCACGAACATGAACAACACCATCACGGCGCCGACGTAGACCAGGATCAGGATGATGCCGATGAACTCGGCATCGAGCATAAAAAACAGTCCGGCGGCATTGAAGAAGCAGAAGATCAGGAACATCACCGAATGCATGGTGTTGCGCGCCAGCACAACGCCCAGGCCGCCGATCACAGCCATGGTCGCAAACAGATAGAAAAAGCCGGTCTCCAGCATCCCCCCCCCTCGATCAGATCAGCCGTCAGCTATAGCGCGCATCGGCTGCCAAGTTTGCCGCGATCAAGCTCTCATAGCGATCGCCGTTATCCAGAAGCTTGTCCTTGGTGTAGTACAGCTCCGCATGCGTCTCGGTGGCAAACTCGAATGCCTGGGTCTCGACGATGGCATCGACCGGACAGGCCTCCTGGCACAGGCCGCAGTAGATGCACTTGGTCATGTCGATATCGTACCGGGTGGTGCGCCGGGTGCCATCCTCACGCTCCTCGGACTCGATAGTAATTGCCAGCGCCGGACATACCACCTCGCACAGCTTGCAGGCAATGCAACGCTCCTCGCCGCTCTCGTAGCGGCGCAGCGCATGCTCGCCGCGGAACCGGGGCGAAAGCGGCGTACGCTCCTCCGGATATTCCACCGTGATCTTCTTCTTGAACATGTACCTGCCCGTCAGCATCAGGCCACGCCACAGCTCGGTCAGCAGCCAGGTCCGGACGGCACGCTTGATCACGTTCATCATGCTCTCCTAAGGCCGCCAGAAGCCGATGATCTCGGACAAGCCCGGGACATACATGGCAATGCCAATCACCGCGATCCAGCCCATCGTCCAAGGCAGGAACACCTTCCAGCCCAGGCGCATCAGCTGATCGTAGCGATAGCGCGGGAACGAGGCGCGGAACCAGATGAACATGAACATCAGGAAGCTGGCCTTCAGCAGCAGCCAGACGGTGCCCGGCACGATGTTTAATATCGGAATCGGGGCGTTCCAGCCGCCGAAGAACAGGATGCTGGTCATCAGGCTGATCAGGATCATGGAGGCATATTCGGCCAGTGAAAACACGGCGAACCACATGCCGGAGTACTCGACGAAATAGCCGGCCACGATCTCCGCCTCGCCCTCCGGCAGGTCGAACGGCACGCGGTTCGTCTCGGCGCAACCGGAGATGAAGAAGACCAGCAGCATCGGAAACAGCGGGATCGCATACCAGTGCCAGAACCCGCCGGCCTGGGCGTGTACGATGTCGGCTAGGTTCAGGCTGCCGGCCAGCATCAGCACCGTAACCAGCGCGAAGCCCATCGAGATCTCATAGGAGATCATCTGGCCGCTCGAACGCAGGGCTCCCAAAAAGGCGTATTTCGAGTTCGACGACCAGCCGGCCATCAGGATGCCGTAGATGCCGAGACTTGAGATCGCCATGACATACAGCACGCCGATGTTCAGGTTGGAGATGGCCATCACATGCGGGCTGGCCCAGTAGCCGAACAGCGAGGTCTGGCCGAACGGGATCACCGCGAAGGCGATCAGGGCCGGCACCAGCGAGATCACGGGCGCCGCCACGAACAGGAACTTGTTCGCCCGCGTCGGGATGATGGTTTCCTTCATGAACAGCTTGAGGCCGTCGGCGATCGGCTGCAACAGCCCCGCCCAGCCGACGCGGTTGCAGCCCTTGCGCGCCTGGGCCCACCCGATCACGCGCCGCTCGAAGTAGGTGGTATAGGCCACGCCCAGCGCTACGGGCACCGCGATGGCAAGGATCTCCAGCGCCCAGATACCGGCCTGGATCGCCATATCCACTCCGCTCATCAGCTGTCCCCCTTCTTCAGCGAGACCGAGTCTTCGCTGCACAGGTCACCGCATGCCCCGCCCTTGGCCACGAACAGCACGCCCGGGGAAACGTCGTCGCGTTCCCGCACCTCGCACGGGAATTCCCCCCGCTCCGTTACCACCGTCAGCAGGCCCGCCTTGAGTTTCAGCGCCGCCAGCGTCCGGGGATTGGCCACGACAGCGCCGATCGGATGCAGATCAACCGCCTCGGTCAGCAGGGCAGAGGCGCGGGCCCACATGCCCTCGCGGTACATCGAGAAACGGCTGACCACGTCGAGATCATAGCCGGGCTTGTAGGCTGGCAAGCAGCTGGCCTTGGGATTGCGGCGAGCCGGTGCCAGGTAGGCATCGATGATCTCGGCATCCGCCGCCTTCTCCAGCTCCGGCATGAGGCGGTTCACATGCGCCTGCATCTCCTCCAGGTTGACCGCCGGCACCTCGCCGCCAGCCGCCTGGACCAGGCGCATCATCACCTTCCACAGCGGCCGTTCCTGGCCGACCGAGGCCAGCGGCGTGCGGGCCTCCCGCACCCGTCCTTCCATATTGACGAAATGCCCTTCGACCTCTGAATAAGCGGCAGCTGGCAGCAGTACCTCGGCATGCGCACTGATGGCGCCGGCAATGGAACCGACCTGCACCAGCGGCACCTTGGCGAGTGCCGCCTTGGCCTCGACCGGGAACAGACCGTCGCCGACCGGATCGCTGCCGACCACCAGCAGGGCATCGAGCTCGCCCTCCGCCGCCGCCGCAAACAGCTCGCCAGCCCCGGTACGCACATCGCCGAAGATCGGGCCCAACACCTGGGCGTTCACGCCTTCCGGGATCAGGTTGCGACCGTCGCGACCCGCCTCGGCATGACCGCAGGCGCGCATCAACAGATCAAGACCGTGGATCAGGGCCGCCGCATCGGGATGCGAGCGGATCTCCTCGCCAACCAGTAGGGCGCAGCTATCGGCCAGCAGCGAATCGGCCAAAATCTTGCCTGCTTCATGACGTTCAGCCACCGAGTCCATCCATACATCCATGCCGGCTGCCGTCTTGCTGAACTCCTTCACCTGTTCCATGGCACGGGCAATCACCGCCGGCCAGTCACGCGGACGGATCAGGGCATCATTCGCCAGCTTGTCGGTATTGGTACGGTAGTTCATGGCCCCGATGCGCGTCACCGGCTGCCCCTGGCGCACACGTTTTCTCAGCCGCTGCATCAGGATCGGCAAACGTTGGCGCAGATCGGAGCCGAGGATCACTACCTGATCGGACGATTCGATCTGGTCCACGGTCATCGCGAAGCCTTCCTCGAAGGCGAACGGACGTGTATCGCGCCGGTAGAGATCGCAGGCCACCTTGGCATCGGGAAATGCTGCATCGTGCAGAAGCCGGATCGATGTCAGGCCCTCTACGCTCCATCCGGGCGAACAGATGATACCGATGCGCTTGCCCTTCAGCAGCCCTTCGGCCCGAGCGACGGCCTCGTCCCAATTCACCGTGGTCATGGCGCCGTCAACGCGCATCGAAGGGGCCAGGATGCGCTGATCGGAACGAAAGGCATCGTAGACATAGCGGCCGCGATCGCAGATCCACGGTTCTACGCCCCCGGACAGCGGCTGGATGCGGATGACCTCGTCGCCACGCGACTCGATGCTGATATCGCAGCCGTTCGGGCACTGGGTGCAGGTGGACTTGTGACGATTCACCTCCCAGGGACGGGCGACGTCGTTCGAAGGCTTGTCCAGCAGGGCGCCGACCGGACAGACGTCGGCCAGGTTGCCGGAGAGCTCGGAGCTCAGCGTATCCTCGACGATGCCGGCGATGGTCATGTGATCGCCGCGATTCAACACACCCATATCACCGGTGCCGGCGATCTCGTCGGCGAAGCGCACGCAGCGGGTGCAATGGATGCAACGGGTCATGCAGGTGCTGATGAACGGCCCCAACTCGTAGTCGACGACAGCCCGCTTGGACTCCACATAGCGGCCATTCCCCAGGCCATACGCCATGGAGTAGTCCTGCAGTTTGCAGCTGCCACCCTGGTCGCAGACCGGACAGTCGAGCGGGTGATGGATCAGCAGATACTCCATCACCATCTGGTGATCCTTTTCCAGGCCCTCGGTATGCGTGCGCACACGCATACCCTCGGCCACCGGCGTGCAGCAGGAGGCCGCCGGTTTTTTCCAACCCTCGATCTCGACCAGGCACATGCGGCAATTGGCCGCCACCGATAACTGCGGGTGATAGCAGAAATACGGCACATTCACGTCATTGCCGCGGCATGCCTCAAGGATGCTGGTGCCGGCCGGGACCGTAACCTCTTTGTCATTGATGAACAGCGTCGTCATGCCGCCCGCTCCTGAATGCCGGCCCGCACCACCTCCGGGAAATTCTGGATGACGGAGAGCACGGGCGCTGCAGCACCATCGGCCAGGGCGCAGATGGTACGCCCGGCCATGTGGTTGGCCGCATCCTCCAACACCTTAAGATCACCAGGCTGCCCTTCACCGTTCTCGATACGCGTCAGCACGCGGTGCACCCAGCCCGTGCCCTCGCGGCACGGCGTACACTGGCCACATGACTCATGGGCATAAAAATGGGAAAGCCGGTTGGCCACGGCCAGCACATCGGCCGTTTCGTCCATGACAATGATCGCACCCGAGCCCAGCATCGAACCGGCCTTGGCCAAATCGTCGAAGGTCAGCGGGATGTCGTAGTGCTCGGCCGTCAGCCACATCGCCGAAGATCCGCCCGGAATAATGGCTTTCGGAGTGCTTCCATGCTGCAGACCGCCACAATAGTTCTCGATGAGCGATTTCATCGGCGTACCGAGCGGCACCTCGTAGTTGCCGGGCTTGTTGACCTGGCCGGATACCGAGAAAATCTTCATGCCGGTATTGTTCGGCTTGCCGATGGCCGCATGCCATGCACCGCCGTGTTTCATGATCGCCGGGACCGTCGCCAGCGTTTCGACATTGTTGACCACGGTCGGGCAGCGATAGAAGCCCTCCACGGCCGGGAACGGCGGCTTGAAGCGCGGACGCCCGGGCCGGCCCTCCAGCGACTCGATCAGCGCCGTTTCTTCGCCGCAGATGTAGGCGCCGGCACCACGATGCACGATCAGATCCATGCTGTACTTGGAGCCGAGGATGTCCTCGCCGAGCAGCCCCGCGGCATAGGCCTCGCGGATCGCATCATTCAGGATCTCAGCCTCACGCACGAACTCGCCGCGAATGTAGATATAGGCGTGGCGCACACCGAGCGCGAAGCCGGCGATGATCATGCCCTCGATCAGCAGATGCGGATCAAAACGCATGATATCGCGGTCCTTGAAAGTCCCCGGCTCTCCCTCATCGGCATTGCACAGCAGGTAGGTCGGCTTGCCGGTATTGCGTGGCACAAAAGACCACTTCAGGCCGGTCGGAAAACCGGCGCCGCCGCGGCCGCGGATGCCGGATGTCTTGACCTCGCTGATGATCTGCTCCGAATCGAACTCGTTCAGGACCTTCGGCAGGATCTCGTAGGCGCCATGCTTGCGCGCCACCTCGACCTTCCACATGTCGGGGACGTGGATACGATCGAAGCAGATCGCCTTCACCTGTTTGGGATCGGATGAGATCACGCCGTACCCCCTTCCGTCCGACCCTGGCCGATCACCTCATCGAGATGCGCCGTATCGACCTTCTCATGGTACATCCCGTCGATCTGCACCACCGGGGCGCCGCCGCAGGCGCCAAGGCATTCCACCTCGGTCACCGTGAACAGGCCGTCCGGCGTCGTCTCCCCGAGCTTGATGTCCAGACTGTCGCACAGGTGGCGCACCAAGGCGCCAGAGCCGTTCAGCATGCAGGAGGCATTGGTGCAGACCTCCAACAGGTGACGCCCACATGGCTGTTCACGGAACATCGTGTAAAAGGTCACGACCTCGCGCACATGCATCAGGCGCACGTCAAGCACCTCGGCCACCATCTGCTGCGCTTCCATCGACAGGTAACCGAAATCCTCCTGGGCCATATGCAGCACCGGCAGCAGGGCCGAGCGCGGATGCGGGTACTTACCGACCAGCACCTTGATCTCCTCAAGCCGCGCATCCGAAAATTGCGGCTGTACCTGGGGCTGTGCACTCATCGGTCCACCTCGCCAAACACGATATCCTGAGTGCCGAGGATCGTCACCACGTCGGCGATCATGTGCCCGCGGCACATGTAATCCAGAGCCTCCAGATGCGCGAAACCAGGAGCCCTGATCTTCATGCGGTACGGCTTGTTCGAACCGTCGGCCACGATGTAGACACCGAACTCACCCTTCGGATGCTCGACGGCGGCGTATACCTCACCGGCCGGCACATGGAAGCCTTCGGAGAAGTACTTGAAGTGGTGGATCAGCGCCTCCATGTCCGACTTCATCAGACCCCGACGCGGATTGGTAAGCTTGTAGTCTTCGATCTTCACCGGCCCGGGGTTCTTGCCCAGCCAGTCCACGCACTGCTTGATGATGTGGTTGGCCTGACGCATCTCTTCGATGCGCACCAGATAGCGGTCGTAGGTATCACCGGTAACGCCGACCGGAATCTCAAAATCCATCCTGTCGTAGACATCGTACGGCTGCTTCTTGCGTAGATCCCACTCCACGCCCGAGCCGCGCAGCATCGGGCCGGTAAAGCCCCAGGCCAGGGCTCCCTCCCGATCAACCACGCCGACATTGACGGTGCGTTGTTTCCAGATGCGGTTCTCGGTCAGCAGGGTCTCATATTCGTCCACATAGCCCGGGAACCGCTCGGTGAAGGCATCGATCTTCTCCAGCAGGCCTTCCGGCAGATCCTTGTTGACGCCACCCGCGCGGAAATAGGCCGCGTGCATGCGCGCGCCGCTCACAGCCTCGTAGTAATCGAAGATATCCTCGCGCTCACGGAAGCAGTACAGGAACACCGTCATGGCACCGATATCCAGCGCATGCGCCCCCAGCCACAGGCAGTGATTCAGGATGCGCGTCAACTCGGCAAACATCACGCGGATGTATTGCGCCCGCTCCGGCGGCGTGATGCCGAGCAATTTCTCCACGCCCAGCGCATAGGCATGCTCGTTGGCCATCATCGACACGTAGTCAAAGCGGTCGAAATAGGGGACGTTCTGCAGATAGGTCTTGTACTCGAACAGCTTTTCGGTGCCACGGTGCAGCAGACCGATATGCGGCTCGGCACGCTCAACCACCTCGCCGTCGAGCTCCAGAACCAGGCGCAGCACGCCGTGCGCGGAAGGATGCTGCGGGCCAAAGTTGATCGTGTAGTTCTTGATCTCAGCCACGATCCACCCCCGGCCAGGTACGCGGAATCAGCACCCGATTCTCCAGGCTGTTCGGCCGATACACGCAACGCCACTGGGTTTCGTCGAAGAACAGTTCCACTCGGCCGACAAGCGGGAAATCCTTGCGCAGCGGATGCCCCTCGAATCCATAGTCGGTGAGGATGCGACGCAGATCCGGATGATGATTGAAGATGATTCCGTACAGATCAAAGGCCTCGCGCTCGAACCAGTTGGCGGTGGGCCATACCTCGACCACCGAGTCTACCAGTTCGCGCTCGTTGACGCCGACCTTCAGGCGGATGCGTACATTGCGGCTGACCGACAGCAGGTGATAGACCACCTCGAAGCGGGGCGCACCCTCGGCGCGCTCCGGATGTTCGGACATATCGACACCACACAGATCGACCAACTGCTCAAAGCCATGGTCATGCTTCAGGTAATGGCAGGCCTCAACAATGGCGCCCCGATCCAGCACGGCCACCGGGCAGTCGAGCCCATCGTACGCCTGCAGCACCTGCTTGCCGAAGCGCTTCTTCAGCCCCTCCAGTTCCGGAACCAGCGTTGTTTTTTTCTGTTCCTTGTCGATGGTCGTCTGCTCGCTCATGCCCTCACCGTGCGATCGTGTTGGTGCGCTTGATCTTTTCCTGCAGTTGGATGAATCCGTACAGCAGCGCTTCGGCCGTCGGCGGGCAGCCCGGCACATAGATATCGACCGGCACCACCCGGTCGCAGCCGCGCGTCACCGAATACGAATAATGGTAGTAGCCGCCGCCATTGGCACAGGAACCCATCGAGATCACCCAGCGCGGCTCCGACATCTGGTCGTATACCTTGCGCAGGGCCGGCGCCATCTTGTTGACCAGCGTACCGGCCACGACCATGACATCCGACTGGCGGGGGCTTGGCCGGAACACGATGCCGAAGCGGTCCAGATCGTAGCGGGCGGCACCGGCATGCATCATCTCCACGGCGCAGCAGGCCAGGCCAAAGGTCATCGGCCACAACGAACCGGTGCGCGCCCAGTTGATCAGCTTGTCGGCCGTCGTGGTCACGAACCCCTTTTCAAGAACGCCTTCTATTCCCACTGCAGCGCCCCCTTCTTCCAGGCATAGACGTAGCCCACGAGCAGCACCACCAGAAACAGCATCATCTCGACGAAGCCGAAGATACCGATGTCCTTCAGCACCACCGCCCACGGGAACATGAATGCCGTTTCCACATCGAACACGACAAACAGGATGGCCAGCAAATAGAAACGCACGTCGAATTGCATGCGCGCATCCTCGAAGGCCTCGAAGCCGCACTCATAGGGCGAAAGCTTCTCGGCGTCGGGCTTCTGCGTTGCGACGAAGACCGTCAGCAGAAGCGGCAGCACCCCCATCGCCAAGGCGATCAGGATAAAGATAAAGATCGGCGCATATTCGTTGGCCAGATACGCGGCACCCATGCCATCCCCCTGTGCGAACTCCCCTCCCCCAGCCGGCGTGGCGCCGACGCCCCTAGGGGGAAGAGCTTGCTACAATTCTCCCTTTGGGCTGTCAAGGCAAGCGCATTGTGGCTATTTCGGGCCATCACTGCCGGAAACCAGCAATCGCAACTGGTGGAGGCGGCGGGATTCGAACCCGCGTCCGGAAACCATCGGCCTATGGTTCTACATGCTTATTCCATTCAAGTAGCGCCTGACAGTTGTCGAATGGACAAAACGCCCGTCAAGCCGACTCGTTGAGTTTTAATTCCGGTTGCCACGACTCTCCGGCTTCCGGAACGATCCCACCTGATTGGCCCCGACTACCCAAGCAATGGGCGACTTAAGCGCGGGGTCACTTACGCAGCGTAAGCGAGTTCTATGTCGTCGTTGGCAGTTATATGCCGTTGGTCGTTTTTACGGGAGTACCTGCCCGGCATGCCCCACAGGGTTCAGCATTTCCGTCGAAACCGTTCGCCCCCGTTGAGTCGCCTCATTGTAACGCGCCGGAGGGCCATCCTGCAAGCCACCTGTTTGACTTGACCCACGGCATCACCTAGCAAAACGATCATGGCCCCATTCATGAAATCGCTGGCGCTGTTCCTGGTGCTGTTCAACCCGTTCCTGATGAGCATCTATCTGCTGGATCTGATCCAGGACCTTGATTATCGCACCTTTTTCCGGGTGCTGGTCCGAGCCACGCTGATCAGCGCCTCAGTGTTCATGCTGTTCGCCTGGGGCGGTGAGGCGATCTTCACCAACCTGCTGCAGGTGCGCTTTGCAGCATTCCTGGTGTTCGGCGGCATCGTGATCTCCCTGATCGCGCTGCAGATGATGTTCACCGGCAGCAACGCCATCCGCAACATGCGCGGCGGCGACCCCGAACACATATCCGGCTCCATCGCCATG
>CAYRBJ010000035.1:14659-19626 GCA_964422615.1 uncultured Zetaproteobacteria bacterium | reverse complement strand
TTCTTCATGCGCTTTTTACCGGCCTTCTGCTTCTCGAGCAACTTGCGCTTGCGCGTAATATCTCCGCCGTAGCACTTGGCCGTGACATTCTTGCGCACTGCCTTGACCGTCTCACGCGCCAGGATACGTCCGCCGATCGCCGCCTGCAGCGGTACATCGAACTGTTGCCTCGGGATCAGTTCACGCAGCTTCTGCACCAGTTCCCGTCCGCGGCTCTCCGCCACCGACCGGTGGACAATCAATGACAGGGCATCGACCGGCTCACCATGCACCAGCACATCGAGTTTGACCACATCGTCCGGGGCAAAACCCGACAGCTCGTAGTCCATCGAGGCATAACCGCGCGAGATCGATTTCAGGCGGTCATAGAAATCGATGACCATCTCGGCCAACGGCAGATCGTAGCTCAGCATCACGCGATTGTCGGAGATATAGTTCATCGCCTTCTGGGTGCCCCGTCGTTCCTGGCACAATTTCATCAGCGCCCCGACATATTCGGTCGGCGCAAAGATGTTCGCCGTCACCCGCGGCTCCTCGATGACCCGGATACCGGCCGGGTCCGGGAACTGGCTGGGATTTGAGATCTCGCGCTCCTCGCCGTTCTGCATGGTCAGACGGTAGACCACTGAAGGTGCGGTAGTGATCAGATCGAGATCGTATTCGCGCTCCAGGCGCTCCTGCACGATCTCCATGTGCAGCATGCCCAAAAAACCGCAACGGAAGCCCAGGCCGAGCGCCGCCGAATTCTCGGGCTCGAAGGTAAAGGCCGGATCGTTCAGGTGAAGCTTTTCCAGAGAATCGCGCAGGTCGGCATAGTCGCCGGAATCGACCGGATACAGGCCGGAGAACACCATCGGTTTTGGTTCACGATAACCCGGCAGCGGCTCGGTCGCCGGCTTGCGCTCTTGGGTCACGGTGTCACCGACCTTCAGTTCGGCCAACTCCTTGATGCCGCAGACCATGAAGCCGACCTCGCCGGCGTGCAGGGCATCACGCGCCAAGGGCTGCGGCCGGAACACACCCAGATCCTGCACCTCGAAGGCTCGGCGGCTGGACATCAGACGGATCTTATCGCCTTTGCGCACTTGGCCGTCGACGACGCGCACCACGGCCACGGCCCCGACGTACGGGTCAAACCATGAATCGACGACCAGGGCCTTCAGCGGTGATTCAGGATTGCCGCTCGGAGGCGGGATGCGATGCACGATCGCCTCCAGTACCGTGGCGATGCCCTGCCCGGTCTTGGCCGACACGGCGATGGCGCCGGACGCATCCAGGCCGATGACCTCCTCGATCTGTCGCCTGGCCTCATCCACATCCGCGGACGGCAGGTCGATCTTGTTGATCACCGGTATGATCTCGAGGTTATTCTCCAGTGCCAGGTAGACATTGGCCAGGGTCTGGGCCTCCACGCCCTGGGTCGCGTCGATGACCAGCAATGCTCCCTCGCAGGCCTGCAGCGAACGTGACACCTCGTAGGTGAAATCCACATGCCCCGGCGTATCGATCAGATTCAGATTGTAGATATGGCCGTCGGCGGCCTTGTAGCCCAATGCCGCCGTCTGCGCCTTGATGGTAATGCCGCGCTCCTGCTCCAGATCCATGGAATCGAGCACCTGCTTCTTCATCTCGCGTTGGGTCAGGGCGCCGGTATCCTCGATCAGGCGATCGGCCAGCGTCGATTTTCCATGGTCGATATGTGCGATGATCGAAAAATTGCGGATGCGGGACTGGTTCATTGGCGCGGCAGTGTAGCGGTCGGGCGGTGCCCGCGCCATACACCCGATCCCGTGCTATGCTGAGTGATCATGCCAGAGGCCATACGATGGCGGAGACCGTATGAACAAGCACACCGCACCGCATTTCTATCTGTGGATCCATGGCGAGGGCCGTGATGGCAATGTCCAGGCCGCCGAGATCAAGAGCCCCTTTGACGGTTCCCTGGTCGGCACCGTTTCCATGGCCGGGCGCAGACAGATCAGGGATGCCATCCGCAGCAGCCGGTCCGCCTGCCAGACCCTGAAGGCGATGAGCCGTTTCCAGCGCGCGGAGCTGTTGTTGCGCATGCGCGACAGCCTGCGCGACATCCGTGCCGAACTGGTCGATGCCCTGATCCTCGAGGGCGGCAAACCGCGCATGTTCGCCGAACAGGAGTTTGCTCGCACGCTGGCCACCTTTTCCTGGGCCGCAGAGGAAGCCCGGCGGTTCTGTGGTGAACAAGTGGCGATGGATGGTATGGAGCGCGGCATCGGCTATGAGGGCTATACGCGCCGGGAACCGCTCGGTGTCATCTTCGGCATCACCCCATTCAATTTTCCGCTGAACCTGGTGGCACACAAGGTGGCGCCGGCGCTGGCCAGCGGCAATGCCATCATCATCAAGCCCGCCACCAACACACCCATCGCGGCCCTGTTGATGGCCAGGGTCGCCAGCGCCGCCGGCTGGCCCGACGGCAGTGTCAACGTACTGCCGATGCGCCACCGGGATGTGCCGCTGCTGTTGACAGACGAGGCGGTGCGCATGGTCAGCTTCACCGGCAGCCCGGACGTTGGCTGGAAACTGAAGCACGCCGTAGACAAACAGCGCGTGACCCTGGAGTTGGGCGGCAACTCCGGCTCCTACGTCGATTGCGACGCGGATCTGGCATGGGCTGCCGAGCGTCTGGTGCTCGGCGGCTTTGCCCAAGCCGGTCAGTCATGCATCGCCGTACAGCGTATCTATGCACACCATCAGATCTTCGAATCCCTGCTGGAAATGATTGTGGCCCAAGCCAAGTCCACCCGCGCCGGCAACCCGCGCGATGCCGACGTCATCGTCGGCCCGGTCATCTCGCCGGAGGCCGCCGAGCGCATCATGGCCGTTATCGAGGAGGCGGTGGCCGATGGCGCCCGCATCGCCTGTGGCGGGCATCGCTTGGCCCTCGGCATCGGCAGTGTCATCGAACCGACCGTGCTGACCGATGTGCACGAGGGCATGCTCGTGTGCAGCAAGGAGATCTTCGCGCCGGTGATCACCTTGCAGCCGGTGGACGGCATCGACGAGGCGATCGAGCGCATCAACGCCTCGCCCTTCGGCCTGCAGGCTGCGGTATTCAGCCGGCACCTGCCGACCGTGCAGACCGCCATCGAACGTATCGAAACCGGGGGCGTCATCATCAACGATTTCCCCACCTTCAGGGTCGACCATATGCCGTATGGCGGCAGCAAGGACTCCGGACTGGGCCGCGAGGGCATCCGCTCGGCCATGATGGAGATGAGCGAACCGAAGATGATCGCCATCCGCCTGGAGCCGCGGACACAAGCGTAGTCCGCGCCTGTCGCCGACGGGGCTTATTCGGCCTTGGCCATCACGCTCCGGTGCCGGGAATAGGAGAAATAGATGATCAGGCCGACCACCGTCCAGATGCCGAAGCCGATGAACGTGACATGGCTGA
The DNA here is from genome assembly GCA_964422615.1 of uncultured Zetaproteobacteria bacterium. Taxonomy (GTDB): domain Bacteria; phylum Pseudomonadota; class Zetaproteobacteria; order Mariprofundales; family Mariprofundaceae; genus DATLWN01. The sequence goes on along the minus strand of CAYRBJ010000035.1, from coordinate 16,193 downwards.
GATGTGCGATCAGGAACAGACAGAATGCCATGGCCAGTACGGACGTCCACGGCATGAACGGCGCCCTGAACGGGCGCGGCAGATCGGGATGGGTGTGGCGCATCACCAACGCCCCCAGCGCCACCAGCGTAAATGCCGACAGCGTGCCCATGTTCACCAGTTCCGCCACGCGCTGGATCGGTGTGAACGCGGCCACGCCTGCGACGATAATACCGGTGGCAAGGGTGACAACCACCGGACTGCGGAAACGGGGATGCACGCGGGAGAAGATCTCCGGCAGCATGCCGTCGCGTGACATGGAGAAGAAGATGCGGCTCTGGCCGTACAGCAACACCAGCAGCACCGAGGTCAGGCCGGCGATGGCACCGATACTGATCAGGCGCGCCACCGTCACCGCCCCGATGCTGGTCATGGCAAAGGCCACCGGATCGGGCACGTTCAGGCGCGTATACGACAGCACACCGGTTAACAGCACGGAGACAACCATATACAGGATCGTGCAGGCCGCGAGACTGAACAGGATGCCGCGCGGCACATCCCGCTGCGGATTGTGCGCTTCCTCGGCCGCCGTGGAAACGGCGTCGAAGCCGATATAGGCGAAGAAGATATAGGCGGCTCCCGCCATCACCCCATGCCAGCCGAACGGCAGAAAGGGATGCCAGTTGGCAGGATTCACATGCCCGACCGCGACGATGATGAACAGCGCCAGCACCAATAGCTTGATGGCAACAATGCCGCTGTTGAGCCGGCTTCCCTGGCGGATACCCAGGGCCAGCACGGTGCTGACAGCCATGACGATCAGGGCTGCCGGAAGATTCATGATGCCGCCGTCTCCGGGCGCGCGCGTCAGTTCTGCCGGCAGATAGAAACCGGTACTGCCGAACAGGTTGCCGAGATAACCGGACCAGCCGATGGAAACAGCCGCCGAGGCCACGCCGTATTCAAGCACCAGCACCCAGCCGATCAGCCAGGCCGGCAATTCGCCGAGGCTCGCATAGGTATAGGTATAGGCGCTGCCGGCAAACGGAATGCTGGAAGCAAGCTCCGCGTAGATCAGAGCCGTCAGGCCACAGGCGGCACCGGCCACAATGAATGAGAGCACCAGGCCCGGTCCGGCCTGGGTGGCAGCCGCCACGCCCGTGAGCACGAAAATGCCCGCCCCGATCACCGCCCCGATACCGAGCAGAGTCAAATCCAGCACCCCCAAGGCACGGTGCAATTCATGCTCCGAATCATGCGAGAGATGTCTTCTGCGGAATAGCGTGCGAACCATGATCCCGAATCCTCCGAATACGATATGGCCAAGATTGAACAGATTCGGTTCATAATCAATAGCCGTTTCCAAGTGGCTGGATACCTATCGTATACCGGCTATACATCCGGTCGGTCACGAAAGCCGGCTAGAGCACTTGCAAGGCGAGCCGAAAAGCCCAACATATCGTTAAAATTGATAAAATTTGGCAGCTGCCGATGCTGCGTTTGTTACGGCATGGCCGAAAAGTACGGAAATTACTGATTGTGAGCCAGCGCACAT
>CAYRBJ010000035.1:0-14559 GCA_964422615.1 uncultured Zetaproteobacteria bacterium | reverse complement strand
GCCGCATCCGCCGCATCCGCCGCATCCGCCGCATCCGCCGCATCCGCCGCATCCGTAGACTCCCCGCTGTTGCGGGCTAAGCTTGAGCCATGTTCAAACTCTCAGCTATCATGACGGCTGGCTTACTGGTGCTGTTTTCGCCTTTGCTGTCGTTTGCCCAATCATCGAACGACGTGATGGACCAAGCCCTTCAGGATTACGACGCCCATCATTACGACAAGGCCAAGAAGGAGTTTTCCCAGGTCCTTGCCCGCGAGCCGGGGAATCTTACGGCCCATTATCACTTGGGAATACTGTTGATTCAAAGTGATCCCAAACAGGCGATCGTTCACCTGCTTTACGTTGCCAATTCGCCGGTTCGCGCCCCCGGCATCAAGGCGGCACTGGCTCGGGCCTACCAGACGGCCGGCATGTACACAAAGTCCTTGCCGCTGTGGCGTGAGCTGCATGCCCAGCATCCCGAAAACAGGTCATACGCATTTCAGTATGCCATCGCGCTTCAGAATGCAGGCAACGATCAGGAAGCCAGGCATCTCTATGAAGCCCTGATCGCGACCGGCGATGCCAATTATGTGGATAGGAGCCGCTATCAGTTGGGGCTGATGCTGTCCGATCTTGGATCCTATAACCTGGCGGCCGAACAATTCAGGGCCATTTCCACCAATTCGGCCTACGCAAAGCCGGCGCATGACTACCTTGAGGCTTTGGCCCCCGCGACGCGCCCGTTGAACGTCTACCTATCTGGCGAGTATTTCTACAACGACAATCCCGGTGCATCGAGTGCGATCCACCTGGGCACTGCCCCTGTTCAGAACGAGGCCAGTCAAGGCTCCACCTGGCTAGCGAGCCTCAGCACCCGCCAGTTCGAATTCACCCCGCACTGGCGGGCCAGGCTCAGTTACATGTTCTACGGCACCTTCTACCTGCGGACTATTGCGCGGAGGAACGACTTTGTCGGACAATACCTGAACCCGGAACTCAGCTTCCACCCGAATGCCAGGACGTCACTGGCAATCAAGGGCAACCTGGAACGCTATGACTTTTCGCACCAGTGGCTGAACGACAACTACGGCCTCACGGTGACCGGGACATGGAAACCATCGCCCAGCCAGGCCTACCGTGTGCTCGCAGCCTACATGAACAAGCGATACACCGATCACTATCAGGGGATATCGCTGCAATACCTGAATGCCGATGCCTATAGCCTCGGACTGGGGACAACCCTGTCCAATGCCGCATGGAAATCGAGCCTGAAACTCGATTACACTTACACCGACGAGCGCACGAACAAGGGCAACGACCCCACCATCGTCGGCCTGAAATCACAGGACAGCCGCTACCGGGAGCAGGCGATCCGGGCCAGCGCCGTATTGCCGCTACCCTTCATAAATAAGCGTTTGAAGCTGATTCCCGATTTCAGCTACGCGTACAGGAATTATCCCCATGTCCAGAGCGGCGCCCTGTACACCGATATCCCCGGCCAGCTTATGCAGGTCAGGCAGACGGACTGGTCGGTCAAGCTGCAGGCATTGGTATGGAAGAAATACAATCTGACCCTATCAGCAGGATATGAGGATTACCGCAGTGCAGCGCAGACATCGATTTTGACATACAGCTACCATCGCTATTTCGGTCAGATATCGGCCTATTACTGAACGGCCGCGGCCGGCATGCGCATCCCGGGCTGCAAGCGGCATCTTATGCTGGCCCTTGCCTCGCCTACGTATTCTCACGTATTCACGCAAACTCGATATTAACCATATTGATCCGATAGATTGCGGGTCCGATTGGGGCTGCGTCAAAAACCATGCACCAGGGGAGTGGTAAATGGCTTTCTCAGCCAAGGCTGCCAAACGGGGCCGGAGTTTGTATGTCGGTGCCAGCGGGTACGCGCCTGAAGTGAAGGATGCGGACATTTCGCCGGAAGAGCGCCGGAAGAAAATTGCCGAATGGTTGATTACCTGGCTGAAGGAAGGCGATGCGCGCCTGGCGATGCACTGAGCGCCGTAAAGATGCCATACCTGACTGCCATCATTTCCGATGTCCGCCCATATGATCGTAATGGAAAGGTCGCGATGCAGGCACAGTCACGATGATATTTTCCGAGAATCTCCGCCGATTGGGAAAGGCCTTGGGCATCGAACGTGCCCATTATATGCACATGAATGAGTTGATACGCGCCATTCGCCTGCTGGAAGGTGAATTACCCTGCTTCTCCCAGGCATGGAGTACACCCTGCAATGTCGAAGATTGTCCTCATGGACTGGCATGTAGCAGCAAGCCCTGCTAGCGGCCCGGCAACCCACGGATACACAAGTCACCACCGAGCATCTGATGCTTAGGCGCTACAGACCCGGTTGCGCCCGGCTGACTTTGCCTGATACATCGCCTTGTCCACGGCCGCAATCAACTTGTCTGCATCTCTGGCATGCTTCGGGAATGCCGCGACGCCAAACGAAGCGGAGATTCGCAGGGCTTTGCCATCAAATGCGACAGGCTCGGCAGCAAGCTGAGCCCTCAAAAGCTCTGCCCGCTCGCATGCCTTTTCCTCGCTGATACCAGGCAGTAGCAACAGGAATTCTTCGCCTCCGTAACGGCAGGGGATATCGCTGCCGCGCGAAAACCTCATCATCAGATTGGCAAATTCTCGCAGCACCTGATCACCGGCCTGGTGCCCGAAGGTATCGTTGACGGCCTTGAAATGATCCAGATCCCCCATGACCAGACCGACCGTTTGCCCCTGCCTTTCCGCATGAATCAACTCGCGGACCAGCGATTCCTCCAGATAGCGCCGGTTGAAAAGGTTGGTCAGGGGATCACGAATTGCCTGCTCCCGCAAGCGACTATTCAGAATTTTTATTTTGTTGTCGGCACGGACCTTGTCGGTGATATCCTCAAGCAAGGCGATCAATGCCTGCTTGCCGCCAACGTCCACTGGTGGACCGCCGGTCAACTCCCCGATAACCACCTTACCGTCCTTGCGCAGGATGTTGATGATCATGGAAAAGTTCTTGGCTATCTGCCTTGTCATCCCCCGGCGTATCATGTCTGCCGCCGAGGTGCGATCGGCCTCCGTCATGATATCGAGCGGCCCCATGCGTAGCAGTTCATCCACGCTATAACCGGTGATCTTGGCGAATTTGGCATTGACATAGATGAACTGCTGACCGTCAGACAGGCTGATCCCGACCAGCGATTGCTCCACCAGGCGATTGAATTTTTCTTCCGACTCGTGCAGGGCACGGCTGATCCGGTCGTTTTCGCGCAAGGCCGTCTCCAACTCGGCCGTACGTTGACGGAGCTGTTCTTGCACAGAGCTCATATCAGAAGCCAAGTCGTGATCGCCCCCCGTCTGCTCAGACGCCGAATTGTTGTTCATGATCATGCGTTCGGACATCCAGCAGCTCCACGATGAATTGTCAAAGACGCGTGTCCGGTTCTCATAAATGACCCCAGCGATCACATATCTTATAGCAAACCAGGCGAAGCCGAACCTCAACACTCCCGGCAGAAACTATACGTACAATTACTTATACTGAACAGTACCGAATATCCTCTGTGATCCATCACACATCGATACATGGCAGACTTACCCCGAACCGGAGGTGGTATAGTTTTAACGATCTAGTATATAAATCCCAACGGCTCCCCCCATATAGGGGGGGAACGCTGACGGTTCTGATCCGCCGTGACCGACGGTCTCCACCTGCCCGATGCCTTGCCGGCATTGGTCCACCCATAGGATCAATAGGTGATTGGCCCCCTTGCATTCGGCCATCACGTCGTCTCCAATGTGAGACTTTAGTCGTCTTATTTCTGAGATTCACGCCTGAAGTCTTGGATATGAAACCGGAGGAGCGCGGCCCATGTCCGATCATGTTGCCAGTCGCGGCAAGGCCAACCAGAAACCGGATGAAACCAGCCTCGCGTTGTTTCGGGCATTGCTCGACAATTCCAACGATTCCATCGAGGTGATCGAGCCCGGCACGCTGCGCTTTCTGGACGTCAACGACACAGCCTGCCGCGAACTGGGCTACAGTCGCGCAGAACTGTTGTCCATGAGTGTCTACGACATCGACACAACATCAGAACAAGAGAACAGGATTCTCGAAGATCAGATTAAAAAATCCGGAACTGCCCGCTTCGAAAGGTTGCATCGGCGCAAGGATGGTTCGGTCTTCCCGGTGGAAATCAGCGTGAGATTGATCGAACTCGATAAGCCCTATCTGCTGTCCATCGCCCGCGATATCAGCGAACGCAGGCGTGCAGAGGATTTGCTGCGACGGACCAACCGCGCCCTCAAGCTTTTGGGCAGGTGCAATACGGCGCTGATCCATGCCGAGAATGAAGATGAATTCCTTGAGAACATCTGCAAATTGGCCGTGGGGACGGGTGGGTACAGAATGGCATGGATAGGCTACATAGAACACAATGCGGCCAAGACCGTGCGCCCCGTTGCGCAATCGGGATATGAGGAAGGATATCTGGATGGCATCGATATCACATGGGGCGACACGGAACGGGGAAGAGGGCCGGTCGGCACCGCGATCAGAACGAAAGAGACAGCCATTTCTCCAAATTGCCTGACCGATCCCAAAATGACTCCGTGGCGTGAATCTGCTGTCAAGCACGGCTACCAGTCCATCATCTCGCTTCCCATCTTCAATGGGAATCTGTTATTGGGTGCACTCAATATTTATGCGGCGGAGCCGGATTCCTTCAGCGATGAAGAAGTTGCATTACTGGAAGACCTTGCCGCAGAGCTTTCCTACGGGATCGAATCGCTGCGGACACGACTCGCGCATGAGCAACACACCGCGGTGCTGCGTAACAGTCTGGAACAGTCCATCCAGGCCATCGCCGATACCGTGGAGGCGCGCGACCCCTACACTGCCGGACATCAACGGACCGTCGCCGATCTGGCCGTGGCCATCGCACGGGAAATGGAACTGACCGAAGATCAGATCCACGGCATCCGCCTCGCCGCCATCATTCACGACCTGGGAAAAATCCATATTCCGGTGGAGATCCTTGCCAAGCCCGGAAAGCTGACCGACATCGAATACCAGATGATCAGGACGCATCCACAGGCCGGTTATGACATCATCAAGGGCATCGAGTTTCCCTGGCCGATTGCAGAGATGATCCGACAGCATCACGAAAAGTTGGACGGCTCGGGCTATCCGCAAGGGCTCAGGGGCGAGCAGATTCTTCCCGAATCGAGAATCATTGCCGTGGCCGACGTGGTGGAGGCAATGTCCTCACACCGGCCGTACCGCGCAGGGCTGGGCCTGGAGATGGCGCTGGAAGAGATCGAACGTCACCGGAACACTCACTACGACACCCAGGTCGTTGATGCCTGTATACGCCTGTTCCGCAAGCGTGGATACAGTTTGCCCGTGGCTCCGGCTCCCTCCCAGGCCTGAGCACAACCCCGGCCAGGGACTGTGCCTACCCTGGCATGAAGGTCTCCTCCTGCCCCATGAACCGTATTCCTGACGCAGGGTCTGGTTTTGCAGAATATTTATCCGTATAATGATATAGCCTATGCGTATCCGCCCCCCCGCCGTCGCCGGCAGCTTCTATCCGGCCGATGCCACCGCCCTGACCCGGATGGTCGATAACATGCTGGCCCAGGTGAGCCTGCCCGCTGGCGTGCATGCCAGCCGCATCATCATCGCCCCGCATGCCGGATATATCTATTCAGGGACAACTGCTGCGCGTGCCTACAAGGCCCTGCCGGCAGGCACCCGCAAAGTGGCGATCCTCGGCCCCGTGCACCGTGTACCGGTGCACGGCTTGGCCCTGCCCGACTGCGATGCCTTCGCCACCCCTCTCGGGACCATTCCACTGGACCGCCCCCTCTGCGACGAGCTGATCCGCATGCCGGGTGTCGGCCTCTTCGATGCCGCCCATCGATCCGAGCACGGCCTGGAGGTGCATTTGCCATTCCTGCAGCGCCATTTGGGTGAGTTCAGCTTGATCCCGCTGCTCGTCGGCGATGCCTCGGCCGCTGAGGTTGGCGCCGTCATCGACCGGCTGCGCCGCGAACAGGATCTGGCCATTATCATCAGCTCTGATTTGTCCCATTACCTTGATTACACCAGCGCACGCAATCTGGACAAAAGAACGGTGACCGACATTATCGGCCGCAGGATGCTCCACAACCATGAGCAGGCCTGCGGCGCCACGCCCATCAATGGCCTGCTGTACTCCCTGCAATCTTCACCGCTCGATCCTGTACTGATTCACCTGTGTAACTCCGGTGATACGGCCGGAGACAGGGATCGCGTGGTCGGCTATACCGCCATCGCCTTCCAGGAACCCGTTCATGACCGACATCGTTGAAACCGAAGGCCAACTACTGCCGGGCCTCGCCCGCGCCACCATCGCTGCGGCCCTCGGCCTGTCAGCTGCAAAACAGACGCTACCGGCAGTATTGCAGCAGAAGGGAACCAGCTTTGTCACCCTGCACCTGCTCGGGCAACTGCGTGGCTGCATCGGCAGCCTTGTGGCCCGGCGACCGCTGGCCGAGGACGTGCGGGACAATGCCCTGGCCGCCGCTTTTCACGACTTTCGCTTCCCGCCGCTGACAGCGCCCGAGTTCGGGGATATCGACATCTCCGTATCCGTGCTCGGCGCGGCCGAGTCACTGCCCGTCGATAGCGAGGCCGACGCCGTGCAGCAGCTCATACCGGGCTTGGATGGCGTCATCCTCGATTTTCAGGGTCGGCGAGGCACCTTCCTGCCCCAGGTCTGGCAACAATTGCCGAATGCCGGTGAGTTCCTGACCCAACTCAAGCGCAAGGCGGGCCTGCCACCCGATTTCTGGCACCCGGACATTCGTCTTTCGCGCTATCGTGTGCAGGAGTACGCCGAAGCAATTCCTCCCCATGGCTGATCCGCACTACCCTGCCCGCTACTGGCATGCGCTGAACGATGGCCGTATCCAGTGTGACGTCTGCCCGCGCGACTGCCGGCTGCATGATGGCCAGCGCGGCCTGTGCTTCGTGCGCATGCGGGAGGGCAACCAGATGGTGCTGACCACCTATGGCCGTTCCTCCGGTTTCTGCGTCGATCCGGTCGAGAAAAAACCACTGAACCATTTCTATCCGGGAAGCCGCGTGTTGTCCTTCGGCACCGCTGGCTGCAACCTGACCTGCAAGTTCTGCCAGAACTGGGATATCAGCAAATCCCGCGAATTCGACCGTTTAAGCGCCGAGGCGATGCCTGCGGACATCGCCCATGCCGCCGTTGCCACCGGCAGCAAGAGCATTGCCTATACCTACAACGACCCGGTGATCTTCCTCGAATACGCGGTCGACACCGCCGATGCCTGCCACCGGCAGGGTATCCGCAGCATTGCCGTCACCGCCGGTTATATCCACCCGGAGGCCAGGCGCGAGTTCTTCGCCCACATGGATGCCGCCAACATCGACCTGAAGGGCTTCACCGAGGACTTCTACCATAACCTGTGCTCCGGCCACCTGCAGCCGGTGCTGGACACGCTGGTGTACCTGAAGCGCGAGACGAACGTCTGGTTCGAAATCACCACGCTGCTGATCCCGGGCCAAAACGACAGCGACGATGAGATTCACACCATGTGCACCTGGCTGCTGGAAAACCTGGGCCCAGACGTGCCGCTGCATTTCTCGGCCTTCCATCCGGACTGGAAGATGCGCGATGTGCCGGATACGCCCCCTGCCACGCTGCGCCGGGCCCGGGCCCTCGCCATGGGGGCGGGCCTGCATTACGTCTATACCGGCAATGTGCACGATCCGGACGGCGGCACCACCTACTGCCCCGAATGCAAGACGGCGGTGATCGTGCGCGACTGGTACGAAATCCCGAGTTACTGTCTCGATGCCGAGGGACATTGCCCGAACTGTGGCTTTGCCATCCCCGGGCGCTTCGAAGCCTTCACCGGAGCCTTCGGCCACCAACGCATGCCCGTGGCCATCTGATCCCGCCCTGTCGCCGGTCTACTCGGCGTACAGGCGCTCGATATCGTCCTTGTGCAGATCGATAATCATGCGACGCTTGAGCTTTAGCGTCGGTGTCAGCAAGCCACTCTCCTGCATCCACTCCTCGTCGACGAACATCAAGCGATGCACCTGCATGTAGCTGGCCAGATCGTGCGTGTATGTCGCCATGCGGGCCAGCATCCATTCCAGCACACCGGCGTCAGTCCTCCATGCTTGTGGCAACGGTCTCCCCATCTTGCGCTGCCAGTGCAGCTGCAGCATCTCGACCTCCGGCACGACCAGCGCCGCCACATAGTCACGGCCATCGGCCACGATCATGGCCTGCAGCACACAGGGATCCAACACCAGGTGCTGCTCGACCACGGCCGGTGGCACATTCTCGCCGTTGGACAGCACCATGATCTCCTTGACCCGATCGACGATGCTCACGTAACCCTCGGCATCAATCTCGGCCCTGTCGCCGGTATGCAACCATCCCTCGGCATCGATCGCCTCCGCCGTTTCCTCCGGACGATTCCAGTAGCCCTGCATCACCACCGGCCCGCGCGCCAGCAGTTCACCCTCGGCCGACAGCTTCAGTTCGATACCGGGCAGGGCCGGACCCACCGTGTCCGGCTTGATCCGGTGTTCCCGGTTGACGCTAAGCACCGGTGCCGCTTCGGTCAGACCGTAACCGGGCAGCACCGTGATGCCGGCCGAAAGCAGGAAACGGGCGATCTGCGGATTCAGGGCGGCACCACCGGAAACGAACAGGCGCAGACGCCCACCCAGCCTCTGGCGCAACTGCGCATTGACCAGGCGATCGAGTAGCTTCCATGCCACGGCCCTGCCACCGCTCAACTCCTTTCCCTGCAGTCCTAAACGCCGGCGTTCATCGCCAAGCCGCTGGGCCTGGGCAAACAGATAGCGCTTGAAGGCCGGGCCCTGTTGCAGCTTCTCCATCACACCGGCATAGATCTTCTCGTACAGCCGCGGCACCGAGATCATGATGGTCGGCCGCACTTCCGGGATATCGCGCATCAGGGTGCTGACACCTTCGGCGTAGGCGATCTCGCCGCCCTCCGCCACGGGCAAAAAATGGCCGACGGTACGCTCGAAGGCATGGGAAACCGGCAGGAAGGAAAGAAATACCTCATTGAGCAATCCCGGTACGGCCTCAATGCACCCGGCCACATCGGACAGCAGGTTGTCGTGCGTCAGCATGACCCCCTTTGGTAACCCGGTCGTGCCCGAGGTGTAGATCAGGGTGGCCAGATCATCGCGGCTGGCCGCCACCGCCTCGAGCCGCCCGTCCCAGGAGGCGTCGGCGGCGACGGCAGCCAGCGTTTCCCCATCGCCGGTCAGCGGCAACGCCGGGATATCCAGTCCGACCAGCTTCTGTTGCTGCTCACCCGGTTCGACCAGGATCAGCGACACGCCTGCATCGCGGAACACGTGCTCTATCGCCTCGGCCGGATCGGTGAAATAGGCCGGAACCGTCACCGCGCGTATGGCCAGGATGGCGAAATCGGACATCAGCCATTCAGCCTTGTTGTGCGACAGGATGCCGACACGGTCACCGACCTTGATGCCACGTGCCTGCAGCCAGGCGGCGATGCGCAGCACCGATCGCTGCACCTCGCCACGCGTCAGGCTGTGCCAGTGACCATCCGGCTGGCGGGTGCGCAGCATCGGCCGGTCGTTCCACGATGTGGGCGAGGCCAGCAACAGGTCGGCGAGGCTGGTGGCCAGGCGTGCCCGTACCAGACCCGGGTGGTCCGATTCCATCCCTTCATCCATCGACGGCATCAAGATTCGACGGCAACTCCAGGCCCTGGCTACTGATCAGGTTGCGCAGTTCATCCCGGGGCAAACCCGCATAGTAATGCAGCAACCCGCCACGGAACGGCGGAAAGCCAATGCCGAAGACCAACGCAGCATCCAGCTGGTCGGCAGCCGCCACCACCGATTCGCGCAGGCACGCCAGGGCCTCGATCAGCATCGGCAGCAGGCAGGCATGTACGATGGCATCATCGGCCATCGATGAACCGGCTTTACTTCCGATATCGGCCTCGGATTCACGTTCTGACGTATCCATCCCGCGCAAATATTGCGGCAACTCCGGATTCAGCCCCGTGGCCTTGCCGTGATCGTAGGTGAAAAAGCCTCGCCCGGATTTCTCACCGAGCAGCCCGTTCTCCACCATGCGCCCGAACCAGTCCGGCAAGGCAAAATGGCCGCCGAAGGCCTCGGACAAATGGCTGCCGACATGTTGGCAGATGTCCAGGCCGACGCGATCGGCCAGTTCAATGGCACCCATCGGCATACCGAATGTCTTCAGCGCCCCGTCGATATGCTGGGCTTTCTGTCCGCGCTGCAGCAACGACAGGGCCGCCGCCATGTAGGGCATCAGGCACCGGTTGACCAGAAACCCCGGCCGATCGGCGACGATCACCGGGTACTTGCCCCAGGCCGCCGCCAGCGCCGCCACCGTATCGAGCACCGGTGCGGCCGTCTTGTCCCCGGCCACCACCTCGACCAGGGGCATCTTCGGGGCTGGATTGAAGAAATGCAGCCCGGCCATGCGCTCCGGATGGGTGGCATGCTTCTGCATCTCACTGACGGACAACGACGAGGTATTGGTCAGCAGCAGCGCATCGGGACGGACGGCCTTCTCCACCTCCGTCCACAGCTGGTGCTTGACCTTCATATCCTCAAGCACCGCCTCGATCACGACATCGCTCCGAGCAAGCCCGGAGCCGTCGAGCACCGGACGGATGCGGCGCATGCGTTTGCCATCGCGCCGGGCGAAGCGTTTGATACCCTTCAGGCCGCGGCCGAGCGCCTCTTCGGAGACATCGTGCAAATCGACCTCGCCGGTTTTGGTGGCCACCCAGGCGATGCCGCTGCCCATGATGCCGGCGCCGTAAACCGCCGTATGCGCGACGGCGGCAGCTGCCTGTTTTCCCCGTTTCACTGCCTCCTGCTTGCTCAATGCCTGCCCCAGGTGAAAGACCCGGATCAGGTTCTTGCAGGTGGGCGTGGCAGCCAGTCTGCCAAGAGATTCAGCCTCGCGCGCATAGGCCTGGCCGTCACGCAGCCCCACGATCTCCTGTAACAGCGCCAGTGTCGCCGGCAATGCCGGATAGCAATCCTCGATCTGCAGGTGCTTGAACCGCTCGAAGGTCTTTTTCCGTGCCTGCGCGAAAAACAGTTGGCGCGCCGGCCACAAACGCAGCCAGCCGGGGCGCACACCGCGTCTGCGGATCTTGCCGAGGTGTACTGCATGCAATATGGCCGTCTCGCTCTGTTCCGGATGGCAGGCGAGCGTAGCCAGACGCATCTTGAAAGCCCGATCCGCATCAACGGCGCGACCGCTCATGATCATCTCCACGGCCTTGATCCAACCCACACGCCGCGGCAGGCGCACGCAGCCGCCGAACCCGGGGTGAATACCGATCCTGATCTCGGGCAGCGCCAACTGGGTCTTGCCGCTGCGAACGGCAATAATGTGGTCACAGGCCAGGGCCAGTTCGAGTCCGCCGCCCATGCATGCGCCATTCACCAGAGCTACCGAAACCGATGGCAAATCCTCGATGCGCCGGCATAGGGACTGCCCGCGCTCAGCCAGCCGCTGCGCCTCATTGGCATCCGTAACAGCGGCAATGATGTCCAGGTCAGCACCGGCGATGAAGCAGCCGGGCATGGCACTTTCGATCACCAGCACCCGCGGCGGTTGTTTTTCCAGAATGGCAAGTTGCGCCTCGAGCTGCTCCATGAAGGCGGCGTCCAGCACATTGACCGGTTTGTCGCTACGCGCCAGCACCAGGCGGACGATGTCGTCCTCGCGTTCCAGGCTCAGGACTTCCATGGCTCGCCCCCCACCAGCACCGCTCCGCCCTGGCCGCCGCCGATGCACAGCGTGGCCAATCCGAAACCACCACCCGTATCGCGTTTGAGCTGGCGCAGCAGTGTCAACACCAGGCGCGCCCCGGTCATGCCGACCGGATGCCCCATCGCCACGGCACCGCCATGGACGTTCAGGCGTTCGGGATCGGGCGCACCCATCGGCGCACCCCCTCCCAGCGCACGTTCGGAAAAAGACTTGGATTCCATGGCCTTCAGGCAGGCCAGCACCTGCGTCGCGAAGGCCTCGTTGATCTCCACCCGGTCCATCTGCCGCATGCCGATGCGCCGGCGCGACAGGAGCTGGTGGCTGGCGTACACCGGACCCAGGCCCATGCGCGCCGGATCGCAGCCTGTGTATTGCCAGTCGTACAGGTAGCCGAGAATCGGCCAACCCTCGGCTTCGGCCTTTTGCCGATGCGTCAACAACAGCATGGCGGCACCATCGGTGATCTGCGAGCTGTTGCCAGGGGTGACCGTGCCCAGCGGCGGCTTCTCAAACACGGGCTTGAGCTTGGACAAGGCCTCCATCGTCTGGCCGGCACGGATACCCTCGTCCCGGTGCACCGGCACATAGCTCGGCTCGGGAAAGGCGTGCGCCACCTCCTCGTCGAACCAGCCCTCATTCCAGGCCGCATCCGCGCGCTGGTGGCTGGCCAGCGAAAACTCGTCCTGTTCCCGCCGCGTGATGGCGAACTCGCGCGCCAGAACCTCGGCGGTCTGTCCCATGTTCAGGTTCACGGTCGGATCGGTCAGTCCCTCGAGCAGGGACACGCGCGGTTTCCAATGCGCCCGCATCAAGCCCGTAAGCGCCTCGGCCTTCGCCCCGATGCCCTTCGCCCGCTGCAGGCGGCTCAGGGCGACACGGAAATCATCATGGAACAGCAGCGGTGCATGGGTCATCGACTCCACGCCGCCGGCCAGCACCACCTCGGCCCGTCCGGCAAGGATCTTCTCCGCCGCATCGGTGACCGCCTGCATGCCTGAGGCACAGTTGCGGTGTACGGTGTGCGCCGGTACCCGGCGCGGCACGCCGGAAGTCAGCGCGATGACCCGTGCAATATTGGTCGCATCGGCCGGTTGAATGACATTGCCGATGATCACCGCATCCAGTTGTTCGATGCTGACCGGTGTACGGGCCATCAGCTCGCGGATCGCCATCGCCGCCAGATCGACCGCGGTCAGTTGTGCGAAGTAACCGCCGAATTTCCCCATCGGCGTACGCACACCCCCGACCACGACAATCTCACGCGAAACATTATCCTGTTTCCTTGCCGTCTGCCGCGAAACCGTTCCGCCTTTGCCTGCCATGCATCACCCCTGTCGTGGTATCTAAATGCAAAGCCATTGTCGGTGCAAGCCATGCGTGCATGCCATGCAAGCGCAAACAGCCTTGTCGGGCAAGGGCGATAAATCAAACGGAGAGGTGCGGTATACCCTTGTGCGTGGAAAACTCGTGTGACAGGCGCTGGCCGGGGCGGCAGGTGGAAAACAGCGCGCGCACGGCGATGGCCGCCTCGGCAAAACCGGTCACCAGCAGGTCGTATTTACCGGGAAATACGACAAGATCGCCTACGGCATAAATTCCGGGACGCACGGTCGTCATCGTCGCGGCATCAACCGGGATGCGCCCTTCCTGCATGTCCAGCCCCCAGTCGTGCATCGGCCCCGCATCGCTGAGCACGCCAAGCAGGGGCAGCCATATATCGATTTCCAGGTCCATCTCCCCGTCCGGGGTGCTGATGTGCAGAGCATGCAACCGACCCGCCTGTTCATCGCCGGAAAGCCCGCGCACAATTCCCGGCACCAGCATCCTGGCCTTTCCTGCATCCACCAGTTCGCGGAACTGGCCGACGGTACGCGGATGGGCGCGAAACGAGGTGCGGCGATGCACCAGCGTCACCTCGGCTCCCAGCTCGACCAGGCGCACGGCCCAGTCCAGCGCCGAATCGCCGCCTCCCTGGACGGCCACGCGCTTACCCGACCAGTCGAACCCCTTCGGCATGCTCAGAAACACGCTCTTGCCCTCGAAGGGCTCGAAACCGTCGATGCCGGGGCGGCGCGGCTTGAAGGCACCCTTGCCGCCGGCCAGCAGCACCACTGCTGATTCCAGCACCCGGCCCGCATCGGTATGGCAGCGCATGGCGCCAGGCTCCCCTTCCACGCGCACCACGCGCTCCCCCAGCACCGTGTTCGGCTGGGCCGGCTGCATTTGCTGTTTCAGATGTTCGCAGAATTCGCCGGCCAGGATGTCGGGGAATCCCGGCACGTCGTAGATGGGCTTGTCCGGGTACAGCGCAGCCAGTTGCCCGCCGAGCTCGGGCAAAGCATCGGCCAGATGGCAGCTCAGATCGTGCATGGCCGCGCAGAACACGGCATACATGCCGACCGGCCCCGCCCCGATGACGGTGATATCGCGAAAATGGGAATCGTTCATGCCCATGGTCTAGCGTCAGGATCGTAAACTGCAAGCGCTTGACGCCAGGAACTGCGCATGTCAGTCCCTGAGATTGAGCACATCGCGCATGTCGTACCAACCTGGGCTCTGATCCTTCAGCCAAGTGGCGGCGCGTACCGCCCCGCGCGCGAACACCATGCGGTCGGAGGCCACATGGTTGATCTCCACCCGCTCCTCGTCGGCGATGAACATCGCCTTGTGCTCGCCGACGATGTTGCCGCCGCGCACCAC
>CAYRBJ010000034.1:13818-19833 GCA_964422615.1 uncultured Zetaproteobacteria bacterium | reverse complement strand
TGTTCGTCGCCGGCGACGCGTTGTGGGCGGCGCTGACGGCAAAACCGACGGAGGAGCCCCCGGCCCCGCCCGGGGCCTGATCCGGCGCGCAAAAACTGCGCGTGGATGGTGCGGTGAGCGCCTTAACTCCGGGGCGCATGGATCTATAATACATACCGGAAGGCAGGAAGCCTCCCGCGACAGTCCGGTTCAAAGCCCCGAAGTGGTAGCAGCCGGGGCATTCAGCATCGCATCGACCTTGCCGCCGGACTGCATTGGCTACCGAGGAGGTGCATGAAGCATGGAAACCAGAACGCGATGGCAGGACTGGGTTAACCTTCTTCTTGGCCTGTGGCTGTTCTTCACCCCGTTCTTCGGCTTCGGCATGATGACCGGTGCGGCCGCCCTCAACGGCTACATCTTCGGCGCCATCATCGTCGTGCTGTCGATCGTGGCGCTGTTCCAGCCGCAGTTCTGGGAAGAGTGGATCAACCTGTTCATCGGCCTGTGGCTGATCATCGCCCCGTTTGTCCTCGGCTATGCCGTGGGCATGTTCTTTATGTGGAACAGCGTCATCGTCGGCCTGCTGGTCGGCGGCGCAGCTGTATGGGCGATGTATGCACGGCCGACGGGGCCGACGCACCACGTGCCGCATCACGCCTGAGGCATGCGGCGCAAGCCCAAGCGGGCGCGGGCTTTCACCCGCGCCCGTGTTTTGTGCGCATGGGTATGGCGGGCTCGGCGACGGTTGAGCCCACTTGTGGAATTCCGGCGACGCATCGCGCAATCCGGCGTGCAATAACTGCGCCGGAGCGTCGATTCAACGCCTTAATTCCGCATCAGATGGATCTATAGTCATCGGTGGAAGGCAGGAAGCCTCCCTCGACAGTCCGGTTTGAGCCCCGGAGTGGTAGTGGCCGGGAGATTCAGCATCGCATCGACCTTGCCGCCGGGCCGCCATGGCTGCCAAGGAGGTGCATAACCATGAAAACAACCCGAAACATGCGATGGCAGGACTGGGTTACCCTGATTCTCGGCCTGTGGCTGGTCGTCGCCCCGTTCGTGCTGGGCTTCACGCACGATCACGTGGCGATGTGGAGCAGCATCGTCATCGGCCTGTTCGTCGCCGGCGACGCGTTGTGGGCGGCGCTGACGGCAAAACCGACGGAGGAATCACCGCCTCGCCCGAGGCCTGACGCCGTGGGGGCGTGCGCCCGCATCCGTGCACAGCCCTGGAATCATCTACAATCGACAACGCTGATTCGCGCGAAAGAGGGGCGAGGATGACGCTTTCAACGGAATACTTCGATGACGGCCACGGCCTGCTGCACTACGGAAGCGGCATCCTCACCGGCCGGGAGATCATCGCCAGTGCAGAGCACGACCTGCAAACCGTGAAGGGCGGCCTGCCGCTGCGCTACATTCTGGTCGACATGACGGATATCGAACAATTGAAGGCCAGCTCCGTCGAGATACGGGAAGTCGCCCAAATCAACATCGCCATGGCGAAGGTCGTCGGTGTGATCGGCGTCGCCCTCGTCGCCCCACAGGACGCACCCTTCGGCATGGCCCGCATGTGGGAGGCATTCGCCCATGCCACCGCCTGGCATACACAGGTGTTTCATGACCGTCCCGCGGCGGATCTCTGGCTGGCAGCGTTCCGCCGTGGCCAAGCCATCCGGGTGCAGGAAAAATCCGAGCGCATATGACCTGATCCGGCGCGCAAAAACTGCGCGTGGATGGTGCGGTGAGCGCCTTAACTCCGGGGCGCATGGATCTATAATACATACCGGAAGGCAGGAAGCCTCCCGCGACAGTCCGGTTCAAAGCCCCGAAGTGGTAGCAGCCGGGGCATTCAGCATCGCATCGACCTACCGCCGGGCTGCCATGGCTGCCAAGGAGGTGCATACACCATGGAAGCAACCAGAAACAAGAGATGGCAGGACTGGCTCAACCTGGCCCTCGGCGCTTGGCTGTTCGTGATGCCGTTCTTCGGCGTTGTTCATCTGGGCTCGGCGGCCGGGATGAACGTTATTCTCTTCGGCTCGGTCATCGCCGTGATCTCGGTGGCAGCACTGGTCAGGGAACAGAGCTGGGAGGAATGGATCAACGTCGCCATCGGCCTGTGGCTGATCGTGGCCCCGTTCGTGCTGGGCTTCACCCTCGGCGGCGTGGCAATGTGGAGCAGCGTCATCATCGGCCTGTTCATCGCCGGCGACGCGTTGTGGGCGGCGCTGACGGCACGTCCGGTGGATCCGACGCACTCGGTGTCGCACAAGGCCTGATGCCGGCCCCGACGGGCGCGGGCTTTACACCCGCGCCCGTTTTTTTGTACGCACCGCGATGTCGAAGGATGGATCAGGTCAGCTTCGGCGGACCGAAATCCGGGGCCCGCGTGGGGCGGCCTCCTGCCGCGATCGCCGATTTGCACTTCGGATAGGTCGAACACACCCAGAACTTCTTGCCGGCCAGGGCGCCCTTGCTGGCCGCGCGCAGCACCATGGCGCTGCCGCAGCTCGGGCAGGTTTGCGCTTTTGCTTTCTCGCCCGAAGCCTTGCCGGAGCGTTTTGCGTTTTGTCCGTTGGTCTGGCCCGCCGGATCCAGGCCCGATGCCAACCTCTCATTGAGGCGGGCCACATCCGCCTTGGTCAGGACGGGAATGGTCTTCGATTTGACGTATCGCACGTATCCGCCTGCATTCGTCACATGCGAAGGCATCTCGGTGGCGAAACTGCTGCCAACGAACTCCAGCACCGGGAACACCTTGCCCGTGTCGAGCCCGAGCTTCGCCGCCAACAGCGCGGCGTGCCCGTAATTCTGCGGCAGCGGGCTTTGGAACGTGCGTTTGCTCTCGTTGGTTTGCTGGATCCAGGTTTTTTCGTTTCTGCCGCCGAATATCCGGCCCTTCATGTGCTTCTTTTCGCACATGAACACGCCATACGGCGACACGATGACCAGATCGATGCGCACACTGCCGTCGGGCACCGGCAGCACCACCTTTTTATACAGGCGATAGTCGCCCCCGTTCAGACGCAGCTTCGCCGTTAGCCCTGCCGCCAGTCCGCTGATGGTACCCAGCAATTGGCCGGAATGATGCTTCGGCCTCGTTTTGCTGCCGGGAATGATGGATTTCGTCACCATAGCGCCTGCCCGCCCTTTGATCTTTGTGATATCAGACACTATGTCCCCGGTGGACAATATGACCGCCGTCACTACTCGAGGCCATGCCGGCCCGGCACCTGCGCCTTGCCGATGCCGGTCCCGGCGCGCAAAAACTGCGCGTGGATGGCGCGGTGAGCGCCTTAATTTCCGGCCGGATGGGTCTATAATCATAAGCGGAAGGCAGGAAGCCTCCCTCGACAGTCCGGTTTGAGCCCCGAAGTGGTAGCAGCCGGGAGTCTTAGCATCGTATCGACCTTGCCGCCGGACTGCATTGGCTACCAAGGAGGTGCAACCATTATGGAAGCAACCAGAAGCATGCGATGGCAGGACTGGGTTAACCTATTCCTCGGTCTGTGGCTGTTCTTCGCACCGTTTTTCGGCGTCGGCATCATGGTCAGCGAAGCCGCTTATAGCGGCTACGTGTTCGGTATCATCATTGCCGTGCTGTCGGTGATCGCACTGTTCAGGCCCCGCGGGGTTTGGGAAGAGTGGATCAACCTGGTCATCGGCCTGTGGCTGATCGTCGCCCCGTTTGCCCTAGTCGGCTTCATGGGCCCGCTGATGTGGAACAGCGTCATCGTCGGCCTGTTGGTCAGTGGCGTTGCCGTGTTGGCGATGGCGACCCGGCCGGTGGATCCGACGCACCACGTGCCGCATCACGCCTGAGGCATGCGGCGCAAGCCCAAGCGGGCGCGGGCATTCGCCCGCGCCCGTGGTTTGTGCGCATCGCGATGTCGAAGGATGTATCAGGTCAGCTTCGGAGGACCGAATTCCGGGGCTCGCCGCGGGCGGGCATTCGCCGAAACGACGGACTTGCACTTCGGATATCCCGAACATACCCAGAACTTCTGGCCGGCCTGGGCGCCCTTGCTGGCCACACGCAGGATCATGGTGCTGCTGCAGCGCGGGCAGGTTTTCTCCGGCGCCTTCGCCGCATTCCCGCCCCGCGTTGCCGGCCCGGCACCGGGTTTGCCCGCAGGCTCAAGCTGGCCCGATGCCAGCCTCTCGCTGAGGCGGGCCACTTCCGCCTTGGTGAGAATGGGAATGGTCCTGGACTTGATGTAGCGGATGTATCCGCCCGTTCTTGTCACATGCTCCGGCATCCCGGTCTTGAAGCTGCCGTTTCCGACGAATACCAGCACCGGCAGCACCTTGCCGGCATCGAGCCCGAGCACCGCCTGCAGCATCTTGGCATGCCGATGGTGCTGCAGCAGCGGGTTATGGAACGTGGATTCGTGCTTGCCGACCTGGCGGACCCAGCTCGCCTGGTTCCTGCCACCGGAGATCCTGCCCCCCATGCTGTTCGTTTCACACATGAATACGCCGTACGGCGAGACGATGACGTGATCGAGGCAGGCGGTGCCGGCAACATCCGGCAGCGTCACGTGCCTGACCAGGTGGTATTCGTTCTCATCCAGGCCCAGCTTCACCGCCATAAGCAGCATCCATCCACCGACCAGGCCGCTGAAAGCGGATGTCCTGACAAGCAGCAGCAGTACCAGCGGCGGCAGCACCCACCACAATTCGTTCGTCACCATTCCATCCAGATACGCGATATCAAACATCCTGATGTTCCCGCATGCGTGATACCTTGGACTTCACCATCATTCACCACCTATTCGCCGTTGGGGCCGGACACCCATCAGATACCCTCGTCCCGGCCGGGAACATGACCAGCGTCACGACTCCCGCTGAAAACGCCTAGGGACTTGCACTTATGCTAGGCTTCCAGGCCGGTAAAGGAGGCAGCCGATGAGCAATCAGATACAACAGCCCGACTGGGGCAGGATCGCGGAAAAATTCGACCTGTGGCTGCCCTACATCGCGCCGGTGGGCGAGGCGATGCTGGAGGTATTGCCGGTCGCACCCGGCGATAGGGTGCTCGACGTGGCCTGCGGCACAGGCGAGCCGGCGCTGACGCTGGCCGGCCGCAACCCCCATGCCTACTTCACCGCCATCGACGCCGCCCCTCCGATGATCGAGGTGGCGAGCCGCAAGGCGCACGAGGCGAGGCTGGCGAATATCGCCTTCGAGGCCATGCCGGCCGAACACATGCGCTTTGCCGACGCTTCCTTCGATGCGCTTTGCTGCCGCTTCGGCGTCATGCTGTTCGAGGATTCCGAGGCGGGGCTTTGTGAGATGCGACGGGTGCTCAAACCCGGCGGCAGGTTCGCGCTGGCGGTGTGGAGCACGCCGGAGACGATGACCACGATGCACTGGGCGCACCGCGCCTTCGCCGGGCGCATCCCCGAGGAGCAGTATCCGGCCTCGGACAAGATCTCCTCATTGGGCCAGCCCGGGCTGCTGGATACGATGCTGACGCAGGCCGGCTTCGACACCTTCACGGTGGAGCGCCGCACCTTCCACTACCGCTTCGAATCGTTCGACACCTACTGGGACTTGGTCGAGGCCTCGGACATTCTAAAGCAGCAGTTCGACGCCCTGCCGGAAGGGGGTAGGCGCGAGGTGCGCGACGAGGTGGCCGCCTTCGCACGCGAGTTCCACGGCCCGGATGGCCTGGCCATCCCGCACGATTACCTGCTCGCCTTCGGCTGACGCCCCGTCCGGTCAGCCGTCCAGCGCATGGCGGCCCGGGCGGACCATCGGGCAGCTGCCAGCCGGCCATGCTAGAATGGTCAGCACGCGCCCACCGGCGCGACAGGGGAGGATGGCCATGAACAAATATCTGCTGATATCGGCCCTGGCCGCATTTCTGATCGGCGGCCAGGCGATGGCGGCCGATGGCAATGGCGATATGTCAGGCGGCATGGGGGGCGGCCCGGGCATGCAGCAAGGCATGCAGAACCCGAACGGCGGACCCGGCATGCGCGGCGACCGTCGCGGCATGCGCGGAGACCGTCGCGGCATGCGCGG
>CAYRBJ010000034.1:0-13718 GCA_964422615.1 uncultured Zetaproteobacteria bacterium | reverse complement strand
CATGCGCGGAGACCGCGACTAGGCCGTACAACGCAATCATCACGCTTGGTCAGAGGCCGGCAAACGGATAATATCAGCCGCCATCAATCACAGGCAGGAGCTTGCAATGGCGGATCAGGAACGGGCCGAGATCATCAAGCGCATCAAGAAGACGCAGGAGAACATTGGCATCGCCATCGCCCTCATCGTCATCTTCATCCTGCTCTTCTACTTTTTCACCTATCCGAGGCTCGTCACCGAGGGCATGATCGGCCTGTCCTGGGTGGAGGCCATCACGTGGGTGATGTGGGTGGTGGTGCTGTTCCGGATCGGGCCGATCTCCTTCTTCTTCACGCGCCTGTGGCTGGGCCGGCGCCCTGCTTACCGCGAGCTGATGTCCACGCTGACGCGCGCCGACCTGTCCGATTCCTAGGACGATCCATCCGCCCGGCATGCCGGTGATGGCATCGGGCTATTCACAGGCAAGGCCGTGCAAGGCCAGTCCCTCCTCCAGGTAGAAGGCGACCTCGGGATGGGTCAGCAGATACAGCGGCGTATGGTCGCTGCGCTCGGCCGCCGCGTCGGCCACGGCCGTGTCCCACTCGTCCAGCGTATAGTCACCGCGGCCCAGCCACATCAGGGCCACCAGTTCGGACAGCTCATCGTCGTTCAGGGCATTGATGGCCGCGCTCGCCTCCTGCAGCGTCGGATCGCCGGCATGGTCGGCCAGCACCTGCCGCGCCCAGTTCTCCGACGGACTGTCGGGCAATGGCTCGGGAATCACCACATCCTCCTTGGCCTGAAACTCGCGCGCCTTGATAATGATAAAGCAGATGGTTTCCAAATCGATGGTCAGCATGCGTGCCTCCTCGGGCGAAAAGTTTCCCTATCGGTAACTTAGACCGTCAGCACCGGCTTGCGCCACGTCGCCGGCTCGGATATGTCCGCGTATACGTGCTCCAAATCACTTGCAATCTTCGTGGGCTTTGGAACAATCGGCAGTGAGTTAAGTATAATCGCTTATGGATGAGCTTTTCCGCCGGCATGGGGCAAGAAGGGGTGCGATGAACGAGATCTCGCAACGGTTGCGGGCATTGAAGGCGGCATGGCAGAGCCTCGAAAACAGGCCGGAGGATCTCGCCATCTTCGGCCTGCCGGGCAAGGACAGCCGCTACATCGACGATCTGATCGACCAGCTCGTGCACATGGCCGGGCAACTCGAGGGCAGCGACGAGGACGATCTGGCGATGACCAACACCCTGTGCAAATCGCTGCTGAAGCAGGCCGAAGCCTTTTTCTCTCCGGAGACCTCCATCACCTACCCCAGCATGCGCATGCTCAGCTTCGTGACGCTGCTGCAACAGCTCCGGACCACCCTGAAATCGTATCTTGCCGATACCGTCACTGAGGCCGAACGCCCGGGCCGGGTGGCCTGAAACGACCAGACCCGCCCGGCTGGTCCCGTACCTACAAGCATGAAGCCACAATTCGCTTGCCTGGCCCTGGCCCTGGCCCTGTGCCCGACTGCCGCCGCGGCCGAGCGGGCCGTGGTGCTGAACGACGGGGTCGAGGTGGCGCGCGGCTATTGCGAGGGCCCGGTCAGCGCCAGCACGCATACCACGACGACGCTGGCCATCGATGCCTGCCACGATGGCGGCATCAATGGTATCACCCCCGGCCAGGCACACACCTTTCCGAAGGCCGAGGTCCATGCCGCCAAGCCCGGACTGGCCATGGCCGATGCACGCAAGCGTTTCTTCGCCTCCCCGCGCATCATCGCCATCCTGCGGGGCGGCTACATGCCGACGGCCGGCGACGACTTCACGGCACTGGCGTCACTGGCGGACAAGGGCGGGCTGAGCGCCTGGCGCGCCTTCATCGGCCTGCTGCAGCCGATCGCAGCGCTGCAAAAGGTGATGTATGCCAAGCGGCTTACCGACTACACCGCCCACGACTTCGCGCAGGCCATGGATGCCTACAATCGCTACGCCGTTGCCGAGGCGTCCGCCATCCATGCCTATGCCAAGGCCACCGCCCACCACCCCATCACCGGCCACCGTGTTCTGCCAGGCTTCGGCGCAGCCATGCTGGTGCGGTTGTCCAACCGCAACTACGAACTGCCGTTCAGCACGGCCATGCCGGATGCCTGGCTGCAGCTGCAGCTCAGGGCGGCCGGCACTTGCTCCGCCATGCTGAAGACCTACCGGCAGGCCATGGCGCCGCTGGGGCTGGATCCCTTCTTCGTCACCAAGACGAAAAACCTGCAACGCAGCGATGCCGAAATCCGCCGGGCAGCGATGCATACCTACAGCAGGGCGGCCAAATTTACGGCGCTCGGCGTCTTGAACGATGCCGAGTATGCGAAACCGGATGCCCGGATCCTCGCCGATGTGAAGCAGGCCCTGCTCCCCTATACGCACGCCCGCCGGGCGGCGATGGCCGAGGCCAGGACGAAGCTTGCCTACGCCCGCAAACAGATCGCCGCGACCGAGCGCGTCGTCGCCGCCATGGAGGGCCGACACTGGCAGCTGACCCTCACCGAAACCGACGGGGATCCGACCCGCCACTACGTCATGGTGTTCGCGCGCACCGGCGTGCATGCACTCGAGGCCAAGATCTACCAGAAGGATCTGCAGTACGGCAATCTCATCCTCGTGTTGACCTGGCCGGTATATGTGCATGCCAACGGCGATATCATGGTCAATTCGGCGGTGAACGGGCCGGTGGACAACGCCTTCGTCATCCCGGCCGCGGCTTTCGCCCGCGGCCGCTTCAAGTTGCGTAGTCTCGGTTCCTCGGAGATATTCTTCGCCCGTGGCGTCCTGCGCCGGGATCCGAAGACCCGCTAGCATCCGGCTCCCGGCTGGTGGCGTCGGGATCGCGCATTGAACTGGCACGGGCACCGCCTCTATGATGGCCCATGGTTGAGGCCCTGCTTCCCCCGACGGCCATGCTGGTGCTGGCGCTGGTCGCCCTTAAGCTGTACTGGCCGTATCTGACCGCCTGGCTCAGCGAGTTCCGCGTCGGCATGGCCCTGTCCGTGCTGCCGAAGGGCGACTACACGCTGCTGCACGATGTGCTGATCCCCGACGGGGATGGCGGCACCACCCGTATCGACCACCTGATCTGCGGCCCGGCGGGCTATCTCGTCATTGAAACCGCCAGCCAGGGCGGACGCATCACCGGCCAGGCCAACGATGTGGTATGGACGCAGTCGCTGGCCGGAGGCCGGCAGCGTCGCTTTGCCAACCCGACCCTGGACAACAGCCGCCATGTCGCGGCCCTGCGCCGGCTGGCCGGCGATGTGCCGGTACGCAGCCTGGTGGTGTTCGCCCGCGCCCGCCTGCCCGATGACAAGCCGGACGAGGTGCTGCTGCCGGCGGAACTGACGAGGCATATCTTCTCCCTGGAGGAGCAGGCCGTGTCCTTCGATGTCCAGCACAGCCTCGAAACCCTGCGCCAGGCCATGATCACCTCCCCGGCCGAGCACAGGCGCCATGCGCGCTGGCGGCAACTGCGCTATGGCAGCATCTGGCGCAAACCGGCCGGCCATGCGCTGGCGGCGGCGGCCGCCTGCATTCTTGCGTTCACCCCCACCCTGCGTTCACCCCCCGCCGCGACCGTAGCACCCCCCGTGGTGCGCTATAGACCGGCACCGCTTACCATGGCAAAGCCGACGACGGTGCCGGTGGCGGGGAAACGACGTGTGGCCAGGCACCATGCCAGGCCCAGGCACCATGCCAGGTCCCACCATCACCGCCGCCGCAAAAGCATCATGCAGGTGGTGGCGATGAGCGACGGCATGGCCTCGATCATCGAGGACGGACGGTTGATCACCCTGCATCCGGGGCAGCGTTCCCCGCGGGGCTGGCGCCTACTGCGGGCGACGCCACGCTATGCGGACATGATCGGCCCGCACGGGCATCACTTCCATTTCACCCCCTGACCCGAGGCAGACCGGGCGGATCCTTATGCACCACCCGGAAACGGCGGTAGCTGTCGCTGTCGTCGGGTTGACGATCCATGATGACGGTATAGGCCGGGGGATAGCTGGTCACCGGATTGACGGCGGCATAGACCCGGGACGGGAAATCGCGATCGCTCTGTACCCAGATCTCGAGCGGTTGCTTGCCCTTGTGGATCACGAAGCCCGGCTCGCCGCGCGTACTCCTGCCGCCGGCCTGTGAATGCACGATGACCAGTGCCGTATAGTCGGTACGGGGAGCAAACTGCAGGCCGGCCTGGGAACCGCGGCCGGTGCGGCAACGCAGCCAGCGCACCACCGCATGCCCGTCCTGCTGCTTCTGGCGGCGCAGGGTGACGATGCTGCCGACGGTCAGGCTGTCCTCGGGCAGATCGCTGATGTCGATCCTCATGCCTTCCTCATTGCCATCGAGGGCGGCGCAGGCCACAAAGCGGACGCTGAAATCCAGTACGATGCCCGGATACACCAGCACCGACTCGCCGCTCAAAGACTCACGCTTGTCGCGCGCCTTGGTCTCCATGAAGGCATCCAGGACACGCGCCAGGAACTTGGTCTGTTCGTACTCCGTTTCAAGCACCAGCCCGGCCTCGCCGCCACCCGATAGCTTGGCCTCGATATCTTCGATGCGCTGGCGGGCCAGATTCAGTACAGCGGTGAAATCCGTGATAATCGCATCGTGGCTGGACGGCAGCGTGGTGCGGTAGATGACGGGCCTTTGATGGGACTTCATCAGCTGTGACACCAGGTAGCTGTTGTTCTTCACGGTCTTGTAGTTCGACACCACCCGCACGGCCCGGATGTCGATGTCATCCGTCTCGACCAGTTGGTTCAGCAGGCCCGGCAGGCGATTGATATCCCGCTTCGACAGCGAATGGAAATCGACCTTGCGCAGCAACTCGAATTGGATCGACGCACGCATGATGCGGGCGCGGTTGCGACGATCCACGGCCCACCCCTGGATGATCGACAGCCCCATCCAGATGATCTCGAGGCCCTGACGCACCTCCAGCGGCGACGGGGCGCGGTAGTGGCGCGCCTCTTCGAGCATGTATGCGACGAGCAGCTCCAGGGCCACGCAGCAGATCTCGGCGAAATTGTCGACCGTATCGGCATCGACCTCCTTGTCCTTCTCGGTGGCATGGCGCATCTGGTCGTAGGTCTGCTGCACGCCGACCTTGTAGGCACGCAGGATCACCCCGCGCATCTCCCCGGTCAGCGCGTCCAGGTACTGCTCGAGCATGCGCAGGGTCTTGACCCTGAAATCCAGCGGGATCAGGCCCGAGGTGTTCAGGGCGTTGATCCAGGCGCGGATCTTGGTCGAGATCTCTGTCCGTTCCTCCAGGCTGCTGGCCTCGGTGATCTTCTCGAGCTGCTTGTAGACATCGACGAACTGCACGCGCAGATAGCCGACCACCGCATTGCCCGACACGGCGCTGGTGTTTCCGAGGTTCAGCAAACCCTCGCCGCCCTCGAGTTCCAGTTTCGGCGCCATCTTGGCCGCCGCCTCGGCTGCCTTGCCCGACACAGACGATGGACCGCCCACGGCCTCCGGTGGCTCCGGCGGCTCGTCACTCAGCGATTGCAGGTCAATCCATTCGTCGGCCATCACGCCAGCCTCCTTGGGTTCCCGCCAGCATAACGCATTCGCCGGCAGGCTGCCTAGCGCGGACCGGCTTGATAAATTAGAATTTGATAATATAATGAGTTGCCCGCCGATACAACGGACGGACAACAACACCGAAGGAGGCCGCCATGGCGACCGTACGATTGACCAAGGACAATTTCGAGAGCCAGGTGTTCGACAACGACATCGCCGTGATCGATTTCTGGGCTCCGTGGTGCGGACCGTGCAAGGCATTCGGCCCGACCTTCGAGTCGGTATCCGAGCAGCACGGGGACGTGCTGTTCGCCAAGGTCAACACCGAGGAAGAACAGGAGCTCGCCGCCCAGTTCAACATCCGCTCGATCCCGACCCTGATGATCATCCGCGACAAGGTCATCGTCTTCTCGCAGGCGGGCGCCCTGCCGAAACCGGCGCTGGAGGATGTGGTGAAGCAGGCCAAGGCGCTGGACATGGACAAGGTACATGCCGAACTCGCAAAACAGTCCGCGAATGCCTGACCCGGCCGAACACCAACATGGTGTTCAGCGCTGATAGACGGCCGTCAACCGCGCCTGACCCAGGGCATGGCGACGGATCAGTGCATCCGCAAAACCGGGTTCGGCATGCGACGTCAGCGGCAACTGCGCCGTATCCAGGGCATAGACCGTAAACACATAACGGTGCACCCCGTGCCCCGCCGGCGGGCATGGGCCGCCGTAACCCGCTGACCCGAAACTGTTCAGACCCTGCACAGCGTCGCCCGGGCTATGCCCCGGCCGACCGGCGTCCTTCGGCAGGGACGTCACCGTGGCGGGGATGTTGAAGACCAGCCAATGCCACCAGCCGCCGGGCCGCGGCGCGTCCGGATCGTGCATACTCACGGCATAGCCCTGGGTACCGGACGGTGCATGCCGCCAGGCCAGGGACGGAGACACGTTTCCGCCATGGCAGTCACCGCCGGCATAGACCTGCTCCTCCGGTACCGTGGCGCCCTCGGCCACCTCGCCGCTGGTCAACATGAATTCGCCGCCCATCGCATGCATACCATCGAGCATAGCAAAAACGCCGGGCATGGCCGGCGGTCGACAGCGACGGCGCGCCGCTGCAGGCTGCGCGAAAGAACCGCGACGGGAGACGCATATGGGTAACACGACCGGTTTCATCGGACTGGGTATCATGGGTGCACCGATGGCCGCCAACCTGCTTAGGGCCGGGCATGAGTTGATCGTCTACAACCGCACCGCGGACAAGGCGGAGCCGCTGGTGCAGGCCGGTGCCCGGTTGGCCGCAAGCCCTGCGGAGCTTGCAACCAATGCGGACACCATCATCCTGATGCTCACGGGCCCTGCAGCCATCGATGCGGTGCTGCACGGACCCGAAGGACTGCTCGCCGTGCCGCTCGCAGGCAAGCGCATCATCAATATGAGTACCGTACCGCCTGCCTATACGACCAGGCTGGAAGCCATGCTGGCGACGCACGATGCACACCTCGTCGACGCCCCGGTATCGGGGTCGAAAAAGCCGGCCGAGGAAGGCACGCTGGTGATTTTGGCGGGAGGGGACGAGGTGGAGATCGCAGCTGCCGAACCGCTGCTGCTGGCCATGGGCGACAGCGTGATCCGCTGCGGGGGTATGGGCGCCGGCTCGGCGATGAAGATGGCGGTCAACCTGCTGCTCGCCACCATGATCACGGGCCTGGCCGAAGCGCTGACTCTCGGCGAGCGCTGCGGCCTGGATACCGCCATCATGCTCGACACCATGCTGGCCGGACCGCTGGCCTGCGGCCTGTTCCGGCTCAAGCGTCAGATGTTCGTCGATCACGCGTTCCCGCCCCAGTTCCCGTATCGGCACATGGCCAAGGACATGGGCTTTATCATGGAAACGGCGAAGAACGCGGGCGCCCCCATGCCGCTCGGCCAGATCGTGGCCGGCCTGTATGGCAACGAGGCCGGTTCACAGCTCGCCGACCAGGATTTCGCCGCAGTCAAATGCCTGCTGGAGGCCATGGCCTGAGCGGTTCAGGCGGCGCCGGCGTCCAGTAAGCCGCGGATTTCCCGTCCCAGTTCATCGATGCGGAACGGCTTGGCCAGCACATGGAACCGTTCGTTGACCGCATGCATCAAATCGCCGCCGATGGTGTAGCCGGTGGCAAAGATGATCGGCAGCCCCGGACGCTCCTCGCGCATGCGCTGCGCCGTCTCCGTGCCGCTGACCCCCGGCATCACCACATCGAGAATGGCCATCGCGACGTCATCCCGGTGCGAGCGGAACAACGTCAGGGCCTGTTCACCATCGCTGGCGGCCAGCACCCGGTAGCCCAGGCGTTCGATCACTTCGGCCACCGAATGCAGCACATCCGGCTCGTCGTCAGCCAGCAGGATCAGTTCGCCATGTCCCGATACCGGCGATGTGCCACCCACAACCATCGGCGCTTGTTCGCTCTCGCTCAGCGGCAGGTAGATGCGGAAGGCGGCACCTTCCCCCTCGGCGCTGTCCACCTCGATCAAGCCACCGTGACGCTGTACGATGCTGTAACTCATCGCCAGCCCCAGACCGGTACCGCTGCCGACATCCTTGGTGGTAAAGAACGGTTCGAAGATGCGTTCAAGATGCTGCGGCGCGATGCCCTGCCCGTTGTCCTCCACCGATATCCGGGCATAGGCACGTGCGGTATTCCCCGGATGTGCCCGCCGAAAGCGTGCATCCGGCACAAACCGCTCCAGGCGTACGGTGATCGCCGGATCCCGACAGCCATCCAGGGAATCGCGGGCATTGTTCAGCAGGTTCATCAGCACCTGCTCGATCTGGGCGACATCCGCGAAAACCGGCAACGGCCCATCGCCGAACTCCCGGATCAGACGGATGCTTTCCGGCACCATCAACAGCCTCTTGTCAAAGGCCCGGCGCAGGCAGTCGCCCAGCTCCACGTTATGCATATGCACCCGCCCCTTGCGGGCGAAGGTCATCAGCTGCGAGATCAGATCGGCGGCCCTGTACCCAAGCTCCTCGGCTACGGCCAGGTTTTCCGCCACCTCGGGGGGAAGCTCGGCGTCGGTCTGCGCCAGAAAAATATTGCCGAGCATGCCGGTCAGGATATTGTTGAAATCGTGCGCAATACCGCCGACCAGCGTGCCCAGCGCCTCGATCTTCTGCATCTGCCGCATATTGGCCTCAAGCTCTCGCTGTTCGGTGATATCCTCCATGACCGCCAACACCAGCGTCTGTCCGCCCTCCACCGTGACGGGGGCCGAGGAGATGCGTAACATGCGCTCATCTCCGGATTGCGTGATGATTCTGGTTTCGAGGCCCCGCACCTTGCCGCCCGCCTCGACCATCGCCATGCGTTCTTGGGCGGAAGCCTGGGCCTCGGGGGAACGATACAGGGTCTGGTACCAGCCCAGCTCATTGATCTGCTGCATGCTGTAGCCGGTGATCTCCTGCATACGCTGGTTCCAGACGGTAAAACGGACGAAGGGATATGCCTCGATCCGCTGCCATAGGCCTATGCCCTCGGCCGCCGACTCGATCAACGACTCCCGGAATGCCGCTTCCTGACGGAGGCGGGCATCGGCCTGCTTGAGCTCGCGGATATCGCGGAAAATGCCCTGGATGAGGCGATGGCCCCCAACCTCGACGACGGCCATGCTGACCGATACCGGGATATCGCTGCCGTCACGATGGCGCAGCACCAGTTCGACGGAAGCACTGCCGCCCGCCGCCACATGCTCGCCGAATAACTCGCTGTAGCGCTGATGCAGCTCCGGCGGATGCATGTCCATCACAGGCATGCCGATCAGTTCCTCGCGACTTTTCCCCAACATCTCGCAGGCCCGGCGGTTGACATCGATGATCACCCGACGCTCCACGTCACCCATGATGATGGCATCATTGGCATGCTCCATCAGCGCCCGGTATCGCGCCGCGGAGGCATCCGGCGACGCCAGCGCCTCGCTGTGTGGCTCTGGCCCGCCGGTTCGCGGTTGTTTCGCCTTGTTCTTCGTCATTTCCCTGCTGGACTCACCGATCGATTACCGCATAGCACTTGACCGGATCGGCCCGGTTGCGCACCTTGATCTCACCCTTTTCCACCGCACGCATGCCCGGCGGAAGTTTCTGGCGTGTCGTCTCGCCGACAAGGATTATGCCGCCCTCGGCCATCTGCTCCAGGCGCGCCGCCACGTTCACCGTATCCCCGATAACGGTGTAGTCCATGCGGTTTTTCGACCCGACATTGCCGACCACCACCGGTCCGGTATTGATACCGATGCCGACGCCGAACACCGGCTTCCCCTGAAGCCGGTGTTCGGCCATCAGCATGCGCAGGCGCTCCTGCATGCCCATGGCCGCCCTGATGGCATGCTCCGGACCCTGTTCGGCATCGCCGAGCAGACCGAACACGGCCATCAGCTCGTCGCCGACGAATTTGTCCAGGATGCCCTGGTGGCGGAAAATCACCTCGACCATGTCATCGAAATACTCGTTGAGCATGGAGATCACGTCCTCGGGAGCCATGTTCTCGGACAGGGTCGTGAAGGAACGGATATCCGCGAACAGCACCGTCACTTCCTGCGAATAGTGCTGCATCGGCAGATCGCCATCGACCTTCAGCAGCTGGTCCACGACGTTCTGCGGTACATAGCGGTTCATGCGCGCACGCAATACCGCCTCTTCCTGCAAACGCTCCTGGTAGCTTTCGATATCCTTGGTGTAAAGCATCATTCTCGTGGTCATTTCGCTGAAATTCCGGCGCAGGCCCTCGGTCTCATCGAACAGGGTATTGAACGACTGTTCCAGCTCCGCCACCTCCTTCGGCTTGCCTCCCCGGATTTTGATGTGGGCCGGCGCTTTCGACATCACGGCCTTGTTCACCTCGAACCCGAGCCTGGCAAGTTTTTTTCCGTTGCGGCGCAACAGCACGAAACCGATCAGGGGAGCCAGGAAAAGGACCGCGGATGCCAGCAGCTCCCCCTGGGTCACCGGAACATCGATACCAGCGAGGAGATATACGACAAGCCCAAAGGGGAGCACGCCCAGCAGGATGTAGGTCAGATTGATGATCCACAGGAAGCTGGGGCGCATGCCGATTTTGCTCATACGCCCTGCCCCGGCTCACGCGGCACTTGGTGCATGCCGGAAATAAAATCCAATGGATTGTCCATGAGCAGTCCGACGGATGCCGTGGACTCCGCGTATGCATCCAACCGCACCACGGTGGCATCGCCCTCCAGCCGTGCCTCCAGCGTATCGGTGCCGGGCAGCACGATGCAGATGTGTAGCCGCTGGCCGGTTTGGTACAGCTGCGGCGAACGGCTCAGGAAACTGATCCCGACCCCGGATACGTCATGCAGAACCGAATCCTCGAGAAAACGCCGGCCATTCTCGTGATCATAGATACTGATCTTGAAGTCCATGGCGAAGCGTTGGCTTGCCCGCCGTTCTGTGCCTTTTCCCTGCTCCATCGGATCGTATCCTTTATTTTTGATGAGAATATATCACCGCTGTGGGCAAGGCCAGCGTACCACCCCTTGCGTGCCGGGCGACGCCGACGGAGGATGCCCCGCTTTTTCAACGCGGGTGAAGCGGTGGTTGCGACATGCGGCTGGGTTCGTTCAACCTGTTCCGAAGCCCCGGCATCCCGGGTGTGCACTACATCAAACCCGCCGAGATGTATGCGCAAAAGGCGCTCATCGAGCAGGCGGACTGGCTGCTGTTCCCGGAGACCTGGCAGGTGAACGCCCTGCTCCATGCCTTCCGGCAGCGCATCTTTCCCAGTCCGGCCAGCTACCATCTGGGCGCCGACAAGGTGCAGATGACGCGCGCATTCTGGGCCGTCTGCCCCGAACATGTGCCCTGCACGCGCATAGAGGCAAACGATGCCAGGGGCAGCGGGTCCGTTCGTGGCCAAGGAGATCCGCCATTCCATGGGACGCGGGGTACACCTGATCTCCAACGCCACCGACTGGCGGCGCTATGCCGAGGCCAACGCCATCCCGTACGCACAGACACTGCTCCCCATCGAGCGCGATCTGCGCGTCGTCGTCATCGGCCGGCATGCCGTGGCCGCCTACTGGCGCCAACGCCCGGACTGGGGTTTCCATACCAATGTGGCGCGCGGCGGCGGAGATTCACCGTCATCTCGAGGGATTGACGCCGCAAGACAAGCCGACGCGTCCGGGTGGACGGCGAATACGCAGGGCAGCCTAGGGCCGCCGGTACCCCGGCATCAGTATGCCTGGCCCAGTGCCTTGCACAGGAATCGCATCAGCGATGCCCCGTCGGCAAAGCGCGCGGCCGTGAAATCCGCGAAATCGGCCTCGGTGACCGATTCGGGCAGCATCGGACAGATGCCGATGAAGTCTTTGCGCCGCAGATCATCGGCCATGGCATGGGAGGCATCGAATCCCCGCGGCACCCGCACGAGGCTGTCGCCGCTCAATTCGAAGCTGCGCCCGAATGCCGCGTCATCCCGTGCCGCCAGCCAGCGCTGCGGGTAGCGGCCGATCTCGGTACGGATGCGTGCCAGTGCCGGCGCATCCGGATGCCAGATGCCGACGGCCAGGAACACCTCCTCGGGGGCGATATGCACATAAAAGCCCGGTGCGTGCACATCCCGGCCGGCCCGATGCCGGAAGTGGATACCGATGTTGGTCTTATACGGGGTCTTGTCACGCGAGAAGCGCGTGTCCCGGAACACGCGCATCAACGAGCCGCCCTGCTTTCTGGGTATGGCGGTGAAATGCGGGGAGATGGCCGCCAGCCTCGGCGCCATGGCCGCGATGAAATCCAGCGCCGGCATACGCACGGCATCCTCATATCGCTGCCTGTTCTGCTCGAACCAGTCGCGGCGGTTGTTGGCGGCAAGTGCAGCCAGAAAACGGAAGGTTTCGGGCGTGAAGTAGCCGCTCAATGCGCGGGCATCCCCATCACCTTCTCGACCGAGGCCTCGGTCTGCGGACCCTCGAAGCGGTGTACGAGCTTGCCATCCGGACCGTACAGGAAACTGGCCGGCAGGCCCATGAAGCCGCCGAACTCGGCGGCCATGTCGGCACTGCCGAGCACGATCGGATAGTCCATGCCATGCCGGTGTACGAAATCGGCGACAGCCTGGGGACTACGATAGCTGACGGCGATACCGATGACGGTAAGCCCGCCGGGTGCGTCGTGCTGCAGGCGGATCAGCTGCGGAATCTCCTGGCGGCACGGATGGCACCACGTTGCCCAGAAGTTCACCAGCACCCAGCGCCCGTGAAAATCGCTCAGGTTCAGCGTCTTGCCGGCCGTGTCGTGCAGGGTCCAGGCATGGGCCGGAGCAGGAGCCAGTGCCAGACCCATGCATGCGATGGTCAGCCATAACCCGAACCTCATACGACCCCCCGCGTCTTTTGCCTCACATATTGTAGGTGATGCCGAAACTGAAGTCTTGCTTCGGCACCAGCTGGATTCCGGTGACATGGTAGTAGACGGGGATATACACCTCGACATTGGCCAGCCAGTGCCGGCCGAGGTTGAACAGCAGGCCGGGGGTGATGAACACCGAACGCAGACCGGTGTTCGCCGGGTCGCTGTTGACACCCGAATCGGACAGCCTGTCGTTGACGTTGAGTTGCAGCATCGGTGCGACATGGTACTTGAAGCGGAAACCATCATAGTGGACTGCGCCCACCAGGTGCACGCTGTTGCCCGGACGGTAGCCATCGCGCGTATCGATGGCGTTGCGATAGAGTCCCTGGGCGAACCAACTCCAGTTCGGCGCCAGATCCCCCCAGGCATAGCCGCCCAGCAGCACGTCGGTGCTGCCGGAACCCGGCTGGGTGTCGCG
This sequence comes from uncultured Zetaproteobacteria bacterium, assembly GCA_964422615.1. GTDB lineage: Bacteria > Pseudomonadota > Zetaproteobacteria > Mariprofundales > Mariprofundaceae > DATLWN01. Next base: position 332 of record CAYRBJ010000034.1, on the reverse strand, counting down.
GTCGAAGCCGGGGACGGTGTACTTGCCGGTGGGCAGCTTCAGCCCGAAGATCAGCCCAGTCGACATGTCGTCGGAGAAGCCGCTGTAGATGCCCTCGATGCGCATATCGGACAACGAATCGGTGCTGTAGTTGTTGATCTGAGCCGGCGTGGCTCCGAAATTTTCGTCGGTCGTGAACTTACGCTGCCAGTACGGGATCATCGTCATGATCCCCCAGGAGCGGTTGATCTGGTACTGCACATTCAGGTTGTAGAAGATCGTGTTGATATGCTTGTCGCTGCTCTGCGACAATGGGATCTTGGACGTGCCCTGCATGGCCTGGTCCTGGTTCA
>CAYRBJ010000033.1:0-20596 GCA_964422615.1 uncultured Zetaproteobacteria bacterium | reverse complement strand
CCTTGGCGATCTCCTCCTCCTTGCGGGCGCGGATCTTGCCGGCGATGGCCGGCGTAGCCACGGCCATCGTCCCCGCCTCTCCGCAGCACTGGTCGGAAGCCACGGCCTGCTGGCCCAACAGAGCCTGGATCGCCGCATCCGAACCGTGGCGCTTCAGCGGCGTATGGCAGGGCTCGTGGTACATGTACTGCACGCCGGTGACCCCCTCGGCCTTGACCCCCTGGGCCATCAGGTACTCATGGATATCGATCAGCGGTGCGTCCGGGAACACCTGCTGCAACTGGTATTGCGTCAACTGATCGAAACAGGTGCCGCAGGAAACCACCACTGCCTCGAAATCGAGGTAGGACAGCGCGTTCTTGATGCGGTGAAACAGCACCCGGTTGTCATAGGTGATCTTGTCGCCGCGCACATGATCGCCACTGGCCGTGGACGGATAGCCGCAGCACAGATAGGACGGCGGCAGCACCACGTTCAAGCCAAGCTCGAACAGCATCGCCTGGGTCGCGAGCCCGACCTGCGAGAACAGGCGCTCCGAACCACAGCCCGGGAAATAGAATACGGCCCGCCCGTTGGCATGCTTGGGATCGCGCAGCACCGGGATCGCGTTCTTGTCGCGTGATTCGATGCCGAGCTGCTGGCGCGCCGTCCTGAACGGAATGGACGGCAGCGGCCGTTCGATGAAATTGATCACCTGCGCCTGCACCCCGTCGAGGTTGCGCATCGCCGCCGGCACCGGCCGGATCAGCCCCGTCCATCTCGCCAGGCGGTGCACCATGCGCTGCCCGGCATAGCCCCAGCGGATCACTACCTCGCGCATCAGGCGCACGGCGTCCGGATTCTGCATCACCAGGAAGGCCAGCGACAATTTCGAGCCGAAATTCGGACGTGCCTGCCCCTTGTCCTTCAATAACGCACGCATGCGTTCGGTCACCTCGCCGAAATCGATGTTGACCGGGCACGGGGATTCGCACTTGTGGCAGATGGTGCAGTGGTCCGCCACGTCCTGCAGACCGGCGAATTGCTCGAAGGAGATACCGGCACGGGTCTGCGATTCGTACAGGAAGGACTCGATGATGGAGCCGGCCGCCTGGATCTTGTTGCGCGGCGAATACAGCATGTTCGAGCGCGGGAAGTGCGTATTGCACACCGGCTTGCACTTACCGCAGCGCAGGCATGGCGAGATCGCCTCGGACAGTTCCGTCAGGTCGGCCGCCTCCATGATCACCGCCTCGTGCTCCAGCAGGTTGAAGCTGGGGGTGTAGGTGAAGGTCAGGTCGGTGCCCGGCTGCAGCTTGCCGCGGTTGAACAGGTCCTCCGGGTCGGTTTTGGCCAGATAGGCGGCCATTTCATCGAGGTAATCCGGGCGCATGTACGACAGCTTGGTGATGCCAATGCCGTGCTCGCCGGAGATCACGCCACCGAGCTCGTCGGCCTTGGCCATGATCTTCTCCACCACATGGTGCGCCCGCTGCATCATCGTGTAATCGTTGGAGTTGACGGGGATGTTCGTATGCACATTGCCGTCGCCGGCGTGCATGTGCGTGGCGATGACGATGCGGCTGGAAAGCACCCGTTTGTGGATCCGGCGCACCCGCTGAACCAGCGGATCGTGGCCCTGCAGTTGCTGCAGCAGCAACTGCTCCACCTCCTTGCGGTAGGAGATGCGCAGCGCCCCGCGCTGGATGACGCGGAACAGCGGCTCCTTCTCGTCGAACGCGATGCCGCCGAGTAGTTCGGCCAATTCGCCGGCCGCATGGTCCATGCCCTTGGCAATGCCCTGCCAGCGTTCACGCGCCTCGCCGATGATCTGCAGGCAGGCCGTGAGCTTGGCCGCCAGATAGCCGTCGTCCTCCACCCCCAGATCCGCCAGCGCCAGCGCGTCGTCCGAGCCGAGGCGCGTCATCGCGTCGTGGAAAAAGGCATCCAGCGTATCGAGCATCTCCAGCTTGTTGGCAATCGACAAATCGATGTTCAGATGCTCGACGTAATCGTTGTATTCGGCCAGGCGCGGCAGCGGGATCACCACGTCCTCATTCAGCTTGAAGGCGCGGGTATGCCTGGCGATCGCCGCCATGCGTCCGCGGTCGGCCCAGAAGCGGCGGCGATCCGCCTCCCCCAAAGCCACGAAGCCCTCGCCGTTGCCGTTTGATGCGATGCGGCAGATCTCGGCACAGGCCCCCGCCACCGCCTTTTCGTCGTCACCCGATACGTCGATCAGCAGCACCACGCGCGGGCGCTCCCGCCGGGTGGACTTGGGCACATAGTTGATCGCCTTGACATATTTCTCGTCGAAATGCTCCAGCCCTTCCAGGAACACCCCGTCCAGATTGTCGACATGGCGCTTGATGCCGACCATCGATTCGGTGGCCGCCGACAGCTCCTGGCCGTAGAACTCGCAGCAGACGGTGCGCGTGCGCGCGAACGGCCGGTGCAGCACGAAGGTGGCCTCGGTGATCATGCCGTCGGTACCCTCCTTCTGCACGCCCGGCAGCCCGCCCAGGGCCTTGCGCGTCACGTCCTTGCCGAGCCCGGCGCGGCGGAAGGTGGCGCCGTCGATCGACAGCAGCTCGGGCTCGCCCAAATCACTGCCGTCGGGTGCGAAACGGCTGAGGCGGAACTCGACCATGGCGTCGGCCGGCATGATGCCCATGTTGTGGTTGACACGCTCGACCAGCAGCCAGTTGCCGTCCGGCATCACCATCCGCCACGACAGCAGGTTGTCCACACAGGTGCCCCACAGTACGGCGTGCTTGCCGCCGGCGTTGCTCGCCACATTGCCGCCGATGGTGCAGGCCCACAGGCTGGTTGGATCGGTGGCGAAGATATGCGGCATGGCCTTTTCCATCACCTTGCCCGTCACCGCCCCCGCCTGGGCCGTGATCACCGGCACCACGCGTCCGCCGCCGAGGTCGTGCATCTCGACCTCACCGATGCGGTCGAACTTCTCGATATTGATCATCACCGCACCGTCCTGCAGCGGCACCGAACCGCCGCACAGACCGGTGCCGCCGCCGCGTGGGATGATGGTCAGCCCCAGGCTCCGCGCCGCCGCCACCAGGCCCGGGATCTCCTCCGGACGATCCGGTGTCAGCACGCAGAACGGCAGGAAAGAACGCCAGTCGGTGGCATCGGTGGCATGGTGCACCAGCGTATAGGCATCGAAGTGCACATTGTTCGCGTGCGTATGCCGGGAGAAGGCCTTCTTGGCCTCGCGCCGGCGCCTGGGCTCGGCCTCGAACCAGGCGTAGAACTGGTCGACCATGCGTTCGGTGCAGGCGGTCACGCGTTGGGCGCGGGGATTGTCGGCGGCGGATGAATGGATGCGCTCCAGGCGATCGCGGTGACGGGCGCGCATCGTGGTCAGGCGCTTACGGTGATGCAGCAGGTCATTGCGCAGGAAGGGGTTGCGCGACACCACCCACAGATCGCCGAGGATCTCGAACAGCATGCGGGCACTGCGCCCGGTGCGCCGCTGATGGCGCAGCACGTTCAAATCATCCCAGCATTCCTCCCCCAGGAAGCGCAGCACGATCTCCCGGTCGGAATAGGAAGTGTAGTTATACGGAATCTCGCGGATGTTATCCTGCAATATGCATGCTCCTTGCCGCGGGGGCCGCCTTAGGCGACGCAGCATAATAGCTGCAACACATGAATAACACCTAAAGTCTTCGGGTTTGATTTCGCTTGGAGTCGACCAGCGTACTCTGGCAGGATGCCGCCATGATCCGGCTTTCCACCCGCATCCAGAAAATCAAGCCGTCGGCCACGCTGACCATCACCGCCAAGGCCGCCGAGCTCAGGGCGGCGGGACGCGATATCATCTCGCTGTCGGTGGGTGAACCGGACTTCGACACCCCGAAGGCCGCCTGCGATGCGGCGATCGAGGCCATCCGCCAAGGATTCACGCGCTACACGGCGGTGCCGGGTATTCCGGAACTGCGTCGGGCCATCGCCGACAAGTTCCGCCGCGACAACGATCTGGACTATGCCCCGGAAGACATCCTGGTGTCGGCCGGCGGCAAGCAGTGCATTTACAACCTGCTGCAGGCCATGCTCGATGTGGATGACGAGGTGATCATTCCGGCCCCGTACTGGGTTTCCTACCCGGACATGGTGCTCTTGGCCGACGGCAAGCCGGTCATCGTCGACACCACCGCCGAATCCAATTTCAAGCTGACCTCCGCCGCACTGGCTGCCGCCATCACGCCGAACACCAGGCTGTTGATCATCAACTCGCCGTCCAACCCGACGGGCATGGCCTATACGGCCGACGAGCTTGCGGCACTGGGCGAGGTCGTGCGCCAACATCCGGAACTCGCCGTCGCCACCGATGACATGTACGAGAAGATCCTGTTCGACGGCAGATCCTTCACCACATTCGCCCAGGTCAATCCAGACCTGAAGGAGCGCACGATCACCCTGAACGGCGTCTCCAAGGCCTATTGCATGACCGGCTGGCGCATCGGTTACTGCGCCGGCCCCCGCCACCTGATCGGCGCCATGGCCAAGGTGCAGGGCCAGAGCACATCAAACCCCAATTCGATCGCCCAGAAAGCGGCACTGGCCGCCCTGACCGGGCCGACCGACGAGCTGCAAAAGATGGTGCGCACCTACGAATCACGCCGCGCCTGGCTGGTGGAACGCCTGAATGCCATTCCGGGCATGTCATGCCTGCTGCCGGACGGCGCCTTCTATGTATTCCCGTCGATCTCCGGCTGGCTGGGCAAGCGTACCCCTGCAGGCCAGCGCCTCGACGACGATATCGCCGCCTGCGCCTGGCTGCTCGAGGATGCCGGGGTTGCCCTGGTACCGGGCAGCGAGTTCGGTGCACCGGGGCATATGCGCATCTCTTATGCGGTGAGTCAGGACACCCTGGCCGAGGCAGTGGAGCGCATCGCTGCCGCCGCCGTCACCCTGCAGGACTGATCCTGCGTCATGATCTCCGGCGGCTGCTAGCGGCTTATCGTTTGCCCCAGGGTGAAAAAAGTTCGCCATCGACCCTCCCGCAGGTTCCGGCTGTCGGGGCGAATAAGGCGAGAAAAACGATTATGTCATTTGTGGAATTTACGCTATTATACGGCATGTTACGGCCAATTACGGCGATAAAGCATTAGCCCAACCCTTTATCCGCTCATCGAAAAAGGGGTTTTGGCCTTAATTGCTGACGAACGCCGGCAAAAAGCGTATCATGGGCGCCCGATATGCAAACGATAGCCATAGGCGGATAGAAATGCATTGGCTCATGCGCCTGCAGCGCAACACTCGATTGATTGCCCTCAGTGCCATTCTCGGCGTTGTCGGGGCGCTTGGCGCCCAGTTTTTTATCTGGCTGTTGGATCTGGCCGAACAGAATATTCTGACCTTTATCAGCGGCTATAAATTCTTCACCGTTGGACAAGCACATGCGATGGGCTCGGCACCGACCTTCGACCACTGGTACTGGCTGATCCCGGTCGCCACCACGCTGGGCGGCCTGATTTCCGGTGTCCTGGTGTACGGCCTGGCACCGGAGGCCGAGGGTCACGGCACCGACGGCGCGGTCAAGGGCTACCACCGCACCTCCGGCCGCATCCGCTATCGTGTGCCTATCATCAAGACGATCGCCAGCGCGGTCACCATCGGTTCGGGTGGCTCGGCCGGACGCGAGGGACCGACGGCACAGATCGCCGCCGGTGTCGGTTCGCTGATCGGCGGCATCCTCAAACTGCCGGACGAGGAAAGGCGTGTGCTGCTGCTGGTGGGCATGGCCGCTGGCCTGTCGGCCATCTTCAAAAGCCCGCTGGGCACGGCTATTTTCGCCGTCGAGATCCTGTATTCGACGATGGCCTTCGAAGGCCGCTACCTGACATTCACCCTCGTCGCATCGGCCGTCGCCTATGCGGTAACCGGATTGTTCGATGGCTGGTCACCGTTATTCGTATTGCCGCATGACGTCAGTTTCGGCGCCCCGGTCGACCTGGCCTGGTTCGTGGTGCTGGCGGTGTTGGCCGGAGCCCTCGGTGCACTATTGCCGACGGTATTCTACTGGACCCGCGACAAGTTCCACGAGCTCCCCATCCCCAACATGCTCAAACCCGCCATCGGCGGACTCGGCGTGGGATTACTCGGTATCTTGGCGCCGCCGCTGCTCGGCGGCGGCTACGGCTACGTCCAGATCGCCCTGCAGGGCGGCGGCGGCCTCGCCATCTGGATGTTGCTGCTGCTGATGGCGGGCAAGATCCTGACCTTGTCGCTGACCGTGGCCTCCGGTGGATCGGGCGGTGTGTTCGCGCCCAGTCTGTATGTGGGGGCCATGCTGGGTGCCGCACTTGCCATCCTGCTGCATAGCTTCCACATCACTGGCATCCCCACCACGGCACTGGCCGTGGTAGGCATGGCCGCGTTGTTTGCCGGGGCTGCGCGCGTGCCCATCGCCTCGCTGGTGATGGTGGCGGAGATGACCGGCGGCTACCATCTGATCATGCCGACCATGCTGGCCGTGGCGGTAAGCTACCTGGTGCAGATGGCCCTGACCCGCAATGTCAAATACCCCACGCTCTATGAGGCACAGGAAACAATCCCGGCGGCGAGCCCGGCCAACACGGAGATGTTTTCCGAAATCCTCGCCGACTTTCTACGCCAGAACCGTATGCAACTGGACGGGGGTACGATCAATCGCCATCTGACGATGGCCCTCGCCGAGGGCGAGGGCATCCCGCTGGGGCGCGGCCACGAACAGCTGTACCGCATCACACTGAATCCCGGCACCGCCGCCGCCGGGCTGCAGGTGCGCCAGGTGGCATGCGCCGACATGGTCATCGTGGGCGTGCTGCGCGGCGAGAAGGAGATCGTGCCAAGCGCCGATACCATACTGCAGGTGGGCGATGACCTGCTGATCGCCGCCACGCCGACCTCGCTGGAACAATTCCAGCAGCGCATCGCCTCGCCCGAGATGGCTGGCGACGAGGCAATGGAAGAATGGGAGGAAACGCAGCAGGCGACGATCCACTAGGTCAGCCCTCTGTCACCCGATGCGGCAGCCGCACGCAGCAGTTCCATGGTGGCCGTCGTCATGTCCCCCAGGATTCAGGCACCCCCCACCCTTGAAATGGCGACAAATAAATGCATAGGTTTTGACCAGTCTCAGGAGGAGTGATATGGGCGCTGACAAACAACATCACCTGGACATGGTTTCCCTCTGCGGCGGTGAACATGGCGGTCCTCTGCATCGGGTATCCCACCATCTCTAAGCACCACCTCATCGAACCATTTCTGCGCAGGGAAGCGGTGGCTTTCGGCCATACCCTGTCCGGTAGCCTTTCGATGTACTGGATGCTTCCCGTTCCCCATGGGCATGTCCCATGAACTGGCAGAAGCATGTGGAGCAGACCCGGGAGATGCGCCGCTGGCTGCACCAGCACCCTGAATTGACCTGGCAGGAGCGGGAAACCGGCCGGTTTATCCGCCAGCAACTGACCGACTGGCAGATCGATTGGCATGCCTGCGCTGAGCACGGCTGCGTCGCCACGCTGGCGCCGAATGCCGCCGGAGAGCATATCGCCTTTCGCAGCGATATGGATGCCCTACCCATCCAGGAGGCCTCCTCCCTCGATTTCACTTCGTTGACCACCGGCGTGATGCATGCCTGCGGCCACGACGGCCATATGGCCGCCCTGCTCGGCACGGCGAAGTGGCTCAAGGAACACGAATCGGCACTGGCCGGTCCGGTCTCCCTGCTGTTCCAGCCGGCCGAGGAAGGCGGACACGGTGCCAAGAGCATGATCGAGGATGGCGCCTTGACAGGGATCGACTGCATCTTTGGTTGGCACAACTGGCCCGCTCTGCCTATTGGAAAGGCACTGTGCCCGGACGGACCAGTGATGTCCGGCAACGGTACGTTCCATATCCGCCTGCTCGGTCGGGGCGGCCATGCCTCACAACCCGACCAGACGCGCGATCCGGTGCTGGCCGCCGCCGCCCTGACGCTGAACCTGCAGCAGATCGTCAGCCGCCGCCTTCCTCCCCAGGCGGCGGCGGTGGTCAGCGTCACCTCGATCGATGCCAAGAACCAGGTGACGGTCATCCCGGACAGCGTCTACCTGGAAGGCAGCATCCGCGTTGCCGAGCCGCGGTGGCGTGAGCCGATCAACGCCGCGATCCGGTCCATTGCCGAATCAACCGCCGAGACATACGGGGTAAGGGCTGAGGTCGAAATCCGCCCCCGCTACGAGGCGACGATCAACCACGCCGGTCCCGCCGCCCGCTACCGGGAGGCCCTGCACCTGGAGCTGGGCGACGGCTACGATCTCGACGAGCTCTCCATGCCGCTGATGGCCTCCGAGGATTTCAGCTACTACCTGGACAAGGTACCGGGGGCATTCGCCCTGATCGGCATGGCCCAGACCGACGAGCAGGGACAGCCCTGTTTCGCAGCGCCCTGCCATAGCCCGGCGTACCGGTTCAACGATGCGGTGATCGCGCAGGTGATGCGTGTCTTTTGCCGTCTGGCTGGCATACCGATTGCTTAACAACAGGAAGGAGAGGATGTGATGGATTGGTTTGAGACATACGAATCGGAGATTCGCACCTACAGCCGGGCCTACCCGGCGGTTTTCGTCAAGGGGCAGAACGCCACGCAATATGACGAGGACGGGAAGGCATACATCGATTTCTACGCCGGCGCCGGTGTACTCAACTTCGGCCATAACCATCCGAAGCTGAAGCAGGCGATGATCGATTACCTCGATGGCGACGGCGTGCTGCACAGCCTGGACATGATGACCGCCGCCAAGCGCGACTTTATCCAGGGATTCGTCGAGACGATCCTCAAGCCCCGCGGCATGGATTACCGCCTGCAGTTCATGGGCCCGACCGGCACCAACGCGGTGGAGGCGGCGCTGAAGCTGGCCCGTAAGGTCACCGGCCGCAGCCATGTGGTCGCCTTCGCCCAGGGCTTCCACGGCATGACGCTGGGATCGCTGGCCTGCACCGCCAATGCCTACTTCCGTGGTGCCGCGGGCGTGCAGCTTTCCGAGGTCTCCCACTGGCCCTACGAGACCAATGCCGGCGGCGGTATCGATAGCCTGGCAACCCTGCGCTCCCTGTTCGAGAACTCCTCCGGCGGTCTGGAGAAGCCTGCCGCCTTCATCGTCGAACGCGTGCAGGCCGAGGGCGGCGTCAATGTGGCGAGCCCCGCATGGATGCAGGCCCTGCAACAGCTTGCCCGTGATCTTGGCGCATTGCTGATCATCGATGATATCCAGGCAGGCTGCGGCCGCACCGGCCACTATTTCAGCTTCGAGGATGCCGGTATCGATCCCGATATCGTTACACTGGCCAAGGGGATCGGCGGCCTGGGCATACCGATGGCGATGAATCTGGTCAAGCCGGAACACGACCGGCACTGGGCTCCGGGGGAGCATACCGGCACCTTCCGTGGGCAGAACCTTTCCTTTGTCGCCGGACGCGAGGCCCTGCGCTTTTTCGAGGACGAGGCCTTTCTGGCATCGGTACACGAGAAGGGCGAGATCATGACCAAGGCCCTGCAGGACATGGCCCGCGCCCATGCCGACCGGGATTTCGACGTACGCGGCAAGGGCATGATGCAGGCCCTGGACGTGAAGGACGGTGCCCTGGCCAAGGACGTGGCCACTGCCTGTTTCGAGCGCGGCATGTTATTCGGCCCCTGCGGTGTCGGCGGCAGCGTGATCAAGCTGATCCCGCCCCTGACGATCCCTGAGAACGAGCTGGAGGCGGGTCTAAAGATTCTCTCCGAGGCGCTGGAGGCGACGATCGGATGAGCCAACCCGGTACCGTGAGGTGATGCGATGAGACAACGGGACGATATGACCTTTCCCTTCGAGGAATACGAGCGGCGTATCCGCGAGTTGCGCCAGCAGATGGAGGCGCGACTGCTCGATGCGGTGGTCATCTCCGATCCTGAGAACCTGATGTACCTAACCGACTACCAGACCACCGGCTACTCCTTCTTCCAGGCCCTGGTCGTGCCGCTGGAAGCCGAGCCCTTCATGGTCACCCGCAAACTCGAGGAATCCAACGTGATTGCGCGCACCTGGGTAGAGCTGACCCGCCCCTATCCCGACACCGGCGATGCCATCCAGATGCTGGTCACCTCGCTGATGGAGTTCGGCCTGGCCGGCAAGGGCAAGACGATCGGTTACGAGCGTAATTCCTACTTCTTCGCCGCCTACCATCAGGACAATTTCCACACCACCTTCACCCGCAGCCGCGTGATGGATTGTTTCGGCATCGTCGAGCGCAGCCGGATCAAAAAGTCAGCCTACGAGCTGGCGGTGATGCAGAAGGCGGCGGTCGCCGCGAAGGCCGGCATGAAGGCGGGTCTCGAGGCCTGCATGCCCGGCGTGACCGAGAACGAGATCGGCGGGGCGATCTGCCAGGCCATGTTCGCGGCGGGCGGTGAGATCCCGGCAGTCATGCCTTACGTCACTTCGGGGCCACGCACCATGATCGGCCACGCCTCCTGGGAGGGGCGCGAGGTGCAGCCGAACGAGCATGTGTTTCTGGAAATCGCCGGCTGCTACCGTCGCTACCACGCCGCCATGATGCGCACCGCCGTCTGCGGCAAGCTCTCAGACAGCATGTACAAGGCGCAGGAGACGATGAAGCTGGCCCTGCGGAGCCTGCGCGAACAAATGCGTCCCGGCATGACGGTCTCCGACGTCGACAACCTGGTCCGCAACATCATCTCCGACAACGAAGTAGGCGCCAAGCTGATCACCCGCGCCGGCTATTCGATCGGCATCGCCTTTCCGCCCAGCTGGGACGAGGGCTATATCCTGAGCCTCTACCAGGGCAACAGCACGGTGCTGGAACCGGGCATGACCTTCCACGTCATCCCGTGGATGTGGGCCATCGACGGCGACAAGACCTGCGGCATCTCCGATACCTTCTACATCACCGATACCGGCTGCGGCTCCTTCTTCGAGGATGTGCCGCAGGACTTCTCCATCCGCCCGAACAAGCCGGCGAAGCGGGATGCCACCGATACCGTCATCGCCATGGCCACGGCAGGAAAGAAGAAGGAAGGCCACAAGGAAGGAGAGCAATCCGGGAAATAGCCCCGGTTCCCTAATCCTCAGGTCGTGGCCGGCCCGACCCAGACCTGTTGCACGTTGACGAACTCCATGATACCGGCAGGGCCCAGTTCGCGGCCGTAGCCGGAGCGCTTGATGCCGCCGCTGGGCAGGCGCGGATCGGTCTTGACGATGCCGTTGATCGCCACTTGCCCGGCCTCGATGTCGCGGGCCATGGCCTCGGCCCGGTCCGTGTCGCCGGTCCAGATGGAAGCGGCCAGGCCGAAGGCCGTATCGTTGGCAATCTCCAGGGCATGCGTCGCCGAGTCGGCTTTCATCACCACCGCCACGGGCCCGAAGGTCTCCTCCCGGGCGGCGCACATCTCTCGGGTGACATCCACCAGTAGCGTGACCGGATAGAAGAAGCCGGGGCCATCCGGCAGGCTACCGCCCAACAGACAGTTCGCACCCTGTTCAATCGTGGTCGTCACCTGGCGATGCAGTGTGTCGCGCAGGTCCGGGCGCGCGATCGGACCGACATCGGTCTCCACGTCGGATGGGTCGCCGACCTTCAGGGCAGCCAGACGGCGCTCGAGGCGCTCGATCAGGGCATCGTAGGCCGGTGCCTCGACGATGATCCGTTTGGCGGCGATGCAAGACTGGCCCGCATTGATGATGCGGGAAAGCGTCAGTACCTCGGCTGCCCTATCGAGGTCGGCATCAGCCAATACAATGCTCGGGTCCGACCCACCCAGCTCCAACACGGCCGGCTTGATCTGTTTCGCAGCGAGCGCAGCCACTGCGCCACCAGCGGCGCTGGAACCGGTCAGCGACACCGCACGCACGGCGTCATGCCCGATCACTGTCTGCACCTGTTCGTGGGTCAGGCGCACGTTCTGCATCAGCCCCGCCGGTGCACCGGCCTGCATGAAGAGTTCGCCGATTGCCTCGGCGCAGGCGGGAACATGCGCATCGTGTTTCATCAAACAGGTGTTGCCCGCCATCAATGCCGGGGCGCAAAAGCGGAAGGCGAGCCAGAATGGTGCGTTCCACGGCAGGATACCCAGCACCGGACCCAGCGGCAGGTACTGCACGTAGCTGTGGGCCGCATCGGAAGCCAGGGACTGGGCAGCCAGGTAGGCCTCACCCGATTCGGCATAATGACGGGCGCACCAGGCCGATTTCTTGACCTCGCCCCACGCCTCGCGGATCGGCTTGCCCATCTCCACCGTCATCAACCGCGCCAGCCGGTCCTCGTCCCGTTCCATCAGCTCGGCCACGCGGTTCAGCAGGGCCGCCCGTTCGTCAAATCTCGAGCTTCGCCATGCCGCGAAGACCGCGGCGGACCGCCCGATCACGTCCTCAAGCCGTGCATCCTCCATAGGCTCGTAATGGTGAATCTCCTTCCCTGTGGCAGGGTTGGTGGCGGTAAACATAGACGCTCCTCACTGCTGTCCGGCCCCCGGAAGTCTGGCGGGAACCCTGGCGGCGAGGGTATATGATCACCGATGTCATACCAAGCAGAGGTGCTGTGGCTGCGCCGGAGCCTCGCCTGTATTCAGTCCTCCGTCACGCGTACCGGCAGCGTCACGCGCACACGCAAGCCGCCGAGTCCGGGGTGCGGTCCGGTGCGATGGGCCTGGCAGGCTTGACAGCATGCACCTGCCGACCTTTAAATCCATTAGTCGGACGCCGACCAGCATCTCACTGTCCGCGCCCCAATCAATCAGGGAGGGAATCATGCTTACCGCACTGAAGAAAACCTGCGTATCGCTGCTCATCGTCGCCATATTCGCACTGGGCCTGCGCATCCCCGTTGCCCATGCGGCCATGGTCAGTACCTCCGAGCTTGCACATGCCACCGCCGCCAAAGCGAATCGAGCCGGGTTGTCGGCCTTTCTGGATCGTGCAGACGTGCAAAAGCAGCTGCAGGCGCTGGGTGTCGACCCCGCACAGGCGAAGGCACGTGTGGCCAGCCTCACCAACAGGGAGGTAAGGACGTTGAATGCAAAGCTCGCTCAGCTGCCTGCGGGTGGTGATGCCATTGGTGCAGTGCTGGGCGCGGCCGTACTGATCTTCGTCATTCTGCTGATCACCGATATCCTCGGCCTGACCGACGTGTTCGGATTCGTCAACCATCCCGTCCATCGGCACGCGCATGGCGATTAAACACCCACTCGGGTTCCGGCGCGCCCGCCTTGCCGCGGGCGCGCTTTTTTTTGTCCTGGTCACCAGCGGCTGCGCCGCAACCCAGACCACCGCCCTGCTCCGCCGGCCGCCTCCCCGGCTTCCAGCCTCCGCCGAGATCACCCATGTGCGTTTCTTTGCCCAGCAGGCCTACCAGTGCGGGCCGGCCACCCTGGCCATGACCCTGGACTGGGCCGGCGCCAAGGTAACCCCGGAACAACTGGCCCCCAAGGTGTTCATTCCGAACAAGCACGGCAGCCTGCAGATCGAACTGGTGGCGGCCACCCGCCGCTACGGCATGCTGCCGTATGTGCTGCGGCCAGAGCTTCGTGACCTGCTGACCGAGGTTGCCGCCGGACACCCGGTGATCGTGTTCCAGAACCTGGGACTGTCCTGGCATCCGGTATGGCATTTCGCGGTGGTCATCGGCTACGACCTGGCACACCGGCGGCTGATCCTGCATTCGGGTCCGGATGCGCGCATGTATATGCCCATGTCGACCTTCGAACACACCTGGGCGCGTGGCGGCTACTGGGCCCTGCTGGTGCTGCCCCCCGGAATGCTGCCGCGGACGGCATCGGAGCGGCGCTATGTCGATGCCGTCATCACCCTGGAACAAACGGGACATGCAGCCAGTGCCGTGGCCGCCTACCGGGCAGCGCTGAGCCGCTGGCCGCACAGCGAGATGGCCGGCATGGGCCTCGGCAACAGCCTGTACGCGATGGGCAGAATCGAGCAGGCACAGCGGGCCTTTCTGCAGGTCATCCGTGACCACCCGCATGCCGCCGCGGCTTTCAACAATCTGGCCCAGACCTATGCCGACCAGGGGCATTACCGGCATGCGTTGACGGCGGCAAGGCAGGCGGTCGCACTCGGTGGTCCGCTGCTACCCACGTTTCGCAAAACCCTGGCGGATATTCGTGCGCACCTGCAACGGACACGGCACAAGGGTATAGGCAAATAAAAAAGAACCGCCCCTCGGATGAGGGGCGGTCCGTGAAGCTCCGGGATGTCCCGGCTTACGGCAACCAGGGCCGGCGGATGTGGTTCAGCCTGGGATCGGTCAGGCTCTTCAGAAACGCAATCAAATCCGACTGCTCATGCTTCGTCAGATGCAGCGGCTGGATCAGCTGATCCTGGTTCGCATCCTTCGGATTTCCGCCCATATTGTAATGCGCCACCACCTGCCTCAGCGTCATAAACGCCCCGTCGTGCATGTAGAACTGGAACGAGGCCGAGTTGTACAGAGACGGCGTCTTGAACTTGCCCTTGTCCTTGGGATTGTGCGTCACCGCCTCCCGCCCATCGTCCACCTTCATCGGACCCACCTGCGGCACGCCGATGTTGTGAAAACCGTTGTCCGTCAGCAACGGCGGCGTGTGGCAGGCGATGCACTGCGCCTTGCCCTGGAACAGTTCAAAGCCACGCTTCGCCGCCGCACTCAGCGCTTTCTTATCCCCATTCACATAGCGCTGGAACGGCGAGTGCGTCGCGTTCAGCGTACGCTCATAGGACGCAATGGCCATGGCGATGCGCTCCGGTGTAGCCGGTCCCCCGAACACCTGCTCAAACTCCTTCCTGTATCCCGGAATCGCGTTCAGGATCTTCGCACCCTCTTCGGGATTGCCCGCCATCTCGTTGGGGGCACTGACCGGACCCATATGCCCGGGCAATTCGCCTGTCTGCTCCTCCAGCGACGCCGCGCGACCGTCCCAGAACAGCGAGGTGTAATAACCGGAATTGATCCATGACGGCGCCCAGCGCCCCTCTTCGCCTTGGTGTCCGAAGGCGCGCGCCGTCCAGCCCGCCCCTCCGGCAAACGGCACGTGGCAACCCGCGCAGCTTATCGATGCCCTCTTCGACAGCCGATTATCGAAAATCAGCTGATGACCCAGATGTATCTTCGCCGCTGTCTGCGGGTTGTTCTTCGGTATCGGTACCGGCGGAAGCTTCCAGCCCGACAGATCGTCGGCGTGGCTTGTGGCCGGCAGCAGCATCAGACAGGCCACCAGGGCAAGGGATGATACGAACAACGCGGACTTAAGGGGCTTCATGATATTCCTCCTTTTTCCAATCAGCTCGGGTCTATGTATATAGACAAGACGCAGCGCATTTTCAAAGTGCTGCACCTACAACCTTGCATGCCTGAGCCTCAATGCATTGGTGATCACCGATACGGAGCTGAAGCTCATGGCCGCCGCCGCGATGATCGGGGAGAGCAGGATGCCGAAGAACGGATAGAGGATGCCCGCCGCGATCGGCACACCGGCCGAGTTGTAGATAAAGGCGAAGAACAGATTCTGCCGGATGTTGTGCATCGTGGCACGCGAGAGCCGGATGGCGCGCACGATGCCGGTCAGTTCACCCTTGACCAGCGTCACCCCCGCACTCTCCATCGCCACGTCGGTGCCGGTACCCATGGCGATGCCGACATGGGCGGCCGCTAGGGCCGGTGCATCGTTGATGCCGTCACCGGCCATGGCCACCGTCCTGCCCTCGTCCTGCAGTTTCTTGACCACTTCGGCCTTGCGGTCGGGCAGCACCTCGGCCTCGAAACGGTCAATGCCGAGCCTCTTCGCCACCGCCTCGGCCGTCTTGCGGTTGTCGCCCGTGAGCATGACCAGGGTGACGCCTTCCTCGTGCAGATTCGCGATGGCCTCGGCAGTCGTCGGCTTGATGGGATCGGCAACGCCGATCAGCGCCGCCAGTTTCCCGTCCACAGCCATGAACATCACCGTCTCGCCATCGGCGCGGTGTGCATCGGCCTGGATCTCCGCATCGCCGGTTTCGATACCCTCGTCCCGCAGCAACTGAGCGTTGCCGAGTAGCACCCGCCGCCCGTCCACGGTTGCCGACACGCCCTTGCCGGTAATGGAGCTGAAGCCGGCGGCATTGGTGAGATCCAGCCCCTTGGCCTCGGCGCCGCGCACGATGGCGGCAGCCAGCGGATGCTCGCTGGCCCGCTCCAGGCTGGCGGCGATACGTAGCGATTCGTCGGCATCGGCGTCATTCACGGGCGTGATGGAGGTCAGCTCCGGATGACCTTCGGTCAGGGTGCCGGTCTTGTCGATGACGAGGGTATCGACCTTCTCCATGATCTCGAGCGCCTCGGCGTTCCTGATCAGCACGCCGGCGGTGGCTCCGCGACCGGTGCCGACCATGATCGAGATCGGTGTGGCCAGGCCAAGGGCGCAGGGACAGGCGATGATCAGCACGGCCACGGCGTTGACGATGGCATGCGCCAACCGCGGTTCGGGACCGAAAACGAACCAGACGACGAAGGCGATGACGGCCACGCTGACCACGGCGGGCACGAAATACCCCGCCACCGTGTCGGCCAGCTTCTGGATCGGGGCGCGCGAACGCTGCGCCTCGGCCACCATCTGCACGATGCGGGCCAGCAGCGTGTCCGCACCTACCTTCTCGGCCCGCATCACCAGGCTGCCCGTGCCGTTGACGGTGCCCCCGATCAGCGCTTCGCCTGCGGTCTTCCCTACCGGCACCGGCTCGCCGGTGACCATCGACTCATCGACATGGCTCTCGCCCTCGACGACCTTGCCGTCGACCGGCACCTTCTCGCCCGGCCGCACCCGCAGCGTATCGCCGACCTGGACCTGCTCGAGCGGCACGTCCTGCTCCGATCCGTCGGCGTTCAGGCGCCGCGCCGTTTTCGGCGACAAACCAAGCAACATTTTGATGGCCTCGTTGGTGCGCGAACGGGCGCGCAATTCGAGCACCTGGCCGAGCAGCACCAGCGCCGTGATCACCGCTGCCGCCTCGAAGTAGACATGCACGAGGCCATCCTTCGTGCGCATGATCGGCGGGAAGATGTGCGGGGCGACCAGGGCCACCACGCTGTAGCTCCAGGCCACGGCCACGCCGAGGCCGATCAGCGTGAACATGTTCAAATTCCAGGTCTTCAGCGAACGCCAGAAACGCTCGATGAAAGGCCAGCCGCACCAGACCACCACCGGCGTGGCCAGCACGCATTCAATCCATTGCACCGCCTTCATCGGCAACGCCGCCGGCAGCCAGCCCGGCACCAGGTCGGCCACCATCGCCAACATGAACACCGGAGCTGCCAGCGCCACGCTGATCTTGAAGCGGCGGCTCATGTCCTCCAGTTCCTCGTTCTTCTCCTCGACGGCCACGGTGCGCGGCTCCAGCGCCATGCCGCACTTCGGACAGTCCCCCGGTTCGTCAGACACGACCTCCGGATGCATCGGACAGACGTATTCGGTCTTCTCGGCCAGGATGGGGCCGGACATCGGCTCCAGCGCCATGCCGCAGACCTTGCAGATACCCGCCCCCTGCTGCTCCTGTCCCGGGCACATCGGGCAGAAGTACATTGCATCCTTATCGGCCGGCGCCGCCGGCTTGGCGGCCGGCTTGATCGCCTCCGTGAGCTCGGGGAAAGCGGCCGGATCGGCACGGAACTTCCCCACACAGTGCTGGCTGCAGAAATAGACGTCCCTGCCCTCATGCACGATATGGTTGCTCGATGTGGGAGGCACGCGCATGCCGCACACGGGGTCGATGGCGCAGTCGTCACCCAGATAGTCTTCAGGGCTGTCGTTGAACTTCTGCAGGCAATGGGCACTGCAGAAGCGGAAATCCGCGCCCCTGAAGCTGCGCGCGTGCTCGCTGTCCTCGGCGACTTCCATGCCGCATACCGGATCAATCATCATGGCCTGCCTCCTTCAATGTCACGCCGCAGCCTACGGACACCGTATTCCCCTTTCCCTTTTGGTGAATCTGACAATCCGAAGCCATCGATCAGGCAGGCGGGGGACGGTTGCAGCACGGGGCATCCCCGGCCGCCAGGTTTTCCAACTCGGTTTCCTCGGTGTAGCGCACCCAGCCGCGCTTCAGTCGCGCCGCCCAGCCCTTGCCCACCTTGGCGCCGGCTTGTTCGATTTCCCTGCCGATCTGGGCCGCCGTGGCCTCGAGAAGGTCATACGTGACCGCCACTCTCACCCCGGAGATATCGACATCCCGGACGCCCATCATGCGCAGCAGCGCTGCCTTCATGACATCAGCCTCGGCATCGGCAAGCGGACACTCGAGCGCAAACGTGCGCTGCTTGATCAGGGTTTTGCCTCCGGGCTTCTGCGCCCCCTTGCCGACATAGAGTCCCGGACGGACGGTGAAGTTCTCCAGGCACTGCCCGGAGCAGAAGTGATAAACGATGCCGACATGCTCGGCCGTAATTTCCGAACCGGTTGCGTCCATGCCGCACACCGGGCAAAGCTGTTGTGTCATCCCGTTACTCCTCGCTTTTGGCGGATCCGGCGGCATGATCGTCATCGCCGTCGCCCTTGCCTGCGGCCTTGTCCATCTGCTGGTACTGGGCCGCCGTCATGTTCGGAAGCTTTTGCAAAAAAGAGACGATGTCCCAGATCTTGTCGTCGCTGTGGGTTTTTCCCCAGGCGGGCATGGCCGTCATCCGCACACCGTGCTTGACGATCCAGAACAACTCGGCCGGTTTCAGGCCTCCAACCACGCGCTGCAGCTTGGGCGGTTTCGGCATCAACCCCTGGCGGATTTCGGAGCTTTTGACGCCCGGCGCCAGATGACATTTTACGCACATCTCCCGATAATGGCGAAAGCCCATCATCACCATGTGCGGCCGGTCCAGCGGCGGCACCTTGATCACCCTGGCATGGTAGCGTACCGACTCTTTCATGCCGGTGTGCAGCAACCAGCGGGTCAGCGCGGCATGGGGGTAATCGGCAGCCACATTGAAGATACCCGCGTACAGCACACCGAGACCGATGATGATCGCCGCCGCCAACAATCCCGCAATGGTTTTAATACAATGCATATCGACTCCTGTGATGCGAAGGAGTTCCCGTCACCGCAGGTGGACCTTGTTAAACAGCGACTGCGGGACAGATCGAACCGACGATCTTGCATGATCGCGAAGTTGGGTCAATGAAGAAAGGGAATGGTGGGCGATGCAGGGATCGAACCTGCGGCCCCTGCCGTGTGAAGGCAGTGCTCTCCCGCTGAGCTAATCGCCCATTTCCAAATGTCGTTTATTATTAACGACTTACGAAGAATCCTTGCTTGCCGAACGGATCGTATTTTCTGCAAACATACCAAAAAATATACCATGTTCCATCAAGCTTGGCTCGTCGGGGCGCGCATCATAGGCAAGGGGAAGATTGATGGCAACTCCAAGCTACGCAAGGCTATCCGGGAATACGCGACAGCAGACAAACGCGCCGTTGAATAAGTCGACTGCTCGGTAAGGGGCAGTGCTCCAATATGGCCGCCAAAAGCGGTCGTTTAACATGCATGAAATCAGATGGGGTTTAAGCAGAAGAGTTTGTGGTTGAGAAATCCAAAAGCCCGCCAGAGGCGGGCTTTTGGATTCTACAAGGAAAGGCCTTTCTTAAAAGTTGTCCTTACGAGGTTTGGCTTCATTCACACGCAGATTGCGTCCATCAAGCTCAGCACCATCAAGCCCTTTAATTGCAGCATTTGCTTCGTCACTATTAGACATTTCAACAAAACCAAAGCCGCGGCTGCGGTCTGTTTCGCGATCCATGACCACTTTTGCACTAGCAACGTTACCAAACTCTGCGAAAACTTTGCGCAGCCCTTCATCATCACTATTAAACGAAAGGTTTCCAACATAAATATTCATACTAAATTATCCTAAAAATATCAAAATCGAATCCGAAGGATTCGGATTTCACCAAAGACGTCGGTTATAGGCCCATAGTAAAAATCAATCGATAATCAAGAGATGAAACAAAGGGGAAAAACGTGCGCAACTGACAAAATCACGGTTATGATATATAAAAAACTTGTTCTGACAAGGGGATTTTGTTCTAACGAAGTTGAATGTCCGCTTTTGGCCTCAGGATGCGGGCGTTCAGGCCCCCTAAATCACCTCTATTCAGTGCTCAGATTTATCCTGTTTGGCACACCAAACGGGATTCGAACGAATGACTGAAAGTGGCCCAGGTTGTGTAAAAACGCGGGTTAAATTTCAGGCGTGGGAATCTCCATGAAAAACATGGCAATATCCAATGGCGTTGTGGTGTGAACCAATATCTACATCCACGTGTTAAGTCTAATTGTGGTGCTTCGTCCCTGGGCACAAAGAAATATCCGGGTTTTTACACACCTTGGCCAAACTCAGCCGGTCAGTGCCCAGAAGCGCCCTCGGCGGCGCGGATCAGGCTGGCGAGCATGGCGTTGACGGGCGCGGCCAGGCCGTGGCTTTCTGCAAGCTCGGCGACATGGCCGTTCATGTCGGCGATCTCGGTAGGCCGGCCGTGTTCGATGTCCTGCCACATACTGGTCTTGACCTCGCCCATGCCGCGGCTGCCGACGAGATACTTCTGCACCGCATCGGCGGC
>CAYRBJ010000032.1:15159-20799 GCA_964422615.1 uncultured Zetaproteobacteria bacterium | reverse complement strand
CTAGATATGCATGGCGTCGGCGAAGATGCGGTTGATATCCTGCCGCCAGTGGCCGTGGTACAGTTCCAGCCAGTCCTCGGCCTGCGTGCGTCCGCGCTCGACCGCCCGCATCAATGGCGCCAGGAAAATCGTCTCGTCCTCGCCGCGCGCGTTCAGGCAGTGCTGGCGCACCAGCCCCCGGCGGGCGATGTCGACCATCTGCTTGCAAAGTGCCAGTGCCGTGGTGTCCCGGAACGGGGTGGCAAGGGCCGTTTTCGGCACCTGTTGGCGCATCGCCAGCACCTCGGCATGCGTCCAGTCGCCGACCATGGCCCATGCCTCGTTCAGAGCCTGTTCGTCATACAGCAGCCCTTTCCATAGTGCCGGCAGGGCGCAGATCCACGGCCACGGGCCGGCATCGGCGCCGCGCATTTCCAGATAGCCCTTCAGGCGTACGTCCGGGAACAGCGTGGACAGATGCAGGGCCCAGTCCGCTTGGGTCGGTAACTCCCCGGGGCGCTGCGCCAGTCTGCCAGCGAGGAAATCGCGGAAGCTGGCGCCGGCGCAGTCAATGTACTCGCCGTCGCGGATGATGAAATACATCGGCGCATCGAGCGCCCATTCGACATAGGCCTCGAAGCCGAAGCCGTCCTCGAACACGCAGGCGGGCATGCCGGCGCGCTTCGGATCGGTATCCAGCCAGCAGTACGAGCGGTAGGACAAATAGCCGGACGGCTTGCCATCGACGAACGGGGAGGCGGCGAACAGGGCGGATGCCAGCGGCTGCAGGGCCATACCCACGCGCATCTTCCGAACCATGTCTGCCTCGGAGGAGAAATCGAGGTTGGCCTGGGTGGTGGCGGTGCGCAGCATCATGTCCAGGCCGTGGCCGCCGACCTTCGGCATATAGCCACGCATCACGGCATAGCGGCGCTTGGGCATCCACGGAACGGCATCCTGCGGCCATTTGGGCTGGAAGCCCAGGGCCAGAAAGCCGATGCCAAGCGCCTGGCCGGCGGCGCGCACCTGTTTCAGATGCTCGGTGGCCTCCAGGCAGGTGTCGTGGATGGTGGACAGCGGCGCCCCGGACAACTCCAGCTGGCCGCCCGGCTCGAGGGTGATCGAGGCGTTGTGCATCTGCAGGGCGATCGGCTGCCCGTTCTCCAGCACCGGCTCCCAATCGCCGCTGGCCAGCTTCTCCAGCAGGCGGCGGATGCTGCGTTCGCCGGCATAGGGAATCGGGCGCAGCGTATCCACGCAGAAGCCGATCTTTTCGTGCTCGGTGCCGATGCGCCACGCCTCGCGAGGCTTGCAACCGGCGCGGAAGAAATCGGCCAGTTGTTCGCGGCTGATCGGGGCATTGGAGGTGCTGGCGGGGGATGACATGGCCGGAGCATAGTGGGCGGGACCGGCCGGATAAAGCGCACATTACGTATGGTGGGCAGGACCGGCCGGATTCAGCGGATTTTGGGGTATCCCTTGCCCAGGATGCGGATCAATGGCTTCAACTGCTTCTTGTAGCGCTTCCATGCCGCCTGCGAATCGGTATAAATGCCACGGCGTACCTGCGCCATGCTGGCCGTACGCACGGTGTTCTTCGCCTTGTTGAATTGCAGGCACGACTCGTCCCATGTCAGGCCGCAGGCATCCAAAAGCTTGCGTGTTTCCTTTTCCTGGTCGGCGATCAGTCTCTCATAGTCCAGTTCGTACATGACGCCTTTCGGCAACACATCGCGCCAGTGCTGCATCAGCTTCAGGTACATCTCGTAATAGCCGCCCAGGTCGTTCAGGTCATCCCCATAGTCGAACTTGCGGCTGCGCAGGTAGTGCTTGTAAATCGACAGGCAGGTGTCCAGCGGGTGGCGCCGTACATGCACGATCTTCGCGTTCGGCAGGGCGCAGTGGATGGCGCCGACCATGCGAATGTTGGTCAGCGTCTTGTCGGTGATGCGCAGTGCCGCCGCGTCATCGCCTTTCAGGTGCTCAAGATAGATCCGGCCGACCTCGCCCCATTGTTCAGGCGTAAGGGTGGCCAGGCTTTCAGGGGTTGGCGGCACATCGTCGCTATCAATGGCGGGCAGTGCTTTCGTTTCCAGAAAATCACATTCACCCCGGCTGACCACATCCGGGTGTGCGGCCAGGATCTGCTCGGTCAGCGTGCTGCCGCAGCGCGGCATGCCGATGATGAACACGGGCGTGGCATCATCCATGCCGCTGGCATGGGAGAAGACCTCCGGGGTGTAGGCCTCCATGATCCTACGCATATCGGCCAGCGTCTCTTTGGCATTGTATCGGCTTTTCCTGTGGTGAAGCGCATTGCCTTCCTCGAAGTATGCGAAGGCCCGGTCGTAGTGTTTCAAATCCTCCATCGCCTTTCCGAGCATATAGCTCAGGCCCATGCGATCCTGCGGGTCCGATGCGCTGCGTTGGTAAAGCTCGGTCATGGCGATGAGATCGGCATCATCGTCGGCATCGAATGTCTTGGCTATTGCCAGCGCCGCGTAGGCATCGACATTGTCGGGTTTGCTGGCCAGGGACGCCCGCAATCTGGCCTCGCCCTGTTCGAACCGGCCTGCCTGGATATCCAATGCGCCCAACTCGAACAGCGCCTCGGCATGGTCGGGCTGCTGCTCCAGGATGGTCTCCAGGCATATCCGCCCTTCTTCATGGCGGTTCAGCGGGTAATAGGCATGGTGCAATCCCAGCAACACATCCACGTTCTGCGGCTGTTGTTTCCTGAGCCGTTGCAATACGGCGATCGCTTCCTCGAATCGGCCCGTTGCGACCAGTGCCTTGCTGTAGCAGAGCTGCACCGGCAGTGCCTTGTTTCCCAGCTTGATCGCCTGGCCATAACATTGGGCAGCCTGTGCATAGTCTTTCGTATCCAGGTAGAGCGCGCCGAGGTTCTGGTGGAATTCAGGCCGCGTCGGCATGGCGTTGATGGCCATGATAAACAGCTGCTCGGCCTCGGCCGGTCGACCCATCTTGTAGTGCGCGATGGCCTTGAGGTTGGCGACATCCGGATGCCTCGGTTGCAAGGTATCGATGCGCCGGCATAGCTCATTGAACGCCGGGATACGGCCTGCGGCTATCGCCGCCTTGGCCTGCTCGAGCAACTCCCCGATCTTCCGCTTCTTGTTATTGGATAGTTTCATGTGATGCGCGGATGTCTACCAGGCTGGTATGCGGTCGAGTATGCCGGCCCCAGGATATCGATCAGCGGCTGCAGGTGCTTTTCGTAGCGTTTCCAGGCGGCCATCGCATCGGTGTAGATGCCGCGGCGCACCTGCGCCATACTGGAGGTGCGGACGACGTTCTTCGCCTTGTCGAACTGCAGGCAGGCATCGCTCCATGTCAGGCCGCAGTAATCCAGCAGCCTACGGGTCTCGCCCTCCTGGTCGGCCACCAGCATTTCATAGTCGAGTTCATACATCACGCCCTTCGGCAGCACGTCCCGCCAGTGCTGCATCAGCTTCAGGTACATGCGGTAGTAGTGGCCCAGCTCGCCGAGATCGTAGCCGAAGTCGAACAGTTTGCCTGCCAGATCGAGCTTGTAGATGGACAGGCAGGTGTCCAGTGGGTGGCGGCGCACATGCACGATCTTCGCCTTCGGCAGGGCGCAGTGGATGGCGCCGGCCATGCGGATGTTGGGGAGCGTCTTGTCGGTGATGTGCAGGGGCGAGCTATCGCCGTCCCGCAAATCTTTTACATAGTCCAGGCCCATTTCTCCCCACTGTGTGGGGGTGAAGGCGGTCAACCGTTCCAGCGTCAGCGGATTGTCATTGCTGTGCAGGGCAGCCAGTACGGACTCGAAGCAACCGCATTCGCCGCGACTGGCCACGTCCGGATGCGAGGAAATGATCTGTTCGGTCAGGGTGCTGCCGCATCGCGGCATGCCGAGCACGAAAATGGGCGTCGGATCATCCACTTTGCTGGCGCGGGAAAAAACCTCCGGGGTATAGGCGGCCATGATATTTTCCATATTGGCCAGTTCCGTGTCGGCGTCATAGGTCGAATGCGCATGACGCAGGGCATTGCCTTCCGCAAAGAATGCGAAGGCGCGGTCGTAAAGCTTTAGCTGCTCCATCACCTTGCCGAGCATGAAGCACATGGCCTGCCGCTCCTTCGAATCCGGTTCGCTCCGGGAGTACAGATTCGTCATCGCACCGATATCGGGATCGTCGGCATCCCGGTATTTTTTCACGTAGGTCAGGATGTCGTAGCCCGTGGGGCTGTCGGGCAGGATGGACAGCAACCTGTGTGCTTCTGCTTCTGCCTCGGCCATGCGGCCAAGCTGCAATGCCATCCGTGCCTTTTTGGCATGGGCTTCCGCATGGTCGGCATCGATGGCGAATATCTGCTGCAGGTAGGCTTCCATTTGCTCGAACCGGTTCAGGCCCTCGCTGGCCAGAACCAGCCCCATCAATACGTCCGTGTCCCGCGGATGCTGTTTATGCAGCCGTTCCAGGATGGGCAGCGCCTGTTCATATTGGCCCGATTCGACAAGCGCCTTGCAGTAGTTAAGCTCAATCGGCAGCGTCTTCCTGCCCAGGGCGATGGCCCGCTGGTAGCAGCCGGCCGCTTCGCCGTATTGCTCTTGTTCCAGATAGACGTTGGCAAGGTTGAGTTGAAACTCGGCCTTGTTCGGCGAGGCATCGACGGCCTTGCGCAGCCAGTGGATCGCCGCATCCGGGTGGTTGGTCTCACTGCACATGATGCCGCGCAGGTTGGCGACATTCGCGTGCCCCGGGGATAGCGACTCGATGCGACGGCACAACTGTTCGCAGGCATCATACCGGCCGTTGGCACAGGCCTGGTTGGCCTGACCCACCAGGTTCTGGATCTGTCGCTTCTTGTTGTTGGACAGCTTGCCCTGCACGCCTGCCATGAGTCCGTATGCTGCTCCGCTCAGACGTGCGCTGCCACGAGTTCCAGCCAGAAATGGATCAGCGTCCGGCTGTAATCTGCAGCCTTGGCCTTTTTCAGTGCCGCCTGCAGCTCGTCGACATACTCGTCGGGGATATGGTAGATGGCGCCGGAGGTTTCCCATTCCCCGTCCGTCTGCCCATCCGTTTGCACATTTGTCTGCACGTTTGTTTGCATCAGGCGCATGCCCACCGTGTCGCCCACGTCGAACATGCGGCTGGCCCATTTGTCCGCGATAACGACGGGCTCGTCATTTCTGGCCGCGCATTCCTGCAGGGTGAAGCTCTCGCCGGCCGTGCAGGCCGTGACCCGGTACAGCCGCAGGGGCCGGTGCTGCAACTGTTCGAGATAGCGGCGCTGATCCTCGTCCAGCTGCAGATCATCGGCGCCGAGGATCAATTGCAGCGGCCGGTTCTCACCCTCCATGCCCGCAAAGCTTCCTTCGGCCACCAGTTGCTCCAGCAGGTTAACATCGTGGATACCGCGGATCGTGGGATCGGCGCTGGTGATGCCCTGGCGATCGGCGTCGTTGATATCCGCCAGCCAGACATCCTCCAGCCACTGTTCGATCTGGGGCTGGTAATGCCGGTTGATCCAGGCCAGCGATTTCTGGATGCCTTCACGATGGTTGATGCGTTCGGCCGCCAGGTCCCGCTGCTTGAGCATGCAGCATTTCTTGTATTTCTTGCCGCTGCCGCAGGGGCAGGGATCGTTGCGTCCCACTTCTTGAACCAC
>CAYRBJ010000032.1:0-15059 GCA_964422615.1 uncultured Zetaproteobacteria bacterium | reverse complement strand
CTCTGATGCTTGCCGGCCGCGTCGGCAAGAACGTCGGTGCCTTCATTGAGTTCGACGGCGGCGTGCAGCCTGCCAACGGCTCTCCGGCTGCCAACTGGCAGGTGATGAGTTCGTTCGATATGGGCAACTTCCGCGTGGGCCTGAACGCGTTCAATACCTCCTTCGGCTACACCGCCGGTATCGAGACCTTCAACACCTTCGGCCAGCACGACGGCGTGCTGAACGGTGGTGACGTGTCCGCCGTGGTGAACGTCGGTAACGGTAACGACGGTCCGGGCGCTGGAGCCGTGCAGACCCAGGGTGTGACCCTGTGGGCCGGCAACGACCTGTGGTTCGCCGCTCTGACCGGCTGGGGGCCGGATTCATCCACCTATGCCGGTGCTCCCTCCAACATCGGCTTCAGCCTGATCCCGGGTATCCGCGTGGCCGTGACCCCGAATATCATGGGCTGGGATACTGAGATCGGCGGCGGCTGGACCGACGGTACCGCCGGTGGTGGTTCTCCGGCTTTTAATAGCTTTGGAGCGGGCCTGCCTGCCGGCACCAAGTCTGCCGGCGCCGACCTGTGGTTCCTAGATGCCCAGGCTCAGGGTTCGGTTGGCAACACCTCCGTTGGTGTCTATGCCGACTATGCCCACACCAAGGCCAAGAGCAACGTGCTTTACAATATCTTCGGTGCAGCGTCGATTGCGGACAATAATCTTGGCTACACCGGCAAGACCGACGGCTTCTCGATCCGCACGACCATCAAGCCGATCCCGCAGTGGGTGTTCGAGCTTGGTTACGGTCAGACCAGGTATACGCCGACCACAGGTAACAGTTCCAAGAACACGATCTGGAACATCGGTGGCCAGTACGAGCTGTATCAGAACTTCAACCTCAAGCTGATGTACGAGGATCAGAAGCTCGATAATGGTTATCCGATCTACACCGCTCCGGTTGGTGGCGGCGCCGAGACCATCAAGACCACGACGTTCGAGCTCGACGCTCTGATGTAAGGTCTGCATCTCTCTGGGCTGCATGGAGGGAGGCCTTTGGGCCTCCCTCTTTTTTTGCGTTCATGAGCATTTCTTTAGTTGACCAGGAGGGCGGTTGACGCTGGAATGCATCCCCATGAATCGCACCACCTTCCCCCTGATCCTGATCATTTCCACCCTGATGCTGGCCTCCTGCGCGCATATGCCCAAGCTGTTCTGGAAGGAGAGCGAGGGCACCGGTACCCCGCAAGTGAATGCCAACGGAGAACCGGCGGCGCCGTCCGAGCAGACGCTGGTGGTGCCGCCCAGTCTCAGGGGCCAGGTATCGGTACCGATGCCGAACAAGGTGGCCAGCGTTCCGCCGTCACCGTCGCAGCAGGCCTCCACAAAACAGGAATCCGAAGTGGCCGGCACTGCCGTCGGCCTGCACACGCGGGTGTACAATCAGGATGCGGCCACGGTGTTCAGCTCGGTCATCGATGCCATGACCTCATTGAACATGCCGGTGCAGAGTGTGGATTCCCCCAGCGGCACCATCACCACCGACTGGGTGCGCAAGGACGCCAGCAGTCCGAACGTGTTCACACCGGTCATGAACTTGTTTGGCGAGGGCACCATTATGGCCGAGCGCTATCGCTTCGTGGTGCGCGTGCTGCACCTGAGTACGCCGTCCGGCGTCAAGACCCAGTTGGAGATCCGCACCATTGGACAGGCGTTCGAGAACCACCACTGGGTCGACAAACCGGTCAAGTACAAGCCGTCCAACGACCTGTTCAGTGCCGTCGATGAGCAGCTGGCACAGCGGACGCGGGTCTCTTCTGACGCTGCCGCTCCAGGAACCACAACACCTGCTGCCTCGGCTCCCGCCGCCCCTGCACCCTCAGCCGCTGCTCCTGCTTCCACCAAGTAGGATACTGTCAGAGCTTGGCGGCCGCGGACTGTCTGTCTCGGCCTCTTCATCCCGAATGCATAGGAAATTTGGGGCCGCGTAAGTAATCGGTCTGCGGATATTTGTTGACTCCGTACCCGCATCTTGTCAAGTTACATAGCGTGTCAAGCTTCTACCCGCTCCAGGGGGACTGGCGGATTTTACAGCAGAGCGTGGCATTAGGAGGGGTGAGTTGCCGGCTCAATGGCCGGCCGTTGGAGGGGAGATGTTTCGCAGGGGGATGTGTGTTGCCGCCGCCTTCATACTGGCGGCGGTTGCCGTTGCAATCTTGATGATGCCGGGAGAGAGCGAGGCGATCCCGGCTTTCACGCGCCAGACCGGCGAGGTATGCAGCAAATGCCATTTCATTACCTGGCCGGCGCTGAACGATTACGGGCGCCAATTCAAACGCCGGGCTTACACCTATGTACGCGAGGAGGCGCTGGTCAAGCCCAGTGGCTCGCTGTCCATTCCGGTGACGCTGAACGCCACCCTGGTCGTCAGTGCCAAGTATACGAATGCCACCACCAATGGCGTGGCTCCCCGCGCTCCGGGGTACACCAACGGCACCTGGTCGCTGCCGCTCGAGGCGCCGGTGTTGATCGCCGGTCGTCTGGGCAGGAATGTCGGCTTCTTCGGCGAACTTGGCCAAGAAGATGGGAAAACGGCGAATGGCACGCTGGCGGCAGTGTGGAAGATGGTTTCCTCGTTCGATATGGGCGATTTCCGGATGGGATTGAACGTATTCAATACCTTCTATGGCTGGACGGCCGGCCTGGAGACGACGAACGTGTTCGGCCAGCACGGCGAAGTGCTGAACGGCGCGGATGTGTCGGCCCTGACCAGTATCGGCATGACCAAGCTCAACACGCAGGGCATCACCCTGTGGGCCGGCAACCACCTGTGGACCATCGGGCTTACCGGCATGGTGCCGGATGTGTACAAGGTGGGTAAGAACAATTTCGGTACCACAATGATCCCCGGTATCCGCCTGGCGTTCACGCCGACGGTGATGGGCTGGGATCTCGATGTCGGTGGTGGCATTTTGGACGGCACCGCTGGCGGCGTGGATCCGGCAACCGGCCTGCGCTTTGCCGGGGCGCACATGGGGTTTCTGGATGCCCAGGCCCAGGGTGAGATCGGCGACGATGTCAGCATCGGCGTTTATGCCGACTATGCCCATACCGTCGCCAAGGGCGGGGTCAAGTACAACCTGTTCGGTGCCACCCCCCTGGAATTTGATGAAACCGGCGCCCTGATCGGCGGGGATGCGCAGCCCAATGATCGAACGGACGGCTGGTCGCTGCGCGCCATGGTCAAGCCGGTGGAAGGCTGGATCTTCGGCGGCGGCTATGGCGAGACCCGCAACACGACGGCCTCAGGCGTGAGTTCCGCCATGCGCATCTGGAACATCGGCATCATTCGCGAGATCTACGCCAATGCCGAGATCAAACTGCTGTATGGCCAGCAGCGCCTCGATGCGCTGTATCCGGCCAATCCGACCAGCATCACAGCATCACCCGTTACCCAGACGACGAAATCGACGACGCTGCAGTTCGAGGCCCTGATGTAAGAAGGGGGGGCTTGCGCCTCCCCTGCGTCAGCCCGGCGACCGCCTGAGCAGAGAGGACAATGCCTCGCCGGGGTCCTGTGCGCGCATCAGTGATTCGCCGACCAGGAAGCCGTAGACGCCGGCATCGTTCATGCGCGCCACGTCCTCCGGGCCATGGATGCCGGATTCGGTGATCACCGAGCGGCCGGGCGGCACATGCGGCAGCAGTTCGAGCGTCGTTTCCAGGCTGGTGTCGAAGGTATGCAGGTTGCGGTTGTTGATGCCGACGAGCTGCGTGTTCAACCCTAGTGCCCGCTCCAGTTCCCGAAGATCATGTACCTCGGGCAGGATCGACAGCCCCTGCTCGCGCGCCGCGGCGCAAAGCTCCGCGGCCAGCGCATCATCGACCATGGCCATGATGATCAGGATGCAATCCGCGCCCATGGCGCGCGCCTCCAGCACCTGGTACGGATCGAGCATGAAATCCTTGCGCAGGATGGGCAATTCCACCTGGCTGCGGATGTCGGCGAGATACCGGTCCGAGCCCTGGAAAAAGCGCTGGTCGGTCAGCACCGACAAACAGGTGGCGTCGTGCGCCGCATAGCTGCGGGCGATGGCCACCGGATCGAAATCCGCGCGGATCACGCCCTTGGACGGCGAGGCCTTCTTGACCTCGGCGATCACGGCATTTTCTCCCTGTTCGATCTTGGCCGCCAGGGCCGCGGCGAAGGGTTGGGGCGTATAGCCTTGTGCCTGGGCCAGCAAGGCCTGCTCGGAGATGCGGGATTTGCATTGCCGTATCCACTGGCGTTTATCGTCGACGATGGCGTCGAGGATGGTGCTCATGCGGCGGCTGATTGGGTGAAGGCGGCGAGCTTCGCCAGCATCTCTGCAGCCTTGCCCGCATCAATGGCTTCGGCTGCCATGGCGATGCCTGCCGGGATGCCGTTCGCCTTGCCGGTGATCCACAGGGCGGCGCCGGCATTCAGCAGTACGATATCGCGGCCGGCGCCGGCATGGCCGGCAAGGATGTGCCGGAGAATGGATGCGTTCTCCGCCGCGTCGCCGCCGGCCAGCGCCTCGGGTACGGCATACGGCATGCCGAAGGCCGCCGGGTCGATCTCGAACCGGTGCGGTTCTCCGTCATTTTCCACCAGTACCGCATCGGTGATTGTGGTGGTGGTGATCTCGTCCATGCCGTCGCGTCCGTGCACGACCAGGGCCCGTTCGATGCCCAGGCGGCCGAGGGCCCCGGCGACCAGCTCCAGCTTGCCGGGATCGTAGACCCCCAGGATCTGGAACTCGGCCCCGGCCGGGTTGGTCAGCGGCCCGAGCAGGTTGAACACGGAACGCACTCCCAGTTCGCGGCGGGGGGCGGAGGCATGTTTCATGGCCGGGTGATGCCCGGGGGCGAACAGAAAGCCGATGCCGACCGCATCGATGCAGTCCGCCACTGAGTCGGGCGGGATGTCCAGGCGCACGCCGAGCGCCTCGAGCACGTCGGCGCTGCCGGAGCGGGAGGAGATGGCCCGGTTGCCGTGCTTGGCCACCGGCTGGCCGCAGGCGGCGACGACGATGGCCACGGCGGTGGAGATATTGAAGGTGTGCACGCCCGTGGCAGCGGTGCCGCCGGTACCGCAGGTATCGAGCAGGGGGCGCATGCGCGGGTGGATGGTGGTGGCGGCGGCGCGCATGGCGCGGGCGGCGCCGGCCACGATCTCGGGCGTTTCACCGCGGATGGACAGGCCCATCAGCAGGGCACCGGTTTGCGCCGGTGTCGCCTCGCCAGCCATGATGGCCGCGAACACCTGCTCCGCCTCGCCCTCGCTCAGCGTCGTGCCCGCCTGGATCATGCGCAGGGCGTGCTGCATGGCCGTGCTCATGCGCGGAACTGCAGGAAGTTGGCCAGCATCTTGTGGCCGTGTTCGGTAAGGATGGATTCCGGATGGAACTGCACGCCGAAGCTCGGATGTTCGTGATGGCGCATGCCCATCAGTTCCCCCTCCTCCGTCCAGGCCGTGCGTACCAGTTCCTCCGGCAAGGGTTCCTCGACGATCAGCGAGTGGTAGCGCGTGGCGGTGAACGGAGAGGGAAGTCCGGAGAAAATGCCCTGGCCGTCATGATGGATCAGGCTGGTTTTGCCGTGCATCAGGCGCGGAGCCCGGACGACGTTGCCGCCGAAGGCCACGCCCATCGCCTGATGGCCGAGGCAGACCCCGAGGATGGGAATCTCGCCGGTGAATCGACGGATCAGCTCCACCGAGATGCCCGCCTCGGCCGGCGTACAGGGGCCAGGGGAGATGACGATGTGCGCCGGATGCATGGCGGCGATCTCGTCCAGCGTGATGCGGTCGTTGCGGAAGACCTCCGGCACCTCGCCCAGCTCGCCCAGGTACTGCACCAGGTTGAAGGTAAAGGAGTCGTAGTTGTCGATGACCAGCGTAGTCACGACCGCTGGCCCTCGGCCAGGGCGATCGAGCGGAACAGGGCCATGGCCTTGTTGACGCACTCCCGGTGTTCGGAGGCCGGATCGGAATCGGCGACGATGCCGGCCCCGGCCTGCACGCTGATGCGGCCGTCACTGATCACGGCGGTACGGATGGTGATCGCCGTGTCCATGTGCGTGCCGCCGAAGGAGATGTAGCCGACGCAGCCGGCGTAAGGGCCGCGTGCCTCCGATTCCAGTTCCTCGATGATCTGCATCGCCCGCACCTTGGGGGCACCCGAAACGGTGCCGGCCGGGAAGGTGGCGGCGAGCAGGTCGATGGCGTCGACATCGGGACGCAGCCTCCCCTCGACCTCGGAGACGATGTGCATCACATGCGAATAGCGCTCGATGGTCATCGATTCGTGCACGCCCACCGAACCGTATTCGCAGACCCGGCCCAGATCGTTGCGCCCCAGATCCACCAGCATCACATGCTCCGCCAGCTCCTTGGTGTCGGCCAGGAGCTCCTTCTCCAGGCACAGATCCTCCTCGTCAGTAGCACCGCGCGGGCGGGTGCCGGCGATCGGGCGCACGATGGCGCGATCCCCGGATTTGCGCACCAGGATCTCGGGTGAGGATCCGACCAGCACCGTATCGTCCATCTGCAGGTAGAACAGGTATGGCGATGGGTTGATATGGCGTACCGCCCGGTACACCAGCAGCGGGTCGCAGCTCAGATCGGCCGAAAAGCGCTGGGACACCACCACCTGGAAAATGTCGCCGGCCAGGATGTACTGCTTGGCCTTTTCCACCATGGCCTCGTACTGCTCCGGCTGCATGTGCGCCTTCGGATGCATGTCGGCCTGCGCCGTGGCATCCGGGCGCAAGGGCGCCGGGCGCGGGGCGCTGTTCAGCGCCTCCTCGATACCGTCGAGCAGGGATTCGACATCGTCACTGTCGTCATCGTGCGACAGCACACACAGGTGCATGACGCCGCGCAGGCTGTCGAAGACGACGAAGCGGTCGACGAGCATGAAGGCGGCCACGGGCTCGTCAGCGGCCTCGATGCTGCGCCCGGTCGGTTCGAAGCGGTGGACGATGTCATAAGCGAAATAGCCGACGGCACCGCCCGAGAACGGCAGGCCATCGCTCTCGACGGCAGGCTGGGAGATTACGGTGCTGCGCAGCCAGGCGAGGATATCCCCGCCGGCCACCGTTTCGCCGGAGCCGTCGCGATCGTGCAGATGCAGGGCCTCGTCCTGCTCGCGGGCGACGATGGCCGGGGCGAAGCCGATGATGCTGTAACGTCCCCAGTGCTCGCCACCCTCGGCGCTTTCGAACAGGAAACAGTTGCCCCGACCGCGCAGGGCGGCGAAGGCCGAAACGGGTGTTTCGCAGTCCGCCGAACGGATGCGCACGTGCAGCCGGAGGGGTGCCGTTATGCCGCGCATCGTGCCATCCGAGAATGTTGACAGCAGGCGGTGCGCATGGCTGAATGCGCGCCCTCGCGAGAGCATCGGGTCGTTCTCGAACTTGCTTTCAGGATTGATCCCATTGGGGGGCCATAGCTCAGCTGGGAGAGCGCTTGCATGGCATGCAAGAGGTCGGCGGTTCGATCCCGCCTGGCTCCACCAGATCGTTCACCGGGCATGCACGCATGCCCGGTTTTTTTTGCCCGAAAGCCGGGTTCCATGTCGGCCATCAGAAGCGGTCCAGGGCCTTCGTATTCACCTTGATGCTGTGGCGCGCGCGCACCGAGGCCATCCAGCGGGCGAAGCGCACCGTCCCCATGTTTCGTGCTACCCGCTGGGCGATGGCGTCATGCTGCTTGGCATATTCGGCCGGATCCGGTGCGATGACGTTGTCGACCCGCACCAGGGCCAGGCCCTGTGGCACCTGGATCACGTGATTCACCCACTGCCCCTTGGGCGTGGAGAAGGCAGCCTCACGTACCTCTGAAGTCAGCCAGGTGGCGTCAGCACCGAGGCCATCGCGGCGCACGGGCTTGGACAGGAATTTCGGCTGGCCGGAGTCCAGGGCGATCTGCGCCACCGTCTTGCCGGTGCTTTCGTTCAGGAATTTTTCGGCAGTGTCACGCGCCATTTTCTCGGCGGCGGCCTGCTCGGCAGCGGCCATCACCCGGGATGCCACTGCATCGAATGGCAGCACGGCAGGCTCCAGCCGCTTGGTCACCTCCACCGCCGCGTAATGGCCGTTGGCGAGATCGACGACGTCTACCGGATCGCCCGGCTTCATGGCAAAGACCTTGGCCCGGAAGTCCGGATCGCTGGCCAGTAGTTCGTCGTTCGCGGCCTGCTTGGCGCTGATCGGTCCGATCTTGCGCACAGGCAGGTTCAGGGAGGCGGCTGCATCCTTCAGTTCGGGGTTCTTGCCCAGTGCGTCGTCCAGGTCCTGTGAAAGCTGGTAGGCCTCGTCACCGGCCTTCTTCTGGATCATCTGCTTGCGGATCTGGTCCTTGACCTCGGCAAAGGGCTTGGGACCGGCCGGCTTGATGGCCTCCAACTGGATCAGGTGATAGCCGAACGGCGTTTTGATGATGCCGCTGATCTGGCCGGGCTTCATCGAGAATGCCGCCTTGTCGAAGGCAGCCACCATGGTGCCCTTGGTGAAATAGCCGAGATCGCCGCCCTTGACAGCCGTCAGTTTGTCTTCCGAGTATTTCTTGGCCAGGGTGGCAAAATTCGCTCCCGCCTTCAGCTTGGCCTGGATGGCCTCGATCTTTTTCAGAGCGGCGGCTTGGGCTGCCTTGCTGGCCGTGGGGCTGACACGGATGAGGATCTGACGGGCCCGCCTCTCTTCCGGCTGCATGAAATCGGACTTGTGCTTTTCATAGTCCTTGTGCAACTCGGCATCATCGACGGTGATGCCTTTGGCGAGGGTCTGTGGGGAGATGTCCACGGCCAGCATCTGTAGGCGCAACGGCGAGCGGTAATCGTTTTTGTGGGCCTGGTAATAGGCCAGGGCCTGGGTATCGGAAACGTGGACCCTGTTTGCGAAGGCGGAGGGATCGACGATGACGGCGGCGATGACGCGTTTTTCGAATTCTCGGTTGAATTCGGCGCGGATGTCCGCCTCGCTGACCGGGGCAGAATCCATGATGCTGTCTTCCAGCACACTCGCCAGCAGATCCATCTTCAGTTCGTCCTCATATCCCGCGGGGGAGCCGAAGCCCATATTGCGGGTCATGATACGGTAGCGTGCCGGATCGAAGCGACCGTTGCTGCTGAAGGCGGGATTGTGTTCCACCTCGTTCAATACGGCGCTGTCCGGCGTGACCATCCCCAGCTTTTGGGCCTCGACCAGGATCAGGCGTCGGTTGATGATCGCCTGCAGGGTCTTTTCCCGCACGTGCAGCTGGTCCATCAGTTTCTTGGAAAACCGTTTGCCGAACATGGCGCGATAATTGTTGGTCGCCCGTTCGTAGGCCTGCGCGAATTCCGGGTCGTGGATCGGTTCCCCGTCGACGGAGGCCACGTTTTGTACGCGGCCGCCCAGGAAATAATCCCCGATGCCCCACAGTCCGAAAGAAAGGACGATGGCCCACAGGATCAACTTGGCGATCCAGGACTGGGCGTGATTACGCATGGTTTCGAGCATGTATTTCCCCGGTGTCTTGGCTGCCCGACAGGACAGGCATAAAATGGAAAACGGACGCTACTCAAGGGCGTGTGGCGGCGCAAGCCGACATGGGCTCTTCAGCCCGTATTTTCCATGTGCTCCCATGCTTGCGTTTGCATGGCGAGGGCCTATAAAGAGGAGCTATGCAGCAGCGAGGGGAGTTACCGAGCCAGAAATGGCTGGATGCTTGGAACTGGCGGGCCGACCGCCTGGGAGCGCAGGCCATCGTGCTGGCGCAAGGGGTCCGGCGTTACCTGGAACTGGTGTTCTCGGTGCTGGCCACGGGTTTCCGCCTGCGCTGGCTGCAGCGTCCGGCCGTGGTGTCGGTGATGATCCGGCAGATCTATTTCACCGGCGTGCAAAGCCTGGTATGGGTGTTGTTGATCTCCCTCGGAGTCGGGGTGCTGACGGTGTACAATATCGTCACCTTTGCCAAGGGTGTCGGCGATCTTACCCTGATCGGACGCTTGACCAACGGGGTGCTGGTGCAGGAGATGGCGCCGCTGATCATTGCGGTATTCCTGCTCGCCCGTTCCGGAGTCGCCGTAGTGACCGAGGTCGGCACCATGCACATCCGTGGCGAGGATCTGCTGTTGCGCAGCCTCGGCATCAGCCGCAAGCAATACCTTTACTGGCCGCGCATGATGGCGTTTTCCTTGTGTGGCCTGATCCTGACTTTCATGTTCGCATCCATCGCCCTGTGGGTCGGAGGGCTTGTGGTGTCCTGGACCTACACCCTGAATTTCAGTGAGTACCTGATCGATGTGCGCCAGGGCACGACCTTGGGAGAGTTGTTGATGATGACGGGAAAAGGGCTGGTGTATCCGTTGCTCAGCTGCGGCATGCTGCTGGATCAGGCCGGTCGGGTCGGCGACAATCCCAACCAGATTCCCGTGCGCGCCACCTATGGTGTGCTGGGGTCCTTGATGATTATCCTGTTCCTGGACGGGTTGACGGTGCTCGTCAGCAGCCTGGGATGAGGAGTTTGCATGCGTGAGGTCCTGTGGTGGCGGAGCCTGAAGCTGACGGGGATTGAACTTCCGGAATCCTCGGTGGGCGTCGGCGAGCATGTGAGGCTGATCATGGACGAGCCCTGCCAGTATGCGATGATGGATCGGATCATCAATGTACCACCCAGTGACGAGCCTGAGGCGTGGCAGATATGGCTGGAGACGGAGCAGGGGAAGTTCCGGGCCGACACCCCGGAGTTCCATGCCCGTGTCGGCATCATGATCCGGCGGCGGGGGCTGCTGGCCAACCTGAGCCTGCGCGAAAACCTGTTGCTGCCCTTTCTGTATCACGGGGATGCCGAAAGGCTCGCCGCAGCAGAGCAGGAGGTGGAATCGGTGGCCGCATTCCTCGGGCTGGCGGATGTCCTGGACGAACAGGCCGGTGAGCGTTCCGGTTATACGCACGCCCTGCTCAGCCTCGGTCGTTGCATGCTGCTGCATCCGGCCATTATCGTGGCACAGGAGATTCATGTGGGCATGTCTCCGGACAGGCTGATGCGTTTCCGGGACATGGCCATCGGGGCGCTGCGGCAACTGGGGTCGGGCCTGCTGTATCTGACCTCGAGCGAGTACGAGGGGTCCGGGGTGCGGTTCGATCGTACGCTGGTGTTGCAGTCGGAAACGGCATGAGGAGGGAGGATTGAAGACGGGGCGCGATTATGTGGCGGGCATGCGGCGTCAGGTCGGATGGTTTGTCATGCTGGGGGTCGGTGCCCTGGTGTTGCTATTGCTGGTGGTCAGCCTGCGAACGAATGTCTTTGCCAAGAAGTTTACCCTGATCGTCGCCCCGCCGTCGGCCATGTCATTTTTCACCGGCCAGGCCGTGCAGTTCCAGGGCTTTACCATCGGCCGGGTCAGCGATATCGAGCTGCGCGAACAGGGCGAGGTGCTGGTGTATCTGCGTCTGCTGGACCGCTACCGTCACATGTTGCACGAGGGAGCGGTGGTGCGCCTCGTCAAGCAAAGCTGGATCGGCGAATCGACGGTGGAGCTGACGGCCGGGGACACCAACAAGCGACCCCTGCGCGATGGTGAGAAGGTCGGCTACCGGACAGCGGCGACGGTCGAGCAGCTGCTGCGGGATTTGAAGCCAGCGGTGGAAAACGCCAATGTATTGCTGCGCGAGATGGCGAGCCTTGCGAAGTGGGCCAACAATCCGAACGGGGACTTGCGCGTGGCCCTGGCCGGTATGCGTCAGTTGGGCAAGATCAACGGAGAAAAGATCGAACAGGCCGTGGAGCGCTTCTCTGCGGTGATGAACGAGTTGCAGCAGATGTCCAAGACGGCGAAGAACCAGAAGCTGGTCGAGGATCTGTCCCATACCCTGAAGACAACGACGCGTATTCTCAACAACCTGGAACCGTTGTCGAAGACCGTCGGCAAGCAGGGAGAGCAAACGATGAAACAGGTGAACGTGCTGCTTGCACACGTGAACGAATTGACCCACTCCCTGGACTTGGTGTCCTCCGATCTGTCGGAGCTGACACCGGAGTTGCCGGGTCTGGCGCGGCAATCACGCCAGACCCTCGAGCAGATGCAGGGCCTGCTGAGGAATCTGCGGAACTCGTGGCTGTTCGGAGGTGGTGCGACCGTCAACCACAAGGCGGGTGAAAGCAACATGGTGGCGCCGCCGCTGACGGGAGGCGCGAACCCGTGAAGCGGCTTTTCTTGATGCTGACGATGGTGCTGGCCGGCATGCTGACCGCTTGCGGTGGCAGTCGGCACGCACCGGCGGTGGAGAATCCGTATGCCGAGTCCGCACGGTCGTTTGCCATGGTGGGGGTGACGGCCATGCGGCTCGAGCGCTGGGAGGCGGCAGAGCGCAGCTTCGAGCGACAGCTGGTGGCGGCCCAGATGGCCGATGACACCCCGGTGGTCGTGCTGGCCCACTACAACCTCGGCATGGTACGGCTGGCAGCCGGACAGCGCGAGCGGGGGCAGCGACAATTGCGACGGACGCTGTATCTGGCACAACGCAACGGCTTTGCCGTGATGGCGGCGCGGGCGCGCCTGGCCCTGGCCCTGGATCAGGCCAGGTCCGGTGGCACGGTGCCCGTGATCTCCGACATCAAGGCGGATTGGCCGGCCGATGTGCAATTGAGCGCCGGAAGGCTAGCGCTTTATCGCCATGATCTCGATGGAGCACGTCGGGCCTACGGCCGTGCGCTGCACCAGGCAGGCCACGACCGTGGCGGCGTCGTGCTGCAAGCCAAGGCGCACCTGGGCTTGGCCATGACCGCCAAGGCGGCGGGGAATGCAGCCGAAAGCCGCGGTGAATTGCAACTGACCTTGAAGCTTTGCCGCAGGGCGGGGGCGCCGCGCGTGGCCGCCGATGCCTTGATGCTGCTGGCCTCTGCGAATGGAAAAATACCTGATAGGCTGGATGCCGCGGTGCGGGCACTGACCATCTATCGCGACCTGCAGGACAAGGGCTCCCAGCGCCGGGCCCTGACATTGCTTGTATCGCTGACAACCGGAGATGGCCGTGCACACTGGCAGAAGGAGCTCGATACCCTGAATGCGAAGACTTCCACCCCGGTCAGGCAGGATGCACCGTGATGTCGCCCGTTACCGCCTGCGAGGCGAAGATCTCCTGCAATGTCGATGCCTGCAGCGATTGCGTGCATGTACTGCAGTCGGTGGCCGAATTGATGGCCATCCGCGCCGGCATGGAGCCTGTGCGCGCCAACCGCCTGGCCTTGGCGGTGGACGAATTGTTCGCCAATATCATGCGCCATGGTTATGCCGGAGGGCTTGGGCGTGTGGAAATGGAGGCAACGCTCGATCTGAATGCCGATGGTCGGCGAAAATTGGTTTTCACATTTCGCGATTATGCGCCATGTATCGAGAACATGGACCGGCTGGATACCAGGCCGCGCGGGGAGACAATCCGGCCCGGAGGGCTCGGCCTTTGCCTGATTCACGCCGTGATGGATGAAGTGCATCATGAGGCGCTGGAGGATGGCAACCGCTGGCGCTTGGCGGTGTATCTGCATGAGAGGGAAGGGGCATGAATCTGGAAATCGATATACATGAGGAGCGTCCGAGTGCTGATTCGGCGCTGCTGAGGGTAAGCGGGCGGGTTAATATCCATACGTCGCCCAAGCTGCGCAACAGGCTGAAGCCTTTGCTCGCGGATGGCATGCGCTCGGTGCATGTGGCACTGGACGGTGTGGATTTCATGGATTCGTCCGGGATCGCCACGCTGGTGGAAGGACTGCAATGGAGCCGCGCCTCCGGCGGCGAGTTCGTATTGACGGGCCTGCGCGATACCGTGCGCGATGTATTCACGCTGGCCAAGCTGGATACGATATTCGATATCCGCGACTCCGGACCCGGCACATGAGTTTTCCCGACCTGCGCGCGTTTCTGGCGGAGTTGGAGCGGCGTGGCCAGCTCAAACGCATCCGCACCAAAATACGGGCGGAACTGGAGGTGACGGAAATCTCCCGTCGAGTGCTGCAGGCCGGAGGGCCGGCATTGCTGTTCGAGAACATCGAGGGCAACCCCATGCCGATGCTGACCAACCTGTTCGGCACCCCGGAGCGCATTGCCCTCGCCATGGGCCGCGAATCGGTGGGCGAGTTTGGGGAGATCGGCGAATTACTGGCCTTCCTGAAGGAGCCGGAGCCCCCGCAGGGGCTTCGCGATGCCTGGGACAAGTGGCCGGTGCTGAAGAATGTGCTGAACATGAACCCCAGGGTGGTCAAGAAGGCGCCATGGCAGGATGTGGTGCTGAAGGGCGAGGCGGTGGATCTAGGGAAACTGCCGGTACAGACATGTTGGCCCGGGGACGCCGGCCCGCTGATCACCTGGGGCCTGGTGGTGACCCGCGGCCCACACAAGCAACGGCAAAATTTGGGTATTTATCGGCAGCAGGTGATCGGCAGAAACAAACTGATCATGCGCTGGCTGAAGCATCGCGGCGGGGCGCAGGATCATCAGGAGGCCGCTAGGGAGGGGGTCGAGCGTTTTCCGTGTGCCGTGGTCATCGGCGCCGACCCGGCCACGATCCTCGCCGCCGTGACCCCGATCCCCGACGGCCTGTCCGAATACCAGTTTGCGGGGCTGCTGCGCGGGGAGAAGAGTGTGCTGACCGATTGCCTGACGGTACCGTTGCAGGTGCCGGCGAGCAGCGAGATCGTGCTGGAAGGCCATGTGTCCCTGGATGAATACGCCGAGGAAGGTCCGTTCGGCGATCACACCGGCTACTACAACGAGGTGGAACGCTTTCCGGTATTTACAGTAGAGACAATGAGCATGCGTCGTGACGCCATCTACCATTCGACCTATACCGGCAAACCGCCGGACGAACCGGCCGTGCTGGGGCTGGCCTTCAATGAAGTGTTCGTGCCGATCCTCAGGAAGCAGTTTCCGGAGATCGTCGATTTCTACCTGCCGATGGAGGGTTGTTCCTATCGCGTGGCAGTGGTGTCGATCCGCAAGGGATACGCGGGTCACGCCAAGCGTGTGATGTTCGGCATCTGGTCCTACCTGCGCCAGTTCATGTACACCAAGTTCATCA
>CAYRBJ010000031.1:0-22243 GCA_964422615.1 uncultured Zetaproteobacteria bacterium | reverse complement strand
GCGGATGCAGCGGCCCGGTATGCGGCGGATGCAGCGGCCCGGTATGCGGCGGATGCAGCGGCCCGGTATGCGGCGGATGGAAAATCAGCCGGGGATGATGCGACAGGCAAGGCCGGCCACGCGGCAGGCGGAAAGGCCGGCTTTGAAGCAGCAGGACGGGGCGGATTCGACGCAGCATCATGAGTCGGCTACGCAGCAAAGACCGGCGGCGAAGCGTCTGCTGAAGAACCGGCGCCGTTTTCTCCGGTTCCGGGGTAACTAGGCGGAGATTATTTCGACGATTCTGGGCTCGGGGTCGGGAACGGTGTGACGTTGCCACCACTGCCCGCCTCGCTGATGCGGGCCGGACCCGGCTTCTCGACCTCGTCGATGCGCATGACGGCGTGCACCGGGATGTGGGTCCGCTTTACGCCCTTGAACTCGCTGCGCAGGCTCTCCTCGGACGGGTCGACGACCACCGAGGAGCGTTCGCCGAACAAGAGTTCGCCGACCTGCACGAATCCCGGAATGCCCGATGCACCGACATGCCGGGCGTAGATTTCGTAGACCCTGTCCTGGTTGACGAAGGTGATGCGGTAGACGTTTTTGGTGGCTGGCACGCGGATTTACGGGTGAAAGTGGCGGATCACGGCCAGTAGGTGACCCGCGCCGTGCACGTCTCGCCGATGACGACACGCGACACGCGCAGGCGTTGGTTGTCCAGCCGGCGGCGCATCTCTTCATACAGCACGCGGGCAACATTTTCGCTCGATGGGTTGATGGTGTCGAACGGGGCAATGTCGTTCAGGTTG
The DNA here is from genome assembly GCA_964422615.1 of uncultured Zetaproteobacteria bacterium. Taxonomy (GTDB): domain Bacteria; phylum Pseudomonadota; class Zetaproteobacteria; order Mariprofundales; family Mariprofundaceae; genus DATLWN01. The sequence continues at coordinate 21,452 of CAYRBJ010000031.1, read as the reverse complement.
TAATGATCCCAGCCGGCCAGCGCCGCCTTCAACTCGCCCTTCATGACCTTGTAGTCGACGGCCAGGCCGATGTCGTCCAGGTCGCTGCATTCGACGTACAACTCGACATGCCAGTTATGGCCGTGCAGGCGGGCGCAATCGCCCGGATAGCCGCGCAGCAGGTGGGCGGCGGCGAAATCGGTGCGGACCATCAGCTCGTATCGGGCCATGGTCAATTCCGGACGGACGGAAGCAGCATGACCGCCGAGGTGGTGCGGCCTTCGGTGACCAGGATGTTGTAGGTGCGGGCAGCCGAACGCGAGTCCATGCATTCATAGCCGATGTGCGCACGTTGCAGCGCATCAAGCACCGCCTCGGATGGAAAACAGGTGATGCGGCCAGTGCCGATGATCAGCACCTCGGGCGGTGCATCGAGGATCGGCTGCAGATGTTCCACGTTCAGATCGCGCAGATGTTCCGGTCCCCAGGGCGCGGTCACCTCACCACCATGCAGCATCAGGCCGGAGCGATAGGTGTCGTCACCCACCTTCAGATAGTCATCTCCATAACCCCGGAACAGCGGCACATCGGTGCCGATGTCCGGATTGATGTCGCCCGGCAGTGAAATCAGGGCCGTGCCTCCAGTTTCTTGGTGGCCTCATCATCGGCCTGGGAGCGTCCCTTCATCATCAGCATGATGGGGCTGGCGATATAGATCGAGGAATAGGTGCCTACGATGACGCCGACCAGCAGCGCGAACGAGAAGCCGTGGATGACCTTGCCTCCCAGGAAGAACAATGCGACCAGCACGAGCAGCACCGTGAACGATGTGATCAGTGTGCGCGACAGTGTCTGGTTGATAGCAACGTTGGCCACCGTCGTCTCGTCCTCCGGATGTTTCTTCTTGCGGTTGGCGGCGTTCGTTTCACGGATGCGGTCGAACACGACGATGGTGTCGTTGATGGAATAGCCGATGACAGTCAGCACTGCCGCCACTACGGTCAGATTGAACTCCATGCCGGTGACTGCAAAGGCACCGAGCACGATGATAGGATCGTGCAACAGGGCCAGGTCGGCACCGACGGCATAGCGCATTTCGAAGCGGAACATCACATAGATGAAGATGGCGGCCATCGCGAGCAGCACGGCCAGAATCCCGTCACGCGCCAGTTCCTTGCCGACCTGCGGCCCGATGTACTCGACGCTGCGCATCTCCACCTGGTGGGCGCCGAACTTGGCGCTCAGGGCATCGAGCACTTCGTTGCTAATCACCGAGGACTTGCTGCCGTCACGGTTCTGCACCCGTATCATGATCTCCTTGGGCGAGCCGTACTGCTGAATGGTGGCATTGCCGAAGCCCTTGGGCGCCAGGGCATTGCGCACATCGGAAATGGCCGGAGCCTGGGCGAAGCGCGTTTCCACCTCCGTACCACCGGTGAAGTCGATGCCGAAGTTCAGGCCTTTGATGATGATGAGGATGATCGATGCCGCAACCAGGATGCCGGAGATGCCCATGGCGATCTTGCGTTTGCCGAGAAAGTCGATGTGTGTATCCGGACGGATCAGTTCCATGGGTTCCCCTAGATGCTCAGGCGTTCGATGCGTTTGCGGCGCCCCAGCGCCAGGACGATGATGGCGCGGGTGACCGTGATGGCCGTGAACATTGAGGCCAGCAGACCGATGGTTAGGGTCACGGCAAAACCCTTGACCGGGCCACTGCCGAACTGGAACAGCATGACGGCGCCGATCAGTGTCGTGACGTTGGAGTCGACGATGGTGACGAAGGCACGGTCGAATCCGGCGTCGATGGCGGCAAACGGCGTTCGTCCGTTGCGCACCTCCTCACGGATGCGCTCGAAAATCAGCACGTTGGCATCGACGGCCATACCGATGGTCAGCACGATGCCGGCGATACCCGGCAGCGACAGCGTGGAGCCGATCATGCTCATCGCAGCCACGATCAGCACCAGGTTGAACATCAGCGCGATATTGGCCACCAGGCCGAACAGGCGGTAATAAACCAGCATAAAGATGACGACGGCGATGAAGCCATAGAGTGTGGAACTCTCTCCCTTGTTGATGGAGTCCTGGCCGAGGCTCGGTCCGATCGTGCGCTCCTCGACGATGTTGACCGGTGCGGGCAAGGCGCCGGCGCGCAGCACAATGGCCAGGTCGCGCGCCTCCTGTGGCGTGAAGCTGCCGGTGATCTGGGCCCTGCCGCCCGAAATGCGTTCGCGGATCACCGGGGCAGACTTGACTACGCCTTCCAGGATGATGGCGAAGCGATCGCCGACGTGTTGGCTGGTCAGCCGATCGAAGCGCTCAGCCCCGCGGTTGTTGAACTTCAGATCCACGGCATACTCATTGGTGCGCGAATCGATGGTAACGCGCGCATCGGTGACCTCGGTGCCGGAAAGCTCGGTGCGCCTCTTCACCAGATAGGGCTGGCGAAAGATCTTGCCGTTGCGCTTCACGGCATCGCCGTAGACGATTTCGTCGTCCGGCGGTACATCGCCAGCCAATGCCTTGTCCAGGTCACCTTTTTCGTCCACCAGCTTGAATTCCAGTTCGGCGGTGCGCCCGATCAGGCTCTTGGCGCGGGCGGTGTTCTCGTAACCCGGGATCTCTACCAGGATGCGGCGATTGCCTTGCGCGGCGATCACCGGTTCCGTGGTGCCTAGGGCGTCGATACGGTGACGCACCACCTCGATGGCTTGTTGAACCGCAAATTTGCGGATGTCGGCGGCGTCCTTATCCTTGAGCGTGAGCACGATTCGGTTGCCGTCTAGTTCCTGCATGGCGAACGAATCCATGGCATCGGAGAGCAACTTGGCGGCGGCGGCGGTGTTCGCCGGGTTGCGGATGACGGCGGTGATCGTACGGCCGCTGTTGTCCAGGCTGGAATAGGCGATGCGATTCTGGCGCAGGGTACGGCGGACGGTATCGACGTCCTCGGCCACACTGTGTGCCACGGCCTTCTCGACCTCGACGTCCAGCACCAGGTGGATACCGCCCTTCAGATCCAGGCCGAGGTTCATTTTCTTGCTCATCGATGTCGGCCACCATGAGGGCACGGAGATGAAGTTCGGCAGCGCGCCCATGATGGATATCAGGAATACGACCAGGATCAGCCATAACTTCCATCGTGGATATGCATGCATGTCAGGGTTCCTTCGTTGCCGGTTTCGGGCGGGGTATCAGATTATTTGCTCAGGCCGACGATGGTGTCCCGCTTGATACGTACGCGGGTGCCCTCGGCGATCTCCACCCTGATCTCGTCATCGGAGACATCGATCACGGTACCGATGATACCGCCGGCGGTGACGACCTTGTCGCCTTTCTTCATACCTTCGACCAAGGATTTGTGCTCCTTCAGTCGCTTTTGCTGCGGACGGATCAGCAGGAAATAGAACACCACCATGATCAACAGCAGTGGCGCCAGCTGTACGATCCCTCCCGCCTCCGAGGGTGAGGCCGCATAGGCGGTGGAAGACGTGGCCAGCCATAGCGTGGCGGCGGCGCCGATGGTCCGGATGCTCGAAATCATATGGTTCATGGTGAAAGCTCCTCGTTATGCATGCGCGCCTCGATCTTGCTGCCGCGATAGGTTTGCAGAAATTGATCGCGGAATTCCGGCCAGTTTCCCCTCGCCAGGGCCTCGCGGGCCCTCTGCATGAGGGCCGTATAGTAGTGAAGATTGTGCAAGGTATTCAACCGCGAACTTAGAATCTCCTTCGCCATGTACAGATGACGCAGGTAGGCGCGCGAGAAATGGCGGCAGGTGTAGCAGCCGCAGTCGGCCATCAGCGGGCGCGCATCCTCGGCGAACCGCGCCTGCTTGATGTGCACGATGCCGTGGTCGGTGAACAGGGTGCCGTTGCGGGCGTTGCGCGTCGGCATCACACAGTCGAACATGTCGATGCCGCGGTCGATGCCTTCGATCAGATCGTCCGGAGTGCCGACTCCCATCACGTAGCGTGGCTTGTCCACCGGCAATTCAGGGGCCAGCGTGTCCAGCATCGCCATCATCTCGGGCTTTGGCTCGCCGACGGACAGGCCACCGATGGCGATGCCCTCGAACTCCATGGCTGCGATCGTATCCAGGCTCTGCAGGCGCAACTCAGGGTACATGCCGCCCTGCACGATGCCGAACAGCGCCTGCCGATCATTCACGGGCAGATGTTCGCGGCATTCGTCCGCCCAGCGCATCGACATCTGCATCGACGCGAGCGCCTCTTCGGGCGTGGCGGGGTAGGGCGTGCATTCGTCGAAGGCCATGACGATATCGCTTCCCAGTTTTCTCTGGATATCCATCGATTCCTTGGGACCGAGGAAGACCTTCGAGCCGTCGATGTGTGACTGGAACCATACACCGTGCGGCTCGATCTTGCGCAATTTGCCCAGCGACCACACCTGGAAGCCGCCGGAGTCGGTCAGGATCGGCCGCTCCCATCCCATGAAGCGGTGCAGCCCACCCAATTTTTCGATCACGTCGGCGCCCGGGCGCAGCATCAGATGATAGGTGTTGCCGAGGATGATCTGGGCCCCGATGTCCTCGGTCAGATCCTGCGGGGTCAGGCTCTTGACCGTGGCCTGGGTGCCCACCGGCATGAACACCGGTGTGTCGACCGTGCCATGTGGCAGGTGCATGCGGCCCAGGCGGGCGAAGCCGGCCGGATCGCGGCCCAGGATGTCGAAACGCAGGGATGGCATGGCGGCGCAGCCTGCCGCTGGAAGGCGGGAGCGGCAAGCGCAGGCGGATATGCGTAGAAATGCCACCTTGCACACCGTGGTTGTGTCGACTAAGTATGATTGAATTCATTTTAGGATTTTTCTTAAGAGTTCGGGTGTGGTGGGGTTGAAATGAAAGCGATGCGCCGGGTAGACATCACGCAGGCGGCCGCCAAGCCCGACCGGCTTGATGGCGGAGGGGGATATCGACCAATGGCTAGAGGGACTGCGTTGCAGCACCGACCTTCTTTATCCAGAACCGGCTAGATCGGCGATGTCCAAGCGGCCTACAGGGAAAGCTCGCTCCGAGCAGGTGAAAGAGCGCCTGAAGTCGCTGCCGCTCGAGAAACAGGGCAAACGCGTCCGGAAGATCGACGGACGGATGCAGGATAAGACAAGGGAGGCCACAGCGGCGCTGAACAAGCTGCAGAAGCTGGTGATGCACAGCGAGCACCGCTTCCGGGCACTGATCGACGCTTTGCCGCAGGGCATCTTCATGAAAGCCCCCGATCTGACCTATGTGGCGTGCAATATGACACATGCCCGGGTTTTGGGCCTGGAGTCGCCGAAGGATATCATCGGCAGACGGGATGCCGAGTTTCTTCCCCCCAAGCTGGTGCGCAAGTACCGGGCCGACGACAAAAGGGTGATCGAGCGCGGCGAGACCATCGACATTGAGGAAGCGGCCTTCATAGACGGCAGGGAGGTCGCGGTTCAGACCGTCAAAACGCCCATGCGTGATGAGCAAGGCCAGATCACGGGCGTACTCGGCATCTATTGGGACATCACCGAGCGCAAGTACAACGAGATGCTGCTGCAGGCCCGGCTGCGCCTGACCGATATGGCGCCCAAGCTCGACCATCGACGGCTGATGCAGGCAACCCTCGATATCGCCGAAGAGCTGACGGGCAGCAATATCGGCTTTTTCCATTTCGTGGACCAGGATCAGGAAACGATCTCGCTGCAGGCCTGGTCGACCCATACCATCGAAAGCATGTGCACGGCCGAGGGCGCCGGCATGAGCTATCAGGTCAGCAAGGCCGGTGTCTGGGCGGATGCCATCCGAAGCAGAAAGCCGGTCATCTACGACGATTACCCCGCTTTGCCCGATAAGAAGGGGATGCCCGAAGGCCATGCCGAGGTGTCGCGGATACTCACCGTGCCGATCCTGCGCAGTGACAGGGTGGTGGCGGCCATCGGCATCGGCAACAAGCCGCAACCCTATGACGATCGGGATATCGACATGGTGTCGCAGCTTGCCGATCTAGCCTGGGACACCATCGAGGTGAAGAAAGCCGAACAGGCGCTGAGGCATGCCAACCGGGCGCTGGCAGCATTGGGCACGGTCAACCGCGAGCTGGTGCATGCCACCGATGAGGCCGAGTTGATGCGGTCCATCTGCATGGCGATCGTCGAACAGCGCGGCTATCGCATGGCCTGGGTCGGTTATGCATGTGACAATGCAGCCAAGGATGTCGAGATTATGGCCAGCTCCAATGTGCCGAAGGATCTTCTGGGGGAGATCCGGCCGGGGTGGGGCGATGACGCGCGCTCGGTGGGCCCGACCGGCCGCGCCGTCCGCACCGGCAAGACGCAGATCGCCCGGGACATCGCCGGCGAGCCCCATCACGACTGGAAGGCGTCACTGCTCAAGGCCGGATGTGCATCGAGCGTCGCTCTGCCCTTGAAGGGAGAAACGGGGGGCGCATTCGGTGTGCTGCATGTCTATGCGGATGAGGCAAACGCCTTCGCCGACGATGAAATCAGACTGCTCGAGGAGATGGCCGGCGATCTCGCCTTCGGCGTCAATATGCTGCGTGTTCGCCTTGAGCGCGACGAGGCCCTGAGGCTCAACGAACAGCATCTGGCCCTGATGCGCCAGAATCTCGATGAGACCATCGTGGCCATCACCAAGGCGGTGGAAGCGAGGGATCCGTATACGGCCGGTCACCAGCGGCAGGTGGCTAAACTGGCGGTTGCCATCGCCCGCCGGATGGGGCTGGATGAGGATGCCCTGCAGGGTATTCATATGGGGGCCACGATCCATGATATCGGCAAGATCAACATACCAGCGGAGATCCTGAGCAAGCCTAGCCATCTGAACGAGATGGAATTCCTGATGGTCAGGATGCATCCGAAGATCGGTTACGATATCCTGAAGGATGTCCATTTCCCCTGGCCGGTGGCCGAGGTCGCCTACCAGCATCACGAGCGTATGGACGGCTCCGGATATCCGCAGGGCCTGAAGGGAGAGCAGATACGCCTGGAGGCGAGGATCGTCGCAGTGGCCGACGTGATGGAGGCCATGACCTCGCATCGTCCCTACCGCCCCGGGTTGGGGCACGAGGTGGCCATCGCCGAGATCAGTGATCACAGTGGCATACGCTATGATGCCGACGTGGTGAATGCGTGTTTGGCGGTGTTTGCCGACGGGTTTCGTTTTGACCACTGATTGGGCCAGATCGGGAAAAGCCATGCCCATGCGGTAAGGTTGGCATCCTGGCTTGTAGCCGATGTGCCATCATGGGTTCATCGTCCAGGGGGAGGATGCGATATGCGAAAGGGCTTGTTTGCGCTGATCCTGCTCTGCGTGGGGGCTTCGGCGGCGGTGGCGGCCGAGGTGGATGGGATCGTATTCCCTCAGCAGGAGAAGCTGGCCGGTCAGCAACTGGTGCTTAATGGTGCCGGCATCCGCACCAAGTTCTTCCTGCACATCTATGCCGCGGCCCTGTATACGGAGCACAGGCTTTCCAGCACCGGCGCCGTGCTGGCCGACACAGGCGCCAAGCGTGTCGTCATGCATTTCATCTATGATGGCGTCAGCCAGAAGCGGATGGCCGAAGGCTGGAACGACGGGTTCGAGGACAACCAGGGAAAATCGGCCATGCATGCCCTGCGCCCGCGTCTCGACCACTTCAACGCCATGTTTGTCGAGACGCACCGGGGCGATGTCTACCGTTTCGACCTGTTGCCGGACGGTACGACGGAGGTATTCCTGAACGGGCAGTTGCGGGGGCATATCGACGGCGCGGATTTCCAACGGGCGCTGCTGTCGGTGTGGTTGGGGCGCCATCCGGCCGATGCGGATCTGAAGCAGGCACTGCTGGGAGGGTCCTGATGTTCGACGGTCCCGACGTTGACGTTGATATCTGCATGCGCAGACTGTTCACAATGGTCAGCGGGGGCCGAAGACGAAGCGGTTGATTGGGAGTGGAGCACGTGCGCAATACCGAGCCTCAGATGTTCAGTTTCCAGATTCGCCCGAAGATTCCCGAAGCGCTGTCACGCCTCGAGGAGATTGCCGGGGACCTGTGGTTTTCGTGGCATGCCCGGGCACGCAACCTTTTCCGCCAGATGGACGAAGGCCTGTGGAGCATGTGCGGTCACAATCCGAGGCTGTTTCTGCGCCGGATCAGTCAGGTCCGGCTGGAGGAGATGGCGAACGATCGCGCCTATCTATCCCTGTATCACGGAGCCCTGGCGGATTTCGACTCCTACCTGAAAGAGGAACTGTTGTGGTTCCCGGCCCATTTCAAGGACAACAGGAATCATGTGATTGCCTATTTTTCGGCCGAGTTCGGCCTGCACGAATCGCTGCCCATCTATTCCGGAGGGCTTGGCATCCTGGCTGGCGACCACTGCAAATCGGCCAGCGATCTCGGATTGCCGTTCACCGGTGTCGGCCTTTTGTACCGCAATGGTTACTTTCTCCAGAGCATCGATGTCCATGGTGCCCAGGTCGCCACCTACCAGGACAACCGTTTCGAAGACCTGTGCATCGAGCCTCTGAAGGATAAGGACAATAAGGATCTGATGGTTGCCGTGGAATTTCCGGGGCGTCAGCTGCATCTGAAGATGTGGGAGGCCAGGGTCGGGCATATCCGCATGCTTTTGCTCGATGCCGATATCGAGGCTAACACGGCCGAGGACCGGGGAATCACCCACCAGCTCTACGGCGGAGGGCTTGAGAATCGCATCAAACAGGAAATGTGCCTGGGCATCGGCGGTGTACGGGCCCTGCGTGCGGTCGGGACGAATCCGACGGCCTGGCATGCCAATGAAGGGCACGCCGCCTTCATCGTGCTGGAACGTGCCCGCGAGTATGTGCAATCCCATGGGCTGACGTTCGATCAGGCCATCGAGCTGGTGTCGGCCTCGACGGTGTTCACCACCCATACGCCGGTACCGGCCGGCCATGACATCTTCGCACTGGAGTTGTTCGACCAGTATATGGGCCACTACACCGAACAGCTCGGCATCTCACGTGAGCGCCTGCACGCGCTTGGCCGCGGAGATTTCGGTCATGGTAGCGGAGGGTTCAACCAGACCGCCTTGGCTATCCGCGGCTCCTCCTATCAGAACGGTGTATCCAGGCTGCACGGCATCATCAGCTCTGAGATGTGCCAGGACATGTGGCCGGACATCGCCCCGGAGGAGAATCCGGTCACCTCCGTGACCAATGGCGTGCATGTAAAGACGTGGCTGACCCAGGAATGGATTGCCACCTTCGATCAGGAACTCGGCGCCCGTTGGCGCGGGCGTTTGCAGGATCCTGCGTTCTGGGAAAGCATCCATGAGATTCCGGATCATCTGTTCTGGAGCATCCATCAGACCAACAAGCAGCGTATGTTGCATTATATTCGCGAACGCCTGCTGTATCAGGCCAAGCGCAACGGCGAGAGTGGGGAACTGGTGCGGCAGATGACGGCCGATTTCGATGTGCGCACCCTGGTGATCGGATTCGCCCGGCGTTTTGCAACCTACAAGCGCGCCACCCTGCTTTTCCATGACGAGGCTCGCCTGAAGCAGATGCTGGACGAGGTCGGAAAGCCGGTGATCTTCCTGTTTGCGGGCAAGGCCCATCCGGCCGATGAGCCGGGGCAGGCGCTGATCCGCCGCATTCACAATATCGCGCGCAAACCCGAGTTCATGGGACGCGTGCTGATGATCGAGGGCTATGACATGACCCTGTCGCGTTATCTGCTGAGCGGTGTGGACGTGTGGATGAACAGTCCCCGCAGGCCGATGGAGGCCTCCGGCACCTCCGGCATGAAGGCCGCGATGAACGGCGCCCCGAACCTGTCCGTCCTCGACGGCTGGTGGCCGGAGGGCTTCCAGGGCGACAATGGCTGGATCATCGGCGGCGAGCGTGATATCGGCGACGAGCAGTTGCGCGATGCCGAGGATGCCGATTCGCTGTATCACGTGCTGCAGCACGACGTGATCCCAACCTATTACCGGCGCAGTGAGCGAGGATTTTCCGACGACTGGGTCTATATCTCCAAGCGTGCCATGATCACCAGCATCCCGTATTTCAACACCGATCGCATGGTGGCCGAGTATGCGGAGCGCTTCTATGTACCCGCTTCTCGCCATGGCCAGGAGTTGAGCGCCGACGGTTTCCAGCGTGCCAAGGAACTGGCCACCTGGAAGTCCAGAGTACGGGCGGCCTGGCCGCAGACCAGGCTCGATCAGGCTGACACCATCCCGCAGTACGGCACCTGGAATGTCGGCGAGGATATTCTGCTACGCGTGAAGGCGGATCTCGCCGGCCTATCGCCGGAGGATGTGCGGGTGGAGGTGATATTCTTCCGTCCGGCGCGGGATGGCGATTACAAGCGCGACGGCGTGGTGGAACTGGCGCATGAGAGCGATGGCATCTATGGCGCCAATATCCGGCCGGATGATACCGGCAATTACCGTTTTCAGGTGCGCATGTACCCGACACATCCAGACCTACCGCATCCGATGGCCATGGGGCTGATGACCATGCTGTGAGCCTGGTGGATCAGGGGCGCGGATCCAGGGCGAGGGCTGCCGCACCCAACAGGCCCGCATCGTCCTTCAGCGTGGACTGCAGCACGCGGATCTGGCCTCGATGCGGCGGGATCACCCGTTCTTCCAGGCGGCGCATCAGGGGCGGATACAGCCATTCCCATGCCAGGCTGAGGCCGCCGCCGACCGTCATCGTGCGGATGTCCAACAGCTTGGCCGCCTCGGCGATCGCCTGTCCCAGGTAGCTTCCAGCATCCTCCAGTATCTTTCTCGCAAGCGCATCGCCCTTCCCGGCCAGTTCGTGGATCTCGATCGGGGTGATGCCTTTCCGGCCGGATGCCTCCGCAAAGCGGGCGGCCACCGCCGAGGCTGAGGCGTAGGTCTCCAGGCATCCGCGGCCGCCGCAACCGCAATGGCGGGCATCCGGCTGATCCTGATCGACCACGCGCAGGTGCCCGAATTCCATGGACATGCCTCCTTCTCCGGCATAGGGCACATGGTCGATGATCACGCCGCCGCCGACGCCGGTGCCCAGTGTGGCATGCATCAGATGCGACAGGCCACGGCCGGCGCCGAAGCGGAACTCGCCAAGGCAGGCGGCCAGGGCATCGTTGTGCACGTGCACGGGCAGGCCGAGCATCGCTTGCAGCCTCGAAGCCAAGGGGAAATCCAACAGGCTCGGCAGGTTCGGCGAGGAGGCAAGCTCGCCGCTGTCGCCACGGAAGAATCCGGGGAACCCGATACCGACCGCCGCGATATCCGGGGTGTCCATCAGAGGCCGGAAGCTTTCCTCCAGTGCGTGCAACACCTGATCGGCGGCCTCGTCCGCCGAGGTGGTATGCAGCCTGTGCAGTTCCGCCTGCCAGCGGTGGCGGGCATGGATACCCCCCTTCTCGTCGACAACGGCGGTGCGGATATTGGTGCCGCCGACGTCGGCGGCGAGTACTACGCGCTGGGTCATGGTAGCGCCCCGTACAGCGCCGCGTACGCCCGGGCCGAGGCATCCCAGGACGAATCGCGGCGCATGGCCCGGGTACGCAGCGGGTTCCAGGCGGCGGGACGGCGATAGACCGCAATGGCCTGGTTCACGGCCTTGGCCAGCGACGGGGCATTGGCGTCGGTGAACGAGAAGCCGGTGGATGTCCGGCGGCCGGCATCGTAATCGGCCACCGTGTCGATCAGACCGCCGGTGGCGCGTACGACCGGTACCGAACCGTAGCGCATTGCCATCAGTTGGCTCAAACCGCAGGGCTCGAAGCGCGATGGCATCAGGAAGATGTCGCTGCCGGCGTAGATACGACGGGCCAATGCTTCGTTAAAGCCGCGGAAGAAGTGGATCTGCCGGGGGTGGTTGTGTGCGAGCTTCTTCAGTGCCGCCTCGTAAAGCATGTCGCCGCTACCCAGGAAGGCCATCTGGTAACCCTGGCGCACCCAGTCCGGGATGCAGGGCAGCAGCAGGTCCACGCCCTTCTGTTCCACCAGCCTGGAGATCATGGCCAGCATCGGCGAGCCTGGCTCAGGGGAGAAACCGAACTCCATCTGCAGGGCCTGTTTGCAGCGCTTCTTGCCGGTGGTGCGGCTGGCCTCGAAACGGTCAGGCAGGGTGGCGTCCGTGGCCGGATCCCAGGCGACGGTATCCAGGCCGTTGACGATGCCGGACAGCTTGTGCCGGTGTTTCGCCAGGAAGCCTTCCAGATGGCAGCCGTATTCGGGGGTCAGGATCTCCTCGGCATAGCTGGGGCTGACCGTGGTGATGTGGTCCGCCATCATGATACCGGCCTTCATGCAGTTGATCTGGCCGTAAAATTCATAGCCTTCCGAATGAAAGTATTCCGGTGGCAGGCCGACGTGCGGGATGTGCAGGGCCGGGAAGATGCCCTGGTAGGCCAGATTGTGGATTGTGAACACGGTGCCGGCATGGGCAATGCCGGCATGGTACTGGTACTGGGTCTTCAGCAGGAGCGGCAGCAGGGCTGTCTGCCAGTCATGGCAGTGGAACAGATCCACCGGTGTGTCCAGCAGGGCGGCGGCCTCCAGCGCGGCGCGGGTGAACAGCGCATAACGCAGCAGGTTGTCCGCATAGGCTTCGCCCGGAGGTCCGTACAGGCCGTCGCGGTCGAAAAGGTCGTCCTGTTCGACCAGGATGAAGCGCTGGCCTCCGATGTCAGCCTCATGCAGTGGCACCGGGCGCATGGTGCCGCCGATCCACAGGGAGACCGTCCTGGTCGGGTCGCCGGGCTTGAACACCGCCGGGTCGAGGTGCTGGCGATACAGCGGCGTGATGACCGTGACATCGTGGCCGAGCCGGCGCAGGGCCGCCGGCAATGAGCCGACGACGTCGGCCAGCCCACCGGTCTTGGCGAGTGGTGTCACCTCGGAGGCGACAAAGACAATATGCTGCTGGGGCATAGAACCTCCGCTACGGTGCCCCATCCTATATCAACCGTCCCAAAACCCAATGCGCTAATTGCCCATAAATTATACGCAACTATTGTCATACGCGGCATAGGTGCCATACACTGAGCGCCATGTCCAAGGTGTTGGTGAGATCGGCAGGGGGGGAGCATACCTATACCCTTGGGAACGAGATGACCATCGGTCGTCATCCCCACAGTACGATCTGCCTGGCGGATCCCATGCTTTCCAAGCGCCATGCCGTGATCCGCCGCGTCAAGGACGGGTACGAGTTCGAGGACGTCGGCAGCTCCAACGGTTCCTTCTACGACGGTGTGCGCATCAAGCATCTGCTGTTGAAAGACGGCGATATCATTACCATAGGCAAAACCAATCTGGTGTTTCAGGAGATGTCCGAAGAGGAGCGTCTCGCCACGCTGGTCCAGATTTCCCAGATCGACACCTCCGGTTCCGTGCGGGATCGCATCGCGGTCGAGGCAGCACAGGAATTTCTCCCCGAAACGGATGTGTCGGATATTTCGGTGCTGCGCGACGATTACGAGAAGTTGCGGCTCGGCCATGATCTGTTGCGCAGCATCGGCCTGGAACGCGATCTGCACTCCGTGCTGGACAAGGTTACCGAGCACGTGTTCCAGATCTTTCCGGCGGATCGCTGCGTGGTATTGCTGGTGGATGATGACACGGGAGCGCTGGTACCGAGTTCGGTGCGTACCCGTTCGGGCGATGACATTCACGTATCGGTTGCCGGCTCAATCCTGCGCGAGGTGCAGGAGACAGGGGCGGCGGTGCTGATCTCCGACAGCAGTGCGGATGAGCGTTTCGCCGAGGCTTCGTCGGTGATCATGCAGGGCATCCAGTCAGCCATGTGCGCGCCGCTGATGCAGGACGGTGCCTTCCTCGGGGTGATTCACCTGGACAGTATCCGCTCGCTGCTGACCTTTACGCGCAAGGATTTGCAGCTGTTCACCGGCATCGCCCGTCATGTGGCCATGGTGGTGGCCAATGCCAAGCTGCTCAAGCAGGTCGAACACGAAGCGCACACCAAGGCCCAGTTTGAACGCCTGCTGTCGCCCAGCGTGGTCGAGCAGGTGATGAGCGGCAAGGTCAACCTGGAGAAGGGTGGAGAGCTGCGCGATGTGACCATTCTGTTCGCTGATATCCGTGGTTTCACCAGCATGAGCCATCGCTCCACGCCGACGAACATCGTGGCCATGCTCAATCGCTATTTTGAGATGGTGGTGGACATCGTGTTCCATCACGAGGGCACGGTCGACAAATACATTGGCGACGAGATCATGGTGTTGTTCGGCGCCCCGCTGGATCTGACGTATCCGGCTGACCACGCCATTTCCTGCGCCCTGGAAATCCAGGGAGCGCTGAAGCTTTTCAACAAGCAGAGAAAGAAGGATGGGGAGGAGCCGATCCATATAGGCATCGGCATCAATTCCGGCGAGGTGGTGGTGGGCTCCATCGGCTCCAGCCAGACCAAGCAGTACACCTGCATCGGAGATGCCGTGAATGTGGCCGCCCGCCTGGTCAGCCTGGCCGAGCCGGGACAGGTCATCATCAGCGAATCCACGCTGAAGCGCCTGCGCGGCAAGGCGAAATACGAGGTGTTGCCTCCGATCCAGCTCAAGGGCATCGAAGGCGATTTGGAAGCCTATGCGGTCAAGGAATTGCTGAACGACACGTGGCCGTAGGATAGGCTGCAACGAATCACTGGCCAGGGGGTGGAAGGTGCCTGAATTGACGCAATCCGGGGCTTGGGATGCCCTGAAGGCACATGCAGCCGAGATGGGTCAGATCCATATGCGCGATCTGTTTGCCAATGATGCGGAGCGCTTCCAGCGATTCAGCCGGTTTTTCGCTGGCGACGACATCCTGGTGGATTTCTCCAAGAACATCATCACCGATAAGACCCTCGAGCTATTGCTGCAGCTGGCCCGAAAACACGACGTGGAAGGCTGGACCAAGCGCATGTTCGAGGGCGAGAAGATCAACAACACCGAGCACCGCGCCGTGCTGCACACGGCCCTGCGCAACCGCTCCGACCGCCCGGTCATCGTCGACGGCCACGACGTGATGCCGGACGTCCGGCACGTGCTGGAACGGATGCGCCGCTTCACCGAGGCGGTGCGCACCGGCGCGTGGAAGGGCGGTACCGGCAAGGCGATCACCGATATCGTCAACATCGGCATCGGCGGCTCCGACCTCGGGCCGCAGATGGTGACCCAGGCGCTGACGCCGTTCGGCCGCGACGGCCTGCACATGCATTTCGTGTCCAACGTCGACGGCACGCACATGGTCGAGACCCTGCGCCACCTGCACCGCGAGACCACGCTGTTCGTCATCGTGTCCAAGACCTTCACGACCCAGGAGACCATCGCCAACGCGCGCACGGCGCGCGACTGGTTTCTGACCCGCGGCGGCACCAAGACCGCGGTGGCCAAGCATTTCGTCGCGGTGTCGACCAATGCCGAGGCCGTGTCCGCCTTCGGCATCGACACCGACAACATGTTCGAGTTCTGGGACTGGGTCGGCGGCCGCTATTCGCTGTGGAGCGCGGTGGGCCTGTCCATCGCGCTGTCCATCGGCATGGACCAGTTCGAGGAGCTGCTCGCCGGCGCGCACGCCATGGACGAGCATTTCCGCACCGCGCCCCTGGAGGAGAACATCCCGGTGATCCTCGGCATGCTGGGCATCTGGTACGACAACTTCTTCGGGGCCGACACGCATGCGATCCTGCCCTACGACCAGTACATGCACCGCTTCCCGGCCTATTTCCAGCAGGGGGACATGGAGAGCAACGGCAAGCGCGTGAACCGCGACGGTGAGCCGGTCGACTACGCCACCGGGCCGATCATCTGGGGCGAGCCGGGCACCAACGGCCAGCATGCCTTCTACCAGCTGATCCACCAGGGCACCCGGCTGATCCCGGCGGATTTCCTGGCCCCGGTCGAGAGCAAGAACCCGGTCGGCCGCCACCACCCGATGCTGCTGTCCAACTTCTTCGCCCAGACCGAGGCGTTGATGCGCGGCAAGCACGAGGACGAGGTGCGCGCCGAGCTCACGGAGGCCGGCCTGTCCGGCGAGGCGCTGGAGGCGCTGGTGCCGCACAAGGTGTTCCCCGGCAACCGGCCGACCAACTCGATTCTGTTCCAGAGGCTGACCCCGCATACCCTGGGTGCACTGATCGCCATGTATGAGCACAAGATCTTCGTGCAGAGCATCATCTGGGGGATCAATGCCTTCGACCAATGGGGCGTGGAACTGGGAAAGGAGTTGGCGCGGAAGATCCTTCCCGAGCTGGACGATTTCGACGAGGTCAAGAGCCACGACTGCTCCACCAACGGCCTGATCAACTATTTCAAGGAGCACCGCAGGGAATAGCGCCGGCGCTGCGATGGCAAGGGGCTGTTGCTTTGGTTAGAATGTGCCCCATGGCCATTCGCGAGATTCTCATCTATCCGGACGACGGGCTGCGTCAGGTGGCGCGCCCGGTGCAGGATTGCACCGGCGCCGAGGTGCGCCAATTGGTGCAGGATCTGGCAGACACCATGTACGATGCGCCGGGTGTGGGTCTCGCCGCCACCCAGATCGGCGTGAACCTGCGTGTCGTCGTCACCGACACCGAATGGCGGCAGGAAGGGGCGGTGCGGGACCTGCATGTGTGGATCAATCCCGAGATCATTTCCTTCGGCGACGAGAAGGTCACCTTCGAGGAAGGGTGTCTGTCGGTGCCGGAGATCTACGAGGAGGTGGAACGCCCGGCCCATATCCGCCTGCGCTGGTGCGATCTCGATGGCAATCGCCATGAGGCCGATTTCGAGGGCTTCGAGGCGGTGGCGCTGCAGCATGAATTCGACCATCTCGACGGCAAGCTGTTCATCGACAGGCTGTCGTCGCTGAAACAGAATCTGATCAAGAAAAAGCTGAAAAAGCGCAAGAAACTGGCCGTGGCATGAGCCGGCCGCTGCGCGTGGTCTTCGCCGGTACACCGGCTTTCTCCGTACCCTGCCTTCACACATTGCTGGACATGACCGACGTCGAGGTCGTGGGTGTCGCCTCGCAGCCGGACCGGCCGGCCGGTCGCGGCATGAAGCTGACAGCCTCGCCGGTCAAACAGGCGGCGCTGGCCGCCGGCATCGACGTGATCACTCCCGAGCTTCTCAAGGGCAACGACGAGGCCCTGCACTGGCTTGAGGACAAGCACCCGGACGTGCTGGTCGTCGTGGCCTTCGGCATGATCCTTCCCAAGCCCTGGCTGGATGCGCCGCGCGTGGCACCCATCAATGTGCATGCCTCGCTGCTGCCGCGCTGGCGCGGGGCAGCGCCCATCGAGCGCGCCATGCTTGCCGGCGACGCTGAGACGGGCGTGTGCATCATGCATATGGAGGAAGGGCTGGATACCGGCGGCGTCTATGCATGCCGAGAGATCCCGATCACCGCATCGACGACGGGAGGCGAGTTGTGGGAGGAGTTGTCCCAACTGGGCGGTGATCTATTGGCCGAAGTGCTGCCGGATATCGCCAGCGGTCATCTGAAGCCCAAGTCGCAGCCCGAGGAGGGTGTGTCTTACGCGTCCAAGATCGGGGCCGGGGATCGCACGCTCGACTGGACGCAGTCCGCCGATGCGGTGCACCGTCAGGTGCGCTGCTTCGCGCCACGGCCGGGGGCACGCACGCGCGTTGGTGATAAATGGCTGAAGGTGCTGGCCGGTGAGCCTGTGGGGGCATCGGTCACCAAGCCGGTCGGCACGGTGCTGGCGGTCGGTAACGGCATCGATGTGGCCTGCGGTGACGGGGTCTATCGTATCAGGCGCGTGCAGCCCGAGGGCAAGGCCGCCATGGGTGCCGTTGATTTCCTGCGCGGGGCTCATCTCAGCGCGGGCGACAGGTTGGGGGGAGATTGACCACAAAAGTGCGCCAACTGGCCGTCGAAATCCTGGTGGGGGTGCTGACGGAGGGTGCCAAGGCGGATGTCCTGGTGGAGCGCGCGGGGTCAAAGCTGGCCGATGCGCGCGACCGCGGGCTGTTGCGCGAACTGGTGTACGGGGTGCTGCGCCACTATTTTTCGCTCGAGGCCGATGCCTCGCGTTTCATTCAGGCCAAGCCTGATGAATATGTGCGTTTGGCCCTGCTCGTCGGCACCTATCAGATCCGGCTCTTGCGCCTGCCGGTGCATGCGGCTGTGCATGCCACGGTTGAGGCTGTCAAACATTCATCGCAGGCGAGGGCAGCCGGCATGGTCAATGCCGTGCTCAGGCGCGTGGCCGCATCCGAGCCGCCGGCGAGGCTGAAGCCCAACCAGCGCGCGGAGCTGCCGCAATGGCTGTATGCTGCCTGGCGCGACGGATTCGGCGCCGACAAGGTGGCCAGCATCGCCGATCTCTTCCAGTCCGTGCCACCGCTTTCGGTGGCGGTGCTGGACGGGGACCGGGATGCCTGGATCGAGGCGGTTTATGCTCTGGGTATCGACGCGACGGCCGGCGAGCTGTCTGCGCAGGCGGTGCTGCTGCCGGCCGGCACCGAGGTGGCGGCACTGCCCGGCTATGCGGCCGGGCGGTTCACGGTGATGGACCAAGCCGCCCAGGTTGCGGCGCTGGCCCTGGAGGTGCATCCCAATGATCGCGTGCTCGATCTGTGCGCCGCCCCCGGCGGCAAGACGGCGCTGCTGGCCCGCGGCCACCCCGATACGCAGATTACGGCGGTGGAACTGAGCGCCGCACGCCTGCCAAGGCTTGAGGCGAATCTGGCTCGCCTGCAGGGGGTGAATGTCAGCATCCGGCAGGGCGATGCCACGGCATTGGAATTCGCGGACGGTGCGTTCGACGCCGTGCTGCTCGATGCCCCGTGCTCGGCCTCAGGGGTGATCCGCCGCCATCCCGATGCGAAGTTCATCCACGATAAGGCCAGCGTGGCCAGACACGCCGAACTGCAGAAGAAGATGGTCGCCGAGGCATTGCGAGTTTTAAGGCCAGGGGGACGGCTGGTCTATGCCGTATGCTCGATCCACCCCGAGGAGAACGAACAAGTGGTCGGGGGCGTTGCCGGACTGCAATCAACCGAGCGCCTGTTCCCGGGCGAAACCCACGACGGCTTCTTCATCGCCCGCCTGATAGGGCATTGACGGTCTGCGGCCTGTGGGCTTTTTTTCATATCAAAGCCCGTAAAATCCCGGCGGTGAATTGACCGATGATGGATGGCGTATCATGCTGGACGGCCACTTGCCGTTTGGCGGCAAGGGCTGCAGGAGCTGGCGGATGAAGAAGATCTTGCTGATGGCAACATTTCTGATGCTGACGGTGTGTTCCGGCATGGCTGGAGCAAGCGAGGTCTCCAGCGCCTCCCTGCACAGACTGCTGACGCTTTCCGGCATTAACGATCTGGTGGCCGAGTTTCCCGGCATGCTGCGCGAACGCATGGAGCAGACCCGGCAGCGGGATCGATTCATCCCCAGCCATCCCAGCATGTCCGACGACGAGTACCGGGAACTGGAAAAAACCATGGTCGACGCCTTCAAGCCCTCAGACATCCTCCGGGTCATCGGCAAACAGGTGGCGCATTCCATCTCCGAGCAGGATGCCGAGAAGATGCTGGCCTGGTATGACTCAGTGTTGGGCAGGAAGATCAGCAAGGCCGAGCAGGAAAGCTCGACACCCGAAGCCTCCCGGGGCATGCACTCGGCAGTGCATCTGTTGCACGATAAGCCGCGCGTGCTTTTCGCCATGAAACTGGACAAGCTGTTGCACATGACGGACATGAGCATGCAGTTCCAGATCAACGCCGAGGTGGCCGCGTTCGTGGCCTTCTCGACCAAGATGAACAAGCGCCGGCCGGCCAACTTGAAGGCGCTGAGGAATAGAATCGCCGCCGGCATGCAGAAGCAACGCTACAAGGCCAGGCGCGAGGTCATCCTGTCCACGGTCTACACCTACCGGAAGATCGACATGGACAGTCTGGAAAAATACCGCGCCTTCCTGCAATCTCCTCCCGCCTTGCGCTTCAACAAGGCCTTGATGACCGGCATGGATGCTGGCATGACCGAGGCGACAAACAGGATGGCTGGCTCGGTTGAGAGTCTGTTTCGGCAGAAACAGAAGGATGTGCAGAGGATTTGATCGGGTGACGCTTGATGACTCAGTCCACAAGGAGGTGTTCAATTGAAGAAAAGCGCATTGTTGTTGGTTGCATGCATGGTTCTCGTTGGTTGTGCCAAGCATCCGGGGAAAAAGGAAACGGGTTATCGGGGCATTCCCTGGGGTGCCGATGCCGCAACCGTGGCCAAGAGTTTTCATGTGGCGACGAAACCGGCAAGCGCCGATTCACTGTTCGGTAGCTATTTCCAGGCATCCGACCCGAGATTGGTCACGATGCTCGATCGCGGGTTCGCCATGCTTCTGACCGGCAACAGCGGGCTTAAGGTGGACGGCATCAGTGCGTTGAAAGGCATGTCCATCCTGGACGAAGGGAAAAGCGGCTACGGCCTGTTCTTGAACAAGAAATTTGCCATGAACCTGAGCAAGATGCCGTCGAAGGATTATCAGCATGAGCATAATCATCTGATCAGGAGATATGGCGTCATCGACAAGAAAGTGGACTACATGAACAACACATTCGAGCAGTCCTATATGATCATGTGGCATAATGCGGATGGCGTGGTCATCCTGGCCAAGGAAACCTACAACACGACTCCGTCGCACCGGCGCATCTCCACGCAGATCATCCATATGGATCTGCACCTGTTCCATGCCATCTCTGACGACCTGCGGAAAGAGGCCAAAACAGGGTAGATATTTTCTTCCGTTGCGCCGTGAGTTTTACTTGCTCTTACGGAAAGGCAGCTATGAAACGGTAGGCATGCCGCTTTATGACGTCTGACGGCGCTGCTGGCGAATGTAACGGTGCGAGCGAAAGCGTTTAGAACAACGTGTGACCAATTGAAAATAGCCAACTGTTGCGCGTGGCTCGACTTGCATAAGGTCACCAGGAGAAAGCATGTCACTCGAAGTGATCGGTGCGGGACTTGGCAGGACGGGTACCATGTCGTTGAAATCGGCGTTGGAGAAGCTCGGATATTCCGGCTGTTACCACATGCTGGAGGTGTTCCAACATCCGGAACACCTACCATTCTGGGAGAGGGCGACACGCGGTGAGCGCATCGACTGGTCTAGCGTGTTCGAGGGTTTTCGCGCGGCGGTGGACTGGCCCGCATGCTCGTTTTGGCGCGATTACTATCATTTGTATCCTGAAGCCAAGGTCATATTGAGCGTGCGGAATCCGGACAGCTGGTTCGACAGCGTGATGAACACCATTTACCCTAACAGCACCGGTATGATGCAATCGGATGACCCACAAAAGCGTCGCAGGGGGGAGTGGATCAATGAACTCGTCTGGCAAGGCACGTTCGATGGCCGGGCGGATGACCGCGCCCATGCGACGGCCGTGTTCAGGGCCCACAACGAACAGGTAAAACGGCTTTGTGACCCGTCGCGCCCGCTGGTCTTCCAGGCAAGTGAGGGCTGGGAACCGCTGTGTGAATTTCTTGGCAAG
>CAYRBJ010000030.1:0-24019 GCA_964422615.1 uncultured Zetaproteobacteria bacterium | reverse complement strand
TCGCCATTCGTGAGGGTGGCCGCACCGTCGGCGCCGGCGTCGTCACCGAGATCGTTAAGTAATTAGATACGGCCCGTATGGCGGCGGCAGTGATCTGTCGCCGCCTTCGTGCCAATGGAGAATGGATATGCGCGATTTGTTGGCTCTGGCTTGTGGGGAATGCAAGCGTCGCAACTATACGACGGACAAAAACAAGCGGACCTCGACCGAAAAGCTTGTGTTGCGCAAATACTGCCGTTTTTGCAAGAAGCACACCGAGCATAAGGAAACGAAGGTTTAAGCAATAGGCCAGTAGCTCAATTGGTAGAGCACCGGTCTCCAAAACCGGGGGTTGGGGGTTCGAGTCCCTCCTGGCCTGCCACTCAAGAGGAGATCGATCAGGCGCCGCAACGGGCGAGAGGAATGAAGCAATGAGCCGGTTGGCAGATATCCAGAGATTCATGCGGGAAGTGCAGGTCGAGACCAAGAAGGTGGTCTGGCCGGACCGCAAGGAGACCGTTCAGGCGACCATGATGGTGCTGATCATGGTGGTGCTGATCGCGTTTTTCCTGTGGGTCGTCGATACGGCGCTCGGCGTGGTGGTACAGAAGGTGATCTCATAATGGCGAAGCATTGGTATGTGGTGCAGGTATTTTCCGGCAGCGAGGACAAGGTCAAATCGATGATCCTCGAGAATGCCCAGCGCGCAGGTCTGGCCGAGCATTTCGGCGACATCCTGGTGCCGCGGGAAGAGGTGGTGGAGCTGAAGGCCGGCCAGAAGGTGACCAGCCAGCGCAAGTTCTTTCCCGGCTACATCCTGGTCGAGATGGACATGGACGACCGCACCTGGCACGTCGTCAAGGACACCCGCCAGGTCAGTGGCTTTCTGGGCGCCGGCGGCAAGCCGCGGCCGATGCCGGAACGCGAAGTCGAAGCGCTGCGCCGCCAGATCGAGGAGGGCATCGAGCGTCCGAAGCCCAAGATCATGTTTGAGATCGGCGATGCCGTGCGCGTCGTCGACGGACCATTTGCCTCCTTCAACGGCGTCGTTGAGGAAGTGCATGCAGAAAAGGCCAAGCTGAAGGTCAGCGTCAGCATCTTCGGCCGGCCGACACCCGTGGAACTCGACTATGTCCAGGTCGAGAAGGGTTAAAGGAAGGACACATGGCTAAAAAAGTAAGTAAATACGTCAAGCTGCAGGTGCCGGCCGGCAAGGCCAACCCTGCGCCTCCGGTCGGCCCGGCATTGGGTCAGGCCGGCGTCAACATCATGGAATTCTGCAAGGCGTTCAACGCCCGCACGCAGGAAATCGAGGCCGGCATGCCGTTGCCGGTGGTGATCACCGTCTACCAGGACAAGTCGTTCGATTTCATCATCAAGACCCCGCCAGCCTCGGCATTGCTGATGAAGGCCGCCAAGATCCAGAAGGGCAGCGCAACCCCGAACAAGGACAAGGTCGGCAAGGTCAGCAAGGCCCAGGTGCGCGAGATCGCCGAGACCAAGCTGCGTGATCTGAACTGCTACGATATCGATGCAGCGATGCGCATCGTCGAGGGCACGGCCCAGTCGATGGGCCTCGAAGTGGTCGAAGGCTAAGGGAGGGAATGATGGCTAGACTTTCCAAACGCATGAAAGAGGCACACTCCGCCCTGCCGAGCGAGCCGGTCACCGTCGAGGATGCGGTTCAGGCCGTGCTGGCACAGCCGGCCGCCAAGTTCGATGAGTCCGTCGATATCGCCATCAAGCTGGGCGTGGATCCGCGTCACGCCGACCAGATGGTGCGCGGTTCGATCGCCCTGCCGCACGGCACCGGCAAGACGGTGCGCGTGGCCGTGTTCGCCAAGGGTGCGAAGGCCGACGAAGCCACCGAGGCCGGAGCCGATATCGTCGGTGCCGAGGATCTGGTGGAGAAGGTGACGGGCGGATTCATGGAATTCGACCGCGTGGTGGCCACGCCGGACATGATGGGCCAGATCGGCAAGCTCGGGCGCGTGCTCGGTCCGCGCGGACTGATGCCGAACCCGAAGCTCGGTACGGTGACCATGGATGTCGGCAAGGCCGTGGCTGCGATCAAGTCCGGCATGATCGAGGTGCGCGTGGACAAGGGCGGCGTCGTGCATGCCCCGGTCGGCAAGCGCTCGTTCGACGGCGCCAAGCTGGTCGAGAACGTGCAGATGTTGATCGCCGAATTGAATCGTATGAAGCCTTCGGCGGCCAAGGGCCGCTATATGCAGCAGATGACCATCTGCTCGACCATGGGCGCCGGTGTCCGGGTCGATGTGGCGTCGCTGCCGTAAGGCTTTGAAGAGATAGCGGGTCGGCTGGCAACAGCCGGTGCGCTGAAGAACGATCCGTCCAAGACTGCAGGAGCCGGTCCGCCGGCTTAATCGACCTCGGTCATCCTGCATAGATGGGGTAAGTAAGTCTCTGCTTGCGCGGGTCGGATTTTGCAAGGGGGTAGAAGTGAAACGGGAAGACAAGCAACGCGTTGTCGATGACCTCCATTCCGCCTGGCTGCAGGCCAGCGCGGGCGTGGTCACGCACTATCGCGGGTTGACCGTTGCCGAGATGGGCGATCTTCGCCGCCGCCTTCGCCAGCATAATGTGTCGCTTCAGGTTGTGAAGAACACGCTGGCGCGCCGTGCCGCCGAGGGTACGGAGTTCAAGGCTGCGGAGGATCTGTTCACCGGTCCGGTCGCCATTGCTTACGGCAGCGACCCGGTCGGAATGGCCAAGGCCATCTCCGAATTCGCCAAGGAACACGAGAAGTTCGAGGTGAAGGGTGGCCTGCTCGAAGGCAAATTCATCGATCCGCAAGGTATCAAGGCGCTTGCCAGCCTGCCGCCGCGTGAGGTTCTGCTGGCCCAACTGATGGGTTCGATGCAGGCACCGCTCGGCGCGTTCGTGCGCACGCTGTCCGAGGTTCCGTCCTCGTTCGTGCGTACGTTGGCTGCCATCCGCGACCAGAAACAGGCCGCCTGAGACGGCCGTACCAAATATAAGCAAGAGGAGTATTGATCATGGCTAAGAGTTTGACGAAAGACGAGTTGATCGACGCGATCGGGAACATGACCGTGCTGGAGCTGTCCGAGCTCGTGTCGGCAATGGAAGAGAAGTTCGGCGTTTCCGCCGCCGCGCCGGTGGCCGTGGCCGCCGCGCCGGTTGCCGGTGGCGCTGGCGCTGCCGCTGCCGAGGAGAAGACCGAGTTCGACGTGGTGCTGGATGAAGTCGGCGCCGAGAAGATCAAGGTCATCAAGGCGGTCCGCGAGATCACCGGCCTTGGCCTGAAGGAGGCCAAGGATCTGGTCGAAGGCGCACCGAAGCCGGTCAAGGAAGGCGCGGCCAAGGACGAAGCCGAGGAGCTGAAGAAGAAGCTGGAAGAGGCCGGCGCGAAGGTCTCTCTGAAGTAATCGGGCGTAAGCCAGGTTTTGTTGCATCAGCAACGCGCAATGGAGGGTCAATCCCCGGCGGCCGACGGCTGCCGGGGTTTGGCCTTTTCGCATCTCTGAATTGAATTCATAGGTCCGGGGTCAAACACATGGGTAAGCAAGCATCAGTCAAGCGCATTCGCAAGAATTTCGGTAGCATCCATTCGGTCATTTCCATGCCGAACCTGCTGCAGTTGCAGACGGAATCCTATCGCGATTTCGTTGGCGTTGGCGGCGGCAAGACCGACACCAACGGCTCGCATCTGGCGGACGTGTTCCGCGGCGTATTCCCGATCAAGGATTACAGCGGCAATGCGGAACTGAGCTTCGAGACGCTGGAGTACAGCCCGCCCCGCTACGACCTGGATGAGTGCCGCAAGCGCGGCCTGACCTACGCATTGCCGGTCAAGGTCAATCTGCGCCTGACCATCTTCGACAATGACGGCGACAAGTCCGCCCGTCGCAAGGTGCGCGAGTTTCGCGATCAGTCCGTGTACATGGGCGAGATTCCGCTGATGACCGAACACGGCTCGTTCATCATCACCGGCACCGAGCGTGCCATCGTGTCGCAGATGCACCGCTCCCCGGGCGTGTTCTTCGATCACGACAGCGGCAAGTCGCATGCGTCGGGCAAGTACCTGTTTAATGCCCGCATGATCCCATACCGCGGCTCGTGGCTGGATTTCGAGTTCGACATCAAGGACAAAATCAATTTCCGCATCGACCTGCGCCGCAAGATGCCGGTGGGTGTCCTGCTCAAGGCACTGGGCCTGAACGTCCAGGGTATCCTGGATCGCTTCTACGAGCGCCGCACCTACCGCTTTGGCAAGGGCGGCCTGCAGGTCAAATTCATTCCCGAGCAGTTCCTGGGCAGCCGCGCCGTCACCACGATCAAGATCGACGGCAAACGGGTCGTGGCCGAGGGCAAGAAGTTTACGCCGGTGGCCATCAAGCGCATGAGCGAGGCCAAGGTGGAATGGATCGACGTGCCGGAAGAGACCATCCTCGGCGAGGTCACGGCCGAGCCCATCGTCGTCGAAGGCGGGGAGATCCTGGTCGACCACAATGTCGAGATCAGCGACGAGACGCTGGCGGCGATGCGCGGCGCCGGCATCAAGCAGTTCGATTGCCTGTTCATCGACCCGTTCCGCCGCGGTCCGTGGTTGGCGGACACGCTGCGCCTGGACACGGTGCAGAGCAAGGAGGAGGCGCAGGTCGAGATCTACCGCATGATGCGCCCGGGCGAGCCGCCGACGGTGGAAACCGCCAAGGCCCTGTTCGAATCGCTGTTCTTCGATGCATCCCGCTACGATTTGTCGCGTGTCGGACGCATGAAGCTGAACAGCCGGCTCGGCATCAGCAATGATGAGGTGCCGCTGGAGCACGGTACGCTGCGCGTCGAGGATATCCTGCTGGCGCTCGATATGCTGATACAGATGCGCGATGGCTTGGGCGAGGTCGACGACATCGACCATCTTGGCAACCGCCGCCTGCGTTCGGTCGGCGAGCTGCTGGAGAATCAGATCCGCCTCGGCCTGGTACGCATGGAGCGCGCCATCCGCGAGCGTCTGAGCTCCGGCGAACTCTCCGAGATGATGCCGTCCGACCTGGTCAACGCGAAGCCCCTGATCGCCGCGGTCAAGGAGTTCTTCGGCTCCTCGCAGTTGTCGCAGTTCATGGATCAGACCAATCCGCTGAGCGAGGTCACGCATAAGCGCCGCCTGTCCGCGCTGGGCCCCGGCGGCCTGTCGCGCGAGCGCGCCGGCTTCGAGGTGCGCGACGTGCACCCGACGCATTACGGCCGCCTGTGCCCGATCGAAACCCCGGAAGGTCCGAACATCGGCCTGATCAATTCGCTGTCCTGCTATGCCAAGGTCAACGAGTTCGGCTTCATCGAGACGCCGTACCGCAAGGTGACCGGCGGGCATGTGACCGACGAGGTCGTCTACCTGTCGGCCATCGACGAGCACCGGCACGTGATTGCCCAGGCCAATGCCACGGTGGACGACAAGGGCCGCTTCACCGCCGACCTGATCCAGTGCCGCCAGAGCGGCGAGTTTGTGATGGCCGCGCCCGACGACATCGATTTCATGGACGTGTCGCCGTCGCAGCTGGTGTCGGTATCCGCCGGCCTGATTCCGTTCCTGGAGCATGACGACGCCAACCGCGCGCTGATGGGCTCGAACATGCAGCGCCAGGCCGTACCGCTGATTCGCTCGGAGAAGCCGCTGGTCGGTACCGGTATGGAGGGCGAGGTGGCCCGCGATTCGGGGGTCACGATGGTGGCCCGCCGCAGCGGCATCATCGAGCGCGTGGACGGCAGTCGCATCGTCGTGCGCGTCAATGACGACGAGCAGATCGAAGGCGAACCGGGCGTGGACATCTACCGCCTGTTCAAGTACCGCCGTTCCAACCAGAACACCTGCTTCAACCAGCGGCCGCTGGTCAAGGTCGGTGGGGCCGTGCACAAGGGCGACATCATCGCCGACGGCCCGTCGACCGACATGGGCGAGCTGGCGCTGGGCCGCAACGTGCTGGTGGCACTGATGCCGTGGCGCGGCTACAACTTTGAGGACGCCATCGTCATCTCCGAGAAGCTGGTACGCGAGGATGTGTACACCTCGATCCACATCGAGGAGTTCGAATGCGTGGCGCGCCAGACCAAGCTCGGCGACGAGGAGATTACCCGTGATATTCCGAACGTCGGCGAGGAGGCCATGCGCCATCTGGATGAGTCCGGCATCGCCCGCATCGGCGCCGAGGTCAATCCCGGTGACATCCTGGTCGGCAAGATCACACCGAAGGGCGAAACCCAGCTTTCCCCGGAGGAAAAGCTGCTGCGTGCGATCTTCGGAGAGAAGGCCAGCGATGTGCGCGACACCTCGATGCGCGTCAAGCCGGGTGAGGAGGGTGTCGTTGTCGACGTGCAGATCTTCACCCGCCGCGGCGATGAGAAGGATGCCCGCGCCAAGGCCATCGAGGAACAGGAGATCGAGCAGCTCTATGCCGACAAGGAAGAGGAGCGCCGTATCCTGGAGGCCAATGTCATCGAACGCCTGCACGGCCTGCTGATCGGCCAGAAGGCCGCCAAGTGCAAGGGTCTGAAGAAGGGCGACGCCATTGCCGCATCGCATCTGTCCGAACTGTCGCTGCGTGATCTGACCTCGGTGTCGGTGCAGGACGATGCGATCAATGCCCGCGTGGGCGGCATCCTCGAGGGCATGGACAAGGAGCGCGCACGCCTGGAGTCCCGCTTCGAGGAGAAGGTGGCCAAGGTGCGCGAGGGCTCGGAGCTCAAGCCCGGCATGCTGAAGGTGGTCAAGGTGTTCGTGGCGGTGAAGCGCAAGCTGCAGCCGGGCGACAAGATGGCCGGCCGCCACGGCAACAAGGGCGTGATCTCGGTGATCGTGCCGGAGGAGGACATGCCGTTCGCCGCCGATGGTACGCCGGTCGACATCTGCCTGAACCCGCTGGGTGTGCCGTCGCGTATGAACATCGGCCAGATCTTCGAGGTACACATGGGCTGGGCCGCCAGCGAGCTGGGGCGCCGGATCGACACCATGCTGACGGCGAAGAACAAAGCCGCGGATGTGAAGAAGTTCCTGCTCGAGGCCTATGAGGAGGACCAGCAGGCGACCAAGGCCATCAAGGGCCTTGCCGAGGCCGATGTGCTGGAGCTGGCAGGCAACCTGACCCGCGGCGTGCCCATCGCCACCCCGGTGTTCGATGGCGCCAACGAGGAGGACATGCGTCGCATGTTCGCGCTGGCGGGGCTGCCGGAAACCGGGCAGACGACCCTGTACGACGGCCGCACGGGTGAAGCGTTCGACCGGCCGGTAACCATCGGCCACATGTACATCATGAAGCTGCATCACCTGGTCGACGAAAAGATTCATGCCCGTTCGACCGGCCCGTACTCGCTGGTCACCCAGCAGCCGCTGGGCGGCAAGGCGCAGTTCGGCGGCCAGCGCTTCGGCGAGATGGAGGTGTGGGCGCTCGAGGCCTACGGCGCCGCCTACACGCTGCAGGAGATGCTGACCGTGAAGTCCGACGACGTGCAGGGTCGCACCAAGATGTACGAGTCCATCGTGCGCGGGGACATGCAATTCAATGCAGGCATCCCCGAGTCGTTCAATGTGATGGTGAAGGAACTGAATGCGCTGGCGATTGACATCGACATGATCAAGAAGCCGGCCGGGAACTGAGGAGACAGCTATGCAAGAACTTCTGAAGATGTTCCAAAAGCCGAGCAGCATCGAGGACTTCGATGGTCTGCGTATCGGCCTGGCCAGCCCGGAGAAGATTCGCTCCTGGTCCTACGGCGAGGTCAAGAAGCCCGAGACGATCAACTACCGCACCTTCAAGCCGGAGCGGGACGGCCTGTTCTGCGCCAAGATCTTCGGCCCGATCAAGGACTACGAGTGCCTGTGCGGCAAGTACAAGCGCCTGAAGCATCGCGGGGTGGTGTGCGAGAAGTGCAACGTCGAGGTCATTCAGTCGAAGGTGCGCCGCGAGCGCATGGGCCACATCGAGCTGGCGGCACCTGTGGCGCACATCTGGTTCCTGAAGTCCCTGCCCAGCCGCATCGGCCTGCTGGTCGACAAGTCGCTGAAGGATCTGGAGCGCATCCTGTACTTCGAGTCCTATGTCGTGCTCGATCCGGGCCTGACCAGCCTCGAGCAGCACCAGATCATGTCCGAGGAGGAGTACATCGAGGCCTTCGAGGAGTACGGCGAGGAGTTCCGCTGCGGCATGGGTGCCGAGGCGCTGCGCGAGATGCTGCGTGGCATCGACCTGGAGGAGGAGAGCCGCAGCCTGCGTGCGCAGATCGCCGCCACCAACGCCGTGACCAAGCTGACCAAGCTGACCAAGCGCCTGTCCACCATCGAGGACATGATCGGATCGGGCAATCGCCCCGAGTGGATGGTGCTAGAGATCATCCCGGTGCTGCCGCCGGAGCTGCGCCCGCTGGTGCCGCTGGATGGCGGCCGCTTCGCCACCTCGGACCTGAACGACCTGTACCGCCGGGTGATCAACCGCAACAACCGCCTGCGCCGCCTGCTGGAGCTGAATGCGCCGGAGATCATCACCCGCAACGAGAAGCGCATGCTGCAGGAGGCGGTCGACGCGCTGTTCGACAACGAGCGCCGCAGCAAGCCGATCACCGGCAACAATCGCCGGCCGCTGAAGTCGCTGTCCGATGTCATCAAGGGCAAGCAGGGGCGTTTCCGCCAGAACCTGCTGGGCAAGCGCGTCGACTATTCCGGACGTTCGGTCATTGTCGTCGGCCCGGAGCTGAAGCTGCACCAGTGCGGCCTACCCAAGACCATGGCGCTGGAGCTGTTCAAGCCCTTCATCTACCACAAGCTGGAGATTCGGGGGCTGGCAACCACCATCAAGGGTGCCAAAAAGCTTGTTGAACAGGGCATTCCGGAGGTCTGGGACATCCTGGCCGAGGTCATCCATGAGCATCCGGTGATGCTGAATCGGGCACCGACGCTGCATCGCCTGGGCATCCAGGCCTTCGAGCCGGTGCTGATCGAGGGCAAGGCCATCCAGCTGCATCCGCTGGTCTGTACCGCCTTCAATGCCGACTTCGACGGTGACCAGATGGCCGTGCACGTGCCGTTGTCGGTGGAGGCGCAGACCGAAGCCCGCGCCCTGATGCTGGCCACGAACAACGTGCTGTCTCCGGCCACCGGGCGGCCGATCATCGTGCCGACCCAGGACATGATTCTGGGCCTGTACTACCTGACGCGCGAGAAGCCATTCGAGCCGGGCGAGGGCATGCATTTCGCTTCACCGGACGAGGCAGTGCGGGCTCTGGATGCCGGCGCCGCCGGCCTGCACTCGCGCATCACCTGCCGCATCCGCGGCGAGCGCGTGGCCACCACGGTCGGACGTGCCATCCTGTCCACGGTGCTGCCGGAGGCCCTGCCGTTCGAGGTGATCAACCATGAGCTGACCAAGAAAGACCTCGGTGTCCTCATCGAGCGCTGTTACCGCGAGGCCGGCAACAAGGCTACGGTGCTGTTCGCCGATCGCATCAAGATCCTCGGCTATACCTACGCCACGCTGTCCGGTTCGTCGTTCGCACTGGCCGATGTTGTGGTGCCAGCCGAGAAGGAGGCCCTCGTGCACAAGGCCGAGGAGGAGGTCAAGGAGGTGCAGCGCCAGTATGCCGAGGGTCTGATCACCGCCGGCGAGCGCTACAACAAGGTCGTCGACCTGTGGACCAACACCACCGAGCGCGTGGCTCGCGCCATGATGACCAACCTGGCCACCGAGGAGGTCACCTCGGCCAAGGGCGAGAAGGAAACGACGAAGACCTTCAATCCGGTATACATGATGGCCGATTCCGGCGCGCGTGGTTCGGCGCAGCAGATCCGCCAGTTGGCCGGCATGCGTGGTCTGATGGCCAAGCCGGATGGCTCTATCATCGAGACGCCGATCACGGCGAACTTCCGCGAGGGCCTGACCGTGCTGCAGTACTTCATCTCCACGCACGGCGCCCGCAAGGGCCTGGCCGACACCGCCCTGAAGACCGCGAACTCCGGCTACCTGACCCGCCGTCTGGTGGATGTGGCCCAGGATGCCGTGGTGCGCATCCAGGATTGCGGCACCGAAAACGGCATCACGGTGACGGCGCTGGTCGACAGCGGCGAGATTATCGAGTCGCTGGCCGAGCGGGCGCTTGGCCGGGTGCTGCTCGAGGCGGCCGAGGATCCGCTGACCGGTGCCGAGATCGCACCGGCCGGGGCCATGGTCAATGAGGAGCTGGCCGACAAGATCGAGGAAGCCGGTGTCGAAAGCCTGCGCATCCGCTCGGTACTGACCTGCGAGGCCGAGGAAGGCATCTGTGCCACCTGTTACGGCCGCGACCTGGCCCACGGCGCACCGGTGTCCATCGGTGAGGCGGTCGGCGTCATCGCCGCCCAGTCCATCGGCGAGCCCGGCACGCAGCTGACCATGCGGACCTTCCATGTCGGTGGCACGGCCTCGCGTTCGGCCGAGCAGGCCCATGTCGAGTCCAAGTTCACGGGTACGGCCAAGGTGTTGCAGGCCGTGCAGGTGCGCGACAGCAATGGTGCAGACATCGTCATCAACCGACACGCCGAGATCGTCATCGCCGACAAGGGTGGCAAGGATCTCGAGCGTCACCGGGTACCGTACGGCGCCCGGCTGATGGTCAAGGATGGCGACAAGGTCAAGGCCGGTCAGAAGCTGGCCGAATGGGATCCGTACACGATGCCGCTGATTGCGGAAGTGGACGGCAAGATCCGCTATGTTGACCTGGAGGATGGTCGCACCATGCGCGAGGAGACCGACGATGTGACCGGTCTGTCCAACCGTGTGGTCATCCAGCAGACCGATACGCGGCGCGAAACCCTGCGCTCACAGATCCAGCTGATCGATCCGAAGAACCCGGAGGGCGAGCCGATCACGCTGCCGCGTACGCATGCCCCGGCCCGCTATTTCCTGTCTCCGGGTGCGATCCTGAACGTCGACAATGGCGATGACGTCAAGGCCGGTGATGTGCTGGCGCGGATCCCGCGCGAGGCCGGCAAGACCAAGGATATCACCGGCGGCTTGCCGCGCGTGGTGGAACTGTTCGAGGCGCGCAAGCCGAAGAACCTGGCCTTCATCGCCCCGAAGGACGGCACGATCGGCTTCGGTAAGGATATCCGCGGCAAGCGCCGGGTGATTATCGAGCCGGATGACGGGTCGGATGGGATCGAGTTCCAGGTGCCGAAGGGCAGCCACATCACCGTGCAGGAAGGTGATCGTGTGCGCAAGGGTGACCGCCTGATGGAAGGCTCGCCCGCCCCGCACGACATCCTGAGCGTGCTCGGTGTCGAGGCCCTGGCCAAGTACCTGACCGACGAGGTGCAGGAGGTCTACCGTCTGCAGGGCGTGAAGATCAACGACAAGCACATCGAGGTCATCGTGCGCCAGATGATGCGCAAGGTGCAGATCATCGAGCCGGGTTCGTCGAACTACGTGGCCGGCGAGCAGGTCGAGCGGCGCCAGGCACTGGCGGTCAACCGCGACCTGGAGGCCGAGGGCAAGGTGCCGGCGAGCTTCGAGCCGGTGCTGCTCGGCATCACCAAGTCGTCGCTGAACACCGAGTCGTTCATCTCTGCGGCCTCGTTCCAGGAAACGACGCGCGTGATCACCGAGGCGGCACTGGCCGGCAAGGTCGACTGGCTGCACGGCCTGAAGGAGAACGTCATCCTCGGCCGCCTGCTGCCGGCCGGCACCGGTCTTGCTGCGCGCCTGGCTCCGAAGCCGGAGGTCGAACAGGAGGTCGTGAGCGAGGAAGAGGAGTACGTCCGACGCCATGAACTGGAGGCGGAGCTTGGGGTGTACGTGGATGAAGGGGCAGAGGAGCCGTCGGAGGAGATAAGCGCTGACGAAGGTAGCGGAGAAGAAGGTAGCGGAGAAGAAGCGGCATAAGCCGCATGTTCGAGAAGGGGGCGCCTGCGGGCGCCCCTTTTTTTGTCTATGTTCAGAGGAACAGGAGGCCAACCATGTCTGCAAGATTCATGTCCATGATCCTTTTCGCCGCCGCCGCTCTGGTTCTGGCGGCTTGTCAGCAGCAGTCAAAGACCCCGGTGCAGGAGCAGGCCCCGGCCGCCATGCAGCCGGCGCCCGCACCGACGGCCAAGCCCGCGCCCCCGGCGACGACGAGCGTCAAACCGGAAACACCTGCACCGAAGCCGGCAGCCCCGGTGGCGATGACGTCCAAGCCGCCCACACCGCCGGCGGAAACATCCTCCGTCCCCCCGGCGACTGCCAAGCCAGCGGCAGCGGCGCCCAAACCGGCTCCAAAGCCTGAGGTGTCGTCTTCAAAGCCTGTGGCCATGTCGACGACGGCGAATACCTTCGATACCAAAAAATGCGCGACCTGCCACAGTATTGATCATGATAAGGTCGGGCCCGCCTGGAAGACGGTGACAGAAAAGTATGGCGATGAGGCTACGCTGGCCAAGGACTTCGAAGCCGGCTTTAAGGAGCGCAGGGTTGCCAATTCCATCGCAAAGTGGAAATCCAAGGAAGGATTGATGACCATGCAGTACCGGAACCTGATCAAGGGTCACGGCAAGGAAGCGGCACATGCCCTGTTCATGACGGTGAAGAACGGCAAGTTCGGCGATTACTGATACCTGTTCAGGTTGAAACGATCAGGGGCGGCCTCGGGCCGCCCCTGATTCGATTGGACGGAGAAATCCTGGTCGGGGAAGGGTGATGCGCGCGGGCGCCGGATCACGATGTATCCGTGGGCGGCTGCCCGGTGACAGGAATTGCACGCGTGGGTCAGTTGGTCGAATGCCGTTGTAAAGCGTGCACTGTCCTTGTCGCGGATGACCGCGCCCAGCTTGGCCAGGGGTTTGGTCGTGAAACGACGAAGCAGCGCGGAAACCGGGATTCCCCCGAACACGGGATGGTAGGCCACGGCGTCTTCGAACCCTTCCCTGATTTCGCCCAACTCGTAGTTGGCCAGCGCCCAGTTTCCGGCCTGACCGGCGAACCAGAGCTTGGTATAGCGCATCTGCGTCGCCGCCATGATCCCACCCATGCCGGGGACATAATTCTGCGCCGACAACGCGCGCGCAAACAGCGTCGATGCGATGATGGTGGATACCGTCGCCAGTGCGATCCGTTTCATGCCTGTCTCCGGTTTGAGCATCATGTCCTCCCACAACTTGCCACAGCGCTGTACGGGGCTACATTGCATGATACGTCCGGCATGGTGACGGCGTGGGGGGGGAATGCATGAGGCTGCCGATGACGATGCTGTATGGATCGATGGTGACCGGGCTGCTGCTGGCGGGCTGCTCCGCCCCGATGCCCAAGGGCCTGGGCGTGCACCATGGCCGGCTGCAGCCCTGCCCGTCCTCTCCGAACTGCGTCTGTTCTCAGGATCGTGACAAGACGCATGCGATTGCGCCCTTCGCCTACACCGGCTCGCGCCAGGCGGCGATGTCCCGGCTGGCGAGGGCGATTACGAGCATGTATGGCGCCAAGATCGTGCAGCAGACCCCGGATTATCTGCATGCCGAGTACACCACCCGCTGGATGCGCTTCGTCGACGATGTCGAGTTCTATGCCCCGGCGGATGCCAAGCTGATCCAGGTGCGTTCGGCCTCGCGCGTCGGCTATTCGGATTTCGGGGTCAACCGCAAGCGCGTCGAGGCCATCCGCCGCCGCTTCGATGCGACGGTCAAGGGAGGGTAATCATGCGTCTGTTGCACACGATGATCCGGGTCGGCGATCTCGAACGGTCCATTGCCTTCTACACCGAGGTGCTCGGCATGCATGTGTTGCGCCGCCGGGACTATCCGGAGGGAAAATTCACGCTGGCCTTTGTCGGCTATGGCGATGAGTCGGAGACGGCGGTGATCGAGCTGACCCACAACTGGGAGGTGGCATCCTACGAGCTCGGCAACGGCTTCGGCCATATCGCCATCGCCGTCGACGACATTCATCAGGCCTGCGAGCGCATCCGTGCGCGGGGCGGGGTGATCACGCGCGAGCCTGGGCCGATGAAACACGGCACCACCGTCATCGCCTTCGTCCGCGATCCGGACGGCTATGCCATCGAGCTGATCGAAACCCAACGCTGACGCTGGCATCAGCCCCTGTTCAGATTCGTAGCCGAGTCGAACAGAAGTTGCCGGAATGCCGTTGCTATCGGGTTCAGGCGCCTGCCTCTGGGATGGGCAATGAACCATTGCCGACGCAGCGGGAAGCCGCGCACGTCCAGGCGCACCAGCGTGCCTGCGGCCAGCTCCGCCTGCACGGTCATCTCCGACAACAAGGTGACGCCCAGGCCGCTGGCGATGCTCTGTTTCACCGCCTCATTGCTGCCCAGTTCCATGCGCATGCGCGGAATGATGCCGTACTCATCGAAGAAGGATTCGGCGACGAGCCGCGTGCCGGAACCCTCCTCGCGCAGGATAAACGATAGGCCGTCGAGCCGTTCGGGCGCGATATCGGTCTCGCTTGCCAATGGGTGATCCGGGTAGGTGACCATGATCAGGCGGTTCTCCGCAAACGGTTCGGCGGCGGCTCGCGAGCGTTCCGGCGGCCTTCCGAGAATATAGAGATCGTCGCGGTTGGCGGCCAAGCGTTCGAGCAACTGTTCGCGATTGCCGACGAACAGCGTGACCTCGACGTTGGGATGCTCTCGGCTGAAGACGCCAAGCAGGCGGGGGCCGAAATACTTGGCGGTGGTGACGATGGCCAGGCGCAGGCTGCCGTGCACCAGACCGTGCAGGTCGTCGAGTTCCAGCGCCGTTTGCTCCAGACGATCCAGCACATCCTGGCAGGACCGGCTCAGCACCTTGCCGGCGGATGTCAGTTGCAGCTCTTTGCCGGCCATCTCGTACAGTGGATGGCCGAGTGAGTCGGCCAGTTTCCGGCACTGGATCGAGACGGCAGACGAGGTCAGGTGCAACTCGGCAGCGGCACGGCTGACGCTGCGATGGCGCGCCAGGGCATCGAAGACGCGGAGTTGATGCAGCGTGATACGACGGATAGACATAAACGATAGTTTAATAATTTGTTTAAATATTTAAACTAGAATTAAACCAATGCCGTTTGCATAATGCCATGCCATTTCCCCGGGCGATCACCGGTGCGACAAAGGGGGGTGCACATGGCCCTGGTCGATATGAAGGCAATGCTGCGGCATGCCTACGAGCACGGTTACGCCATCGGTGGATTCGACGTTGTCGACCTCGGCTTCGTCGCGGGCGTGATGCACGCAATGGAGTGTTGCCAGGCCCCCGTGATCCTGTCCCTGGCCGAATCATTTCGCGCATTACGACCTCGAAACCCTGATGCAGGCAGCCTCAGCCTGCACGGCTGGTACTATGATCTGGCGACCAATACCGTCGAGCGTCTGCAGAAGATGGAAGGGCGGGAGCCCGGTGAGGAGACACCATGAGCCAAAGCAACGAGCAACAGCCGCTGGTCGGCATCATCATGGGATCACGCTCCGACTGGGAGACCATGGGCCATGCGGCCGAGACCCTGACCCAGCTCGGCATCCCCCACGAGGTGCGGGTGGTGTCCGCCCACCGCACCCCGGACTTGCTGTTCGAGTATGCCGATAGCGCCGAGTCCCGGGGGCTGGAGGTAATCATCGCCGGTGCCGGGGGGGCGGCGCACCTGCCGGGCATGGTTGCAGCCAAGACCGCGTTGCCGGTGCTGGGCGTGCCGGTGCAGTCCAAGGCGCTGAACGGCATCGATTCGCTGCTGTCCATCGCGCAGATGCCCGCCGGTATC
Organism: uncultured Zetaproteobacteria bacterium; assembly: GCA_964422615.1. Taxonomy (GTDB): domain Bacteria; phylum Pseudomonadota; class Zetaproteobacteria; order Mariprofundales; family Mariprofundaceae; genus DATLWN01. Next base: position 8,318 of record CAYRBJ010000030.1, on the reverse strand, counting down.
CCGGTCGGTACCCTGGCCATCGGCCGGGCGGGAGCGGTCAATGCGGCGCTGCTGGCGGCGAGCATCCTTGCCAACCATCATCCGGCGGTGAAGCAGGCGCTGAAGGCGTTCCGCCTTCGCCAGACCGAGGCTGTGCTGGCGCGACCGGATCCGAGAAACGCCCCGTGAACATCGGCGTCGTCGGCGGCGGGCAACTGGCGCGCATGCTCGCCCTGGCCGGCCACCCGCTGGGGCTGCATTTCACCTTCCTCGATCCCGCTCCCGACGCCTGTGCCGCCCCGCTGGGCACCCACCTGAAGGGCTCATACGACGATGTCGGCATGCTGCAGCGGCTTGCCTCGGCCAGCGATGTCGTCACCTACGAGTTCGAGAACGTGCCGGAGGCGGCGATCGCCTATCTCTCCGGACGCGCCACCCTGTATCCGGGCTCGGATGCGCATGCCATCGCCCGCGACCGCTGGCGCGAGAAGCACCTGTTCCGGGAACTCGGCCTGCCCACCGCCGAATTCCGGGCCGTCGATAGTCTGGAGGGGCTGCGCCAGGCGGTGTCCGAGATCGGGCTGCCGGCGGTGCTGAAGACACGCACCATGGGCTACGATGGCAAGGGGCAGGCGGTGCTGCGTAAATCGGACGACATGGCCGCAGCCTGGCAGCAGCTCGGGGGTGTGCCGCTGATCCTCGAGGGCTTCGTCCGATTCGATCGGGAGGTGTCCATCATCGCCGTACGTGCACGGGAGGGGGAACTGCGCTTCTATCCGCTGGCCGAGAATGAGCACCGCGACGGTATCCTGCATCTCACCCGCTGCCGCCCGGAGGATGGCATGCAGGCGCAGGCGGAGCGGTACGCCCGTGCCGTGCTGGAGGCCCTCGATTATGTCGGGGTGCTGACGCTGGAGCTGTTTCAGGCCGGGGACATGCTTCTGGTCAACGAGATGGCGCCGCGTATCCACAATTCCGGCCACTGGACCATCGAGGGAACTGCCGTCAGCCAGTTCGAGCAACACCTCAGGGCCATCCTCGGCCTGCCGCTCGGAGACACGCGCGCGCTCGGTCACGCGGCCATGGTCAACTTCATCGGTGCCATGCCGCCGATGGCACAGGTGCTGGCCGTGCCGGGGGTGAAGCTGCACGACTACGGCAAGCAGCCGAAGTCGGGACGCAAGCTCGGCCATGCCACCGTGGTTGCCGCTGATACGCGAGGCATGGATGCGGCGCTGTTGCGGCTGCTCGCCCTGGCGCGGATATCATCGAGCTGATCGAACGGGGCACGTGATGCACGCCCTCTGCCTGCAACGAAGCCGAGGCCGGGGGCTAGATCAGGAACGAGGCCAGCAGCACGGCCATCAGGCTCAACACCTTGCACATCGGATTGATGGCCGGCCCGGCGGTATCCTTGTACGGATCGCCGACCGTGTCGCCGGTGACCGCCGCCGCGTGCGCCGGCGAGTTCTTGCCGCCGAAATGGCCGGCCTCGATGTATTTCTTCGCATTGTCCCAGGCGCCGCCGCCGGTGCACATCGAAAGGGCCAGCAGCAGGCCGGAACTGACGGCACCGATGACGACGCCGCCCATCAGCAGTGCGGCGCTGCCAGTCGGTGCGAACGGGGCCCACAGCAGGGCGATGGCCAGCGGCACGAAGACGGGCAGGGAGGCGGGCAGCAACATGCCGCGGATCGACGATTTGGTCAGCATGGCCACGGCCTGGTCGTAATCGGGTTTGCGCTTACCGGCCAGGATATCCGGATGCTCCTTGAACTGACGGCGCACCTCCTCGACGATGCGCGCCGCGACATCGCCGACAGCATCCATGGCCAGGCCGCTGAACACAAAGGGTAGCAGGGCGCCGATGAACAGCCCGGCCAGCACGTAGGGATTGCCGAGGGTGAACTCGAGATGCCGGGCACTGGCACCGAGCTCCAGCTTGTAGGCGGCGAACAGCGTCAGGGCAGCCAGTCCCGCCGAGCCGATGGCGAAGGCCTTGGTCAGTGCCTTGGTGGTGTTGCCGACGGTGTCCAGCGCATCGGTGGTTTCACGCACCTTCTCCGGCAAGCCCGCCATCTCGGCGATGCCGCCGGCATTGTCGGTGATCGGGCCATAGGCGTCGATGGAGATCACGGCCGGCGTCAGCGCCAGCAGGCCGCAGGTGGCGATGGCGATGCCATAGACCCCGGCCAGCGCGTAGGCGACGATGATGCCGATGGCGATGCACAGCGCCGGTACGGCGGTGGACTCCATGCCGACCGCCAGGCCGGTGATGATGGTGGTGGCATGCCCCGAACGGGCGGCGTTGGCGATGCGCCGCACCGGCGTGAAACCGGTGCCGGTGAAATAATTGGCGGCGAGGACCATGCCCAGGCCGACGGCAAGGCCGGTCACTGCAGCGCCGAACAGGTGCAGTGGGTTATGCTGGGTCGAGGCGCCCATGACCCATTCGCTGGCGATATAATAACCGGCGGCGGCGAGGATGATGCTGGCGATGATGCCTCGGCTCAGGGCGCCTGCCGGACTGCCGCCCTTGCCCAGACGCACGGTCTGCATGCCGATCATGCTGGCCAGCATCGCCACGGCCCCCAACACGAGAGGGAACTGCTGGGCCGCCGCATCGTGGCCTGTCGACGAGGCGGCTACCAGCATGGATGCGACCACGGTCACCGCATAGCTTTCGAACACGTCTGCGGCCATGCCGGCGCAGTCGCCGACATTGTCCCCGACATTGTCGGCGATGACAGCGGGGTTGCGCGGATCGTCCTCCGGGATGCCTTGCTCGATCTTGCCGGACAGATCGGCGCCGACATCGGCGGCCTTGGTGAAGATGCCGCCGCCGAGGCGACTGAAAACGCTGACCAGAGAAGCGCCGAAGCCGAGCCCCGTCATCGGCTGCAAATTCATCGCCTGGCCGGGGGGGGTCAGTTTCCACAGCAGCAGGTAAAAGCCGCAGATGGCGGCCAGCGCCAGACCTCCGACCAGAAAGCCCGTGACCGAACCGGAGCGCTGGGAGACGCTTAGCGCCCGAGCCAAGCCGTGCTCGGCGGCGGCGGCGGTGCGTACATTGGCCCGCACCGAGATGGACATGCCGATGGTGCCGGAGGCGGCCGAGCAAAGGGCGCCGATGGCGAATCCGATGGCGGTGAGAAGGCCGAAGTGGGGAGTGAGCCACAGGATAAGGAAGATGACCAGGGCGACGCCCCCGATCACGCTGTACTGGATGCGCATGAAGGCGTGAGCGCCTTCGCGGATGGCGAGATAGGGCGCGCGCAATGCCTCCTCACCCTCCGGTTGCCTGAGTACCCAGACGGCGCACCATACCGCATAGGCGATGCCCGCGAATGCCGCTGCCATGCCCACCATGCTTTCCCAGATCATCGGCTTGCTCCCCCCTTTCTACATTGGATGACGAATGAAAGGCTCTCGGGTTGTCGGATCCCTTGATGCATCGCTTATAACTAGCCTAGTCGTCCCCGGTTGTGAATAGAAGGGGGACTGAACACGCCTCGTTCGGCCTTGTTACGTGTCCAACCGCCTTAAGTCGTGGTTAAGTCACCCCGGGCAGCATCCACCCCATGCTGCAGGAATCAGCGTTCCGCCATACCCGCCCAGCAAGACCTTTGCTCGGGCTGTTGCTCGCCGGCCTGTTGCTGCAGGCCGGTTGCGCACGCTATCAGGCCCTGCCCCTGAACGATCATCCCCAATGGCCGGCATCGGCGAACCATCTTGTCGTCGATCGTGCCAAAATCCCATTCCCGCACCTGGCCGCGCACCGTTTCGATGCGTCGGACGGCCTGGACATGACCGAGGTGGCCATGCTGGCCGTGGCCAACAACCCCGACCTGAAGTTGGCCCGCGACCGCGCCGGCATCGGCCAGGCCCAGGCGTTTGCCGCCGGGCTGTTGCCCGACCCGCAGTACTCCACCACCCGCGACATGCCCGCCTCCCACGTGAATGGCCTGGTACAGGGCTGGGAACATGCCATCGGTTACCCGTTGCGCAGCCTGCTCGTGCAAGGGTTACATCACGGGACCGCCCAGGCCGCCAGCCGCCAGATCGACCTGAACCTGCTGTGGCAGGAGTGGCAGGTGGTAGCCAAGGCGCGGCTGCTGTTCTCGCGCATCATCAGTCAGCAAAAGTTGCTGGGCTGGCTGCGGCGCAATCAGGGGCTGCTGCACGACGAGTACCTGCGCCTCAAGGCGGCGTCCGAAGCCGGCGATGTCACCGCGGCGGCGGCCAATACCAGCCTGGTCGCCTGGCTGAACATCAATCAGCAGGTAAACACGCTGCAGCGTCAATTGTTGCAGAGCCATCGGGCGCTGAACGCGCTGCTGGGATTGCCACCAGACAGCACGCTGGCGCTTGTCGATCGCGAGCCGCTGGCGATGCCGGACAAGGCCGGCGTCGCGCAGGCACTGGCCGAACTGGCAAAGCGCCGGCCCGACCTGCTGGCCCTGCGAGCCGGCTACCGTGCCCAGGATGAACGCTACCGGCAGGCCATCTGGGAGCAGTTCCCGCCGATCTTTCTGGCCTTCAACCTAGCGAGCGACACGGGCGGCATTTTCACGCACGGCGTGGATATCACGATGGCCATCCCGATGCTGAACGCCAACCGCGGCCAGATCGCCGTGAGCAAGGCCACGCGCCGGCGCCTCCATGACGAATACGAGAGCCGGGTGCTGGCCGCGCAGGCGATGGTCAAGCGCCTGCTGGCCGACAGCCGGTTGCTTTCAGCGCAGCTGTCCACGGTCCGCTCCGCCCTGCCTCAGTTGGATGCTGTAGCCAGAAGCGCCCGGCAAAGGCTGGATCACGGCGACATGGACGAGGCCGGCTTCGTGCCGGTTGAAAGCGCACGCATCAACAAGCACATCGAGGCCGTCAAGCTGCAGCAGAGCCTGCTGGAAGACCACATTGCCCTGCTGACCGTGCTCGGCCTCGACAGCGCAAAGGCACATTCATGAAAAATCTTATCCTGATCGTCCTTGTAGCGGTGTGCGCCGCCATCATCGGCCCGGGGGCCGCCCTTGCCGACGATGGCGGCGTCACGGTGACGGTGCATCTGATCCCGCTGCAGAAGGGGAGCCTCCCGACGTCCGTGACCACGTACGGCAGGGTGGTGCCGTCCCAGAAAGCGCGGGAGATACTCTCCGTACCGGTTGCCGTCCGGGTGAGCGACGTCGAAGTACGGGAAGGCCAGCGGATTGCCAAAGGTACACCGCTGGTGACGCTGGTTCCGAGCCCCGAGACGCGCTCAAGCTACAAGCAGGCCGAACAGGCGCTCAAAGTCGCCCGGCTCCTGTTGGCGCGGAGCCGGCGGCTGGCTGCGGCGCATCTGGAGACGACAGCCCAACTGGCGCAGGATGAAAAGAAGGAAGCGGGTGCAAGGACCACGCTGGAGGCGCTGCAGCAGGAGGGCGCCAACGGCCCGCATACACTGAAGGCGCCGTTCGATGCCGTCGTCACGAACATCGCCGCGAGTTCCGGTGCTTTCGTTGCACGGGGCGCACCGGTCATCGAACTTGCCCGCCCGACGGGACTGGTGTTCAAAACCGGTGTAGTGCCCGCGCAGGCCGCAGAGATCAAGAACGGCGACGAAGCGACGATTACTCCGTTCAGCGCAAGCGGGACGTTTCATGGCAAGGTGGTCCTGCGCGGATTCGTTGTCTCAACGCAGAATGGTCTTATCCCCATCGAGATATCTCTTCCTGACAGTACCTTGCTTACGGGGGAAATGGGCAAGGTGGTGATCAATACCGGTGTCAAACAGGGCTATGTCGTTCCTCACGAAGCGGTCTTGCTCAACACGAGCGGACAGACCTATATCGTGCAGTCGATTCACGATGTTGCCAGGCTGGTCCCGGTAACGGTCGTTACTTCGAAGGGCGACAAGGATCTGGTTCAGGGCGACCTGGTCGCCGGTGCGCCCGTGGTTGGCACGGGAAACTACCAGCTCGACAACGGCACGAAGCTGCACGCGGCCGGGAGCGGCAACACGCCGGGCGGGAACGGTAGTCGATGAACTTCATCAACTGGGTTGAGTGTCACCGGCGGAGTCTCCTGTTTATCGCCTTTGCGGCGACGCTGGCGGGAGTCATGGCGGGTATCACACTCCCGATCCAGCTTTTCCCGACCGTCAACTTCCCGCGGATCCGGGTCGAGGTCGACAGCGGTGAGATGCCGGCCAGCACCATGTTGATCAAGGTGACGGAGCCTCTGGAAAAGGTGGCGCGCGCCGTACCGGGCGCGCTCAACGTCGAATCGACAACGACCCGGGGTTCGGCGGAGATATTCGTCGATTTCCCGTGGGGCTACAACATGACCAATGCGCTGCTGCGCGTCGAGACGGCGCTGGCGCAGAAACTGCCGGATCTACCCCCGGGGACGGGCTACTCTGCGCTGCAGATGGCACCCAATGCGATCATGCCGTTCGTCTCCTTCGCGCTGATCTCCAACACGGTGTCGCCGGCACAGTTGCAGACCATGGCCAAATACCAGATCGCGCCGCTGCTGACCGGGATCCCCGGCATCAGGAAGGTCAGTACACTCGGCGGACAAACCAGCGAGGTCCAGATCTACATCAGTCCGGAGCAACTCCAGACCTACGGGCTGACGCCGACCGACGTTGCCAATGCCGTCTCCGGGGCCAACTCGCTGGAAGCGGTGGGGCGCATCCAGGACAACGACCTGCTTTATCTGACACTCACGAACAACCAGTTCAAATCCATCCAATCCGTCCGTAACGTCGCCCTGCACACGAAGGCCGGCGACATCGTACGCCTGGGCAACATCGCCAGGGTGAAGATGGGTTCGATCCCCCAATGGCTGCTGGTGGATGACGATGGGCAGCCGTCGGTCAATATCAATGTCTTTCAGCAGGATAACGCCGATTCGTTGAAGCTGAAGAAAGAGGTCGTCTCGAAGCTCGATGCCTTCATGAAGAAGGCGCCGAAGGGGATCGTCGTCCACAAGTGGTACGACCAGACCGATCTCGTCAAATCTTCGATCGGTGCCATGGAAGAGGCGATCGTCATCGGCCTGATCTTTGCCGCCTGCGTGGTGCTGGGATTCCTGCGCAACTGGCGCGCGGCGCTGGTGTCGATGATCACCGTGCCCATGTCCGTCCTGGCCACCTGCGTGCTGCTGTCCGCATTCGGGATGACATTCAACATCATGACCCTCGGCGGTATCGCCGCCGCCATCGGTTTGCTGATCGACGACGCGATCGTCATGGTTGAGCATGTTGCGCGTCGTGCGGGAGTCCCTGAACTGGAACAGCCGCAGCGAATCGTTCTCGGCGCGGCGCGGGAGTTCCTGGCGCCCCTGACGGGGTCCAGCAGCGCCACCATCATCATGTTCATCCCGCTGGCGTTCCTATCCGGCGTGACCGGGGCGTTTTTCAAGTTCCTGTCGATCACGATGGCGTCGTCCCTGATCATCTCCTACGGCTTCACGGCGTTGCTGGTGCCGCTGATGGCGCGCGGGCTCATTGACTTCAACAAGTGGCACGATCCATCGCACGACCGGGAGGACTGGATGCGGCGCCTCCATGGGCGCCTGCTCGGCGGACTGTTCACGAGGCCATGGCTGGCTGTCATCATCCTCGCCGTCGTCGCCGCTGTCGGTTATCTTGGCCAGGCGCACGTGGGCTCCGGCTTCCTCCCAAAGATGGATGAAGGCGGTTTCGTGCTGGATTATCAAACGGCGCCCAGCACCTCATTCATCGAGACGAACCGGGAACTCGCGGTCGTCGAGGCCATCCTCAAGAAAAATCCGTACGTGGATACCTATTCACGCCGTACCGGCGCCGGCCTGGGCGGCGACCTTACCATGCCCTACGGCGGTGATTTCTTCGTCAAGCTGGTTCCGGCGTCCGGTCGGCCGCCTATCTGGACCGTGATGGCCCAGATCCGGAAGAAAATCGACGCCGCGGTCCCGGGCTTGAGCTATGACACCCATCAGCTCCTGAGCGATATGATCGGGGACATGATCGGCCGGCGGGAGCCGGTAGTGATCAATCTCAGCGCGAACAACCCGGACGTCCTTTCCGGCGTCGCCGGGAAGGTTGCGGATGCGATCTCCCACGCCGCCGGTATTCAGCCGTCTTCGGTCGATCCGGGCACGCTGCCAACCGGCGATGCCCTGAATATCCACGTCAATCAGGCACAGGCAGCCATGGACGGCCTGACGGTGGCCGAAATCAAGGATCAGGTCGCCCGCTATCTCAAGGGCGACGTCGTCACGGACTATATGGGCGTCGTGCAACCTGTCGGGGTGCGGATCTGGTCGCAGCCCCAGAATGCGCACTACCGGGAACACAGCCGGCTGTACCGCGA
>CAYRBJ010000029.1:0-24186 GCA_964422615.1 uncultured Zetaproteobacteria bacterium | reverse complement strand
TCGACAAGGAACTGAAGGATTACCTGTTCACCGACAAGCCCATCGCCCACGAATAAGCACACCTGAGAGAAAACGGGGCGGCCTTTGCGGCCGCCCCTTCTGTTTTGTCAGGCGCCCCAAGCCTCAATCCCGGCCGCCCTGCACCGGCAGGTTCTGGGCGCGCCAGCGCAGCATGCCGCCCGCCATGTTGGCGACCTCTTCGAACCCCGCCTTCTTCAGAATCGTCACCGCCTGCGCCGAACGGGCGCCGGAACGGCAAACGGTGACCACCGGCTTATCCCTGCTCAGCTCGCCGGTGCGCTGCGCCAGATCGGCCAGCGGCAGCAGCCGCGCGGTCTCGATATGTCCGAGCGGCCCTGCGAACTCCTGCTCGGTGCGCACATCGGCGATCTGCACCTCGGAGGCGTGTTCCTCCACCCAGGTCGGATCGATCTCCCAGAAGCCGGCAAAGGTGAAAAGCAGTGGCGCCCAGGACGGCTGATCCAGCAGATGCGACTCGTCCGCAGGCCGGCCGCAGACATGGTTGGCCGGCACGGCCATATCGATCTGCCGGGGATGGGGCAGACCGAGATGCTCCATGTAGCCGACGAAATCTTCCTCGGAGATATCGCCGCCGAGGCGCGGGTTGTACGCCTTTTCCTCGCCGACACTGGTCACCGTCAGCCCGCGGTAATCATGCGCCGGCCACAGCAGGCAGTCGTTGGGCAGCGTGAAGATTTTCGTCTTGATCGACTGGTAGAGCCGGTGCGCGCTGCCCTGCTGGAAATCGGTGCGGCCGCAGCCCCGGATCAGCAGCGCATCCCCGGTAAAGGCCCGGCTTTCGTCGTCCAGCACGAACGACATGCAGCCGTCTGTGTGGCCCGGCGTCGCCCGGGCGGTCAGATAGCGCTGGCCGAATTCGACGCGATCGCCCTCGGTTAGGTGCATATCGGCGCCCTCGGCGCCGCTGGCCGCCGAGATGGCGATGCTTGAACCCAGTCGTTTTTTCAGCAGCCAGGCCCCTGTCACATGATCGGCGTGGGCGTGGGTATCGACGGTGGCCACCAGCTTCAGGCCCAACTCGCGGATCAGCGCCGCATCGCGCGCCGCCTGCTCGAATACCGGATCGATCAGAATGGCTTCGCCGGATAAGCTGTCCCCGAGCAGATAGCTGTACGTCCATGACGGTGCATCGAAAAGTTGGCGAAAGATAAGCATGCCGTATCCCCCTGGGTCCACCAACTGGGCCCTACAGATCAAACCTTCAGTCTGTCGTATTTTTTCCTTGTTGCCAAAAATAACCGCCATTGGGTAATGTCCCCGCCATGGAACATTTCACCCCCGTCTCCGCCCTGCTGGGCGGCCTGCTGATCGGTGTGGCCGCCGTGATCCTGCTGCTTTTCAACGGCCGCATCATGGGCATCAGCGGCATCACCCGCGGGATCATCCACCCGGTACCGAAGGATGTGCTGTGGCGCGTGCTGTTCCTGGTCGGACTGATCGTGGCGCCGCTGGTCTATACCGCCCTGTCAGGCGAAGCGGTTGCCATCCACATGACCCGCTCGCTGCCCGCCCTGATCATCGGCGGTTTTCTGGTCGGCCTCGGCACCTGCACGGCCAACGGCTGCACCAGCGGCCACAGCGTATGCGGCCTCGGGCGCTTTTCCCGGCGCTCGCTGGTGGTGACCGTCACCTTCCTGTTCACGTCGATGATCACCGTCTATGTGCTGCGCCATATCGTCGGGGTTGCCTCATGAGGCTGCTCGTTGCTGCCATCCTGTCCGGCCTTGTGTTCGGCCTGGGCGTGACCATTTCGGGCATGAACAACCCGGAGAAGGTGCTCGATTTTCTCGATATCGCCGGCAACTGGGATCCGAGCCTGGCCCTGGTGCTGGCCGCCGCCACCGGCATCGCCGGCCTGAGCTTCCGCTATATCCTCAAGCGCCGATGCCCCATCTTCGGTACGAAGTTCCATCTGCCGCTGAGCAATGACATCGAATTCCGCCTGGTGCTGGGGGCCGGCATCTTCGGCATCGGCTGGGGCATCGTCGGCCTGTGCCCCGGCCCGGCCATCAGCACGCTGCTGCTGGGCCGCTGGCAAGCCTATGTCTTTCTCGCCGCCATGATCGCCGGCATGATCTGCTATCAATGGATCGACGCCCGCCTCACCGTTCTGCGCGAAAGCGCCGCGACCAGCTAATAAAACAACAGGGATGAGGGCTTCAGCGAGCCATTGAAAATCGCACTTTTCGAAGGCGTTCAAGGCCGAGGGCAGGACGCTCCGAGGCCGCATCTGTTTGTTCCACCCGCAAAAGGCTCCTGCCTTTTTCTTATCACGCACCGGCAAAACAAGTTTGGCCGGCGCTCACGCATCCTGCCGGATGCGCCCGCCATCCATGGCGGGAGGATACGGCCTCCACCCATGGATGGGGGGGCTTCAGCAAGCGATCGGAAACCGCGCTTTCGATCGCGCCAAAAGGCCGAGGACAGGATGTTCCGAGGCCGTATCGAACATGCTAAACGCCCGAGTACTGGGCATGCACCTCCTTGGCATGCATGCCCGGCAGCTTGTTCAGCGCCGCGATCAGCGCCTTGGCCGAGGCCACGACGATGTCGGTGTCCGAGCCCTGGCCGTTGACGATGCGGCCGTCGCCCTGCAGGCGCACCGTGACCTCGCCCTGGGCGTCCGTGCCCGAGGTGATGGCGTTGACCGAATAGAGCAGCAGCGTGCCGTTCGGCTCGACCAGCGAGTTGATGGCCTTGAAGGCGGCATCGACCGGACCGTCGCCCTGGGCCGTGGCCTTGTGCACCTGGCCCTCGATGTCCAGCTCGACCGCCGCCACCGGCGCATCCTTGGTGCCGGAGGCCGCATGCAGGCTGACCAGCTTGACGCGCTCGTCCATGCCCTCCTCCATCTCGTCGGCCAGCAGCGCCATCAGGTCCTCGTCGAAGATGTCCTTCTTCTTGTCGGCCAGCACCTTGAAGCGCTCGAACACGTCGTTCAGCTGCTCGGCCTCGATGGCCACGCCCAGCTCGTCGTAGCGCGCCTTCAGGGCGGCACGGCCCGAATGCTTGCCCAGCACCATGCGGTTCGTTGACCAGCCCACCGATTCCGGGGTCATGATCTCGTAGGTCTTCTGGTGCTTCAGCACCCCGTCCTGGTGGATGCCGGACTCGTGCGCGAAGGCGTTGGCGCCGACGATGGCCTTGTTCGGCTGCACCGGCATGCCGGTGATCTGGCTGACCAGTTTCGAGGTCGGCACGATCCGGGTGGTGTCGACGCCGGTGTCGATGGCATAGCGATCGATACGCGTCTTCAGGATCATCACGATCTCCTCCAGCGAGGCGTTGCCGGCGCGCTCGCCCAGACCGTTGATCGTGCACTCGACCTGCCGGGCCCCGTTCTCGACCGCCGCCAGCGAGTTGGCCACGGCCAGGCCCAGATCGTTGTGGCAATGCACCGAGAAGATGGCCTTGTCCGAATTCGGTACGCGTTCCTTCAGCTCACGGATGCGGCCACCGAACTCGACCGGCATCATGTAGCCGACGGTGTCCGGGATGTTGATGACACGCGCACCCGCCTCGATCGTCGCCTCGACGATGCGGCACAGGAAATCCATATCCGAGCGCCCGGCATCCTCGGCAGAGAACTCGACGTCCGGCGCCAGCGAGCGCGCCAGCTTCACGGATTCCACCGCCCGCGCCAGCACCTCGTCCGGCTCCATGCGCAGCTTGGCCTGCATATGGATGGGGCTGGTGGCGATGAAGGTGTGGATGCGGGCACGCTCACCCGCCGGGCGCACCGCCTCGGCGGCACGTTCGATGTCCTTGGCCGAGGCACGCGCCAGGCCGGCGATCACCGGCCCTTTGACCTCGGTGGCAATGCGCTGCACCGCCTCGAAATCGCCCGGGGAGGCAATGGGGAAACCGGCCTCGATGATATCCACGCCGAGCACGGCCAGTGCGTGCGCCACACGCAGCTTCTCGTCCAGGTTCATCGAACAGCCCGGGGACTGTTCGCCGTCGCGCAGGGTGGTATCGAAAATGTACAGCCGGTCCATCGCTCACTCTCCTTCTCGGTGTTCAGACATAAAAAAAGCCGCAGGAATGATCCCACGGCCCGTCACGCGCGACTGATTCCCTCAGCCGGTCACAGGCCGCAGCACGGCAGTAGCAGCGGAAGCTGCCAGGCCGCAAACAGGGAATAGGTGTCGCGCATCATCGGCGCATTAAAGCACGAGGCTTGCTGCAAGGTCAATCACCGGATGGTTTCGGCGCATGCTCATGCTTGCGCCGGCGCTTCAGGGCCCTGAGCTGGAAGGCACGGCGCTTCTGCCACAGGCTCAGCATCGGCCCGTGCATCACATAGGCCATCAGGATGGCGAACGGCACCCGGTACGGATCGGCCATCACCAGTACGATGAACACCAGCATGCCGACAAGCACCCCGATCGAGCGCTTCTTCTTCAGATCGATGTCCTTGCCCGAGATGAAGCGCACTCGGCTGACCATCAGCCAGGCCAGCACCACCGATACACCGAACCACAGCCAGCTGATCGGGTCGAGACCCATCCTCTCGTGGAACAGCACGGCGGTGGCGATCAACAGCGCCGCAGCCGGCGTCGGCAGCCCCTGGAAGTAACGCTTGTCCGCCTTGCCGACCTGGGTGTTGAAGCGTGCCAGGCGCAGGGCGGCGCATGCGGCGATCAGGAAGGCGGCCAGCCAGCCCGGCTTGTGCAGGGGTGTGAGCGCCCACAGATACATCAGCACCGCCGGCGCGATTCCGAAGGACAACATGTCCGACAGCGAATCGTATTCGGCGCCGAAACTGGTCTCGGCATGCAGCAGGCGCGCCACCCGCCCATCCAGCATGTCGAACAGGGCCGCCACGATGATGGCCCAGGCCGCCAGTTCGTAGCGCCCCTGGATGGCGGCGATCAGGGCATAGAAGCCCGCGAACAGGCCCATGGTGGTGAACAGGCTGGGCAGCACGTAGACACCGCGGCGCCTGGCTTCTCCGTCATTCAAGGGTTCCCTGGTCATGTCTTCTCCGCCAATACCGTCAGTCCCGCCGTCACCCGGTCCCCCACCTTCACGCGCAAGGCGTAGCCCGCCGGGATCTCGCAATCGACGCGGGAACCGAACCGGATCATACCGATACGCTGGCCGGCCACCACATGGTCGCCGACGGCCACATAGGAGACAATGCGCCGCGCCACCAGGCCGGCGATCTGCGTGAAGGCGATGCACTGTCCATCGTCGGTCTCCATCTCGAAGCGATTGCGTTCGTTCTCTGTGCTCGCCGATTCGTGCGCGGCATTGATGAAGCGGCCCGGCTCGTACTGCATGTGCGTGATGCGCCCGGCCATCGGAGCACGGTTCACATGCACATCGAACACGTTCATGAAGATGTCGATACGCTGGCCACCCTCCGTCGCCTCGGCCCGCACCACCTTGCCATCGGCAGGGCAGATGAAGCTGTCCCCGGCCGGCGTCGGGCGTTCCGGATCGCGGAAGAAGTTGAGTATGAAAGCCAACAGCGCCAGCGCCACGCCGGCCACGATCCACCAACACAACAGCGCTGCGACGGCCGTGACGGCCGCCGCGCCTAGAATGAACGGCCAGCCCTCGCGGGCCAGCGGCAGCCTGCCACGGGGTCGGCCGGCGATCGGTCGGGATGTTGCCATGGACGGCATCATAGCCTGCCGCACGGCGAAGCCCAAGCGATGGCTATACAATGCGAATGTGGCCAAGCGGTAATCTTTGGTTAGACTAGTCGGCAATGGCGCTGAACGATCAGGAACTGACCACCGCCTATGCGGACCTGCACCGGACCTTCCCGGAGGACATGCACATCGCCCGCCCCCTGATCCATATGCTGCAGGATACCGACCACATCGACGAAGCGCGCGAGCTTGCCCTGGGCATGGCCCGGCGCATGCTGGCCCGCGGCAGATCCGGCAGCGCCATCGGCTTTCTGGAGATGTGCCGCAACCTGGATCACCCGGATACCGACGAGGTGGAGGCCCTGGCCAGCATCGCGCGCTTAACCACCGATGGTCCGATCGACATGGAAACGGGGACAGAGCACACCTTCACCCTGGTCGACCAGCTGTCCGACCACGAGGCGATGGACTTCATCCGCCAGGCTGAATTGGTGTCCTTTCCCAAAGGCACCGACATCGTGCGCCAGGGCGAGGTCAGCCGCAATTTTTACCTGATCCTGGAAGGGCACATGCTCGTACACCTGCTCGCCAACGAACACCGGGTCGATCTGAATACGCTGGGACCCGGGCACTACTTCGGCGAATTCGCCTGCGTCTACCAGCTGCCGCGCTCCGCCTCGGTCACGGCGACCGAGCCATCGCTGGTACTGGAATTCTCGGATGCCTCGATCACCAAGCTGATGCAGCGCTCACCGATTGCCGGCGAGCGGCTGATGGATACGGTGCGTTCACGCCTGATCCATGCCATGACCCACAGCCATCCCGCATTCGCAGGTCTACCGGAAGCCGACCGTCACTGGCTGGCCGAGGAATCGACGCTGTCCGAGTACCAGGACGGGGACAAGATCCTGATCGACGAAAACCCGGAGGGTTACGGCTGCATCGTCGTGCACGGGGCGGTCAACGCCCATATCCCCGCTTCCGGCCAGATGCATACGCTGACGCTGAAAACAGGTGACATGTTCGGCGATGTCAACCGCTATATCCTGTTGCCGAAGGACGCCACATTCACCGCCGTCGGCCATTGCCTGATCTGCTGCATTCCCCGGCATGTCTTCCAGTCCTTCATGAACGCCTACGGCGGGTTTGAGCAGTGGGTACAGGCGCATAACGAGGCCGTCCAGACCAACCTGCAACCCCTGCTCGACGACTGGGACGCCGACGACTAGCCCCCCTACCAGTACCAGTCCAGGCGCAAGACATAGACCGCCGGCAAGCCGGCGTATTCGCCACCGACCCGGCTGTGAGACCATTGCGCCATGGCGAGCAGGGTCACGTTGTCGCTGAGAGACCAGGTCAGCTGCGGCATCGCGAACAGCCCCTGATGGATCGGATCGACCAGAAGCGCCAGATCCAGCCGCCACAGATCAGCGATGTCGTAACCTGCCAGCAGGGCGAATTGCGAAGCAGTACGCGCCACCCAGCGATCATTGTACAATCGCGGTAGCAGCGGCGCGCGCAGGCCGTCATAGAAATATTCCGCGCCAAGGTACAGGCCGCGCGGAAACCAGGCATTGACCACCGTGTAATCGTAGCCAGCAACGACCTGGGCGTAGTTATGGCCCCGGTCTGGGTGCGAGAACACGGCCTCGATGCGATATGCCCCCTCGCCGAGATTGCCGGTGACATCGAGGCCGGCCAGCCGCTCCACACCCATATCGCCGGCCATCAACGCCACGTCGGTGGTGCCGACGGTATCGCGCCAGCGCAGCGCCGTCTTGCGCGCCACGCCGCGGCTGGTGCGGCCGGGGGTGATGACCGCCTGCCATGAACCGAAGGCCGAATAGCGCCATGTCCCCGAAACAGCATCCACGCCGAGCTTCTGATCCGGCTCGATGGCCGTCGGCAGCACCGGATTGAAGCGGTCGGTCGGATTCCACACCCTTCCGGAACCCCAGGCCAGGCGCTGGCGACCTGCCGTCAGCTGCCAGGCACCGGTGCTGTAGCGGACCCAGCCGCGGTACAGTCGGCTCCGCCACAGATCCGAGGGACCGGTATGCACATTGGCTTCCAGGTCGGCATAGGTCGGCGCCGGCGCCAGCAACACCGCCCGGTAAGCCGGATCGCGCAGCAGCCCGCCGGTCAGCCACTCATTGTCATAGGCCACCTCCCAGGCCAGGCCTCCCTTGCTGCCGGCGAGGCTCAGGCGCAGGCGGTTCAGATCGGTCAGCGTCGCCAGTCCCCGACTGTCGGTGGTCTGCAGCACGAGGTTGCGGTAGTGCCCGGAAATCCCGACTGCGCCTGCGGCATTGACCATGGCCAACAGCGCGGCCGGCAGCAGTGCCAGCCGGCCAGGCGTCAACGATCCTCCCGTGACACGATGCGTCCATCATCCATACGGTACAGTTGGCGGCCGGCGGCGATCACACCCGGATCGTGCGAGGCCACCAGGAAGGTCACCCCGTGCTCCTCGTTCAAATGGCGCATCAGGGCGAGCAGGGCCTCGCCGGTATGGCTGTCCAGATTCGCCGTCGGCTCGTCGGCCAGCACGATATCCGGGTTGGAAATCAGGGCCCGGGCCACGGCCACGCGCTGCTGCTGGCCACCGGACATCTGGTCGGGACGGCGATCCTCGAACCCCTGCAGCCCCACCTCGGCCAGCAAGCGATCGGCCTCGGCAAGGCGCTGTTTCGCCGGCATGCCCTGCAGCTGCAGCACGTAGGCCACGTTCTCACGCGCCGACAGCACGCGGATCAGATTGTAGGCCTGGAACACAAAGCCGATATGCCGCAGGCGGAAATCGGCTCGCTCGGCCACCGTCATGGCCAGTACATCGTGATCGGCCACGACCAGCGTGCCGTCATCCGGGCGATCCAGGGTGCCGATCATGTTCAACAGCGTCGTCTTGCCGGAACCGGAGCGCCCGGCCAGCACCGAGAAATCGCCGCGTTCGATCGAAAGATTGACGCCGTTCAGCGCCTGCGCCGCGATGGCACCGCTGGCGTAATGCTTGTGCAACTCGTGCACCTCGATTAGTGCCATATAACTCTCCTGTGTCCCCTGAACCGGATCGAACACCCCCCGTCCATCACACCTCCCGCAATGCCTGCGCCGGCTCCAGGCGGCTGGCCAGCCACGCCGGATACAGGCCGGCGACCATCGCCCCGAACACCGCCGCCCCCAGAATCTCCGCGACGCTCTGGGCACGCAGCAGCGGATGCACGATCGGGTCCATATACATGAACGAAAAGGCACTGGCGTAGTGCGACAGATCGATCCCCTTGTCCCCGAACCACCAGGAGGCGCCACCGCCCAGGGCAAAGCCCAGCAGACTTCCGAGCGCCACCAGCAACACCGTCTCCCATACCACCATCGCGAACATCTGCACCGGCATCACCCCCAGCGCCCCCATCAACCCGAATTCGCGCACGCGCTCGTGCATGCTCATCAGCATGGTGTTCAGCACCTCGGCCAGCACCACCAGGATCACCACCGCCAACACGATCCAGGTATAGGCATCGGCGAATTCGGCCCACTGCTCGGCCATCGGGTCGATCTGAATCCAGCTGAGCACCTCCAGCCCTTTCCCATGCAGGATGCGCCGCATCTGTGCCGCCAGCGGCGCTACCGCCTCGAAGCCGGCGGCCCGCACCACGATATCCGTCACCGCCCGCCCCAGGCCGAGCCAACGCTGGGCCGATTTCAGCGGCACCACGGCGAGCAGATCGTCGATATCCATGACGCCGGAGTGCATCAGGCCTCGCACGCGGAACACCTCCGAGGCGATATCGCCGTCGGGCATCGCCGCCATCAGCACGATCTTGTCACCCAGCCCCACCTCCAGGCTGTTCGCCAGGCCATCACCGAGCACCACGCCGTGATTGTCCTTGTCCGTCAGCCACCGCCCCTTATCCACGAACGAGGCCAGGCGACTCATCCGCGCCTCCAGCCGTGGCTGCACGCCGTAGATCTGCGCCCCACCGCTGGCCCCGGCACTGGAGGCCAGCCCCGACACGCGCACGCGCCGGTCGATCAGGGCCACCCCCGGCACATGCCGTACCGCCGCGATCACAGCAGCGGGATCCTCGATACGCTGGGCCAGCTTGCGGCTCTGCTCGAAGCCCTTGGCATGGATCTGCACATGACCGGTAACGGTCAGCGCGAAGTTCGTCTTGATCTGCTGCATCCAACCGTCATTCATGGCCGACAGAAAGGTCAGGGCGGCGATGCCGACGGCCAGGGCGCCAGCGGTCAGGGCCGTGCGCAGTGGATGCCGCCACAGGTTGCGCCAGCCCAGCGTCAGGTAGATGGCAAGGGAGTCAGACATGGTGGATGGCCTCGACCGGCTGCAGACGGGCAGCGCGGATAGCCGGCCACACGGCGGCGAGCAGGGCGGCCACGAGTACCGCCAGCACCGTATTCAGCAAATGATCGGTATTGATCTCCGGGTGGATGACCGGATTGATGTAGAAACGGGTGATGGTGTTCATCTCCCGCCCGAGGTCGATACCGGCATCGTGGTAATAGTGGACCAGCCCCAGGCCGAGCAGGCAGCCGACGACGACCCCCATTCCCCCCAGCAGCATCGACTCGATGACCACCATCGCCGCCAGGCGCAGCCGCCCGCAGCCCAGCGCCATCATGATGCCGAATTCGTGGATGCGGTCGAGCATGCTCATCAGCACCGTGTTCATCACCCCGGCCGCCACGATCAGCAACACGATGGACAGGAAGATGTAGTAGAAGGCGTTCTCCAGCACCACCCACTGCTTCATCATCGGATACATGTCATACCAGCGCAGCACCTCATCATCACCGCCCAGCTGCCGGCGCAGGGCGGCGGTCACCGCCTCCAGCCTTGAGCCCGGCAGCTGTACCGCGATCTCGGATACGGCGCTGCCCATGCTGAGCAGCCGTTGCATGAAGCCCAGTGGCACGATCGCCAGCCCACGATCGATACCCATCTCGCCGCTGGTGATGATGCCGACCAGCTTCACCTTGTCGGCGGCCAGCGAGCCGTAGCGGTCCTCGGCCAGCAACACCACCTCGTCGCCGATCTTCACACCCAGGTTGCGCGCCGTGGTGGCGCCGAGCACGCAGGCGTGTTCATCGTTGCTCCGGATGAACCTTCCCTCGCTGACCTTGCTGGCGATGGTCGTGGTACCGTCCTCCATGGCCGGATCCATGCCGAGCATCACCAGGCCTTCGGAATTGTCCTCACCCGCGGCCAGCGCAAAGGTGCGCAGGCGCATGCTGTAGCGCTCGGCGCCCAGCTTTTTCAGCAATGCCTGCACACGCGGCGCATCCGGCACCGTGCGGTTCAGCTTCGGATGACGGAAGAAGCCCTTGGCATGCACCTGCAGGCTGCCGACGATGACCTCCTGCAGGTTGCGCATCATGGTGTTGTGCACACCGTCGTTGAAGCCCCACAGGAAGATCAGCGCCGACAGGCCGAAGGCCACCGCCGCCATCGTCAGCAGGCTGCGCCGGGCATTGCGAATCAGGTTGCGCCAGGCCAGGGCCAGCAGCATGGCGGTCAACGCACCCCGCGGCGCAGGTTCTGGCGCGTGAACACCGAGGCCGGGATCGGCACGTTGAAGGTGATCGATTCGATTGTCAGCACCGTCTGCTTGCCCGGCTCGTCCAGCGGCTGCATCACCCAGCGCGTCGGGATGCGACGGCCGCCGATCTCGCGCACGTCTTCGAAGGTGAGCGAGCGTACCAGCTTGCCGTGCTCGTCGTAGAAATCCTCCTGCAGCGGGATGCCGTCGTCGCGAATACGGTGCACGAGCTTGCCCCACACCACCGGCGCATCGGGCTTGGGTATCGACTCGACGGTCAGCACCCCATCCTTGTGCGCGATGATCCTGTGCGTGTAGTCGTCGACCACCGATTCCGCCTTGACCAGGTCATCGTTGGTGAAATCCGAGCCCATCCACGAGGACAGCATCATCGACGGCGGGATGCGGATGTCGCGCTCCAGCTTCGGCATATACATCCACAGATTCGGACCAGCCTTCAGATAGGCGGTACCGCGATCCTTGGCCGGCTTCAGGATGCGGATGAAGAAACGCTTGCCCGGACGATCGTCCCAATCGTCCAGCTCGATGGTGCGATCCCATTGTTTCGTATGTACGCGCATCAGGTAGCGGCCGGTGTTGGTGTCCGCGCGCAGCAGACGCTCCAGCTTCACCATCACCTGGCGCGCCGACTCGTCGGCGCCGGCTGCCGGCGACATGAAAAGGCCGGTGGCGATGGCGCCGGCGAGCAGGCAGGCCAGGCGTTTGCTCATGCTGTCACTGTAGACGCTTCGGCCTGCAGGAACAGCTTCTGGGCATGCGCCGACAGCGCTGTCTCCACCTGGCGGCGATCGGCCGCCACCCCCTGCACGCGCATCGAGGTTACCGGCGCGTCACGCATGCCGCAGGGTACGATGCCGGAGAAATGCTTGAGGTTCGGATCGATGTTCAGGGCGATGCCGTGGAAGGTGATCCATTTGCGGCAGCGCACGCCGACCGCGGCGATCTTGTACCCATCCACCCACACGCCGATACCGCGCTCGCTGCGCCCGGCAATGATACCGAAGTCCGCCAGCGTACGCATCACCATCTCCTCCAGCCGCCAGACGTGTTTGTGCAGGTCCTGCTCGTGCCGGATGTCGGCGATGACATAGCAGACGAGCTGGCCTGGCCCGTGGTAGGTCACCTCGCCGCCGCGCCCACTCTCGTAGACGGCGATGGCCTCGCCATCGATGTCTCGCCTGAGCACATCGGCTTCGCTGCCCGAGGTGCCGATGGTGTACACGGGCGGATGTTCGGTCAGGATCAGCACCGGCGCTTCACCACCGGCCAGCACGGCGGCAACCTGCGCCTCCTGCTCGGCCAGCGATTCGGGATAGGGTTGCCGCCCATGCCGGATGATGCGCATGTTCCGAGGCTAAAAAGCATGGGGCGCGGCGGCAAGCGCCGGCGCATTGATTCTCAGGCCCGGCTTCTTACAATGAGGGTCCGGCAAGGAGACGATACGTGACCGATTCCAAACAAGCCGCTACCCCCACCGAGGGCGCCATTAATGCCATGAGCTTCGAACAGGCGCTGGCCGAACTGACGCAACTGGTGGAAAAACTCGAATCCGGCCAGTTGTCGCTGGAGGACAGCGTCGCCGCCTTCGAAACCGGCGTCAAACTGTCCCGGCGCTGCGAGGCCCTGCTGGATTCGGCCGAGCAACGCCTGCAGACCCTGAGCGACGCCGCAGCCGAATAACGGTGCAACCCCCCGCTTTTCTGCAGCAGCACGCCCTGCTGCT
Organism: uncultured Zetaproteobacteria bacterium; assembly: GCA_964422615.1. Taxonomy (GTDB): domain Bacteria; phylum Pseudomonadota; class Zetaproteobacteria; order Mariprofundales; family Mariprofundaceae; genus DATLWN01. The sequence continues at coordinate 11,236 of CAYRBJ010000029.1, read as the reverse complement.
CCATGACGCGCTCGACAGCATGCTGGCCGAGCGTCGGCATGTCGTGCCCGAACGCCTGTGGGAAGCCATGCGCTACTCGCTGATGGCCGGCGGCAAGCGCATCCGCCCGGCCCTGCTGCTTGAGTGTTTCCTTGCCTGCGACGGTACCGATACCGCCACGGCACTGCCGGCGGCAATGAGCATCGAATGCATGCACACCTATTCGCTGATCCACGACGATCTGCCCTGTATGGATGACGATGACCTGCGCCGCGGCCACCCGACCTGCCACCGCCAGTTCGACGAGGCCACGGCGGTACTGGCCGCCGACGCCCTGCAGGCATTGGCCTTCGAACTGCTGGCCGAGACCCCGGCACCGCCGCAGACGGTGCTGACATTGGCGCAGCGCCTGGCCTTGGCCGCCGGTGCCCAGGGCATGGTCGGCGGCCAGATGCTGGACATGCAGGCCAAGGCCGGCACGGTGGATGACATGCTCGAGGTCGAGCGCATCCATCTGCACAAGACCGGCGCCCTGCTCGGCTATTGCTGCGAGGCCGGGGCATTGCTGGCCGGCGGCGATGATGAACGGGTCGAGGCCTGCATCCGCTTTGGGCGCGCCGTCGGACTGCTGTTCCAGATCGCCGACGATATCCTCGACGCCACCGCCAGCAGTGAAACGCTCGGCAAGAGCGCCGGCAAGGACGAGGTGCAGGCCAAGGCCACCTATGTATCGGTGCTGGGCCTGACCCGGGCGCGCGAACTGGCGGCGGAGATGCAGGAAATCGCCGTACAGGCGCTGGCGCCGCTCGGAGACAAAGCCGGGACATTGATCCAGTTGGCCGGCTACATCGGCCGCCGGCAGCGCTGATGGGGAATTCCACCTTCCCGCTGCTGGAGTCCATCGGCTCGCCGGCTGACCTCAAGCGCCTTGCCCAGGATCAGCTGCCGGCTCTGGCCGAGGAGATGCGGCGCTATTTGATCCGCACGCTGGCCCCGATCGGCGGCCATCTGGGCGCCGGCCTTGGCGTGGTCGAGTTGACCATCGCCCTGCACTACCTGTTCGATTCGCCCCGGGACAAGATCGTCTGGGACGTCGGCCATCAGGCCTATCCGCACAAGATGCTGACCGGCCGCTTTACGCGCATGCCGACGATCCGCCAGTACGGCGGCCTGTCCGGATTCACCAAGCGAAGCGAATCTGAGCACGACCCCTTCGGCGCCGGTCACGCCTCGACCTCCATCTCCGCCGCCTACGGCATGGCCGTCGGCCGCGACCTGCAGGGGGAGAGCCACCACGCCGTCGCCGTCATCGGTGACGGCGCCCTGAGCGGCGGCATGGCCTTCGAGGCAATGAACCATGCCGGCGCCCATGACAACCGCCTGCTGGTGATCCTCAACGACAACGAGATGTCGATCGCCCCGAATGTCGGCGCCGTCTCGGCGTATCTGGCGCGCATCATCACCGGGCGCACCTACACCGGCGTCAAGGACACGGCGAAGCGCGTGCTGAGCCGGCTGCCGGGGGCGCTCGATGCCGCCCGCCGCCTGGAGGAGCACGTCAAGGGCATGATCACGCCGGGCACGTTGTTCGAGGAGTTGGGCTTCCGCTACATCGGCCCCATCGACGGCCATGATTTCGAGCACCTGTTGCCGACACTATCCAACTGCAAGCACCTGGACGGACCGGTGCTGCTGCACGTGCTGACGCGCAAGGGCCTCGGCTTCTCGCCGGCCGAAGAGGATCCGGAAACCTGGCATGGGCTGGGCCCCTACGATCCGGAAAGCGGCCGCCCGATGCCAGCCGCCGACGGCCCGCCAAGCTATACGCAGGTGTTCGCCGACATGCTGGCGGATCTCGCAGATCAGGATGCGCGTATCGTCGCCATCACCGCCGCCATGCCGGGCGGCACGGGCCTGGCCCGCTTCGCGCGTCGCCATCCCGAGCGCTGCTTCGACGTCGGCATCGCCGAACAGCACGCCGTCACCTTCGCCGGCGGTCTGGCCGTCGAGGGACTGAGGCCGGTGGTCGCCATCTATTCGACCTTTTTGCAGCGCGGCTACGATCAGATCATCCACGACATCTGCATCCAGAATCTACCGGTGATATTCTGCATGGACCGCGCCGGCATCGTCGGCGCCGACGGCGCCACGCACGCCGGCAGCTTCGACATCGCCTATCTGCGCTGCCTGCCCAACATCACGCTGATGGCGCCGAAGGACGAGAACGAGCTCAGGCACATGCTGGCCACGGCGCTGGCGCTGCCCGGACCCTGTGCCATCCGCTATCCGCGCGGCATCGGCCTCGGCGTCGAACCGGAGCCGGCCTCCGCCCTGCCCGTGGGTACCGCCGAGGTAGTGGCGAAAGGCAAGGACGGCCTGGTCGTCGCCGTCGGCACGCGCGTGGCGGACGCCGCCGCCGCCGTCGCCGCCCGAGCCGAACAGGGGCAACGCCTCGGCCTGGTCAACCTGCGCTTCATCAAGCCACTCGACACCGCCACCATCGTCAAACATCTGCCGAAGGGCAAGCCGCTCGTCGTCATCGAGGAGGGAAGCCTGCTGGGCGGCATCGGCGAGGCCATCGCCGTGGCGGCGATGCACCACGGCTGGCGCGGGCCATTCGTGCACCTCGGTATCCCGGACGCCTTTCCCGCCCAAGGCAGCCAGGCCGAGATCCTGCGCGATCTCGGCCTGGACGCCGCCGGCATCGCCAACGCCCTGGCGGGCCTCTGACGCCCAATCCTTGACAACCACAGCCAAGCCCGCAAAAGGCCGTCTTGACCACCTGCTGACCGAACTGGGCCTGGCCGAATCGACCAGCCAGGCGCAGCGGCTGATCATGGCCGGCCTGGTCTATGTCAACGGCCAGAAGGCCGACAAGCCGGGCACGCGCGTATCCACTGCCGCCGACATCGAGCTGCGCGAGACGCTGCGCTACGTGTCGCGCGGCGGCCTGAAGCTGGAGAAGGCCCTGGATACCTATCCGCTTAACGCCGAGGATACCGTCTGCCTGGACGTCGGCGCCTCCACCGGCGGCTTCACCGATGTGCTGCTGCAGCGCGGGGCGGCGAAGGTGTATGCCGTCGATGTCGGCCACGGGCAGCTGCACTACCGGCTGCAGCATGACGCACGCGTCGTCAACCTCGAACGCACCCATGCCAGGGACCTGTCGCCTGCCGTCATCCCGGAGCCGGTCGATGCTGTGGTCATCGACACCTCGTTCATCTCGCTGACGCGCGTGCTGCCGCCGGCCTGGGCCCTGCTGAAACCCGGTGGCTGGTGCGTGGCGCTGATCAAGCCGCAGTTCGAGGTCGGCCCGAAGCTGCTGTCCAAGGGCGTGGTGCGCGACGAGGGCGCGCGGCGGGAGGCGGTCGACCGCATCGTGGCCATGGCCAAGGAGCTGCCGGGTGCCGGGATCATCGGCGTCACCGAATCGCCGATCCACGGCCCGAAGGGCAATGTCGAATACCTGCTGGCTCTGAAACGCATTGACTGATTCCATCGCCTTGCCGGCATCAGGCACCGCCCGCGCGGGAAAGCGCCCATTGCTTGTCAAACCTCCAGGTGCCAATACCATGATCTCATGATCCAATGCTGCCGGTCGGCACCCCCGCGGATGCACGCTTCATAAATCGGGCGGATAATGCATGCAGCGCTATAACATCCTTCATCGCACCTACTACAACTTCTCCGCCCCGGTTTGGCTTGAGCCCCATACCTTGCGCCTGCGTCCGCGTGAGGGGCACGAACTTCGCATCGAATCCTCAAGCCTGAAGATCACGCCTCCGGCTGCCTTACGTTGGCACAGCGACGTGGAGGGCAACTCCGTCGCGATCGCGAGCTTCAATTCACCTGCCAGCCAGCTTCTGGTCGAGAGCGAAGTCATCATCCAGCAATTCAACGAGGCCCCGCTCGACTTCCTGATGGCCGATTACGCAATGTACTACCCGTTTGCCTATACACCCGAGGACAGCGTTGTGCTGTTTCCCTACATGAATCGACCCGATCCAACGGACGGCAGCCAGTTGACTGCGTGGGTTGCAAAACTATGGCGTCCGGGTGAACGGATTCAAACCTATGCCCTGTTGCAGCGCCTGAGCACCCATATCAATCAAACGCTGTCGTATCGGGTACGCGAGGAACCCGGTGTGCAAAGCGCAGAAGAAACACTGGCAAGCGGCACCGGATCCTGCCGTGACTTTGCGAATCTGTTCATGGCTGCAACGCGACACCTGGGCCTGGCCACGCGTTTTGTAAGCGGTTATCTGCACGCGCCACCCTCATCGGCCAATTTCGGTGCAACCCATGCCTGGGCCGAGATCTACCTGCCGGGCGCAGGCTGGAAGGGGTTTGACCCCACCTCCGGGGAGATCGCAGGCACCAACCACATTGCCGTGGCCGTGGCAAGATTGCCCGAACTGGTGCCGCCGATATCCGGTTCGTTTGTCGGCCCTCCAGGTGTAAGCCTCGATGTGGGCGTATGGGTGACCGAGCTTTAGGGAAGCACTGAAAAACCACATCCATGTAGTTTTCCAGCACGCCGAGGAAGAAGAGCGCTTTTGCCCTCAGGCGCATTGCCTGATCTGCGCCACTGGCGCAACATATCGACATGAATTTGAAAATGGACGATATGCTGTTTCATGAACTGGCCGGCATAATTCGGCGTAGCAAGAACAAAGCCTCGCGTGCCTTTGCCTTCGAGGATGTCGATGTGCAGCAGGTGCACGCAGATCTTCTGGCAGCGTAAATTGCCACCCGTTATCCTGACGTCTGCTTGCCGTTACCGAACCCCGTAATCTCCCGCTAGTCTGCCGGAATGAACATCCCTGTTGATCCCGCGTCGGTACGCATGAACGATGCCCAGGCCGCGCACGCCTTCCACGCCCTGGATCCCGCGACCATGCTCGATGCCGTCGAAACCACCGGCCGGCGCTGCACCGGCGCCGTGCTGGAGCTGAACAGCTACGAGAACCGCGTCTACCGCATCGATCTCGACGGGGAGGCTCCGGTGGTCGCCAAGTTCTACCGCCCGGAACGCTGGTCGGACGACGCGATCCTCGAGGAGCACGCGTTCACGCTGGAGCTGGCGGCACTGGACATTCCGGTGGTACCGCCGCTGGCCGACCGTAGGCAGACACTGCACCACGCCGGACCATTCCGCTTCTCCCTGTATCCGCTGAAAGGCGGACGGGCCCCGGATCTGGAGGACGGTGCCCAGCTCGAACAGCTCGGGCGCTTTTTGGGGCGCATCCATGCCTGCGGTGCACAGCACGATTTCGTGCACCGGCCGACGCTTTCCGTCGAGCACTTCGGTGACGAATCGTATACCTACCTGCTCGACCACGGTTTTTTGCCTCCGGAGCTGGCGCGCAACTATGAGCAGCTGGCCGAGGATGCGCTCGATATCGTCGAGCAGCGCATGGACGAAGCCGGCGATGTCGATTGCCTGCGCCTGCACGGCGACTGCCACCCCGGCAACATCCTGTGGACCGATGCCGGCCCGCATATCGTCGACTTCGACGATGCGCGCATGGGCCCGGCGGTGCAGGATCTGTGGATGTTCCTGACCGGAGAGAGGGCGCAAATGGAACTGCACCTGGCCGAGTTGCTGTCCGGCTATACGCACTTTTACGATTTCGATGCGCGCGAACTGGCGCTGATCGAACCCTTGCGCACGCTGCGCATCATGCACTACGCCGCCTGGCTGGCCCGTCGCTGGGACGATCCGGCCTTCCGCCGCGCCTTCCCGTGGTTCAATACCCAGCGCTACTGGGAGGAGCACATCCTGTCGCTGAAGGAGCAAGCGGCCCTGCTGAACGAAAATCCCCTGGAGTGGAATCCATGAACACCACATCTCTGGAACAGCGCATCATCGAGCTGGAAACCCGGCTGTCCTACCAGGACCACACCATCGAGCAACTGAACGAGGTGGTGACCGCGCAGCAGCGCCAGATCGACCATCTCGAGAAAGGCATACGCGCCATTCGCGCGCACCTCAACACCGCGGATGCCACCGACACCCGCCGCCCGGACGACGAGGCCCCCCCGCCGCATTACTGATCTCGCCGGTTGCCTTTTGCACCGCCCCCTGGCTATAGTGCGACGATGAACCGCATGCCCGCCACCCCGATGATGCAGGCCCCGTCGTTCCACGACGGTCGTTTCGTCGTCTCCGTACTCGTCGTAAATCACGCGCCGCGGGCCGGAGTCGATCGCTAGTCAACAACGGATAACGATTGCCACACCCCCGCCGGCGCGCCAGCCCGGCGGGGGTGTTTTTTTATGTCTCCCCGTCGGATCTCGCGCTCGCGGAAACGATGAAGGAGACAACACATGCAAACCGCCGAAACCGCCCTGCCGGCACATGCGCCGCCGACGCCCCGTACCGAGACCCTGTCCGGGGCCCAGGTCGTGGTGCGCCTGCTGGAGCGGCAGGGCGTGGACACGGTCACCGGCATCCCCGGCGGCGCCATCCTGCCGTTGTACGACGCCCTGGCGCAGTCCGGCCGGCTGCGCCACATCCTGGCACGCCACGAACAGGGGGCTGGCTTCATCGCCCAGGGCATGGCCCGCATCAGCGGCAGGCCCGCGGTCTGCCTGGCCTCGTCCGGTCCCGGGGCGACCAACCTGCTGACGGCGATCGCCGATGCCAAGCTGGATTCCGTGCCGCTGATCGCCATCACCGGCCAGGTGCCGCGGGCGCTGATCGGTACCGATGCCTTCCAGGAGGTCGATGCCATCGGCCTGTCCCATGCCATCACCAAGCACAGCTTCCAGGCTCGCGCGGCTTCCGAGCTGTTGGAGATCATTCCGGCGGCCTTCCGCATCGCCGCCTCGGGCAGGCCGGGGCAGGTGCTGATCGACATCCCGAAGGACGTGCAGTGCGAGACGCTGACCGTGTCGACCTGGCCGCAGCCGGGCAGGCCCGAGCCCGACGCTGCACCCGATATGGAGGCCATCGCACGCGCCGCGTCCATGATCAATGCCGCGTCAGCACCGGTGCTCTACCTGGGCGGCGGCGTCATCCATGCCGGGGCCGATGAGCAGGCCGTGGCCCTGGCCGAGAAGGCGGACCTGCCGACGACCACGACGCTGATGGCGCTGGGGGCGATGCCCGCCCGCCACCCGCTGGCCATCGGCATGCTGGGCATGCACGGCGCGCGCTACACCAATATGGTGCTGGACGAGAGCGACCTGTTGATCGCCGTCGGCGCCCGCTTCGACGACCGGGCGACCGGCCGGCTGGAGGCCTTCTGCCCGCGGGCCAAGGTCATCCATATCGACATCGACGCCGCCGAACTGGGCAAGCTGAAGACCCCGCATGTCGCCATCCGCGGCGATGCGGCTGCGGCGCTGCAAGCGCTACTGCCGCTGGTCCAACGGCAAGCGCGAAAGGATTGGCTGGCACAGGTCGAGGCACTGCGCCGCCGTTTCCCATTGCTGCTGCCGGATCTTGATGACGCGCACAGCCATTACGGCCTGGTGCGGGCGGTGGCGGATTGCCTGGACGGGGACGCCATCATCGCCACCGATGTCGGACAGCACCAGATGTGGGTGGCGCAGGCCTACCCGTTCGCACGGCCGCGCCGCTGGCTGAGCTCCGGCGGTCTGGGCACGATGGGCTTCGGCATCCCTGCCGCCATCGGCGCCGCCATGGCCGAACCGGAGAATGCCGTGGTCTGCTTCACCGGCGACGGCAGCATCCTGATGAACCTGCAGGAGCTGGCGACGCTGGCCGAGACCGGCGCCAACGTGAAGATCGTGCTGATGGACAATGCCTCCCTGGGGCTGGTGCAGCAGCAGCAGGAGCTGTTCTACGGCGAACGCATCTATGCCTCGCTGGTTGCCGCACCGCCCGACTTTGCGGCCATCGCCCGCGGCTTCGGCCTGAAGGCGGCGGACCTGGATACGGCGGACGATCCGCGGGCGCTGCTGCGCCGGCTGCTGAAGGCACCGGGGCCGTGCCTGATCCGGGCCAGCATCGACCGACAGGCCAGGGTGTATCCGATGGTGCCGCCGGGGGCTGCCAACACGCAGATGATCGGTGCCTAGCAGCGTCCGATCATCTGCGCTTTCGGCACATCAGTGGAGACCGGGCCCGGAATCCGGTCCCCGACCGCTTATCGAAGCACTGAAGCTCAGGGCGCCCTTTGTCCGGAAAAAACAACCCTGAACAGGATGCCCGCATCGGATGGCGGACGCTCAACGCGGACCTTTGCCTGGTGCAATTGCGCCACCTGCCTGACGATGGACAGGCCCAGGCCGCTGCCCGGCGCATGCTGTCCGGCCGGACGGTAGAAGCGCTCGAAAATCCGCTCATGCTCATCCTCGGGGATGCCCGGACCGTTATCGGCGACGGTCAGCCACGGGCCTTCGTCATCCGCGCCAACCGATACATCCACCTTGCCCCCCGCCTGCGTATAGCGGATGGCATTGTCGACCAGGTTGCCGACCAGGATTCGCAGGGAATCCGCATTCCCGTTGATCCACTGGGAATGCTCGGCCTTGACGCCCAGGTCCATATCCTTGGCCGCCGCCAGTGGCGCCAGTTCGCCAACCTTTTCCCGGACCAGTTCGGTCAGATCCAGCCGGGAGAAGGCGTGCGGCGAATCCGGTTCCTGATGGGCCATGTCCAGCAGTTGCTGCACCATATGAGAGGCGCGGGCGATGCCCTGCCTCAAATCGCCAACAGCCCGGCGACGCTCGTCTTCATCACCGGACTGTTGTACCAGTTGCGCCTGCAGCGTCAGTGCCGTCAGGGGCGTGCGCAGCTCGTGCGCGGCATCGGCGACAAAACGGCGCTGCGCATTCATGGCTTCCGCCAGCCGCCTCAGCAGGTCGTTCAGGGCGACGATCAGCGGCCGAATCTCCGCCGGCAGTGTTTCCTCGTTCAGCGGCTGCATCGAGGTCGAATCCCGGCGCGCGATATCGTCAGCAATTTGCCCCAGCGGCGACAGACCCCGCCGCACGGCCAGCAGTACCAGCACGGCCAGCACCGGCACCAGCACCAGGAAGGGCATGAGCATGCGCAAGCTCATATCGGCGGCCGTTTCCTGCCGGTCCTCGACGGACTGCGCCGTTTGCACGATGCGATCGCCGGCGGCAAGGCTGAATACCCGCCAGCGGTCGTCATTCCATGTGGCGAATGAAAAACCACGTACAGTCGCCAGCGGCAGGGCAACGGCAGGCTGCGAGGAATATTGCAACCTCGATCCCGACCGCCACAGCTGCACAAGGAAGGCCGGATTGGCGGCCTCGCTCGGCTTCAGGGCATTGACGCTGGCTGGCAACGCGCGGCTGGCGTATTCGATGGCATAGGCGACCTGGCGCAACTCGAAGTCCTGCATTTCGTTGACCTCTTCCAGCATCTTCCTATAGGTGGCGATGCCGGCGATGCTGCTGATGGCAAGCAGACCGGTCAGCAGCCACAGCAGCAGGCGTTTATGGATCGAGATCATCGAGCTTGGCGACGCGGTAACCCACGCCCCTGACGTTCAAAATGGCATGGCTGCCCAGCTTGCGGCGCAGATGGTGGATATGCACCTCCACGGCGTTGCTGGCCACCTCCTCGTTCCAGCCATACAGCGCATCCTCAAGCTGGATCAGGGACAGCACGGCACCGGGCTGGGACATCAGGGCATGCAGCAGGGCGAACTCCCTGGACGACAGGGCCACCGGTTCACCCCGGAGCGTCACCCGATGGCTGATCGGGTCAAGGCTGATGGGGCCGTAACGGATGACCGAAGAGCTCCGGCCACCATGGCGACGAAGCACCGCGTGGATGCGGGCCTTCAGCTCGTCGAGGTCGAAGGGTTTGACCAGATAGTCGTCCGCACCAAGGTTCAGACCGGCGACTCTATCCCCGACCAGATCGCGCGCAGTGACAATCAATACCGGCAGGTCGTTACCCTGGTGGCGCATTTCCTGCAGCACCTGCAATCCGGTTTTTCCGGGCAGGCCGAGATCAAGAATCATCATGTCATAGACGCCATTGTGCAGAGCCAGTTCCGCTGCCGTGCCATCCTGCACCCAGTCAACGGCAAAATCGGCCAGCTTCAGGCCACGCCTGATGCTGTCGCCGATCATCGGATCATCTTCCACCACAAGCAATCGCATATCTGCGCTCTCTCCGCCCCCTGGCCGTCCAGTCCGAATGCGGTCCCTCAGGGCTGTTCTCCAGCACCTTGCCGCTGATGGCATCGACACCCAAGTCATGTACCACGCCATCCATCCCTTCGGATATCGAACTGAATGGCGCGAACTGCTGCCACCATGCTCCCTTTCACGCCCCTGATCCATGATTGTTCCCGGAAAAGCCTTGAACGCAATGGCACAGGCTTGATGCAACGATATCTCGGCCTGTCCGGCATCGTCAGCGCCCCTCTTTTTTCACCGGAAAATCCGAATAGATCCGATCTTGTTCCGCGGTTTTATTCTGTCGGCGTCGGCGATGTTTCCTCCTTCGGCAGGGTCCACCTGACCAGGACCGGCTGGACCAGAACGACCAGTGGCAGCTGCACCAGGATACCTGCAATGATCGCGATCGCGAGCGGCTGCAGCATCTGGTCGCCGGAGCCGCTGATCGCAGCGCCCAACGGCAGCAGCGCCAGGATCATGGCCAGGGTGCTCATGATAATCGGACGGAACCGGTTGAGTGCGGCTTCGTAGATTGCCTGCCGCGGGGGTATCGTTTGCCGGAGATTCTGGAACTCGGAAAAGAGGAAGATCGACATCTCCACCGCGATTCCGACAATCATCACCATCCCCATCATCGCGGTGATGTTGAGCTCGACACCGGTCACCCACAGTCCGAAGAAAACCGCGCCGGCAGAGAGTATGGAGGTGCCCAGGATGATCACCGGGAACCACCAGTTTTCGTAGAGGAACAGCAGCAGGATGACCTCGGCCAGCGCCACGGCGGCGAACACGATCTTCATTCCGTGTGCGGCCTTCGCCTCCTGTTTGTAGGCGCCGCCCAACGTGTAATAGACGCCCTGAGGCAGCACCTTGTTCAGGGTCTTTTTTACCGAAGCGATGGTCGTGCTCAAGGCCAGCTTGCCGCTGGTTTCGGCCGTCACGGGAATGATCTGCGCCAGGTTCTCCCGGAACAGCGCGGGTTGACCGTAAACGAACTTGACCGTCGCCATCGATCCGAGGGGGAAGGTGTGCCCGTTCGGGGCCTGGATCAAAAGGTTCTTGATGTCGTCGCGGTACAGCCGGCTGTGTTCCCGGTAGTGCGCATTCTGGGGCTGCGACCAGA
>CAYRBJ010000028.1:0-24612 GCA_964422615.1 uncultured Zetaproteobacteria bacterium | reverse complement strand
GTGGCCATCCAGGCCATCGCCCGCGATCCGGGCTCGCGCAGCAAGATCGCGGTGATTTCCAACGATCCGAGCGTCGATCCGGTCGGTGCCTGCGTCGGCATGCGTGGTGCGCGTGTGCAAGCCGTGGTCAACGAGTTGCACGGCGAGCGTATCGATATCATCGAATGGACCGCCGATCCGGCTGCCTTCGTGGTCAATGCGCTGGCCCCGGCCAAGATCGACCGCGTGCTCGTCGACGAGGCGCGCAATACCATCGAGGTGGCCGTGAACGAGGAGAACCTCGCGATTGCCATTGGCCGGCGCGGCCAGAACGTGCGCCTGGCTTCGCAGCTGACCGGCTGGAACATCGAGATCATGACCACCGGTGAGGAGATGAAGCGCCGCAAGGAAGAAGTCGAGGAGGCGCGCGTCACCTTCCATGGTGCACTGGACATCGATGAGGAGTTCGCCGCGCTGCTGGTCAGCGAGGGCTTCATCTCCCTCGATGACCTGGCCTATTGCCCGCTGGATGAGATCACCGCCATCGAGGGGCTGGACGAGGAACTGGCAGCCGAGCTGCAGAACCGCGCCCGCAATGCCCTGCTGAACCAGGCATTGAGCAAGAGCGATGCAGAGGGTGGAGGAATGTCGCTGCTGGAGCTGAAGGGCATGACGACCGAGATCGCCGAACAACTGGCCGCCCGGGAAATCGTGTCCGTGGAAATGCTGGCTGATGCGGCGGCCGATGAGCTGGATGGCATCGTCGGCCTGTCGCGTGAACAGGCCGAGGCCCTGATCATCACGGCACGTGAGGCCAGTGGCTGGTTTGACTGATTCTGCCGGCATCGCCGACATGGAGGGTGAAACGGGTCCGGTGCGGACCTGCTTCGCCTGCCGGAACCATGGCAGCAAGCAGGCCATGCTGCGTATGGTGATCGATGATCAGGGGCAAGTCTGGCCCGATCTGCTGCAGCAGGCGCCGGGGCGCGGTGCCTATCTGTGTATGCGAGAGGCCTGCTGGACGCGGCTGAGCGACAAACGTTTCGGTGCGCTGAGGGTGAAATCCGCGGCGGCGGCTGGGCAATGGGAACCCTTTCGCGCCAGGTTGCGCGAGGCGCTCAGTGCGCGGATCCGCCAGTTGCTGACCGGCATGAAGGCCACGGCTGCCATCGGCAGGGATGCAGCCATGCAGCATTTGTGGAACAATGCGCCCACGTTTCTGCTGGTGGCCAGCGATGCCGGTGCGGCCTTGATCCGACAGTTGCGGGATGCCATGGCCAAGCGCCGCCAGGCAGGTACGGATACGCGGTGGTGCATGGCGCCTGCATCCGCACAGTTGGGCGAATGGTTGGGCCGGGAGAAGGTGTCGGTGCTGGTGATCGATGCGTCGTCCCTGGCCCGGAAGCTGGAACAGGCCTGTGTCTGGTTCCAACGTGTGAATGAAGTGGAGTGATACGATTTTATGTCCGATAAACGCATTCTTGACCTGGCGAAAGAGATGAAGCTCGATGTGGCCGAGGTGCTGCGTGCTGCTTCGTCGTGTGGTGTTGCGGCCTCAGGTCCAACCGCCAAGCTGGATGACAATGATCGTAAAAAGATTGCGGCCTATCTGAAGGCCAACAAGGATGCGTCCGTGAGTAAATCCGATGGAAAAAAGACTTTGACCCTGACCAAACCGATGGTGGCCGGGCAGTCCCGGTCGGGCAATGTCGAGGGCAGGGGCCACACCGTGCAGGTGGAGGTTCGCCGCCGCCGCCGTCCGGGTGCGTCCGGAAGCGCCGAATCCACCCCGAGCGCTGATAGTGCCGCCGCCATGAGTCCGGCAGAGAGGGCGGAAAAGGCCATGGAGCAGCAGCGTCAGGCTCCGGCGGCTGCCCCCGAATCCAAACTGGCCGCGCCGGCAGAGGCAGCGCCAGCACCAAGGCGTGAGCCAGCGGCCGAACGCCCGGCCAGGGAAGAACAACGACGGCCTCGCGAGGGCCGGGGCCAGGGCACGGGCCCGAGAACCACGATCCGCCGCAATCTTACGCCGGCGCAGATCGCCGCATCGCGTGCGCCACGCTCGTCGCTGAAGGAGATCGAGGCCCGCATCAAGGATGAGCGCGATCAGCGCCGCCCGGAAGGACCGCGAGGGGCCCGTACGCAGCAGCAGCGACCTGCAGGCGGCATCGGACCGCGTCGGGCACCGTCGGTGGCGGTATCCCCCGAAGGGCTGGGCGCTGGTCCGGGTGGGGAAAAACGCCGCGGTCCGGGCGGTGCCGGGGCCACCCAGGCGAAGAAGCGCCTGAATCCGGCCGAAAAGGCCGCCATGCGCGAGTACGCGGAGAAGCGGAACATCGTGCTCACCGAGGAGCAGGAAGAGCGCATGGCCCGCCTGGCGCGCGGTGATCGCAAGCGCCATGTGAAGCGGTACGGCATCGACAAGGACCACGCCGATTTCGTCAAGCGCGAAGTGGAGGTCACCAATCCGATCGTGGTCGGTGAGTTGGCCTCTCGCATGGCCGTCAAGAGCGGCGATGTGGTCAAGAGGCTTTTTGAGATGGGCATGCCGGTCACCGTCAACGAGAGCATCGATGCCGATACGGCCCTGCTGATCGTCGAGGAATTCGGTCATACGCCGAAGCTCATCAACCGCGGTGCCGTGGAGGACGTTCTGTTCAAGGACGAGCAGGACGACGAGGCGAATCTGCAGCCGAGGCCTCCGGTCGTCGTGGTCATGGGCCATGTGGACCACGGCAAGACCTCGATTCTCGACGCCATCCGCAAGGCACATGTGGCGTCGGGTGAGGCCGGCGGCATCACGCAGCACATCGGTGCCTATATGGCCAAGCTATCGGACGGCAAGCGCGTCGTGTTCATCGATACCCCGGGCCACGAGGCGTTCACCAGCCTGCGCGCCCGTGGTGCCGGCATGACGGACGTGGCCGTACTGGTGGTGGCTGCGGACGATGGCGTCAAGCCGCAGACGGTCGAGGCGCTGAACCATGCACGTGCCGCCGGCATCCCGATCATCGTGGCCATCAACAAGATGGATGTCGAGGGCGCCAATCCGGATAACGTCAAGCGCCAGCTGGCCGAACTGGAGCTGATTCCCGAGGATTGGGGCGGCGATACCATCTTTGTCGAGGTGTCGGCCAAGACAGGCCAAGGGCTCGATGAACTGGTCGAGATGCTGGCGCTGCAGGCCGATGTGCTGGAACTGAAGGCGAATCCGGATCGTCCGGGCCGGGGCATCATCATCGAGGCCAGGCTCGACCGTGGACGTGGCCCGGTGGCTACGGTGCTGGTCAAGACCGGCACATTCAACACCGGCGATATCGTCGTGGCCGGTACGGTGATGGGGCGTATCCGTGCCCTGGTGGACGAGAATGGTGTGCAGCACCGCACTGCCGGACCGTCGATCCCGGCCGAGGTGCTGGGACTGGATTCGGTGCCCGATGCCGGGCAGGAGATGCACGTCGTCGAGACCGAGCGGCAGGCGCGTGACATCATCCGTTTCCGTCAGGACAAGATCCGCGAGGCCGGTGTGGCCGCCGATATGGCCAAGCGCGCCAGCATGGAGGATCTGTTTGCCGGCGTGGCCGCCGACCGGCCGAAGGAAGTCAAAGTACTGATCAAGGGCGATGTCAGCGGCTCGATCGATGCGCTGGCCGATTCGCTGAACAAGCTGGCGACCGAGGATGTCAGCGTGCGCGTGGTGCACAAGGCCATCGGTGGCATCACCGAGTCCGATGTCATGCTGGCCTCGGCTTCGAACGCCATCATCATCGGCTTCAATGTGCGGCCGGAGGTCAAGGCCAAGAAGCTGGCCGAGAGCGATGGCGTGGATGTCCGTTTCTACAAGGTGATCTATGACGCCATCGACGACATGAAGGCGGCGATGGAAGGCACGCTGGCGCCGGAGAAGGTGGAGAAGGTGATCGGCAGCGCCGAGGTGCGCGAGACCTTCAGTGTGCCGAAGCAGGGCGTCATCGCCGGTTGCTACGTCACCGACGGCTTTGTCGAGCGCAATGCCGGCGTGCGCGTGCTGCGCGACGGTGTGCTGGTGTACGACGGTGTGTTGTCCTCCCTGCGCCGCTTCAAGGATGATGTCAAGGAAGTGCGCAGCGGCTACGAGTGCGGTATCGGTGTCGAGAAGTTCAACGATATCAAGGTTGGCGATACCTTCGAGTTCTACGTCATCGAGGAAGTGGCGGCGACGCTGTAGGCGGGAATATGGCGGCAAGCACACCCAGCCAGCGGCGGCTGCATGCGGATATCCATCGCCTGCTGACCACGCTGATGCAGCGGGAGATCAGCGATCCGCGCCTGATCGGCGTCGGCATCACGCGGGTGGAGGCGGTGCACCACAATCACCAGCTGCATATCTGGGTGTACCGCAGTGGTGAAACCGATACCCAGGCCTGCGTGCGTTCCCTGAATCGCCTGGCCCCGCATTTCGCGCATGAGTTGCGCCGGGCCCTGCCGCGCCGGAGGCTGCCAGCCATCCGCTTCATGTGGGACGAGCCGTTCAGCGAGGGCGGCAAGGTTCTCGACATCCTCAAGCGCCTCGGCGAGGGGGCATGACGACCGCCATCGCCGGGTCAGCCATTTCCGAACAGGACTGGCGGCACGCTGCGACGATGATCCGCCAGAGCCGCGGCATCGTACTGATCACGCACCGCAACCCCGATGGCGATGGCATCGGTTCCCAGCTGGCGCTGTATGACGCCCTGGCGGCTGCCGGTCTGCCGGTATCAATGCACAACCGGGATGGTGTCCCGCGCCTGTACCGATTCCTGGCCGGAGCCGAGCGGGTCGGTGCCGGCGAGCACTGTCCGGCACTCGACGTCGCCGATCTGGTCATCAGCCTGGATGCCGGTGCCCGAAGCCGTCTCGGCATGGACGATGCCTTTTTCGCCGGCAGGCATCTGATCAATATCGACCATCATGCCAGCAATACCCGCTTTGGTGATATCAACCTTGTTGATGCTGCGGCCTGTTCGACCGGAGCCCTGGCGTATGCCTTGATCCGGCACATGGGGCTGCCGTCGTCCTCCGATGCTGCGATGGCCGTGTATGTGACATTGCTGACCGACACCTCCAGCTTCCGCATGTCGACGGTAACCCCGGCGGTCCATCGTCTGGCTGCCGAGCTGATCGAAGCCGGCGCCGAACCAGCCACGGCTGCCCGGAACATATACGCGTCCCATCGTCCCCAAAGGGTGGCCCTGCTGCGCCGGTGTCTGGAGACCTTGGCCCTGCGCAATGGCGGACGCAGCGCCTGGCTGCATGTCGACGAGGCAATGTATGCCGATACCGCCAGCGATGTCGAGGATACCGAGGGGCTGATCGATTACGGCCGTGCCATTGACGGCGTCGAGGTCGCCGTGTTCGTTCGTCCGGATGAACAGGATTCCTGGAAGGCCAGCTTTCGCAGCAAGGCGACGGCCGATGTCGGGGCTCTGGCCGCTTCGCTGGGCGGCGGCGGCCATCGCTATGCATCCGGCTGTACCCTTCAGGGCAGCCTCGATGCGGTGATGCGACGCCTGCAGACAGAAATCGACCGTCTTTTCCCCTGAATCGGATTTTCCCGACCGTGGTTTCGGGCATCGTATTCCTCGACAAGCCTCGCGGCTGGAGTTCCAGGCGGGCCGTCAATGAGGTGGCACGCCTGTTCGGGACAAACCGTAAACCGCGTCTGAAGGCGGGCCACGCCGGCACGCTCGATCCGCTGGCCACCGGCATGCTGCCGATCCTTCTCGGCGAGGCCACGCGCTTTGCCGAACTTGGTTTGATCGCCGAGAAACGCTATACGGTGACCATGGATCTCGCTTACCAGACCGATACCCTGGATGCCGAGGGAGAAACAACGGCCAGGTTTGCGGGCGAACCGACGCTGGCACAGATCCAGGCCGTGTTGGCGCGCTTTCGCGGGACCTACGCGCAGATGCCGCCACGCTACTCGGCCCTGCACGTCGGTGGACGGCGTGCCCATGCCCTGGCACGCCAGGGTGCCGAATTCACTCTGGACCCGCGTCCCGTTGATATCCGGGAGCTCATTCTGATCCGTTACGAATGGCCGGAACTGGTTCTGCAGGTACGCTGTTCCAAGGGGACTTACATCCGCGCCCTGGCGCGAGATATCGGTGATGCGCTCGCTGTCGGCGGCTGCGTGGTGCAGTTGCGGCGGCTCAGTACCGGCGGCTGGCCGGAGAGCATGATGGTGACGCCTGAGCAGTTGGCCGAGCGCCGGGCGGCGGCGCTGGTGCCCGTTTCCATCTGGCTGAAAAGGCTAACTGCCATGCACCTGGATCAGGAGCAATGTCGGCGGTTTTTGCTCGGGCAGAGGCTGCGGATGGAGGATAGCCGGATTTCCGACGGGCTTGTCGCCGTGTACGGGGACGGCATACTTCTCGGCACGGGCGAACTGCTTCCGGGTGAAGGGGGGTGCGCGGTGTTGCACCCGTGCCGGATCCTGCCGTCTGCCCAGGAGCAGTGCCTGGGATGAAACGTTACGCCCCCTGGTTTCCCCGGCTGTCCCGAGCCTGTTCTCGGCCGGTTCGGTGTTTGCCGAAGATATCCCATTCGATGCGATCAAGGAGAGAAAGATGGTTCTTCCCAAAAAGGCGCCGCTGGCCAGCGATCCCGACATTCCCGAAGGGATGCACGTCAGACTGGATCTTGACGATGGTTCGGTCACCATCAAGCTGCTGCCGCAGGTGGCACCCGACACCGTGGCAAATTTCAAGGTACTGGTGAAGGAGGGATTCTACGATGGCCTGAGCTTCCATCGCGTGATCCCCGGTTTCATGGCCCAGGGCGGCGATCCGAACGGTACCGGTGCCGGCGGCCCCGGCTACCGGATCAAGGCAGAGTTCAACGATACCCGCCATGTGCGCGGTACGGTGGCCATGGCGCGCACCTCTGATCCGGATTCGGCAGGCAGCCAGTTCTACATCTGTTACGCTCCCCAGCCGCATCTTGATGGGCAATACACGGTCTTCGGTGAGGTGATCGAAGGTATGGAGCTGATCGATGCGGTGCACAATGGCAGCCTGATCCGCAAGGCTACGCTGCTGGCGTAAGGGACCCATTTCCGGGGCGGCAGCGTGATCCCGTAACCGGCGGCTGCTGATCATGGCATGATACTTGTCAGCATGACGCAGATCGGTCAGGCACCTTGCGGCTACCGTCAGGGAGAGGGGTTTCATGGAACGGAGGATTCGGCTCGAGATCCGATTGCATAACGGCCGTACCGAGATGGGTTGGCTGGCCGCGCCGTTTCGTGCCGCCGAGCAGAAGCTTTTGCTCGTGACGGACGCGGGCGAAAACAAGACGGTTCCACTGCATCATGTCATGTACCTGCTTTTTCATGATGAGGCGAAAAAGGTACCGGAAACCCATCTGCCCGGAGAAGTCAACGAGGTGGTGCAGACCAAGGACGACCGTACCTTCCATGTCCGCGTGCTGAGCCAGCAGGATTTCAACGTCGGTTTCTTTGGTACCATGAGCGGGGGCGAGCAGAAGTACGAACGCGTGTATTTTCCCTGGCATGGAGTGCGCAACCGCCAGGAACTGCGTCACCTCGGCGAGATCCTGCGCGACGAGGGCGTGCTGACCGAACCCGTGCTCAAAAAAACGCTGAAGGAACAGGAGCACCTGCGCGCGCAGAAGATCGGCGATATCCTTGCCGAAAAACACGGCGTTCCTCAACACGACATCAACAGACTTGAGCGAGAGAGAAGAAAGTCGGCAGCGGATTCCATGCAGCCGATCGGCGAGATTCTGATCTCCGCCAAGCTGATCACCCGTGAACAACTGAATGCCGCCCTCGATGAGCAGCGTAAGTTCCGCAATCAACCGTTGGGCGATCTGTTGGTCAAAAAGGGGCTGATCACCGAGGAACAGCTGCTGATGGCCCTGGCCCTGAAATTCAGGCTGCGTTACATCGATCTCAAGGACGTGGTCCCGAGCGCAGAGGCGCTGCAGGCCGTGCCGATGGAGACGGCGGAGCGCTTCAAGGTTTTCCCCATACGCATCGAGGATCAGACGTTTGTCGTGGCCACATCGGAGCCGACCAATGCGGACGTCTCGGACATGCTCCGCTTTCGTACCAACCACCGGATCGAACTGGTCGTCGCCTTGCCATCCCGGATCACGGAGATGATCCGCAAATATTATCATACCGAGAAACGCGCTGCCGCCGATCTGTCACAGAAGGCGATCGACTTTTCGGACACGGTCGATGAGGACCAGTTGCCGGATAATGACATCGAGCTGCAGATGGAGGCCGAGAAGGCCCCGATCGTCAAGTTGGCAGACCAGATCCTGCTCAGCGGTATCCAGGAAGCGGCGAGCGACATCCATGTATTGCCGGTGGCCAAAGGGCTTAAGATATCCTTCCGTGTCAACGGCCAGCTGCGCCAGCACCTGATGCTCGACAAGCGGGTGCACAAGACCCTGATCACCCGCTTCAAGATCATCTCCGGCATGGATATCGCCGAACACCGCCTTCCTCAGGACGGACGGGTTCTGATGACGGCCGCCGGCAAGGATCTCGAGTTGCGCGTGTCCTGCATGCCGGGCCAGTACGGCGAGAACATCGTGTTCCGCGTATTGAGCCGTGACTCCAACATGCTGGACCTGAATACGCTTGGTTTCGAGGATGCGGATCGGGATAATATCCGCCGTATCGCCCATGGCGCCCATGGTATCCTGCTGGTCACAGGCCCGACGGGAAGTGGCAAGTCAACGACATTGCTCGCCGTATTGAAGGATTTGACAAACCTTCCCAAGCATTTGATTTCACTTGAGGATCCCATCGAGGCGAGAGTAGAGGGGGTCAATCAGATCCAGATCAACCCGAAGATCGGGTTTAGCTTTGCCTCTGCCCTGCGCAATGTGTTACGCCACGACCCCGACGTCATCATGGTCGGCGAGATCCGCGATCAGGAAACGGCGCAGATCGGGGTCCAGGCTGCTCTGACCGGGCACACGCTGCTGTCGTCACTGCATACCAATCATGCCGTCGGTGCCGTGTCCCGGCTGGCCAATATGGAGGTGGACCGGTATCTGATCGCTGCCACCGTCAAGGGTGTGCTGGCCCAGCAGCTGATACCCAGGCTGTGCGGCCATTGCCGCCAGAAGGCGGAGGTGGACAAGACCACCCTCGGCGTGCTTCGGAACCACGGCATTGCATGGAACAAGGAAAGCGCTTTTGTCGCGTCCGGATGTGAACGGTGCCATGGTACGGGCATCGCGGGCCGGTTGCTGGTGTATGAGCTGCTGCTCATCGATGAGGAGATGCAGCGGCTCATCGGCCAGAACGCCTCCGAGGAGGTGCTGATGCAGGCTGCCAGGAATCAGGGAATGGTCAGCATGGCCGAACGCGGTGTAGCCCTGGCCCAACGTGGAGAAACCGCGCTGGAATATGTCCTCCCCCTGCTGGTGGACTAGAAACCGTGGAGCGCGAGGGCGCCGAGTCCCAGAATCAGGCAGTAGACGCCGAATGGCCGCAGGGCCTTGACCTCGTGGCTGCGGAAATAGCGCATCAGGAACCAGGTGCTGAGGTAGGCGAACACGCCGGCCACCACGCCGCTGACCAGGATGGCGTCCAGCGGCGCATGATCGGCGTGGTGCAGCAGCTTGGGCACCTCCAGTACGCCGGCGGCGGCAATGATCGGGGTGGCCAGCAGAAAGGACAGACGAGCCGCCGCGTCGTATTCCAGGCCAGACGCCAGACCGGCAACCAGACTGGCGCCCGAACGGGAGATACCCGGAATCAGGGCCAGCGCCTGCGCACAACCGATGCCCAACGCCTTGGCCCAGCTCAGCTCCTCCAGACGGTGGCGGGCTTGGCGGTGCTTCAGGCGATCACCCCAGATCAGCAGCAGGCCGTTCAGGGCCAGGAATACGGCAACAATGCCGAAGCCGCCGAACAGCTGGCGAACCCGGTGTTCCAGCAGTAGGCCAAGGATACCGGCCGGCACCGTACCCACCACCAGCAGCCAGAACAGCCTGGCCTCCGGGTTATCCGTACCTCCGCGGGCTCGCCACAGTCCGCCGAACAGCCGCAGCCAGTCCTGCCGGAAATAGATCAGCAGCGCCGTGGCGGTACCGAGATGCAACACAACGATGAACGGCAGGAACCACGCAGATTCTCGGTCAATGGGCCAGTGCAGCAGTGCCGGTATCAGCACGCTGTGGCCAAGGCTGCTGATCGGGAAAAGCTCGCTGATGCCTTGCATGACGGCCATCAACAGCAGGTACAGGGTGTGCATGGGGAAATCCTTTGTGCAGGAAGTGTCGCTGCAAAGTAAGCAGCAAGCGGACGGAATGCAACCGTCGGGCGCATGGCCTTGCCGAAGGCGAATCTGGGTTCTACGTTCAAGGATGACAGCGCATGATCCCGTCGGCGAGAGGGATGCAGGGAGGTAGCGATGGCACATCAGGGACACGTCAGGGTAGGCCTGCGCATTCAAACGCTCACGGTAGCGATGCTGGCCGGCTTGGCCTTTCCGGGGCAGGCCTCGGCACATATCATCGGTGTGCACGGCATGGGTTTTGCCGGCGGATTCATGCATCCGTTCACGGGCTACGATCACCTGCTGGCCATGCTGGCGGTCGGATTCTGGGCAGCGAGGCTGGGGGGCAGGGCCATCTGGATGCTGCCGTCGGCCTTCCTGTCCTCGGCGGCGTTGGCTTGCCTGCTGGCCATCGGGGGCGGTGGCTCGGTGCCCGTGATGGAAGGCGGCATTGCCGTATCGCTGCTTGCCCTTGGCATGTTGATCGCCATGGAATCGCGGCCTGGCTTGTGGCCGGCCGTATCTCTGGTTGCCGTATTCGGGCTGTTCCACGGCTATGCGCATGGCGTGGAGATGCCCTATGCCGCCTCGCCACTGGGCTATGCCGCCGGTTTCCTGTTGGCCACGGCGACGCTGCATGCGATCGGGGTGACCATGGGCATGTGGACGCTGCGGCATGCCCCCAGGCTGTGGCCACGTTTGGGCGGTCTTGCCGTGGCGCTGCCGGGATTGGTCTTGTTGGTCATGGGCTGAATTCCGGACAGACATGCCGCCGCTATGCATGCGGAGCAATAAGTACGCCCAAGGTTTTGATGATTTCCCATTGCGTGCCTGGCTTGTTGCCGGAGAATGGGGGGTTGCGGGCGGCTCCAATGGGTGGAGGAGGTTACCGGGCATGGCGGTGCGGGCATAAACTTGCGTCTCGCTGGCAGCGGGCGGGGATAAGGGAGGGGGATCAGGGTATGAGGGCGCTTTATTCCTTTTCTTCGAATTTCATGACGGCTCTTTCAGAGCTTGAGGTCCCCATCGTGCACCGCAACAGAGCGGATGAGGATGCGATGTTTGCTGTCGCCAAGCAGTGCAAGCGCCAGGGCATGAAACCCGAGGAAGCGGCCGTAACGTACTTCGTCAATGAGGCCAAACGCGGCGTCGAGACCGATCTGGAAAATTGGCGCGCGATGGGCATCAAGGCATACGAACGGGTCGAAATATGGTCGAGGTATCGGAAGGTCGATCCGAAATTCGTCGACATGCTCTTCGAGTTTTTGCGCGATTCGGAACCGGACGAGGCATAGCGTCTTCGCCTGAGCCCCGGGAGGCTTACTTCCTGGCTGCCGTGACAGCGCGCTTGCGTTCGTGCTCTTTCAGGAAACGCTTCCTGAGCCGGATCGATTTCGGCGTGATCTCGACCAGTTCGTCGTCCTCGATAAACTCAATGGCGCGCTCCAGCGTCAGCTTAATCGGCGGCACCAGGTCGATAGCGTCGTCCTTGCCCGAGGCGCGCACATTGGTCAGCTTCTTCTCTTTGGTGGCATTGACGACGAGATCGTTGTCGCGGCTGTGGATGCCAATGATCATGCCCTCGTAGAGCTTCACGCCGGAACCGATAAACATTCGTCCGCGCTCCTGAAGCTTCCACAGGGCGAAGGCAACCGATTCGCCATCGGACATGGAAACGAGCACGCCATTCTTGCGGCCCGGCAGCTCTCCGACGTAGGGGCCGTATTCGTGGAAGACATGGTTCATGACGCCGGTGCCCTTGGTGTCGGTCAGGAACTCGGAGGTGTATCCGATCAACGAGCGGGTCGGAGCCATGAACTCGATGCGGGTGCTGCCGTCCGGATTGGTCTGCATATGGGACATCTCGGCGCCGCGGGTGCTGAGCTTCTCGATCACCGTGCCCTGGTACTCGGAATCGACATCGACAGTGACGTGCTCATACGGCTCCTGCTTGACGCCATCGACGACCCGGACGATGACATTCGGGCGCGATACGGCCATCTCGAAGCCCTCGCGGCGCATATTCTCCAGCAGGATACCGATATGCAGCTCGCCTCGGCCGGAGATCTTGTAAATGTCGGCCGAACCGGTTTCTTCGACCTTCATGGCCACGTTGGTACGAATCTCCTTGAACAGGCGGTCGCGAATCTGGCGGGTGGTGACGAGCTTGCCTTCGGTTCCGGCCAGCGGCGAGTTGTTGACGTGCAGTTCCATGGTCAGGGTCGGCTCGTCCACCTTGATCACCGGTAGGGCGGTCGGATTGGTGGCGCAGGCGATGGTCTCGCCGATGTTGATCTTCTCGATGCCGGCCAGAGCGACGATGTCCCCGGCTTCGGCTTCGGCGATCTCGACGCGCTTCAGGCCCTTGAAGCCGAGCACCTTGGTGATCTTGGTCGTGTGGAAGCTGCCATCGGCATGCATGACGCTGACTTCCTCACCCTGGTGCACGCGGCCGTTGGCAATGCGGCCGACGACGATGCGGCCGATGAAATCGTCCCAGTCGAGCGTGGTGGCCAGCATCTGCAGCGGCGCTTCCGGGTCGCCCTCGGGAGGGGAGACCTTCTCCAGGATGGTATGGAACAGGCACTCCAGGTTGTCGCTCTCCTCGGCCAGGTCCATCTTGGCGTAGCCGTTCTTGGCCGAGGCGTAGACGATGGGGAAATCAAGCTGATCGTCAGTGGCACCAAGGGCGGCGAACAGGTCGAAGGTGGCGTCGACAACGGCATTCGGGTCGGAACCCTCACGGTCGATCTTGTTGACGACGACAATCGGCTTCAGCCCCAGAGCCAGGGCCTTGGAGGTGACGAATTTTGTTTGCGGCATCGGGCCTTCGCGGGCATCGACCAGCAACAGTACGCCATCGACCATGTTCAGGATGCGCTCCACCTCGCCGCCGAAGTCGGCGTGGCCCGGCGTGTCGACGATGTTGATGACCGTGTCGCGGTAAAAAATGGCCGTGTTCTTGGACAGGATGGTGATGCCGCGTTCGCGCTCGAGGTCGTTGGAGTCCATCACGCGCTCACTGATCTCCTCGCGCTCGGAGAAGGTTCCGGACTGCCTGAGCAGGCCATCGACCAATGTGGTCTTGCCGTGGTCGACGTGGGCGATGATGGCGATATTGCGCAGATTGCGGGACATAGAGGGTACCTCGTAAATTGCGGCGCATAGTAGCAGGCACGCGGCACAAGGAAAGGGCGACGTCAAGCAGGCGTAAAAGCGCTGGCATCGCCGGGCCGGATGCCTAGGCTTCGGCGCATGCAATTCACATTGGCAGGAGACTTTAAACCCCAGGGCGATCAACCGGAGGCCATCCGGCAACTGGTGGCCGGCATCCGCCAGGGTGAGAAGCACCAGACGCTGCTCGGCGTCACCGGCTCCGGCAAGACCTACACCATCGCCTGCGTCGTCGAGAAGGTGCAGAAGCCGACGCTGATCCTGGCCCCGAACAAGACCCTGGCCGCCCAGCTGTACGGCGAGTTCAAGCAGTTCTTCCCGGACAACGCTGTCGAGTATTTCGTGTCCTATTACGACTACTACCAGCCCGAGGCCTACGTACCCTCGTCGGACACCTATATCGAGAAGGACTCCTCGATCAACGAGCACATCGATCGCATGCGCCATGCCGCCACACGCGCGCTGCTGGAGCGCGAGGACGTGCTGATCGTGGCCTCGGTGTCGTGCATCTACGGCCTCGGCAGCCCCGAGGCCTATGCCAACATGCTGCAGTACTTCGAGGTCGGGCGCGCCCAGGACCAGCGCGCCGCCGTGGCCAAGCTGGTGGAGCTGCAATACGAGCGCAACGACGTGGATTTCCACCGCGGCACTTTCCGTCTCAGGGGGGATGTGCTGGAGGTCTTCCCGGCGCACGCCGAGGATTTCGCCGTGCGCATCGAGTTCTTCGGCGACGATGTCGATGCCATCTCCAGTTTCGATCCCTTGACCGGCAAGCGCCTCGAATCGCTGCACAAGTACACGATCTTTCCCAAGAGCCATTACGTAACGCCGCGCGAGCAGCTTATGCGCGCCATGGAGGCGATCAAGGCGGAGCTGGCCGAGCGCCTGGCCGAGCTGCACGACCGTAACAAGCTGGTCGAGGCCCAGCGCCTGGAGCAGCGCACCATCTTCGATCTGGAGATGATCCAGGAGGTCGGCTACTGCAACGGCATCGAGAACTATTCGCGGCACCTGACCGGTCGCGCCCCGGGCGAGGCGCCGCCAACGTTGCTCGACTACCTGCCGAACAACGCCCTGGTCGTCATCGACGAATCGCATGTGACGATCCCGCAGATCGGCGGCATGTTCAAGGGCGACCGCTCGCGCAAGCAGACGCTGGTCGATTTCGGTTTTCGCCTTCCCAGCGCCCTGGACAACCGGCCGCTGCAATTCCATGAGTTCGAGGCTGTGGTGCCGCAGGCCATCTACGTGTCGGCCACGCCCGGACCGTACGAGATGGACAAGACACACGGCGCCTTCGTCGAACAGGTGATCCGGCCGACAGGTCTCGTCGATCCGGAGATCGAGGTGCGCCCGGCAGCCAGCCAGGTCGACGACTTCGTGTCTCAGGCCACGGCCGTGGTGGAGCGGGGATTTCGTGTGCTCGCCACCTGCCTGACCAAGCGTATGGCCGAGGACCTGAGCGAGTACCTGAACAACCTGAACCTGAAGGTGCGCTACCTGCATTCGGACATCGACACGGTCGAGCGCATGGAGATCCTGCGCGACCTGCGCCTGGGCACCTTCGACATCCTCGTCGGCATCAATCTGCTCCGCGAGGGGCTGGATCTGCCGGAGGTGGCGCTCGTGGCCATCTTCGATGCCGACAAGGAGGGCTTTTTGCGCAGTGAGCGCTCGCTGATCCAGACCATCGGGCGTGCCGCGCGCAACGTCGAAGGCCACGTGATCCTGTATGCCGACAAGATCACCGATTCGATGTCCCGCGCCATCGGCGAGACCGAGCGCAGGCGGGCCAAGCAGCTGGCCTACAACGCCGAGCACGGCATCACGCCGCAGACGATCAAGAAGGAAATCCAGGACATCCTGGGCTCGGTGTACGAGCTGGATTACGGCCATATCCCGGAGGTCGCCGAGCCGGAGCCTTTGACGGAGGAGGGGCGCAAGGCGCGCATGCAGGAGCTGGAGCGGCTGATGCACGAGGCCGCCGCCGACCTGCGCTTCGAGGATGCCGCGACCTACCGCGACGAGCTGCAGAAACTCGAAACAGCCGATGAACCATGAGGACGGTTGTCGCTTATATCAGCGCCCATGGCTTCGGGCATTGGGCACAGGTGGCGCCGGTGCTGCAGGCGTTGCACGATGGTGATCCGGACATCCGCATCGTGCTGCGTACGGGTCTGCCGAAGGCGATCATCGAGGCGCGCAGCGCCTACCCGTTTGAGTTGGTGTCCGGGCAGGTCGATGTCGGGGTGATCCAGCGTGATGCCATCAACGAGGATATCCCGGCTACCAGCAAAGCGGTTGAGAAATTCCATCACCACTGGGAAGAGAGGATAGGGCAGGAGGTCGAATTCCTGCGTGACTCCGGTGCCGATCTGGTGCTTTCCGATATCGCGCCGCTGGCATTCGCTGCCGCGGCTCGTGCCGGGATTCCGTCGATCGGGCTTGCCAGCATCGACTGGCATGCAATCTACACGCCGCTGTTCCCGGCGGGTCATGCCAGTCTGGAGCAGATCGCCGCGGCGCACCGGGCCTGCACCCTGTTGCTGGCGCTACCGCTTGGCATGCCGATGCCCAGCTTTCCGCGGCAGCGGAAGATCGGCCTGATCGCCAGGAAAAGCAGTATCCCGCGTCGACCGCTCCGTCAAAGGTTTGGGTTTGCGAATGCGGACCGGGTGGCGCTGGTGATGTTCGGCGGCAGCGGTGTGCCGCCATTTCGCATCGAGGCCATGGAACGGATGGCCGGCTGGCGGTTCGTCATGCCCGAGCTGCCAGAAGCGGAGATGCCCGCGAATGTGCAGGCCGTGCCGGTGGGTTCGGATATGGCGGATCTGATCCGGGCTGTGGACGTGATCGTGTGCAAGCCCGGCTACGGCATCGTCAGCGAGGCCTGGCGGGCGACAAGGCCAGTGGTCTACGTGGCACGCCCGGCGTTTCCCGAATATCCATTCCTGCGGGACTGGCTGCAGGCCCATGCCCCTTCGTTTGAACTCGACCGCGAATTTTTCCGGAATGGCGACTGGGCTGCCGCGCTGGAATCGGCCTTCAGCTCCGATCGGACCTATCCGCCATGCCCGGCCGGCGGCGAGATCGAGGCGGCGGGGATCATCCGGGCCGCACTGGCCGGCGGGGACCTTGCCGCGATGGCAGAGATGATTACTTCTTTGACAGGGTGAGGATGGTGCGGGCCAGCGCCAGCATCATCGATGTTCGCACCACGGGCAGGCGGCCGGCAAGAAACCCCCCGCCAATGGCCAGAGCAAGGAAACCCCATGGGCTGTCATGCACCCAGGATTGCAGGCTGGTCTGATGCGTGACGGCCTTGAGGCGCTCTTTGGCCTCTTCGGTGCTCAGCGGCTGAGGCGAATCGCCAGCCATGCGAAACCTCCTGCCAGCAGTAGCGATGCAGCCCCGGCCAGCAATGCCGCCTCGATGTGGCCCAACTGGCCGGCCATGTACTGGTAAGCGGCCCACAGGCACAGGCCGAGCCCTCCCGCGACCAGCAGGCCCATCACCAGCATGCAGGCCAGCCCCCAGCCGGTGCGGAAAATGGCGCGCCGCAACGCGCGTCCCTCGGCTTCGGCCAGATCGGTCAGGGCGATGATGATGTCAGTCAGGCTTCGCAGAGCCGCCTCCTCCATGTTCCGTCAGCTTGGCGAGTATATAACCGAGGCCGAAGGTGATGAACAGAGCGCTGACGGGGTGTTCGCTAATCTGCTCACCCACGTCATCGACGGTCTTTTTGCCGCGTGTGACGCTTTCGTCCAGCCTTGCCATCACCTCGTCGAAGATGCGTTCGCCCTCCCGGCTGACCTTGCCTTTGACGTCGGCGCCCTTATCGGCTGCGGAATCCTTCAGCAGGTTGACAAGCTCGCTGACATCCGATTGCAGTTTGCCGATGTCATTCTTCAGCTTGTCCATCTCCTCGCGGTAGGGGTCCGGTGCCGGGTCATTGGCTCTGGTGGATGGGGCTTTCTCGGCCATTTCGGGTTCCTCCTTGTGCCGGCTTGCGGCCTGAATGCGGATATCCGTCTTATAGCATAGATGGAGACCGCGGACCGGGTTTCGGCATCCGTGACCGGAATCGCGGGAATGCCCTTGAAACCACCGGTCGCGTTCCCTATATAAATGCATGGGGATTCCCCCCCAAAGATTTTACGGATTGCAGGAGGTTTTACAATGTCACTGATCCGTTGGTCCCCATGGCGGGAACTTGAAAGCATGCAGCGGCACTTGAGCCGGGTGCTGGACGATTCGAATCTGGCGCTGGGCATGGAAGAAGGCCACTGGCTGCCGGCGGTTGATATCCGCGAGACGGCGGATGCCATCGTGGTACATGCGGAAATTCCCGGCATCGACAAGAAGGATGTGAAGGTGGACGTCAAGGACGGCGTGCTGACCATCTCGGGCGAGCGCAAGTATGAGAAGGACGTCAAGGATGAGAACGTCCATCGTATCGAACGCTCGTACGGCAGCTTCTCGCGCAGCTTCAGCCTGCCGACACATGTTGACGTCAACAAGGTGGAGGCCAGGCTCGAGGACGGCGTTCTGAAGGTGCGTCTGCCGAAGACGGAAACCGCCAGGCCGAAAAGTATCGACGTGCAATAAGCCATCGACCCGATGGCGTTTGGCCGCGGCATTGCCGCGGCCTTTTTCTTTGCGGAAGCTGGAAAGGCGGATGGGCTTGCGTCACACTCCGGCCATGCTCGAAGTGCGCCAGCTTTCCCTCGCCGTGCCGTCGCCCCGCGGTCCGCTGCCGGCGGTGTCGGATGTCTCCTTTACGCTGCAGCCGGGGCGGGTGCTGGGCCTGGTCGGCGAGTCCGGATGCGGCAAGACCCTGACCGCGCAGGCCATCCTGCGCCTGGGCGAGCACCAGGGCATCGTGCGCACCGGTGGTGCGGTGCTGCTCGACGGCGACGATGTATTCGCCATGGACGAATTGCCGCTGCGACGGATGCGGGGTGGACGGGTGGCCATGGTGTTCCAGGAGCCGATGACGGCGCTGAACCCCGTGTTTTCAATTGGCAGCCAGATGACCGAGGTGATCCGCCTGCACCTGAAGCTGGACAAGGCGGCAGCGCGTGCCCGCGCCGTTCAGCTGTTGCAGGATGTCGGCCTTCAGGATGCCGAAGAACTGCTTTCCCGTTATCCCGATGAACTGTCCGGCGGTATGCGTCAGCGTGTATTGATCGCCATGGCCATGGGCGCCGATCCGGACTACATCATCGCCGACGAACCGACAACGGCACTCGATGTGTCGGTGCAGAAGCGCATCATCCGCCTGCTGCGTCATCTGCAGAAAAAGCGCAATCTCGGCATGCTGCTGGTGACCCACGACTTCGGCATGGTGGCCGAACTGGCCGACGATGTGGCCGTGATGTACGCAGGCGAGATCGTCGAGAGCGGGTCGGTAAGCCAGTTGTTCGACCGGCCTGCGCATCCGTATACGCGGGCGCTGATGGGTTGCCGTCCGGGCGTGTCCGAGCCGGGGGAACCGTTGCCGGTGATCGCCGGCAATGTACCGAACCCGGGAGCCTGGGCCGAAGGCTGCCGCTTTGCCCCGCGCTGCCGATGGGCTGTCGATGCTTGCCGGCAGAAGATACCGCTGGATGCCTGGCAGGATAAGGGCCATCTTGCCCGCTGCGTGTGCGTGGCCGCTGTTGGCCGCGACGAGGTTGTGGCATGAGCCTATTGACCGCGAAAAATCTGAGAAAGGTATTCGGCCGCACCGGTTTTTGGGGGAAAGCCGCCGGCAAGGTGATGCCGGCGGTGGATGATGTCAGCCTCGAACTGGGCGAGGGAGAGACCTTGGCCATCGTCGGCGAGTCCGGCAGTGGCAAATCGACGACGGCGCGCCTGATCATGCGTCTGATCGAACCCGATGCCGGTTCCGTGGAGATGATGGGCGAGGATTTCACTGCCTTGTCCGGCAAGACACTGCGCCGAATGCGCCGGCATATCCAAATGGTGTTCCAGGACCCCTTTGCCTCGCTGAATCCGCGCATGCGCATCGCCGAGACGGTTGGCGAGGGCCTGCGCGTGCACCAACCGGAACTGTCCGCCGCGCAGCGGCGCGAGCGCGCAGCGGCGATGCTGGCCCGCTGTGGGCTGGACGAGCAGGTTCTGGACCGTTATCCGCACCAGTTTTCCGGCGGCCAGCGCCAGCGTATCGGCATCGCCCGTGCCCTTGTGGTGCAGCCTAAGGTGCTGGTGCTCGATGAGCCGGTATCGGCGCTCGATGTGTCGGTGCAGGCGCAGATATTGAACCTGCTGCGCGAGCTTCAGGGGGAGTTTGGCCTGTCCTACCTGTTCATCTCGCACGATTTGGCCGTCATCCGCCATATCGCCGACCGCGTGGCGGTGATGTTTGCCGGGCGCATCGTCGAGCACGGGCAAGCGGCCGATCTGTTCGCTGCTCCAAGGCATCCGTATACGGCAAGCCTGTTGGAGGCGCGTCCCATCGCCCACCCATCCGAGCGCAACGGCGGTTCCGCGCCGAATGTGCGTGATCGCGAAGGCGTGGCGCCCGAAGGCTGCGCCTTCCGCCTCCGGTGTGCCCATGCCCGGGAGGATTGCGCCACACTGGATGCCCGCGTGGCGGCCGTAGGGGACCAGCGGGAGTATGCCTGCCTGCATCCGCTGAAATCCTGACTTGAGCTCCCTCATCACTGCCGCGAACACCCTGGCCGAGCGCGTACGCGCGGATTTCGATCGGCAGGCCAGGCTCAGCACCTCCTTTCCCGGTTATGTTTACAGGGAGGAGCAGGTGCGACTGGCCGAAGCCATCGCCGAGGGCATGCAGGACGGGCATGTCCTGCTGGCCGAAGCGGAAACCGGTATCGGCAAGACGCTGGCCTATCTGGTGCCGGCGCTGCGCTCCGAATCCAGGATCCTGATCTCGACCCACACGCGCGCCCTGCAGGACCAGCTGATGCATCGCGATATCCCGGCGGTGATGCAGGCGCTGGGCGTGAAGCGGCATCTGGCGTTGTTGAAGGGCCGATCGAACTACCTGTGTCCGTTCCGGTTGAAACGGCATCTGGCGTTGCCTGGGATGGCGCCAGGCCTGAAACGCTGGCTGGGGCAGGTGATGGACTGGTCGCACAGCACCCGGGATGGTGATCTGGCCGGCCTGCCGTTCGAGGCGTTCGAGGTCGGTATCGGTGGCATGGTTACCGCCACGGCCGAGCAGTGCGGCGGCAGCCGTTGTCCCGACTGGCATGACTGTCCGTTGATGAAGGCGCGTGCCCGCGCCCAGGAGGCGGAGATCGTGGTCAGCAACCACAGCCTGCTGCTTGCCGATGCGGCCCTGAAGGCGGGTGAATTCGGCGAGGTGTTGCCGTTGTTCGATACCTATGTGATCGACGAGGCGCATAGCTTGCCCGCCCTGGCCTGCCAGCATTTCGGGGCCCAGGTCTCGCGCCTGCGTCTGATCCAGTGGCTGAACGACATGCAGGGAGAACTGGATGAGTTGGGCGACGAGCCGACACTGAAAACGGAGGTGTTGCAACTGGGCCGCATCCTGATCGATGCCTGGCCGCACCAGCCGGCCGGGGATCTGTCCGGGCATTGGCAGCCTTTGCTGGAACGGGTCGAGGCCCGGGCCGAGCGCAGCGAGGAGATGACGCGCCTGCATGAACGGGCAGTGCTGATTGCGGGTGACCTGCAGGCTGTGGCGTCGCCGCCCGAGGGTTATGTGGCCTGGACCGAGGGCGAGGGGGAAGCAAAAAAACATGTACTGGCGCCGGTGGAGATCGGGCCGGTGTTGTCGGAACATCTGTGGCAGCGACAGGCTTCCTTCGTATTGCTTTCGGCAACATTGCGCGTGTCCGGATCGTTCGCCTATGCCCAGCAGCGCCTCGGCCTGCCGGAGGCGGTGACCGGGCATCATCCGTCACCGTTCGATTACCGGAGCCAGGCGCTGATCTACGTCCCGCGCCATCTGCCGGATGCGCGCAGCCAACAGGGCAGTGCACAACTGCTGGACCAGATCGTGGCGTTGCTGCAGGCATCCAGGGGGCGCGCGTTCGTGCTGTTCACCTCCTACCAGATGCTGCGGCGCATCGCCCCGGAGCTGGGGTTGCGATTGCCGTGGACGGTGCTGACTCAGGGGCTCAGCGGCAGCCGCGATGCCATCCTCGAGGCCTTTCGCCAGGATACGCACTCGGTGCTGTGCGGCACGCGCAGCTTCTGGGAGGGCGTGGATGTTCCGGGTGAAACCCTGTCGCTGGTCATCATCGACCGCATTCCGTTCGCGCCGCCGAATGACCCCTTGCTGGCGGCCAGGCTGCGTCGTTGTGAGGAACAGGGCGGCAACGGCTTTCGCGATATCCAGATGCCGGAGGCCATCGCCGTATTGCGCCAGGGTGTGGGCAGACTGATCCGCAAGCAGGAGGATCGCGGCGTCATCGCCGTGCTCGATTCTCGCATCTACAGCAAGTTCTACGGGCGCGAGATCGTGCGTAACCTGCCGGATGCATCGGTGACGGCGGATATTTCCGACGTGCAGGCCTTTTTCGACGCCTGATGCCATGCGCTTCCTGATCGCCCCGGACGCCTTCAAGGGTACGCTGACTGCGGCCCAGGCAGCCGAGGCCATCGCCGCCGGCATCCATCACATCATCCCCACGGCCGAGATCGAGACGCTGCCTTTAGCCGACGGCGGCGAGGGGACATTGGACGTGCTAACGGCTCATCTAGCACATGAAAGTAATTTGGTAACTGATTATAAATACGTAATATACACCGATAATGATGGAGAGGTTGTCGCGCTGATCGAGTCGGCGCGCCATCTCGGCCTGATCCTGCCGGATATGCAAGCGCTGGACGTACCCGGGCGTGGCAGTGGGGCGTTGGGCGATTGCATCCGAGAGCGCCTGGATGCCGGCATCCGCCGGTTCGTCATCGGTCTGGGCGGCTCGGCCACCAACGATGCCGGCCTGGGCCTGCTGGCGGCCCTGGGCCTGAGATCATTCGACGGACAGGGCAGAAAGGTGAGCCCGGATCTGCGGGGGGTGCTCTTGGTGAATGCGCTCGATGCCTCGGGGATGGACGCACGCCTGGAGCATTGCTGCTTCACGGTCCTGTGCGATGTGGATGCACCCCTGTACGGTACCGACGGTGCCACCTACACCTTCGGCCCCCAGAAGGGGCTATCCGCCGATGATCTCGAACCTGTCGACCAAGCCATGGAGAGATTCGCACATCTGGCCGAGACGGCCTTCGGGCATTCGGTGAACAAATTGCCAGGCAGCGGTGCTGCCGGTGGTCTTGGCTTCGCCTTTGCCCTGCTCGGCGGTGATCTAGTGTCCGGGGCCGATTATGTGATCGAGAAGGCCGGTATGGCGGAGAGGCTCAAGGGCGTGGACTGGGTGGTGACGGGCGAGGGGCGCAGCGATGCCCAGACCCTGGCGGGCAAACTGCCAGTGAAGGTGGCGACGCTGGCCCGGGCGGCAGGGGTGCGCATGGCGCTGATCTCCGGTTCGGTAGACCGGACGACAATGCCCGAACTTGAAAAGAGGTTCGACCGCATCATCAGCGCCCAGCCGGATGGCATACCCGACGATCCGGCACTCAAGCAAGCCAAGTCATTGTTGGTCGATGCAGCGATGGAGTTCGGCAGAATCATCGGCTAACGCTAAGCGGGCTAGCGGAAATCGGCTGCGTCGATCGTTACCCGGAAGAATTCCCCGTCCGCCGCGAATCCCTGCTCCCGGATGTGCCAACCGGCATGCAGCCGGGTGGGGATGGCATAGCCGCCGAATACGGCCTCGTCCTCGACATGTGCGCCGAAATCCACGCTGTGGAAGGCATTGCCCTCCGGGTTCCCCCAGCGCTGCATACGGACCGATCGCAACCGACCATCCTCGCCGACACGGAGCTCGATCTCCATCGTTTCTCCGGCTACACGGAAGCGCGCCGTCGTGGCCTCCGTATCCCGGTCTTGCCAATGCACCAAGTCGCTGCAGAGGAAGGAAGGCAGCCAGATGGTTTCAGCGGCTAGGCGTCCCGTGGCCGAACGCGTGATGTCCGGGCCTTGTGCCCGCACCAATGGCACAAGGCCGAGCAGCCTCCAGCGCATCTGAGCGACGCCGTCGATCAGGCGGTCGAAACCGGTGATGAGCAGGCCGGACATGCGCACCCTGGCTTGCCAGATCATGCCTCGATCCGGCCGGATCACCTGTTCCGCCACAAACGGCAGCCACTGCTTCAGCCGGATCTCGCCATGCATGCTTAGGCGCACGGCCGATGCCAGCCGGGTCCCAGGGGCGATGGCATGGGTGAGGTAGCTCCGCGCGATGCCGGGTAGGTGGGGGGATAGTGCCTCAGGGTCGAAGTCCCGATCGTCGGCCGGGGCTTCGCGCCAAATTCCGTTTAGCGTGGATTTGCTGACCATGTACACGAGCATAGGACGGTTCGGTCCGGTTCGCACAGCGGCCAAGGTGTGCAGCGGAAAGGCGGTCTGGTGGAGGGGCGTCAGGCCCGAAACGTACTTGATTGACTGGTTAGGCACCACCTGTTCTGCTCCAATTCAACGCCAGCAATACACAAGAGACTGGCAATACCAGTCCGTAACCAGCAAGAGACACAAATTGAAGCCACATGTAGCCCGTGGCAGGACCAATGACCCCAATTAAGCACATGGCTCCACAAGCTGTCATAGTGGTTCTAGCCACACGGCGTAGACGGCTACCTTGTAAAGATGGTGCGGCAAACAATAGTGAAAGGCCAAGGAAAACGTCCCAAGCAAGCAACTCTGCAGCATACATCGGGGATGGCCAGACCAGGCCCGCAGTTCCAAGTTGCCGAAGAGCTGTCAGCTGAACAAAATGAACGGTAGCTGATATCCCTGCAAACAACGCGGAAAATACCAGTGCAACGAGCGTGTTTGTCTTCCACTCCAAAGCTGCACTCGAATGAATTGCGGCCATCATGACTACGAAAACTAGAGCCAAGAGAAGGGTAAGAATCTCCATGGCGACTAGGACGATTCCACCGATAGGTCGTTCTAGGCCGTAGGACACCATTCCAATTACTACGACGATGGCATAAGCAATGCCGCCGATGGAAAGGATTGATGCCGACCATTTCCCAAGTTGGTTCATGATGGATATCGCCTAACGTTCTCTTCAGCAGCCGTGGTTTTTTGCGGTCTGCTGGAAGAGATGGTTAA
>CAYRBJ010000027.1:0-24711 GCA_964422615.1 uncultured Zetaproteobacteria bacterium | reverse complement strand
CAATCGTGCCAATGTTTACGTGCGGCTTCGTACGCTCAAATTTTGCCTTAGACATGTCCTTCTCCGTTTCTACTCAGTATCAGCGACACGCCTTGCGACGCATCTAAAACCTGGAGCCCAGAGCGGGAATTGAACCCGCGACCTCATCCTTACCAAGGATGTGCTCTACCCCTGAGCTACCTGGGCCGCTCTGCCAAACCTGGAGCGGGTGACGGGAATCGAACCCGTACCACCAGCTTGGAAGGCTGGGGTTCTACCGTTGAACTACACCCGCCAATGTCCAAGAGGCCCAACGCTCAAGCTGGTGGAGAGGGCTGGATTCGAACCAACGAAGGCTGAGCCAGCAGATTTACAGTCTGCCCCCTTTGACCGCTCGGGAACCTCTCCGCTTTCCCCCTTTCGCCACGCCGAAGCGCACGAAAGGGCGCGCGATTTTGCATCTTTACCGCGCCCTGTCAACCTCAAGCCGCCAACACCGCCGAGCTGGAGCCGGCAACAGGATTCGAACCCGTGGCCTGCTGATTACAAATCAGCTGCTCTACCAACTGAGCTATGCCGGCTTGAGCGGCGCATGTTACTGTGGATCGTTGTGAATACAAGAGCGCATCGGCAGCCGTCCCAAGGACGATCAGGCTACAGATCGATGCGGCTCTGTTGAGGCAGCCATGGGCGATTGGGCTCGCCACGGGGGCCGTAGGTCGTGGAGGCATGGGCGGGGAAGCGGCCGGAGGAAGGCAATCAGCGGGAGGATGCCGCGCCCTGTGTCTCTGCCACCACCTCGGGATTGTGCCAATGAGCTTCGACTGCCGTGGTGGAAACCACGGGCGGTGGCGCCGGCGCTGCGGGAGCCTGATCGAAGCGCAACACAAAACCGATCGTCATCGACATGGCAGGAACCGGATATTTTACTGCATCGGAGAGTTTTTTGCGACATCATGCCGGTCGCAACCGTGCCATTCCGGCACGGATGCGCGTCAGCGACTCGGCCTTGCCCAACAGGGCCAGCGTCAGATCGATCGGTGGCGACACCGGCACGCCGGCGACCAGTACGCGTATCGGCTGAGCCAGATGACCGAGCTTGGCATCCGCCTGCTCGCATACCCGATGCAACACCGGATGGATATGCTCGGCATGCCAGTGTTCCAGTTGCTCGGCCTCGTCGACGAAGGCCTGCAACAGGGCGAAGGCATCGGCGCCGAAATGCTTGGCCACCGCCTTCTCATCGTAGGCCTCGGGCGCCCGGTAGAACATCAGCGCCGACTCGGCCAGATCGTCCAGCCCCTTCGAGCGTTCCTGCAGGGCGGCGATCACCGCCTCCAGCTGTGGCCCATCGCTGGGTTCCACGGCCGCCGCCCGCAGGCGGGAAGCGATCTCGGCTTGCAGCGCCTCGGGCTCCGCGGCACGAAGGTAGTGGGCGTTCAGCCAGTCCAGCTTCTGTTGGTCGAAACGCGCCGCGGTCTTGCCCACATCCTTGATATCGAACAGGCGCACCAGATCCGCGCGGCTGAACACCTCGCTATCCCCGTGCGACCAACCCAGCCTGGCCAGATAATTGATCACGGCCTCGGGCAGGTAACCCGTCCGGCGATAGTCGGTGATCGCCACCGCACCGTGACGCTTGGACATCTTGGCCCCGTCCGGGCCATGGATCAGCGGGATATGCGCGAACTGCGGCACCGGCAGATCCAGCGCCCGGTACAGCTGCATCTGGCGCGGCGTGTTGTTCAGGTGGTCGGAGCCGCGAATCACATGCGTAATGCCCATTTCGGCATCATCCACCACGACCGCCAGGTTGTAGGTCGGTGTGCCGTCCGAACGCATCAGGATCAGATCATCCAGCTCCTGGTTGGCAAATCTCACGTCCCCCAGCACCAGGTCACGCACCAGCGTCTCGCCGTCATCCGGGGACAGAAAGCGGATCACGTGCGGCACGCCCTCCGGCTGATCGGTACGATGGCGGCAGCGGCCGTCATATCTCGGTTTGACACCGGCCGCCCGTTGCGCCTCTCGCAGGGCATCAAGCTCCGCCTTCGAGCAGTAGCACCGGTAGGCCTTGCCCTCCGCCAGCAGCCGGTTG
Organism: uncultured Zetaproteobacteria bacterium; assembly: GCA_964422615.1. Lineage (GTDB taxonomy): Bacteria > Pseudomonadota > Zetaproteobacteria > Mariprofundales > Mariprofundaceae > DATLWN01. Next base: position 22,634 of record CAYRBJ010000027.1, on the reverse strand, counting down.
ACCGCCGCCACATGCTGCGCCTCACGCTGGCTCTGGAACACGACATCGCCGTCCCAATCCAGACCCAGCCAGGCGAGCCCATCGAGAATGACCTGCCTTGCCTCGTCGGTGGAGCGCTCACGGTCGGTATCCTCGATGCGCAGCAGAAACTGCCCGCCGTGATGCCTGGCATACAGCCAGGAAAACAGCGCCGTGCGGGCGCCGCCAATATGCAGCATGCCGGTGGGCGAGGGCGCGAAGCGGGTACGGACGGTCATGGAATCTCCTAAACTTGCAGATCGGGCACGAACCCTAATAAAACGGAGCCGCCGCGGCGAGCCTCGCTAGGGCTGGCGCACCTCGACACGGATGCCGAGAGAGCCCTGCCCACCATTGGCCGAAGTCGGCCAAACAGGGAACAGGCGTCTGCGCGCGATGCCCCGCTCGATCATGTACTGTTCGATCATATCCTGCGTATGGCGTATCGTGGCCACGATGTCCGCGTTCAACGCCTGGGTCCCCAGCTGCGGCAGCAGATCGGCCACGAGCTTCTTATGCGCGGCCAGAAACCGCCGGACCCGATACAGCCGCAGCCGTTCGTTGTAGCTGAGCCCCACCTTGCCGTGCAGGCGGATCCGCGTCTCCATCCTCGGCGCGGATGGTGATGTGCCGCTCGGGGCGGCCGCGGACTCCGCCTTATTCCTGATCACGGCCAGCAGCGCATCGCCGAGATCGGACCATGCAAACGACCCCGGTGCGGCCTGCACATAGTCGGCATCGAGCACCGCCAGGCGCCCGGCCCCGAGCCGCCGCAGCAGGTCATGGGCTCCGAAGCCCGCACGGGCCAGAAAGGGATCGTTCGGGAACGCGCCCGATTCCAGCTGCCAGCGCCGCAGCCACAGCCGCAGATGGCCATGGCCGAGGCCGTGATCGTCATCCTTCCATGTGAACTGCGATGACCAGTCGCCGCGGATGACGCGCGGGGCGCCGGAAACCTGCAGCCAATCGTTCAGGAAAAAGGGGCGGGCATTCGTCACCCCGCCTTTCAGGTTCGCGTGCAGATACCCATCAATGCGACCGAGGGTGCCGACCACCTGGAACGCGCCACCGCCGATGTTCCCGGACAGTTTCAACGGTGCCATCCGGCCTTCGGCCCAACCCGACATCTGCATATCGACGTTGCGGCCCCAGATGGCATCGGCACGGCCAAAACTGACCGTCCCTCCCTGCCATGCCATCGTGCCGATGCGCCAGTGGCTACCGCTGCGCAGCGGCAGCAGGCTATCCGAGCCTCCGGCCGCTGCATCCGGGGCGGGGGTCAACGACTGCAGGGCTCCCTGGTACTGCCAACCGCTCGCCTGCAGGCTTCTGAGGGCCTGCGCCGGCATCCCCGTGCCGATCCGGTCCAGATCCGCTTTTACCTGGGCCGCATGCCAGCTGTTTCCCTGCCAGGACACCGCCACATTCCGGGCATCCATATTACCGGATGCCGTCCACTGATCCCCACTGATATCGACGGCCAGGGAGAAGCCGGCCTGGCCCGCCAGTTCCACGGCCGAGCCCGTCCGGGTCCCTTCGGCAAAGGGCAACAGGGCCCGCATCTGGATCAGCGGCAAACCGGCGGCGTCCACATTCAGCTTCACCGCGGCCGCAGCCGGCCAGGGCCAATGCCCCTGCCCCCTGATGTTCCAGGTCACGGGGGCATCGGCGGCGGCCAGGTTGCACTGAAAGGAACCGCCGGCGATCCGGGCCTGGCCGGATAATGGCAGGGTACGCAGCACAGGCCGTCCATCGGCGAAGACCAGCACCGCCGCCACATGGCTGATGCGCGCCTGTTTGACCTCCAACGCCCAGGAATCCGGGGAGACCGGCGCCGGCGCCTGGCCCGGCGCCAGCCTGATCTCGCCGCCGGCCATCTTCAGCTTGCCGATGACGAATGCTGACCGGTGCGGATCCACCACCGCATCCGCGACATCGATGCGGTCGATGTGCCAGTCCGGTCGGTCCTGGGCATCTCCGGGCCAGGTTACCGGGACATAGTCGAGGCCGCGAATCACCCCCTTGGCGATCCGGAAGCTTCCCGCTGACGGATCGGCAGCCGTCCACGCGGCGTCGACATCGCCGGAAAAGCGTCCGGAAACCAGTCGGTGGCCATACCAGACCGGCGCCAGGCCCAGCAGGGGCATCAGGGACCAGGACTTGGCCGAAACATGTGCCTGCCAGCGATCGTTCGCCTGGTCGGCCTGCCACTGCAGCGATGGCACCACCGAGGTGTCATCGACAACCAGCGCGTTCGTGACCACGCGCATCTCGCCCTGCAACTGCGAGCGCGTGACCTGGCCGGCCGCATCCGCCTGCCATTGCCATTGCGCCTGCCCGCTGAGCTCACCATTGAGCGGTGCAAGGCCCATGAGCTCGCGACCGACTGCACGCCCGTCCAGCCTATCCCAGCTTACGGTGATCGAGCCCGCCGCCCCGCCCGTGCCCGGACGCATCCGGCTCTGCACCGCCAGCGGGGAGCCACGGTAGCGGAAGCTGCCCTGGATCATCCTGCCCCCAGGTTGATCCCGGATCAGCAGATTCAGGCCATCGAAGGTCCAGTGGCGGCTGCCACCCTTGCCCGCAAACAGCTCCAGGCTGCCGCCCCGGATCTCCAGGTGCCGGGCCAGCCGCCATATCTGTTCGAACATGGTATCCCCCGCCACCGCCTGTGAGGCCAGCAGGCGCAGCGCCGAGGCCGCCGGCAGTTGCAGTCGGGGAGAGGTCAAGGTGACGCGGGAAAGCGCCGGGTGCCCGCCGAGCAGGGAATCCACGTGGCCGTACAGCAACACCTCGGGGATGGAAATCGTCAGCTTGCCGGATTGCAGATGCACGCCGTCCAGCGTCAGGGCGTTGCGCAACAGGTGAAACCGCACCTTGTCGACGCTGCCGCCGGACCGGCGCAGCCACTGGTTCACGGTGGTGCGCGCCACATCCTGCGTATGTACCTGCAGGGCGAAGTGCGCCGCCACCAGCAGCAGCGCCAGCATACTGATCCCGGCCAGATACCAGCGCGCCCGGGCGGGAAAGAAGCCGACCGGATGGCGGAACAGGTGCTGGTGGGGCATGGCTCCTGACCGGTTGTGCGGAACTCAGGGCTGCTGCAGCTGGTGGATGACGGCCTGATCCTCGAGGGTGCTGGTATCCTGGACGATATCGCGGCCGGCGGCGATATCGCGCAGCAGCCTGCGCATGATCTTGCCGGACCGGGTCTTGGGCAGGCCGTCGGCGAAGCGGATGTCATCGGGCTTGGCGATCGGCCCGATCTGTTCGGCCACATGCTGGCGCAGGGCCTGCTTCAGCGCCTCGATGTCGTCCGGTTTGTGCTTGAGCACCACGAAGGCGCAGATCGCCTCACCCTTGATGTCGTCCGGCCGCCCGACCACGGCCGATTCGGCCACCGCTTCGTGCGAACCCAGCGCCGATTCGATTTCCATGGTGCCGAGCCGGTGCCCGGAGACATTGAGCACGTCATCGACGCGTCCCATGATCCAGAAATACCCGTCGTCATCGCAACGGGCGCCATCGCCGGCAAAATAATAGCGATTGTCGAAGCGGCGCCAGTAGGTGTCGACATAGCGCTTCTCATCACCCCAGACGCCCCGCAGCATCGACGGCCAGGGCTGGGTGATCACCAGCAGGCCTCCGACGCCCGGCATCATCGGCACGCCCTCCCGGTCCACCACCTCGGCGAAAATGCCGGGCAGCGGCAGGGTGGCCGAACCGGGTTTGGTGGGGGTGGCGAAGGGCAGGGGGGCGATCATGTGCCCGCCGGTCTCGGTCTGCCACCAGGTATCGACGATGGGGCAGCGTCCACCGCCGATGACCCGGTGATACCACATCCATGCCTCCGGGTTGATCGGCTCGCCGACCGTGCCGAGCACGCGCAGGCGGCTCAGATCGTGTTTCGCCGGCCATTCGTCGCCAGCCTTGATCAGGGCGCGGATGGCCGTCGGGGCGGTGTAGAACAGCGTCACCTGATGATCATCGCAGATCTTCCACATGCGCCCGGGATCCGGATACGTCGGCACCCCTTCGTACATCAGGGTGGTGCCGCCGCAGGCCAGCGGCCCGTACACCGAATAGGTGTGGCCGGTGATCCAGCCGATATCGGCCGTGCACCAGAACACGTCGCTGTCCGCCCGGAAATCGAACACCCACTGCATGGTCAGCCGCGCCCACAGCAGATAGCCTGCGGTGGAGTGCACGATACCCTTGGGCTTGCCGGTCGAACCGGAGGTGTAAAGGATGAACAGCGGATGCTCCGCGGATACTTCCGCCGGCGGGCAATCCGGGGACTGGGCATCCATGGCCTGCTGCCAGTCCAGATCCCGTCCCTTGTGCCAGTCGATTTCGTTGTCGCCCCGGCGCATCACCAGCACATGGCGCACGCATTCGCAATCCTTGGCCAAGGCCTCGTCGACGTTGGGCTTCAGCGCATGCACCTCGCCGCGGCGATAGCCGCCATCGGCGGTGATCACCAGGCGGGCACCGGCGTCGGCGATGCGTTCCCTGAGTGCCTGCGAGGAAAAGGCGCCGAATACCACCGAATGCGTGGCGCCGATGCGGGTACATGCCAGCATGGCGATCGCCGCCTCCGGTATCATCGGCATGTAGATCACCACCCGGTCGCCGGCCTCGACACCGAGCTCCTTCATCGCATTTGCGGCCCGGCACACCTCGGCCAAGAGCTCCGCGTAGGAGATGCGCCGCACCTCTCCGGGCTCCCCTTCCCAGATGATGGCGGTGCGTTCGCCCAGGCCGGCCTCGACATGGCGGTCCAGGCAGTTCTCGGACACGTTCAGCGTGCCGTCGGCGAACCAGCGGAAAAACGGGGCATCGGTCCGATCCAGCACCTGGAAGAAATCCTTCTGCCAGTTCAGATGCTCCCGCGCCAGATCCCTCCACGCGCCCTCCATGTCCGTGGAGAAGCGGTGGCACAGGGCATGGTAATCGTCGAGCGAACCAACGCGGGCATCCGCCTGTGCCGGCGGCGTAAACTGGCGATGTTCATCAAGAACCGACATGATCTCTTCTGACATGGCATCCCCCCATGAATGGAATGCGGACCAGTCTAGCAATCGAAGCGAAGGACGGCGAATCGCGGCCCCAATAAAAGTGCGGCTGTCAATGACGCCGTTTCGGCGTAGGCTGCGCCGCATGTCCGGGGAAATCTGCCTGATCCTGACCACGGTCGATGACGAGGATGTCGCGCAGCGCCTGGCCCGCTCCCTGGTGGATCAGCGCCTGGCTGCCTGCGTGCAGATGCTGCCCCGCATGCGCTCATTCTATCGCTGGCAGGGGAAAACGGAGGAGGCTGGCGAATTCCTGCTCCAGATCAAGACCGCTGCCGGACAGGCCGGCCATGTCACGAGCTGGCTTACGCGCCATCACCCCTACGAACTGCCTGAGATCGTCCGATTTGACGGATCGGCATCGGCGGCCTATGCCGCCTGGATCAGCGAGGCGGTCACCACCCCCGGTCAACCGTCATGACCGTTCGACACCGGAGGCCGACCCATGATTGATGTCACCTTTGCCGGCGCCCTGCTGGCCGGACTGTTGTCCTTTCTGTCGCCCTGCGTGCTGCCGCTGGTGCCCGCATACCTGTCCTATATCAGCGGCGTCTCCGTGGACGCGCTGCAGAACGACGGCCCCGAGCAGGGACGCGCGCGGCGGCATGTGCTGGCGCAATCGCTGTGGTTCGTGGCCGGCTTCAGCCTCGTGTTCATCGCCCTGGGGGCATCGGCCTCGTTCATCGGCCAATGGCTGCTGGTGCATATGGCGGTGCTCGCCAAGATCGCCGGTCTGCTGATCATGGTATTCGGCCTGCACTATATCGGCCTGATCCGCATCCCGTTCCTGATGATGGAAGCCAGGCTCGACACCTCGAAGGTCAATCCCGGCCACGCCCTCGGCGCCGTGCTGCTCGGCGGGGCCTTTGCCTTCGGCTGGACCCCGTGTATCGGCCCGATCCTCGGCGCGATCCTGGCGCTGGCCGGGGCCCAGAGCCAGCTGGGACGAGGCATCGGCCTGCTGGCTGTCTACTCGGCAGGTCTGGCCATCCCGTTCCTGCTGGCCGCCTTCGCCACCGGCGCCTTCCTGCGCTGGGCCAAGCGCTTCCGCCGACATCTGCACGCGGTGGAAGTCGTCTCCGGGGTGCTGCTGTTTGCCGTCGGCCTGCTGATCCTCCTCGGCAGCTTCAGCATCATCTCCGGCTGGATCATCCGCTATCTGCCGTGGCTGGCCCACATCGGGACCACCATCGGCCACTGAGGTTGACCTCACACCTTGTTGACCCTGTGCATACGGGGTGCTTCAATGCTTTGCATGGATACCGACTCCAACCATGATGCGATCGCCCGGCGCGTCGAGCGACTGAACGAAGCCATGGCCGAGATCCGCCGGGCCATGGAACGGCTGATGGCCGAGAACCAGCGCATGCGCGAGGTCATCCGCCTGGCCGAAAGCGAACTGCGCAAGCGGCGCGATCAGGTACAGAATCTGGAAAACGAGATCCACGGGTTGCAGAACGATCGACTGGAAGCCAAGGCCCGCGTCGAGCACGCGATGGAAAAGCTCGATGAACTGATGGCCCAGACCGACAACAGCAGCCCGCAATGAGTCAGCCATGAGCCATGCCGTCGAGGTCACCCTGATGGGCCGCACCTTCACCATCCGCACCGACGATGACCCCGAGCAGGTCATGGCGGCCGCCAGCATCGTGCAATCCAAGGTGGATGAGCTGCGCAGCATGGGTGCTGCCGTGGCATCCGACCGCCTGCTGGCCCTCGTCGCCCTGAATCTGGCGGGCGAATTGCTGCAGAAGGAGCACGGTCAGGTCGAGCATATCGACGACTTGCTCTCATCGCTGGATCATGTAGTATCACAAGCAGAGGGTTTAGCAAAAGCGCCCCTGCGCTGATCGCCTGGCACCGCGTTGCCTGAGCCGATACATGTCGAATGGGAGCTCAACTACTCCGACCGTGCGCGTCCCCTTGGGGATACCTGACGTCGGGGTGCGGCGCCCACCTCTGTAAAGAGGGTTCGACAACAGCGTGCCGTCAACGGCAGTGCGGGGGCGCCCCCTTCCCGGCTTTGCACATATGTGCTGCGCCGGCTATAAAGGAATTCCGTGTCCAGTGCCGACAAATCCGAACTGCGCAAGCTGCTGCTGGCCAGACGGCGCGCGCTTTCCCCCGAACAGCGTCGGGGCTTCTCCGAAACCATCCAGAACACCCTGCTCGCCCTGCTGAATGAACGCGGTATCCGGCATGTGCTGGTCTATCGCGCCATGGGTGACGAGGTCGCCACCGACCTGATCCTGGCCGGCAGCGATGCGTGGCGCATATACGCCCCGCGCACATTGCATGCGGACCATATGGCGTGGCTGCACATCCGTTCCGACAGCCTGTGGCGGCGCGGCTGTTTCGGCGTCATGGAACCGCAGCAGGGTGAGCCATGGGACACCGGTATGCGTCCGGCGGCATTGATCTGCCCGATGACGGGCTTCGACCGCCGCGGACACCGTCTCGGCATGGGCCTCGGCTGTTTCGATCGATGGCTGGCTACGCACCGGGCCAGCCTGGACCTGATGGTCGGCCTGGCCTACGCCTGCCAGGAATGGCCGGCATTGCCCGCCGAGGACCACGATATCCCCATGCACATGATCCTGACCGAACGAGAGGTTATCGCATGTCCGACGCCCTGAATATCCTCGTGCTCGGTGATGTCATCGGCAGAGCGGGGCGCCGAGCCCTCGACGACCACCTGCCGCGGCTGATTGACGAGCATCGCGTCGATTTCGTCATCGCCAATGGTGAGAACCTGGCCGCCGGTTTCGGCATCACCGCCAAGACCGCGGACGAGATGTTCGCACTCGGTGTGCATGTGCTGACCAACGGCAACCATTGCTGGGACCAACGCGAGTTTCTGTCGTTCATCGAGCAGGAGAAGCGCTGCATACGTCCGCTGAACTTCTCGGCACATGCCCCCGGCCGCGGCATGACCATCCAGGAAACGGCCGCCGGGCACCGCATCGCCGTACTGAACGTCATCGGCCAGGTGTTCATGGGGGCATGGGACTGCCCGTTCGCCGCCGTCGACCGCGCCATGGAAGAGATCCCGGATGATGTCAGCGCCATCGTCGTGGACATGCATGCCGAAGCCACGAGCGAAAAGATGGCCATGGGCTGGCACCTCAACGGCCGTGCCTCCTTCGTCTATGGCACGCATACCCATGTGCCGACCTGCGACGAAACCATTCGTCCCCAGGGCACCGCCTATCAGACCGACATCGGCATGACCGGCAGCTACCAGTCCATCATCGGCATGCGGGTGGACGGAGCATTGAGGCGCATGATCGAGCGCCTGCCGCAGCGCTTCGAGGCGGTGGAACGCGGCGGCAGCATCTACGCCACGCTGGTCACCGTGGACAGCCGCACGCGCCGGGCCACGGCCATCCGGCGCATCCACGTCCCGCCCGCCGAATAACAAGCACACCGCATCATTGCGGCGTGAACACCAAAACCAAGCACCTGTTCTTTCTTGCATGCCCAAGAAAGAACCAAAGAAAGGCACCCCGGAACCAGCCTGCCCTTCGGGTCCCCGATCCTGCATGTTCAAAAACGGCCGCGGCCCTGCCGCTCTACTCCGCTTTTGAACACTTGTCTCGGCAGGCTGCTAACGGGGAATCAAGAGCAAGAAGGGGGATTTCCGCCCCGCTTGCCGGGGCGCCGCATGGGCGGGGCTGGCGAACGGATCAGCGCAAAATGTTGCGCCCGTTCGCGGCCCGGCCAGGCGGGTGACGCGCCGGCCTTGCGGGCAGCCTTCTTTGGTTCTTTCTTGGCTGAGCAAGAAAGAACAAGTGGATGGTTCTACTGCCAGTAGCCAGTACCGATCGACTGAACCGATCACCGTGCGATGCACAAAAAAAGCGGCGCCCGGGGGCGCCGCTCTTCGTTCATGGACTCGTCCGGGACTCAACCCAGCGACGAGGTGTCGATGAAGTCGGCGAAGGTACGCAGCTTCGTCGAGCGCGACGGATGACGCAGTTTGCGCAGGGCCTTGGCCTCGATCTGACGGATGCGCTCGCGCGTCACGCCGAACTGCTTGCCGACCTCCTCCAGCGTATGGTCGGTGTTCATGCCGATGCCGAAACGCATGCGCAGTACCTTCTGCTCGCGGTCGGTCAGCCCCTCCAGAACCTCCAGCGTGGCCTCCTGCAATGCCGCACCGATGGCCGCATCCAGCGGGTCCTCCGCGTTCTCGTCCTCGACGAAATCGCCGAGTTCCGAGTCCTCCTCGTCGCCAATCGGCGTCTCCAGGGACACCGGCTCCTTGGCCACCTCGAGTATCTGCTCGACCTTGTCCACCGGCATTTCCAGGTACTGCGCCAACTCCTCCGGGGTCGGCTCGCGACCGATCTCCTGGGCGATCTGGCGGGAAACGCGCATCATCTTGTTGATCGTCTCGATCATGTGCACCGGAATGCGGATGGTGCGGGCCTGATCGGCGATCGAGCGGGTGATGGCCTGGCGGATCCACCAGGTGGCATAGGTCGAGAACTTGTAGCCGCGGCGCCACTCGAACTTGTCCACGGCCTTCATCAGACCGATGTTGCCTTCCTGGATCAGGTCGAGGAAGCCCAGGCCGCGGTTGGTGTATTTCTTGGCGATGGAGATCACCAGGCGCAGGTTGGCCTCGATCATCTCCCGCTTGGCCTGGCGGGCCTTGGCCTCGCCCATCGTCAGCATACGCGCCACGGATTTGAGCTCCTCGACGCTCATCTCGGTCTCCTGCTCGACGCGCTTGAGCCGGCGCTGGTTCTCGCGGACCTTGCCAGCCATGCCCTCAAATGCCTCCAGCCAAGGGGCGCCGGCATTCTGGCGAATGATATCGTCCACCCAGCGCTCCTCCGTTTCCTGGCTCGGGAAGGTTTCGAGGAACAGCTTGCGCGGCATCTTGGCGGCCAGGGCCAGATCGCGGATGTCCCGCTCATACTTGCGCACACGCTCGATCGAATTCTTGAAGCGCTGCACCAGCAGATCGATCTGGCGGCTGGAGAACGGAATGTTCACCAGCTCCATCAGCATGGACTTCATCAACGTCTCGGAACGCTCGAGGGTCTTGGCATCGTCGGGATTCTTGTCGAGCTTCTTCTTGCACTTCATGTAGTCGTCGTGCAGATGCTTGGCTGCAGCGAAATGCGCCAGCGCCGCATCGAGCTGCTCCTGCTTGGTGATCACCGTCTCCTGCATCGGCGTACCGTCGGGCGTGGCCATGCGCGCCTTGATCGCCTCGGACAGCTGGTCCGCATCGAACTTCGGCTCATCCTCGGCCGTCTCGTCATCATCCTCCTCGCTGCGCTCCAGGCGCGATTCGTACTCGGCGATCGCCGCGGCATTCACCACCTTGTCGTCGATATCGAGGATATCGCGGAAGTTCGGCTCCTCCTCCAGTTCCAGCGCCTCGTTGCGGATCTGCAGCACCTGCTCGCCCAGCAGCATGATCTCGCGGAATGTACTCGGGCAGCGGCAGATGGCCTCGTGCACCTGCATGCGGCCTTCCTCGATGCGGCGGGCGATCTCGATCTCGCCCTCGCGGGTCAACAGCTCGACCGTGCCCATCTCGCGCAGGTACATGCGCACCGGATCATCGATGCGCACCACCGTACCCAGCGTCGTGGTATCGGCACGCAGGGCGGAGTCCTCCTTGCGCAACCGGTCCTTGCGCATGGCATAGGCCCCGGTCGGCGCGCGCTCGGGATCCACCACCTCCACACCCATCTCGGTGAAGATATTGATGATGTTCTCTACCTGGTCGGCGGACACCAAGCCCTCGGGCAGATGCTTGTTCAGCTCTTCATAGGTGATGAAACCGGACTGCTTGCCCTTGGCCATCAGTGTCCCGAGTTTGCGGATACGGATCTGATCCTGCTTTGACGTCATGCTAACCTCTACGTTGTTGATTCAGCGTCTGCAATTGCCGTTGCAGGCGCATCGTTTCTTCCAATCCCATCTCGTGCCGGCGCTCCTGCAAGCGGCGGCGGATGCTCTCGGCCCTCATGGCCACCAGCAGGGCATCGAATGCAGCCTCATCCACCGCCGGCTGGTTCGCCCAGCGGGGGATCAGCGGGTCATCGGGATACTCCTGCATCAGAACCTTCAGCAGCGCATTGCCGACAAGCGGCTGCCGTTTACCAAGGTCAAAAGCGCGCGTGTATACCCGATCCATGCCATCTCCGTCAAGTATAAACCCTAAATCGTCGTTTGTGAGTTTGGACAGGCGCTCGGGCTGCTGCAACAACGCAGCCATGAACTGGTCTGCCAGCGTCAGTGACGGCGGGCGCGCCGGAGCGGAGGGTCTGCGGGGCCGCACCGCACCCTGGCTCAGGCTCAGGCCCGTGGCCTTTTCGGCCTCCTGCCGCCATGCCTGTTTCAGGTAGTCATCGGCCATCGTGGCCAGCATCTGGTCCGCTTTCTTGGCCATGCGCGCCCGGCCGTCCGCCCCCTGGCCTGCCAGCAGCCTCAGCCCATGCAGCCAGGTATCGAGCACCGGCCTGGCCTCGTCCGCGAGGCGGTGTGCAAAAGCCTCCGCTCCCTCTGCGGCCAGCAGCGAATCCGGATCCTCGCCCTCCGGCAGGTACAGGAAACGCGGCGTATGTTCGGCCTTCAGCACCGGCAGCATCTGTTCCAGGGCGCGCCAGGCGGCCTGGCGGCCGGCGCGATCGCCATCGAAGCTGAATACCGGCGACTCGCGCAGGCGCAGGATCTCACGGATCTGCCGCTCGCCGATGGCGGTGCCCAGCGGCGCCACGGCCACGGCCAATCCGTGCGCCGCCATGGCCAGCACGTCCATATAGCCCTCGACCACCACCAATTGCTTGCGGCCGCGGATGCTGTCGCGGTGTTCTGACAAGCCGTACAGCAGTTCAGACTTGTGGAAGAACGGCGTTTCCGGCGAATTCAGGTATTTCGGTTCACCCTCACCCAGCACACGGCCGCCGAAGCCGACGATATGGCCGCGCCGGTCCCGGATCGGAAACATCACGCGGTCGCGGAAGCGGTCCCCATAGCCGCCACGATCGTTCTTGAACACCAGGCCGGCCGTCTCGGCCAGCGCCATGGCCTGACCCTCGCCTCCCAGGGCCTTCTGCATGAAACCGTAGCCCGGCGGCGCATAGCCCAACTGATAGTGGCGAATGATCTGATCCGACATGCCGCGCTTAGCGAGATAATCGCGGGCCCCCTTGCCCTGCGGGGATTCCAGTTGCTTGGCGAAGGCCGCGGCGGCGCGGGCCAGCAGATCCAGGCCCCGGTGCCTTTTCTCCTCTTCCTCGGGCCTTTCAACGACATCGGCCGGCAGAGCCATACCGGCCTTTTCCGCCAGATATTCGATGGCCTCCGGAAAGGAGTAGCCGTCATGCTCGGTCAGAAACTGGATGACGCCGCCACCCTTGCCGCAACCGAAGCAGTAATACAGCTGCTTGTCCGGGGACACCGAGAACGAGGGGCTCTTTTCATGGTGAAAGGGACACAGTCCCATCAGATTGGAGCCGGATTTCTTCAGATCGACGTGGCGGCCGATGACCTCGACCAGGTCGCTGCGCGACACCACCTCGTCGATGAAGGCTGGGGAAAAGCGTGCCATGGTACTAATTAAACCCGCAAGGGTGGTTTGGCAAGGCCAAGCACGTCAGTCGCCCTGCAGCCGCTCCTTGACCTTGGCCGACACCTCCCCCATGTCGCTGCGCCCCAGCACACGCGGGCGCAGCCAGGCCATCAGCTTGCCCATGTCGCGCACGTTGCAGGCAGCCGTCTCCTCGATGCCCTCGTCGATGATGCTCGCGAGTTCGGATTCCGACAGCTGCGCCGGCAGGTATGCCGCCAGCACCTCGGCCTCGGCCAGCTCCCGCTGCTCAAGGTCGGCCCGGCCGGCCTCTCCGTACTGGGCCGCCGACTCCCGGCGCTGCTTGATTTGCTTGGACACCAGTTGCAGCACATTCTCATCCACCAATGTGCGCCCGAGTTCGATCTCCTGATCCTTGATGGCGGCACGCAGCATGCGGATGGCCGACAGCCGCGCCTTGTCGCCCGCCCGCATCGCTTCCTTCATGTCATCGGCAATACGCTGCGTCAGCATGGGCATTCCCCTGGTTTACCGGTCATGATTCTGCACCGGCAGAAAATAAGATGCCGGACGCAGCGGCGCCCGGCATCCTGTGGTGTGCACGCGGCACGGACGGAACTCAGTAGTTCCGCTGTTCGCGCATGCGGATGCGTCGCAGGCGCTTGTTCAGGCGCTTGCGGGCCGCAGCCTCCTTGCGTTTGGCCTGGACGGAGGGTTTCTCATAAGCCTCGCGGCGACGGCATTCGGTGATGACGCCGGCCTTCTCGACCTGACGGCGAAAACGCTTCAGCGCCAACTCGAACGGCTCATCCTGGTGTATCTTGACACCCGGCATGGAAAATCACCTCCTTCGTTCCGTAATCCGGCATGATCCCTGCCTTTGGCTTTCCGTTTGCGCCGACGGCGCATAGGCTGCCCGAAAACAGGGAAGGGCGACGGATTATCATGGCATCGGCAGACAAGTCAAATCCTGCATCACCGCGGCCCGGCGGCGGACTGCTGCGCGCAGCCTCCACCGTCGGCGGCTGGACGCTGTCCTCCCGCCTGCTCGGCTTCGTGCGCGACGTGCTGCTGGCGCGCGTGCTGGGTGCCGGCCCACTGGCCGATGCCTTCTTCGTCGCCTTCCGGCTGCCGAACTTCTTTAGGCGCATGTTCGCCGAGGGTACGCTGACCGTCGCCATGGTGCCGGTGCTGGCCGAGGAGCGGAAGCAGGGCGAGGATCAGGCCCGCCACTACCTGGACGCCCTGGCTTCGCTGCTGCTGGCCGTGCTCGTGGCCTTCACCGTGCTCGGCATGCTGCTGATGCCCTGGCTGTTGCTGCTCTTCGCGCCTGGCTTCCGCCACGATCCCGGACGCTGGCATGCGGCCCTGTTGTTGGCGCGCTGGATGTTCCCCTACCTGCTGTTGATCTCGCTGACCGCGCTGGCCTGGGGTGTGCTCAATGCCTACCGCCGCTTCTCGCTGGCCGCCGCCAGCCCGGCATTGTTGAACATCGCCATCATCTTCGCCGCCATCGTGCTGGCTCCGGGCTTTTCCAACCCGGCCCTGGCGATCGCCTTCGGGGTGCTGCTGGGTGGCGCGTTGCAGCTGGGCATCCAGCTGCCGGCGCTGAAGCGCATCGGCTGGACACCGAGATTCGCGTGGCATCCGCGCCTTCCGGCGATCGGGCGCACCCTGCGCCTGTTCGGTCCGGCCGTGCTCGGCGTGGCGGCGGTGCAGATCAACATCCTGATCGGCACCATCCTGGCCACGCTGTTGCCGACCGGCGCCGTCTCCTACCTGTACTACGCCGACCGCATTGTGCAGCTGCCGCTGGCCCTGTTCGGCATCGCCATGGGTACGGCACTGCTGCCGACCCTATCCGACCACGCTGCCCACGGCCGGCACGAGGAGGCTCGCCGCGACCTGCGCCACGGCCTGGCCTGGATGACCTGGATCACCCTGCCCGCCATCGTCGGCGCCTTCTGGCTGGCCGAGCCGATCATCGGCGTGCTGTTCGAGCGTGGCCGCTTCACCCATGCCGACACCCTGGCCACGGCGCACACGCTGCAGGCCTATGCCATCGGGCTGCTGGCCTTCTGCTGGGTGCGTGTGCTCTCTGCCGCCTGCTACGCCGAGAAGGACGCCAAATCCCCGACGCGCTACGCCGCTATCGCCGTCGGCATCAACATCGTGCTGGCCGTGCTGCTGATGCGCCCGTTCGGATATGTCGGACTGGCCCTGGCCACGTCGCTCTCAGCCTTCGCCAACGTGACGATGCTGGTACTGCGGGTGCGCCGCCTGCACGGCACCGTGTTCGATGCCGCCAGCCTCGCCCGCATCGGCCGCGCCGTGCTGGCCAGCCTGGCGATGCTGGCCGCCATCGTGGGCCTGCAGCATGCCTGGCCCTTCCCGACCACCGACAAGTGGCCGCAGGCAGCCTGGCTCACGGCCGCCATCGGCGGCAGCATGGCGGTATTCTTTGTCGGTGCCTGGCTGCTGGGAGAGCGACCCAGCCTCGGCTTCCGCCGCCCACAGAAGACCCGGGAGGATACCCATGCGCCGTGATGTATTCGTGTTCGATATCGAGACCGTGGTCGATGCCGATGCGGCCCGTCGCCTGCTGCGCCAGCCCGGGCTGAGCGATGCCGAGGCACGCGATGCGCTTTCCGCCTACTTCCTGGAAAAGACCGACGGGCGCAACGATTTCCCGCGCCAGCCCTTCCATCGGGTGGTGGCGATCAGCTACGTGCAGTTCACGCGCGAGCCCGGCGAGGAAGGCTCGGAGCTTGTGTTGAAGCGCGTGGGCAGCGGCGGCGATGTGAAGTCCGACGAGCGCGAGCTCGTCGACGGCTTCTTCGGCCTGATCCAGTCCCGCGCCCCGCAGCTCGTGTCCTACAACGGCCGCGGCTTCGACGTGCCGGTGCTCAAACACCGCGCCATGGTGCAGGGTGTGGCCTGCCCGCGCTGGTTCTCCGAGGGCGACAAGTGGACCAACTACGATACCCGCTACAACTCGACCTACCACATGGACCTGATGGAGGTGCTCTCCGACTACGGCGCCTCGGCCCGCTGCTCCATGGACGAGATCGCCGCGGTCTTGGGATTACCTGGAAAGCTCGACACCTCGGGCGCCGACGTGCGCGGTCTGTATGAGGCCGGGGACATCGAGGCCATCCGCAACTATTGCGAGACGGACGTGCTGACCACCGCCCTGATCCTGCTCGCCTGGCAGCGCTTCTCGGGTGCGCTGACCGACGGCGCCTATGCGCGCACCGTGCTCGGCATGCGCAACTACCTGCAGGCCGAGGCCGAATCCCGCCCCCATCTCGCCGAGTTCCTCACCGCCTGGGATGCGGCCGAAGGCTAATAGCAGCCGCTCGCGATCAAACGCGCATGGTCTACAGTCAATGAGGAATGAAACAGCTTCCGAAATCGATTTCTGCACGAATGCGCAGTCAGCACCGCCGGCGCTACCCGATGCTGGCCATGCTGGCCATGCTTGTGGTTTGCGCACGGCCCGCTTACGCAGCCGATCTCAAGCTGCTCAACATCGCCATACGTGCAAAAGTCAGCGATCAGCGCGTGCTCGGCAAGGTGCAGCCGGTATCGTTTGAGGAATATGATGTCATGGGCACGTTCCGCCTGCCCGAGGCGTACCAAATCGCCTCGCGCCTGGGACTGGAGACGAGGCTGCTGACCAGCATCGGCATCTTTCGGGGCGCGGGCAAAACCGCCGTCGTCGCTTCCGTTATCCCTGTGCTTGCCATCGCCTCGCGAGACGGTCGGTTCTATGCCGACGCAGGTGCCGGACTGGCGGCGATGTCCCGATACCGTTATGCACAGCAGGACTTCGGCGGACCTCTGCAATTCGCCTTGACCGCAGGCTTCGGTGTGCCGCTGTATGGACACTTCGGGATTGGCTACCGCTTTCTGCATTACTCCGACGCCGCCCTTTACAGCTCCTCCACGATTGGCGCCGATTTTCACATGCTGGAGTTGCTTTATCGTTTCTGAACCCCCGGCGTTCAATGAACGCGACCATAAAAGGGCTCTGACCCACGGCTGTCCCGCTTACTGGCACGAACAAGTTCTGGGGACCTCTGCTCCACCCTGCTGATGTTCCTGCGCTGGCAGCTATTCACGGGCGCCTTGAGCGAAAACGCCTATGCGCGGGCAATCCTGGGGGTGCGTAATTACCTGGAAGAGGAGGCGAAATCCCGCCCGCACCTGGGGCCGTTCCTCGCCGCCTGGAGCGCGCCGGAAGGCTAGGGACTATTCCCTGAGGAGTTCGGTGATGCCGGTCTTGCTGCGGGTCTGCGCGTCGACCTGCTTGACGATGACGGCGCAGTACAGGTTCGGGCCGCCGGACTTGCCGGGCATGGAGCCGGACACCACCACCGAATACGGCGGCACCTCGCCGTAGTGCGTCTCGCCGGTGGCGCGGTTGATGATGCGCGTGGACTTGCCCAGATAGACGCCCATCGACAGCACCGAGCCCTCGCGCACGATCACGCCCTCGGCCACCTCGGCGCGGGCGCCGATGAAGCAGTTGTCCTCGATGATCACCGGGCTGGCCTGGATCGGTTCCAGCACGCCGCCGATGCCGGCGCCGCCGGAGATATGGCAGTTCTTGCCGATCTGGGCGCATGAACCGACGGTGGCCCAGGTGTCGACCATCGTGCCCTCATCGACATAGGCGCCGATATTGACGAAGCACGGCATCAGCACGGCCTTCGGGGCGATAAACGCGCCCTTGCGCACGGTGGCCGGCGGCACCACGCGGATACCGGCGACACGGAATTCGGCGTCGCCCCAGCTGGCGAACTTCAGCGGCACCTTGTCGAAGTAGTTGGTGGCGCTGCCGCGGATCAGCACATTGTCGTGCAGCTTGAAATACAGCAGCACGGCCTTCTTCAGCCACTCATTGGTCACCCAGTGGCCGTGCTCATCCTTGTCGGCCACGCGCACACCGCCCGAATCCAGAAGATTGATGGCCTGCTCGATGGCATCACGGACCTCGGGGGTCACATTGGCCGCGCTCCAGTCAGCGCGCGTTTCCCATGCCTGTTCGATCACTTGCTGCAGATGGTGCATGCCAACCTCTTCCCGACGGACTCGTCAATGCCAACCCTAGCGAAAAAACGGGCCGATGGTAATGCCAACTTTGGTGCGAGCTTCCCGCGTTCCGGCATCGGCCGCTGGTCGGGGTTAATCGACATAGAACAGTATGGTGAAATAATGCGTGACGCTGCCCGCCAGCACGAACAGATGCCAGATCTCGTGGAAGTAGCGTCGCCTTGAATCCAGGGCGTAGAAGATCACGCCGACGGTGTAGAACAGGCCGCCGGTCAGCAGCCACATGAAGCCCGCCAGGGGCAGGGCGTGCAGCAGCGGCTTCAGGGCCACCAGGGCCAGCCAACCCATCACCAGGTAGATGACCACGGGCCACAGGCGCCGCCCGCCCTTGATCACGGCGTCGATGATGATGCCCAACAGCGCCAGCCCCCAGATGGCGCCGAAGATGGACCAGCCCCAGGCACCGTGCAGCGTCACCAGCGCGAACGGGGTGTAGGTGCCGGCGATCAGCAGGTAGATGGCATAATGGTCGAGCTTTTGCAGCAAGGGGTGGCCGGGGCGGCTGTGGAACAGGGCCGAGGCGGTGAACAGCAGCACAAGCGTCGTACCGTAGATGCTGAAGCTGACGATCTTCCACGGATTGCCCTGCAGCGAGGCCAGCACCACCAGCACGACCATGCCCGCCATTGCCGCCACCGCCCCGATCAAATGACTGATGCTGTTGAACCATTCGGGCTGGTGATGGTGTGCGGTCACATACATAACCTTGGCCCGATGCGGCCGGACCCGCAAGGGCGGTCGATAAAATCCGCGGATGGCAACAGCCGCCAGGCGGAAGCGTCTAGACTCTACCCAGCCTCACCCCGGCTGCGGCCGGCAACGATGGAGGAGACAATGGACGAGAAGATCAGAAACAAGATCCTGCAACTGCTGGACAGCCACCGCATCATGACGCTTGCCACGCTCAGGGCGGACGGCTGGCCGCAGGCGACGACCGTCGGCTACGTCAACGAAGGCCTGACGATCTACTTCCTGTGCGGCCTGGACAGCCAGAAGGCGGGAAACCTGGCGCGCGACGACCGGGTGTCGCTGACCATCGATCACGACACGCCGGATATCATGGCCATCACCGGCCTGTCCATGGCCGCGCACGCCGAGGCGGTGACCGACCGCGCCGAGGCGGAAAGGATATTGCGCCTGCTGCCGTCGAAGTATCCCGGGCATAAGCCCCTGCCGGTGAAGATGCCGACCCCGGACGAGATACGCATCTTTCGCCTGACGCCGACGGTGATCTCCGTGCTCGACTATTCCAAGGGCTTCGGCCACACCGACCTGGTCTACTGCTAGGCTCCCCGGCCTCCGGGGTCAGGCGAGGACGATCTCCTCGGGGCGGGCGTGGCTGAGGAACTCGATGTTGGACATCGTCAGGCCGTAGGCGCCGGCCAGGCCGAACACGGCGATATCGCCGATCTCGGCATGCTCGACATCCACGTCGTTGGCCAGCTTGTCCGCACCCGTGCACAAGGGCCCGCCGAAGTAGACCTGGTCGTGGTGCACGCTCTGCTGGCCGCCGAACAGCCTGGGGCGGTGCATGGGCACGATGGCCAGCGGATGGTTGATGGCGAGTGCGGCCGGGCGGCGGAAATGGTTGATGCCGCCGGCGCACACCACCTGCGTCTTGCCGCGGCTTTCCTTGATATCGAGAATCTCGGTGCAGAACCAGCCGGAATCGGCGGCCAGATAGCGTCCGAGCTCCAGCACGAACCGCCTTCCCGCGAAGCCGTACTCATCGATCAGTGCCGCCAGCCCTTCGGCATAGGCGGCCGGGTCGAAGTCATGGCCCGTTTCCAGGTAATCGACACCGAAGCCGCCGCCGAAATCGATGATGTCGCAGCGCACGCCGGGGAAGGCGGCCTCGATGCGCCGGGTCATCGCAAACACCAGGCGGCAGTTCTCCAGCAGATCGGCCACATTCAGCACCCCGGAGGCGGCATAGACGTGCAGGCCGCGGAAGTTCAGGTGATCCAGGGCCAGGATCTGCGGCAGCGCCGCATCGAGCCTCTCCTCGTCGATGCCGAACTTCTTGGAGCCGCCGGAGAAGGTCGTCTGCGCCTCGTGGATATCGAAATTGGCGTTGATGCGCAACAGCACGTCCTGGACCTTGCCGAGCCCGGCGGCGATCCCCGCAAGCCGGTGCGCCTCGGCCAGGGATTCGAGGTGCACCGTGCGCACGCCGTTGGCCACACTCCAGTGCAGCTCCTCCGGGCTCTTTCCCGGGCCGGTGAAGATCAGTTGTGACGGTGCAAAGCCTGCGGCCACGGCCTTTTCGGCCTCCCCCAAGCTGGCGATCTCGATACCCTCCGCGTCACGTGCCGCCGCCAGGAAGGCCGGATGCGGGTTGGCCTTCATCGCATAATACAACTCCACGCCGGCCGGCATGATGCCGGCCAGTTCCGCAAGCTTGGCGCGCATGATGCGCGTATCGTAGATATAGGCATTGAAAGTGCCGCCCGCCGCGGCACGGCGGCGGATCTCATCCTCGACATGGGCCGGAATCTGCATCACTGCGCCCCGACGGCCCGCAGACGCCGGGCCATCTCGGCCGCCCTGGCCGGGCCATCGATCAGCGCGGCGCGGATGTAGCCCGTGCCCGCATTGACGGCATCGCCGTGCGCCGACCCCAGATAGGAACCGGGCAGCACCGTCACCGCCTGCTCGGCGAAGGCGGCGCGGGCGAAGGCCTCGTCATCGCCGACCGGCAGCCAGGCGAAGAACGAACCTGCCGGAGGGCTGCCTTCGCCCCAGGCGTCGAAGAAGGCGGCCAGGGATTCGCGGAAGATCATTCGGTGCGTCTCGACATGCGTCTCGTCATCCCAGGCCGCGGCGGCGATGCGCTGCAACGGCAGGGGCGTGGCCGGCCCGGTGTAGCTGCGCAGCCTGGCGAAGCGCGCGATGAGCCCGGCATCGCCGGCGATCAGGCCGGAGCGCAGCCCCGGCAGCGCCGAGCGCTTGGACAGCGAATTCATCACCAGGCAGTGCGCGAAATCGCCACGCCCCGTCTCGGCCGCCACCTGCAGCAGCCCCACCGGCGGCGTATCACGGTAGATCTCGGAATAGCATTCATCGGCAACGATGGTGAAGTCATACCGCTCGGCCAGCTCCAGCAAACGGATATAGTCGTCGCGACCGGCGACCCAGCCGGTGGGGTTCGACGGCGAGCACACGTAGATCATGGACGCATCCGCCCACACCGACCCGGGCACCGACTGCCAGTCCGGGCCGAAATTTGAAGAGGGCACGCATGGCATCAGCCACGGCCGGGCCCCGGCGGTGACCGCCGCCCCCAGGTAGATCTGATACATCGGATTGGGCATCAACACGTAGGGCTTCGCCTGCGCCTCAGGGTTAACCAGCGCATGGGCTACGGCGAACAACGCCTCGCGCGTGCCGTTGGCGGTAAGCACCTGCGTACCGGCATCCAGAGCAGGCAGGTCGTAGCGGCGCATCAGCCAGTCGGCGATGGCCTGGCGCAGGAACTCGGAGCCGCGCGTGGTCGGATAGCGCGAGAAGCCGTCGAGGTTCGCTTCCAGCGCCGGGCGCACGAAACTGGGCAACAACATCCGAGGCTCACCGGCACCGGCATCGATCGGCTCCAGCCCCGCCGGTGGCCGGATACCGGCCAGCAGGGCGGACAGGCGCTCGAACGGGTAGGGGCCGAGGCTGTCCAGGCGCGGCTGCGCGTTCTTCACCCCAAGCCTACTCGGGTACGTTCAGTTGGGAGCGGGCGCGGATGATCTTGCTCCACGGCCCCAGTCGGCCGATGGCGTCCACGGCCCGTATACGGAAGGCATAGGCGATGGTGCCGCCCCTGAGATCGAGCAGTATCTTGGTATGGACGCCGGCCAGCGACGGTTGCGCCGGCTGCGTTTGGTAGCGACGCCAGAATCCGGGGCAATTGCAGTACGGATCGATGGGCGCGCGGTCAACCTGGTAGCCGACGCCGCCGGCACCGCCACCATTCAGCACCACGTCGATCGCCAGCACATTGACGTGCACGGCGTGCGTCATCGACACGATCACCGGAGGCGCCGATTCGGCCATCGGCACCGGCGGCTCCTTGCGGCCGCAGCCGGCCAGGGCCAGCGCGATCACGAGCGTTGTGGCGAGCACGGCGACGGGATTCAGCCATTTACGCATGTTCTTCCTCCAGACGGCGGCGCCAGGCGGCACACTGCTTCCTGACCTGGGCGGGGGCGGTACCGCCGATGTGGTCGCGCGCGGCCACACAGGCCTCGACCGACAATGCCCGCACCATATCCCCGGCGAGCCGCGCGTCAATGGAAGCGCACTGGGCATCGGTCAGCGCATCGAGGGCAACGCCCTCGCGGATGCACAGCGCCACCGCCTTGCCGACGATGGCATGCGCGTCGCGAAACGGCACGCCGGCGCGCACCAGGGCGTCGGCGAGATCCGTGGCGGTGGAAAAGCCGGCGGCGGCGGCCCGATGCATGACCGCGGCATCCACGGTCATGCCGGGCAGCATATCGGCGAACACGCGCAGGCCGCCCTCGAGGCTGTCGAAGGCATCGAACACCGCCTGCTTGTCCTCCTGCATGTCCTTGTTGTACGCCAGCGGCAGCGACTTGACGACGGTCAGCATCGCCACCAGGCCGCCGATGATGCGCCCGGTCTTGCCGCGTACCAGCTCCGGCATGTCCGGGTTCTTCTTCTGCGGCATGATCGAGCTGCCCGTGCAGAAGGCATCCGGCAGCTCAATGAAGCCGAACTGCGCACTCATCCACAGGATCAACTCTTCGGACAGGCGCGACAGATGCACCGCACAGATGGCAGCGGCAGCCAAGAGCTCGATGATGAAATCGCGGTCGGACACGGCATCGAGCGAATTGGCGCAGGGCCCGTCGAAGCCG
>CAYRBJ010000026.1:0-25621 GCA_964422615.1 uncultured Zetaproteobacteria bacterium | reverse complement strand
ATGCGCCAGCCCGTTTCGCCGCGGTGCATCAGGATGATGCTGTGCCCGCTGAACTCACCGGGTGCGAGATTGGCGGCGGCGAAGTAGCGCTTCTGCCAGTCGGTCTGCACGACCGCTACGTCCGGCCCCACCACGATCTGGGTGTTGAGCAGGCGGATCCTGATCTGCCTCAGCATCAGCACGTCCTGGCGCACGCCGTTCAGAAAACGCTGATAACCGAGCATGGTCGGGTCGATATTGTTCTGGATCATGGCGATGTTGCCCATCTCATAGGCGCGGATCATCTCGTCCAGGGCCTGTTGCACCTTGTCCGCCTCGGCCTGATTCGCCACAAGTGCAGCCGTGCCGTCAACCGGGGCCTGCGTTGCCGAACCGGCGGGCGCCGCCCCGGGTTGCTCTGCGGCCCGGGCGGCATGGAATGGGGCCAACGCCGATAGCAGCGCGAGCATGGCCAATGTCATGACGGATCTGTTAAGCATCGCAGCCCCCTGTGGTAAGGTCATAGCTGGTAAACCAGCTCGGCGCCAACCTGCTTCTCGCTGTAGAGCTGGTTGGCTGCACCGGAGATGGTGCCGTTGTTGTTCAGATAGAAGCGGATGGCGTTCTGGGCGCCGAACGGATGGGCGGCGCTGACGCTGTAGGTACGGGTGCGCACCGTGGGTCCGCCGGCCAGCGGTGAACTTACGAAGGCCTCGCCGTAATTTGCATCGAGGACGAACCATTGGCCGCGCTGCACATGCATCTGCAAGCCATAGCTGCTCCCGTTGGAGCGGGTGCCCAAGCCTGACTTATAACGCTGCAGGGTGCCCGTCACATTCATGCTCGCCGTCCAGGCAGGCGGTGTGGAGGCATCGCCGCCGAACTCAAGGTTCGTTCCCAGATTGGCGGTCCACGTCTGTGTCCTACCCGCCGATTGCGGTGCCAGCGCGTTGTCGATCCTGTTCAGGTCGTAGCCGATGCCGCTGGTCCAGCGTTGCCCTGAATACGACACGTTGGCCCCGTATTCCGCGGTGCGGCTGCTAGAGCCGTCGCTGTTCTTGATGTTGGACACCGATTGGCGCAAGCCAAGGCCCAGCCCAGGCAGCCGTTGCCCGAACGTGATGCTCTGCTGGGCCGACACCGTGTCGGTGCGCGTCGAGGACAGGGTGGACGATCCAGAGGCCATGGCATTCGCGACCCTGTTCTGCGAGCGGCGCAGATCCAGATTCAGTGCCAGCCATGACGCAGCGCTCCAGTTGCCGCCGACGAAGGTCTCCCGTATCCCCGGTGCGGCCTGGCCTGGCAGGGAGGCGTAGTAGACACCGGTATCGTGGTAGCCGCCGTACAGGCCGTAGCTCTGGCCGCTCCAGGTGGCATCGACAGCGTAGGCCCTGCTGTCGTGCGCGTTTTGTCCCTTCTCCTGCCAGCGGCTGGTGGCCGCCTCGGCGGTCATGTTAAGGCCATTCTTCTGATAGCTGAAGCCGGCAGTGGTCAACGAGGCCGATGCCGCCGTCAACAAGGCGTTGCTGCTGTCGATCGTGTTCGGGTCGTCCGAGTAGCCCTCATGGGTCACGAACAGGCGTGTTGCGTCGCCGATACCTTGCTCCAGCTTCATGGCATAGGCATGGCGCAGGTATTGGGTGCGCGGCACGGCCCTGTCCAGTTCCTCCCAACTCGGTGTCAATACGCCGTCGGCCACGGAGACGACGGTGGACGTGCCGAACCGCCTCTGCGCCTGCACGCCGCGCATGCCGCCCGTGCTACCCGCCAGACGCGACAGATCCAGCGATATGTCGCCGAAGCGGAAATCATAGTTCTGCCCTGAGCGGCCGATGACCAGGCTGTTGATCTGGCTGTCGTGGCTGCTCAGCACGGAGCGGTCGTTGGTGCTGGTCAGGGAGAACTGGGCGAAGGCCGTATCCCCAGCCGGCGAGATCGCCCGCAAATCGCTGTGGATGTCCGCCTTGTAATAACTGCCCGAACGCATGGGGGTCAGCTGCGTGCCGCCACTGACGCTGTCGGTGTACCTGTCGAGTGTCACGCCACCATGCCATTCAATCTTGGTGCCGCCATCATCCTGTTTGACCAGCTCCGGTTGCGCTCCGCCGCCGGCCGATTGCTGCCAGGCGGCCAATACCGTGTCGTTGTCCGCCAGCACCACCCGATCAGCCGGTGCCGCAGCGGCCAGCGCCGGCATCGCCGCTCCCGCAATCACCAGCAAGCCGATGCGTCCTAGATGTCCGATGCCGATATCGATTCGCATGCTCCCCTTTGTCGTGATCAGTCATTCCTGTCGTTGAACCAGCGACTGGAACGCCCCGCTGACCACTTCCCCTCCGGACGGTATTGCTTGCACGGCGCACCCACGCCCTGTCCGGGCAGGTGCTCCTCCTGTGCATAACCATTGCACAAGACGATTTCATGACGATTTCACGGTATGGGCGATGCCCAACCGGATGGGTGGAGATCGGGGGCATGCGTAGCCGTCCGGGAAAAGAAAAAGGCCGGGGGTCCCCGGCCTTTGGTGTCAGTCTTCGCCGCTGTGTCTCCGGCGTCGTTTCTTCTCCTGCTCTCGCAGCAGCCTGAGCTGTTCCTTGGTCATGCGTCGAGTCCTGTGCCTAAGCTCTGCCGGGCGTTCGGCGACTGGTTTCGCTGCCGCCTCGCTCTGCTTGGCCTTGGGCTTGTGATTCTGCCGGGAGTTTTTTCCTTGCCGGCGGTGCTTGTGATGCGGCGGAGGTGGGGCCCGGCGCGTCTCGTGCGGATATACCGGGCGCGCATGCCCCTCGTAGCGGCCGGCACGGAACAGTCCCAGCCCCTGCATGTATCCGCCCCAGAACAGCAGGTAACCGGGGCCGTGGCAGACATCGTGGTAATCCAGCCCGACCTGGCCGGCATACACCCCCGAATCGTAGCTGCAATAATGGACGTTGCCCCGCTGCCAGCCGTCGCGGTAGCCCGCGAGGTCGGGGTAGCTGCCGTAGCTGCGGCACAGATCGGCGATGGCGCCGGCACGGTAGGGCTGGCCGTCCTCGCCGTCGGAAAGTCCCGCATTGAACCAGTCATCGCTGGTGCAGGCATTCAGCGCCGTCAGCGTCACTTCGCTGTGCTCGTCCTCATGGCGCAGATGAGCCAGATGTTCCAGCAGTTCGTGGTAACGCTTCGGATCCTTCGTGTCGGCCAGGGCCTGACGCACCTTTCTCAATCTGTATTCGATGCCCTGGTGTTCGTCGCGAGCGCGGCGTACGTCCCGGCCCAGGCGGTAGCGTTGCAGGAAAGCGTCCGCCATATCCTCGGGGCAGACGCCGCGGTAGGGATAGCCGCGCAGACCTTGGCGCAGGCCGTTGTCGGGCGTGCAGTACTGGTCGATGCCCTGGCGGTAGCCGGCCAGATAGGTCGGTGCCACGTCGGCCGGGCAGATGTTATTGTAGGCCAGGCCGGCGGCGCCGGCATTGTAGCCGTTGGTGCTGGTGCAATAGCTGCGGATGCCTTCATTCCAGCCCGCCTGATAGGCGCCCGCATCGGGCACGATCTTGTACTCGGCACAGCGCTGGCTGTAGACGTTCAGGTGGCCGGGCTGGATGCCGCGGGCCCCGTCGTTGTAGCCGATGGCATGCCAGTTGGCATTTTCGCAATCCTTCTTCGACATCGAGGCACAGCCGGTTATGCTGCTGGCCAGCCACAGTAGCATGAGCGGGTAGATCAGTTTTCGCATGGCGCCCTCCCCGGGACTTCATGGATTCACTCTGCATGCCTGGCAGACACGGGGCAAGCGGGGCTCGGAGGGCGAGGCTCAGAAGTTGCCGACCGGATGTTTCGGCCCGGTTGCGGAAAGCGGATCGGAGTGGCCAGTTTTTGCACCATAACGACCAAAGGGCCGGGGGAGGTAACTTCCGGCCCTTTGTGCGAATGGGTAAAGAGAGTTTAGTCGCTCTCGGGCTGCTCGACCTGCATGTATCGCACTAGGTACAACGATTGCAGCAGCACGAAGGTGCCGGTGATGGCCGACATACCAAAGGTGTGGAAGCTGACCCAGACCGAGGTGTCGAAGCTTAGGATCACGAACGCATTTGCCGTGGCCGTAAACAGGAAGTAGACGGCCCAGGCGAGGTTCAGTTTATCCCAGATCTCGGCCGGCAGGGTCAAGCGCTTGCCCAGGAACTGCTCGATCAGATTGCGTCCGGCCAGATATTGCGCCCCAAGCAAAGCCGCGGCAAACAGGCCGCTGATCACGGTGGGCTTCCATTCAATGAAAGCGGCGTTATGGAACAGCAGGGTGGCGCCGCCGAAGACCATGATCATCACCATGGCCATCACATGCGTGGTTTCGAAACGGTTGCGGGCCAGCCGGAAGAGCAACGTCTGGGCGAGGCTAGCGCCCATCAGCACGGCGGTGGCTGCATAAATGCCGAAGAGCTTGTAGGCGGTGAAGAACAGCAGCACCGGAAAAAGATCAAACAGCATCTTCATAATTATATGACACCACAATAGCAGGACTTTGCCAAGTGCCTCGTACTTGGCAGTGCGCCACCGATGGGCAAGGATTGCTGTATGCGCGCGATACTCAGGGCGACGGCGGTGCTGGCCTCGATGCTGGTGCTGGGCGGCTGCGCCACCGGGCACAAGGATATCTCTGCCGAACTGTGGGGGCAGTGGCGTGCCATCGACAAGTTGCAGGAGCCGGAATACCCGCAGGCGCCGCCGATCATCCTGGTTCACGGCTGGAATGGAAGCCAGTTTACCTGGCCGGCCGCGCAGCAGCTGGAAAAGGTCAAGACGAGGCTGCACCGCGACATCTACTATTTCACCTACAATACCGGCATCGCCCTGTTCCGCTACCCGCCGCTGGAGGTCGTCGAGGAACAGCTCGAGCGGTTTCTCAGTAACTTCAAGCAGGTGGACGTGGTCGCCCACAGCATGGGCGGGCTGATCGTACGTCAATACCTGCTGCGCCACGGCCCCGGGCCGATCCGGCGTGTGGTGTTCCTGTCCACCCCGCATTTCGGCACCAACGCCGCCGAATTGCTGGTGGATCTGGCCAGCGTCAGTCCCTACGGCAATCTGCAGGCCAACGAGATGCTGCCGGGCAGTGATTTTTTGTGGCGGCTGGATAAGGCCGAGGGCCAGGAGCTGTCCGGGGTGCAGGCGTTGAATGTGTTCGTGGCCGACAAGTCGTTCGCCAGCTCCGATCTCGTCGTTGCCACCTCTTCGGCCTATCTGCCCGGCGTACCCAACGTAGCTATAGTCGGAAACCACCACACGCCGGCGTTGAACCTGGCAAACCTTAGCTTCATCGAGGATTTTCTGCAGACGGGCAAGGTACGGCCTAGGGTTGCTCCCGAACCCAAGCGCCACGATGTGTGGATCCGTGTGTTGCGCAACGGCAGGCCCATGCGCCTGCCGGCATCGGCGCTGCGTCGCACCGACGCCAAGGGCCTGGTCGTCAGATCAAACCTCGATCTATGCTGCCAGGAGCAGACCGGTATGGACGATACCGGCCAGAGCACCATTGTCGCCGAGAACGTGCATCCAGGGGATCACCTGGAAATATTCCTGCGCAATACCGGTCAGAAACTTAACATCGACCTGGCGGGGTCCGAGGAGAGCGGGCATCCGGTGACGCTACGCCTAGTCCAGGCTCCGCCGCTGACCACCACAGCCTCTCCGCCGCTTCATGGTGGCCGGCGGTTCGCCACGCCATCGGCCTCGCCATGAATAACGAGGAGTACGAACGCCTGGCCGACCGCGTAGGCAGGCTGCACCTGCGCCAACGCCTCGGCATCGAGCGCGAGCATGTGACGCAGATCTTCGGCCGTGGACGCAACTTCTTTCACATCGAAAACTGGTATTCGATTCACAGCCTGATCCGCTTGGGATTGCGCTTGACCGGGTTATACCGCCGTGGCCTGCGTAATGCCGCGGCCATCGAGTTGCGCCGGCATGAGCCGGCGTTGGCACGCCTGCCGGCGGTCTTCGATGGCTATACCATCCTTCAGCTGAGCGATCTGCATCTGGACATGCACCCGGATATCACCGAGGCCCTGATCGGACGGGTGCGGGGTCTGGAATATGACCTGTGCGTGCTCACCGGTGATTTCCGCGCCCGCACCTACGGCTCGTTCGCGGCGACTATCGAGGCCCTGGCCCGATTGCGTACCGAACTGAAGGGGCCGGTCTACGGTATCCTCGGCAACCACGATTTCATCGAGATGGTGCCGCAGATGGAAGCGCTGGATATCCGCCTGCTGTTGAACGAGGCCACCTATATCGAGCGCCAGGGGGAGAGGCTGTACCTGGCCGGCATCGACGATCCACATTACTACCGGGTCGACAACCTGGAGAAGGCCGCGACCGAGATTCCACCTGAGGCGACCTCGGTGCTGCTGGCGCATTCACCGGAGATCTTCCGGCAGGCGGCACATGCCGGTTTCGATCTGATGTTGTGCGGGCATACGCACGGCGGACAGATCTGCCTGCCCGGCGGTATGACGCCGTACTACAATGCCAAAGCACCGCGACGGGTCTGTCGCGGGGCTTGGCAGCATCACACCATGCGCGGCTATACCTCGAACGGCAGTGGTTCCAGTGTTGTCGGCGTGCGCTACAACTGTCCGCCGGAGATCACGCTGCACACGCTGCGCCGCGCTTGAGTGCTGGCTGCGGGGGCTAGTACGGATGGTTGCGCAGGTGCAGGCGGTACAGAAGCCGGGAAGCGACGAGTTCGAAGACGACGAAAGCCGCGCCCAGGCCAAAGATGGCGAGCCATGACAGACCATGCGTGGGGCCGACGATAGCGAGCGGCAGCAGCGATTCGGGTAGCTGGTCCAGGCCGATGGCCATGCCGCCGGGGGCGATCGCCAGCCGGCGCTTGATGAAGCTGGCAACAGCATCACCCACCATGGCAGCCAGTGCCATGATGATGCCAGTGGCCGCCGACAGGCCCAGCAGCTTGGCGGCGGGAATGGTACAGGCCACAGCCAGCAGCACGCCCCGGATCGTTTTGTGATCGCCGAACAGCCTTTGCCCGTCCGGTAACGTCAGGCCGAAATCGAGCGGCCAGGCACCGTGGTGCCTGCACAACAAACGCCCGGCCAGGGCTGCGCCATTGGCGACGATGACCAGCGCCAGCAGTTGCCAAGCGATCACGGTACGGTCCGCTGCCGGCTAATCGGGTTTGGAGCCGGGTATACCGCAGCGTGCCAGGGCATCGGCGCGTTCGTTTTCCGCATGCCCGGCATGGCCCTTGACCCATTGCCAGCGTACCTCGTGCCTGGCCGCCAGCTGGTCAAGCTGTTGCCACAGTTCGAGGTTGGCCACCGGCTTTTTGGCCGCGGTTTTCCAGCCACGGGGTTTCCATTCACGGATCCATTCGGTCATGCCGGTCACCACGTATTTCGAGTCCGAATGGATGGTGATGCGGCACGGTTTTTTCAAGGCCTTCAAAGCCTCGATGGCGGCGGTGAGTTCCATGCGCTGGTTGGTGGTCGCCGCCTCTCCGCCGTACAACTCCTTTTCGCGGCCGCCGGTACGCAGCAGCACCCCCCAGCCGCCAGGGCCGGGGTTGCCGGAACAGGCGCCGTCCACGTAGGCATCGACCAGCGGTTTCATCGGGGTGAGGCTAGCGGCGGCTGAGGTGTTTGGTAAGGTTGCCGCCGCCAGCCCGCCGACATCGATGGGTCAGAATCCGTTGTCAGCAGCCGGACAAGCCCGGATTTTCCCTCGTACTTCGTACAAGCGCAAAAAGACGCCCATGCAATGCTTCTGATGCTTCAGAAATGATACAGGTAACTGATTCCGCCGCCGTAGTCGGGGCTACCGTTGCTGAGGCCGAGCAGGGCGAATGCCTGCAGGTCGCTGTCGCGGCGGATGCGGTAGTTCCAGGCGCCGATCAGCTCCGAGGCGGCAGCCAGCCCGGGCTGTGAGGACTGGTGGCCGTCGTACAGCAGCGTGCCGATGTTCCTGGCATCGACGACATAACTGACACCGACCCGGTAGGTCATGAAGTTGTTCAGCGCGAGGCCGGCTGATGAGCCGAGGATGCGGTAGCCGATCTGGGCAAAGGGATAAACGCGTCTGCCGATGCGGGTGATGAAGCGTCCACCGAACTCGTAATCATTGGCGCCGGTACCTAGTCCCTTGGACTTGGAGGCTGTGCCCAGCTTCACCTTGACGTATGGCGACACGGAAGTGCCTTGGTTATCCAGACGGATGCGGTAGCGCGCCTCCAGCCAGATATCGCCAAGGCCGCTGGTGGTCCTCGCTTGGCCACCGGTGCCGACGACGGCGCCGCCGGCAATGATCGCACCCTGGCTGTGCACGCGGATATAGGGGATGGTGGCTTTCAGTGTCAGGTTTCCGGTACGGGCCAGGAAGTTGAGCGGCAGGTAGAAGATGTCGGTCCTGGTGTTGGTGCCGTAGGTGCCGCTGTAGTAGGAGGGGGTGATGCTGGCAGTGATGCGCGTTTCCTGGGCATGGGCCTGTGGGGCGTGAACGGACAGGGACAGCAGCATCGTCAGGCCGGCGGCAGCGGCCAGCAGGGTTGACTGCTTATGGGATGGAATCATGGGGCATCTCCTTGGCATAAATCTTCTGACGATACTGTGTGAATCTGAAACAACATATGGCATATAGCTCGTTAAACCGGCAAGTGCCCGCCGGCTGAGCCGGCGGGCACCCTGTCAGGCCTCAGTTCGATGACGGGCCCTCTTGCTCAAGCTCGGTCGACGCCTCGACCTCGGATGCATCGGGGAGATTGATGTCCTCGGCGCTGATATCAGCGACGTTGTTCTCGATCTCGTTGGTGTCCGAAACGTCCGCGATCTCGTTGGTATCCGCAACATCCGGGGTTGCGTCATCGGCGACAGACTGCGCGCTGTGCACCGCGGCGGGTGTCGGATCCGGGGACGAGTCCGAAATCGATGCGGCATTGGCCGCCTGGCTTGCGAAGACGAGCATGCCGGCCAGGGCCAGCGCGTTCAGCGCGAGATTGATCTGTGTCTTCTTCATCGTTGGTCTCCTTTGCGCCAATCCTGGGATTGGGCCTCTGTGGATGGCCGGTGCCAAGTGGCATCCCGTAGCTGTCCACGCGGGCCAAGGTAGGAGGTCGCCCGGTTGGTGGATGTGAGCCAATGCACACTAAAATGTGACATGATATGTCTTGTTCCAGTCCCTTATTTGCGCCATAGCCACATGATCAGGGTGAGAATCAGGCTGATCAGCAGGCTGGTGACGATGGGGAAATAGAAACGGACATGTGCACGCTCGATCATGATGTCCCCGGGCAATCGTCCCAGCCCCAGTCGCGACAACCATGGCCAGGCCAGCCCCGCCAGCAGCAGCACGATACCGAGCACGATCAGGGCGCGCTGCATGACCTAGGCCTCGCTCCCGGCTTCGGCCGGCGTGTTCTGCTGGATATACACGGTGCGCGTCGGAAAGGCGAAATCGAGGCCGAGTTTTTCCAGCAGGGCCATGATTTGCAGATTCACCTCCTGGCGTACCTGCAGATGCTCATCCCAGCGTGTCGACTTGGTGAAATAGTACAGGAGGATGGACAGCGAGGAGTCGGCGAACTCGTCGAAACGCACCATCGAGAAATCTTGGTCGATGCCGGTATGGGCCTTCAGGATGGCTTCGATGCCGTCGATGGCGGCCTGTAGCTTGTCCCGCGGCGCGTCGTAGGTCAGGCCGATGCGCATGGATACGCGGCGCTTGGGCATGGCATCGATATTGTCGATGACCATGTTGGCGAGGATCGAGTTCGGCACGTTGACCAGGGTCTTGGAGAAGGTGCGGATGCGCGTGGAGCGGAAGCCGATCTGCTCGACCACGCCCTCGAAATCCTTGGTTCTGATCCAGTGGCCGATGGAGAAGGGGCGGTCGATCAGGATCATCAGCGAGCCGAAGATATTGGCAATGGTATCGCGCGCCGCCATGGCCACGGCGATGCCGCCGATGCCGAGGGAGGCGATCAGGCCGGAGATCGAGTAACCGAGGTTCTGGGCGATGACCAGTACGCCGGTGATGACCAGGAAGGCTTTGAGGGTTTTGGCGATGAACGGCACGATCTGGGTATCGACCATCGCTTCCCCGGCATGCCCGGTCTGCGAGGCCAGGTGCGCCGCGCTTCCCTCGATCAGTCGCCACAGGAACCATACCGCCAGCACGATGGCGGCAATGCGTACGCCGTGGTCGAGCGGATCCAGCAACGGGAAATCCTTTCTGGGCGGGTTGAGCACATGCACCGTAACCAGGATGCCGAGCAGCAGGATCAGCCAGTAGGCCGGCTTTTCGGCCGCCGCGAACAGCAGGTCATCCAGCCGGCTTTCCGTGCGCTCGGCCAGGGCTTGCGTCAGGCGGTGGTAGGCGCGGACGGCCATACGCTGGGCCACGATGAATGCGAACAGCACCAACAGCGCCACTCCCCAGCGCAGCAGCGGGATACCGAGCGGACTGGTGGTGGTGATCAGCGTCCACACCTTGTGCATGCCAGCCTCCTTCCCATTGGATACAAGGATTCGCGCAAACCTAGTCGGTGACGCCACGGACGTCACGGCGACCGTCATTGACGGCAACGCCCCCGCTTTCTATGGTGATCGATGAACAGGCGGTAATCGCCAGAGCAGGAGACAGGCATGCGTCAGGTGGCCTTGCAGAAGCTGATCCATGATGCGCAGGCGCTGCGGGGGCTGATCGGCTGTCGGGTCCGATATCTGGGGCAGATGTACGAGATTACCGACATCGTGCTCGACGAGGATCTGATGATCCTGTCCGCCGACGAAGACTCCGAGGTGCAGGAGGACAGCTATGGTCGGGCCCACCGCATGGTGCCCAGGCAGCAAAGCCTGCGTTTCCGTGACGCCGAGGGTCATCCGACCAATCTTTGGCAGGATATGGAGTTTCTCGATGGTTCGCCGGGTGTCTGAGTTCAGGCGGGCCGCCTAAAGCGGCAACAAGGCATGCAGGCCCCCGCATCCGTTAACGCCCATCCGACATGGGCCCACGCCGGCAAGGACATGGTCGGCACCAGCCTCGGCTCCGCCCGTCTGTGGTTTACCATCGCCCAGGGCATCGTCACCGAGACCTACTATCCGCGCATCGATATTCCCCAGATCCGGGACCTCGGCTTCATCATCGCCGATGATTGCGGTTTCTGGGTGGAGCTGCGCCGGCTGGGACACTACGAGTTGCGTCTGCCCAGCCCGGGGGTGCCGGCGATCGAGATCGTGCATCACCATGCACGCTTTACCTTTACCATGCACATCTGTCCCTCGCAGCAGCGCGATGTATTATTGCTGCGTTACCGTCTGGATGGGGACGCCGGCCTGCTTCCCTATGCCTTGCTCGGTGCCCGTCTGGGAGATGATGCCGAAAACAACCTGGCCTATGTCGGCCGGCACAACGGTCGTGGGGTGCTGTGGGCGGAGCAGGGACCGTTTGGGCTGGCCTTGCTGGCAGCCGATGCGCAGGGCGAGGATGCCTGGAAGCGCTGTTCAGTCGGCTGTCTCGAGGCGAGCGACGGCTGGCAGGATTTCGCCCGTCACGGTCGCATGACATGGCAATACAATGCTGCCGGACCGGGTGCGGTGAGCATGATGGGGGAATTGCCCACCGTTGCCACGCTGGCGCTTGGTTTCGGGACCAGCATGGGCTCGGCAGCAACGCTGGCGCATTCGGCGCTGCTTGAGGACTTCGACGCCGTGTGGGCACAGCAGTGCCGCAGCTGGGAGGCATGGCTGGGCAACGATCGGCTCACCGGCCTGCCGCCCGATATGCAGCGGATGCTGGCGCTGTCCGGCATGGTGCTTAAGGTGCATCAGGATCGTACCTACTGCGGTGCAGCGGTGGCCAGCCTGGCAGTGCCATGGGGCGAGAACAGCCAGAGTCGGGGCGGCTACCATTTGGTCTGGTGCCGAGATCTGGTGGAGACGGCTGGCGCCCTGGTGGCCATGGGAGCGCTCGATGATGCCCGCGACGTGCTGCGCTACCTGATGGCGACGCAACAGCAGGACGGGCATTGGTTGCAGAACCAGTGGCTCGGTGGCAAGGCGTTCTGGCAGGGCATCCAGTTGGACGAGGCGGCCTTTCCGGTCCTGCTCGCCTCGGCGTTGCAGGCGCGTGATGCCCTGGATGGGGTCCCGGTTCACGATATGGTCCGCCGCGCGCTCAGCTTCATAGTGCGCGAGGGGCCGGCCACGGGGCAGGACCGCTGGGAGGAGGATCCCGGCGTCAATACCTTCACACTGGCCATCGCCATCGCGGCCCTGGTAGAGGGCAGTGGCTTTCTCGACGGCGCGGCACGGGATCTGGCGCTGCAGATGGCCGATTACTGGAATGCCCGCCTGGAGGACTGGACCTATGTACGGGATACGGCCCTGGCCGGCAGGCTCGGAGTCGGCGGCTATTATATCCGCACGGCGCCGACCGATATGCTCGTGCACGAAGGCGTGTTTTCCGAGCATGTGCTAATCAAAAACCGCGCCCTGGATCCGGATCTGCCGGCCGACGAACAGGTCGCCACGGATTTTCTGCAACTGGTCCGTTTCGGGTTGCGCCGCGCCGATAATCCATGCATCACCGATACCCTGCACGTCGTCGATGCCTTGCTGAAGGCGGACACGCCCAGTGGCCCGGTATGGCATCGCTACAACGGTGACGGCTACGGCGAGCATGCCGACGGCAGTCCGTTCGACGGCACCGGTATCGGCCGCGGCTGGCCGCTGCTGACCGGAGAACGCGGCCATTATGCCCTGGTGGCCGGTGAGGATGTCATACCCTACCTGGAGGCGATGATGGCCATGACCGGTCCGGGTGGCCTGCTGCCCGAACAGGTCTGGGACAAGGCGCCGGTGCCCGAACAACACCTGCAGCCGGGGCGGCCGAGCGGTTCGGCCATGCCGCTGGTGTGGGCGCACAGCGAATTCATCAAGCTCTGTTACAGCCGCACGCTCGGGTATCCGGTCGATCGGCCGGCCGCCACATGGACTCGCTACGGCGGCCTGCGCCCCGATATCGACAAGGATATCTGGGGGCCGCGTTACCGGCCGCGACACGTGCGCGCCGGCAACGGCCTGACGATCGCCCTGCGGCAGCCGGCCAGGGTGCATTGGGGCACGGATGGCTGGCAGAATATCGATGATATCGATACCCGAGACACCGGACTCGGTGTGCACGTGGCCGAATTGCCGGTCACCGACATGACGGCCGGCACGCGCATCCAGTTCACATTCTTCTGGCTGGATGAACAGGCCTGGGAGGCGGAGACCTACGAGGTGCTGCTGACCGGCGAGACCAAGGGGGTATCATGATTGCCATCGATCTGAAAGGACGCCGGGCCCTGATCACCGGCGGCGATTCCGGGCTGGGGGCGGCCACGGCGAAATCGCTGGCCCAGGCTGGGGCCGATATCGCCATCACCTATCGCGAGCGGCCGGAGGCTGCTACACAGATAGCGGCACAGGCACAGGCCTTTGGCGTCAAGGCCGTGATCGTCCGGCTGGAGAATGTGTCCGATATGCATGAAGTGACCGCGCTGTTCGACAGCGTGGATCGTGAGCTCGGCGGCATCGATATCCTGGTGAACAATGCCGGCACCGATGGCTCCCGCGCCATGTGCGCCGACAGCGACATCCCCGCCTGGCGGCAGGTGGTCGAGGTCGATCTCGTCGGCCCCTACTACTGCGCCCGCGAGGCAGTGACGCGCATGCGCCGGCAGGGACGCGGCGTCATCATCAACACCACCTCCGTGCACGAATTCATTCCGTGGGCCGGTTACAGCGCCTACACCAGTGCCAAGGCGGGCCTGAGCATGTTCAGCAAGACCCTGGCGCAGGAGGAAGCGGCATCGGGCATCCGGGTCATTGCCATCGCTCCCGGCGCCATCAAGACGCCGATCAACGCCAATGTCTGGCAGGATCCGCGTGGCCTGGCCGACCTGGACCAGAAGATACCCATGGGTCGGGTCGGCGAGTCTGACGAGATTGGCCATGTCATCGCCTTTTTGTGCAGCGATCTTGCCAGTTACATCACCGGCATCACCGTACCGGTCGACGGCGGCATGCTGCTGTACCCTGATTTCCGCGAGGGCGGCTAGCCGCTGCTCAGTGCAGCGGCGTCTTGTAGCCGCCGTGCCAGATCAGCCAGGCCCGGGGTTTGGGTGTTAGGTCGATGTGCAGCGAGAAAGCGGGAGGCGCGTCTGGCATGCCGGCACCGAAGCGCAGATCGCCGAACTCGCGCCTGAGCGGCCCTTCATGCAGCACCACCGGGAAACGGGCGAACCAGCGGTAGAAGGCCATGCCCGGGATGGAGTCGGGGGCATTGGCCTCGGTCATGGCCGCAAGCTTGCGCCACTGCAGCTGTCCGGGCGGATGCAGGTAGCGGGCGTAGGGGCCGGTCAATGAAGCGGGAAACCAGGGCATGGTGCCCCGGAATGATGGCAGCAGGTTGACGGCGGCATCCATATCATGATCCGGCCAGGCGGCGATCAGTTGCCAGTTAAAGGGCGAGAACGGTAGCGGCAAAGCCGCCTTGACCGGCGCATCCGGCCAGGTTTTTTCCACAAACGCCATGGCCCGTTGGTGATTCCAGGCGCACAGGCCGATGTAGGCAAACATCAAAGCGAGGCTGGCCGCCGCCAGAGGCCGGGCCAGTCTCTTGCTGAACGGGATCAACAGCAGCGGCAACAGCATCAGGCCGGTGAAAATCGGGTCGATGATGAACACCAGATCCAGCGTTGCCCGCCAATCGGACAGCGGCGCCAGGATCATGGTGCCGAACGAGGTGATGACATCGAGCAGGATGTGCAGGCCAAGGGCCGCAGCGATCAGCCAGGGCAGGATTGGGTTTTGTTCGCGGCGTTTGGGCAGCAGGCTGA
The DNA here is from genome assembly GCA_964422615.1 of uncultured Zetaproteobacteria bacterium. Lineage (GTDB taxonomy): Bacteria > Pseudomonadota > Zetaproteobacteria > Mariprofundales > Mariprofundaceae > DATLWN01. The sequence goes on along the minus strand of CAYRBJ010000026.1, from coordinate 10,773 downwards.
CCACCAGCCAGGTCCACAGCGGCAGCATCAGGATCGAATGCGTGATGCCGCGGTGATGTTCGAGATACAGCTCGTCGGAGAACCAGTGCAGCACGTAATCGATGTCCGGGGCCATGGCCAAGGCTATCAGCAGCAGCACCTGCGTCCGTGGCAGCGGCTTTTTCGGAAAGGCGCGGGCCAGTGCTGCGCCGCTTATGCCGTGGGTGATCGGGTCCATTGTCGAATGCGATCGATAAGTTCCGGCCAGTTGCGGCCCGGAGCGATATGGCCGCCGCATACGGCATGACGAGCTCCGGTGACGGCCGCCTCGGTGTTGGCCAGCCCCAGCAGCGTGTGCCGGGCCAGCAGCGCGAAGCTCAACGCTTCCACCGCCTCGGGAGGGATACCATGCGCTTCGGTGGTATCCACGGCGGCCGGGGCCAGCAGCGCGGCGAGCCGAGCCATCAGTTGACGATTGGCGCTGCCACCACCGCAGACATGCCAGCGGGCGGGCGGGCGAGGCAGCCAGGCCTGTGCCTCGACGATGGATCCGGCGGTCAATTCGCAGGCTGTGGCCATGCGATCGGCATCATTGAGTTCCGGTGCGGCCAGCAGTCGATCGACAAATGGCTGGCCGAAATCCTCGCGTCCACTGGATTTCGGTGGTCGGCGACGGAAGAAGGGGTGGTCCAGCAATGTTGCGAGCAGGTCTGCATCCACGCTGCCTGCCGCCGCCAGTTCCCCGTCCCTGTCGAAGCTGTCCCGGCCGTCACTGATGGCCAGCATCAGCGCATCCATGACCATGTTGCCGGGACCGGTGTCAAAACCGGTGACGCGACCATCGCGGCCCAGGTAGGAGATGTTGGCGATGCCGCCGATATTGACAACGGCGATATCGGTGTCGGGTTCGGCGAACAGCTGTCGGTGCGCAAACGGCACCAACGGCGCCCCTTCACCGCCGGCAGCGATATCGCGGCGGCGGAAATCGGCAACGGTGGTGATGCCGGTGCGTTCGGCGATTGTCGAGGGGCAGCCGATCTGCAGCGTGAAGGGCGGGCCGCCATCCACACCCTGGGGGCGATGGCGAATGGTCTGGCCGTGGCTGCCGATGGCGGTGACGGCCGCCCGCTCCAGGCCGGCGGCCTCGATGGCCGCCAGCGCCGCCTCGGCGAAGGCCTCCCCGAGGGAAACGTCCAGCGCACCCATGGGATCGATCTCGTGCACGCCGGGCGCGGCCAGGCGCAGGGCAGGCTCTCGCAGGCGATCGGGCATCGGCGTCGTCTGGAAGTGGCGAAGCCGCGCGCGCCCGCTCGCATCGATCTCCACCACGGCGGCGTCGATACCATCGCAGGAGGTGCCGGACATCAGTCCGATGATCAGCATCGTTTCGGGTGAGGGCGTTTCAGGCATGGGCCAAGCATAGCTGATGGTATCCCTGTTCAGAAAGCTGCGGGGCTTGGAGGGCGGATATTGTTCGCTACACTGAGGAGGTCGGCGTTCGACAGACCTGTAAACGGGGATGGCTATGAACAAGAAAGTTCTGCGTATATCGATTGTCTTACTGTTGGTGGTCGGCGCGCTCGGCATTTGGCTGTGGCACGACCACGGCGAAAGGGCGACGGGCGGTGATCTGCACCTGTACGGCAACGTCGATACGCGCGAGGTCGAGTTGGCGTTCAATGACAGCGAACGTGTCGCCAGCATGCTGGTCCAGGAAGGGGATCGGGTGCACAAGGGACAACTGTTGGCCCAGCTCGAGACTACGGGTTTTCAGGCGGTGGCGGATCGTAGCGCTGCGCAAGTCGAGGCCCAGCAGGCGATCGTGGACCGCCTGCTGGCCGGGACCCGTCCTGAGGATATCCGCAAGGCCCGCGCTGATATGGCCGCAGCCGAGGCCCAGGCCGAGGATGCCAGGCGTACCTACCAGCGCCTGCACAAGCTGAGCATGCAGGATCTGGCCTCCAAGGAGCAAACGGACAATGCCGAGACTGCGGCCAAGGCGGCACGCGAAAGGGTCAAGGCGGCGACCGAGATGCTGAACCTGGCCATCCAGGGGCCCCGCCAGGAGGATATCACCGCAGCCAAGGCCGAACTGAAGGCCGACCAGGCCCAACTGGCGCTGGCCAAATACAATCTGGCCAATGCCAGCCTGTACGCGCCGGCTGATGGCGTGATCCGCAACCGCATCCTCGAACCTGGCGACATGGCTTCACCACTACGTCCGGCCTATACGCTGGCCATTACCGATCCGCTGTGGGTGCGTGCCTATGTGCCGGAGAAGTCGCTGGGAAAGCTGCGCTCAGGCATGCGGGCGGAGGTGGAGACGGACAGTTTTCCGGGCAAGCGTTACCGCGGATGGGTCGGCTTTATCTCGCCAACGGCTGAGTTCACGCCGCAGTCCGTGCAGACTGAGGAGCTACGCACGCAACTGGTATATCAGGTGCGCGTATTCGTTTGCAATCCGCAAGGGGAATTGCGTCTGGGCATGCCGGCCACGGTGTATATTCCTTTGAACCAGCCGCCGAGGAAGAGTGGCAGAAGCGATCCCTGCCAGGGACGCTGATGGCCGAATCGGATCAAGCCGCCCCCGAGAGTGGGGCTGATGCCATCGTCATCGAGGGTGTCAGCAAGTCCTTTGTGGCCGGTGGACATCACATCCAGGCCCTGCATGAACTCAGCGCCACGGTGCGTCACGGCAAGGTCACCGGCCTGATCGGTCCAGACGGGGCCGGAAAAACGACGCTGATGCGCCTGATCGCCGGCCTGCTGAAAGCGGATGCGGGGGGGTTGAAGGTGCTTGGCCTGGACGTATCCGAGCAGCCGCTGGAGGTACAGGGTGTGCTGCGCTACATGCCGCAGCGTTTCGGCTTGTATGAGGATCTGACGGTGCAGGAAAATCTCGACCTGTACGCCGATCTTCAGCATGTGGAGATATCCGAGCGGCAGCCTCGCTATGAGGAGCTGATGCACATGACGGGGCTGGCCCCGTTCACCCATCGCCTGGCCGGGCGTCTGTCCGGCGGCATGAAGCAGAAACTGGGATTGGCCTGCACGCTGGTGCGCTCGCCGCGCCTGCTGCTCCTGGACGAGCCGACGGCGGGCGTGGATCCGGTATCGCGCCGCGAGCTGTGGGAGATCGTCTACCGGCAGGTGAATGATGCCGGCATGAGCGTGCTGTTCAGCACCGCCTATCTCGACGAGGCCGAGCGCTGCGACGAGGTGCTGCTGCTGCATCAGGGCAAGCTGATCGGCCAGGGCAGCCCGCACTCGTTCAGCGAGAAGCTGGCCGGGCGCACCTATCAGATGCCTGCGGCCGGGGCCTCGCGGCGCAGCCTGCAGCAGCGCCTGGCCGGGCGGGAGGATGTGCTCGATGCCACGATCCAGGGCGAGCATGTGCGCCTGGTGATGCGGGAGGGCGCTGTTGCCCCCGACAAGGCAGCCGAGCCGGTGCCTCCACGCTTTGAAGATGCCTTCGTGGCCATGCTTGGCATGAATGACCATCTGCACGCAGAAGGGGATACACCGCCCGTGGCTACCGCGCGCGCACGCGCAGGAGAACCGGTGATCCGGGTGCAGGGACTGTCGCGCAATTTCGGCGATTTTATGGCGGTGAAGGCCATCGATTTCCATGTCGAGCAGGGAGAGGTGTTCGGTCTGCTGGGAGCCAACGGCGCCGGCAAGTCCACGACCTTCCGCATGCTATGCGGCCTGCTGCCGCCCAGTGCCGGAGACCTGACCGTGGCTGGCGTGAACCTGCGTCAGGCGCCGGCCAGCGCGCGCAGTCGCATCGGCTACATGTCGCAGCGCTTTTCCCTGTACGGCACGCTCAGCGTGGCGGAAAACCTGCGCTTTTTCAGCAGCGCCTACGGCCTGTCGGGGAAGCGACGGGCCGATCGCATTGCCTGGGCCTATGATCGTTTCGACCTGAAGGACGTGGCGGCGATGGCGGCGGACGACCTGCCGCTGGGATACAAGCAACGGCTGGCCATGGCTTGCGCCCTGCTGCACGAGCCGGAGATACTGTTCCTGGATGAGCCGACCTCCAGCGTAGATCCGCTGGCCCGGCGCGAATTCTGGCAGCGCATCAACAGCCTGGCCGGGCATGGGGTGACTGTGCTGGTGACCACACATTTCATGGAGGAGGCCGAATACTGCGACCGCTTGGTGATCATGTCCGAGGGAGCGATCCTGGCCGAAGGGGCGCCGGCTGAGATCAAGCGGGAGGCATCGGCCACAGGTCAGGCTGTGGCGACGATGGAGGATGCCTTCATCTCCCTGATCCAGCACCGGACGCCGGAGCAGCCGGCATGATGCGTCTGAGCGGCATGCGCCTGCGCGGCCTGATCCGCAAGGAGTTTCTTCAGATTCTGCGCGATCCCTCCAGCATCGCCATCTCGTTCGTGTTGCCGGTGGTGCTGCTGCTCTTGTTCGGCTACGGCGTATCTCTGGACGCCAGGCACGTGCCCATCGCCCTGGTCGTGGATCAACCGGGAGCCGGCACGGCCTCGTTCACAGGTTCGTTCCGGCATCTTCTGTATTTCGATCCGGTGCCGATGCCGGACATGCATGAGGCAGAGCAGGCTATGCTTAAGGGGCGCGTGGACGCCATCGTGCATTTGCGCAACGATTTCGGGCGCAAGCTGTACCGGGCGGGGGGCACGTCCGCGCAGGTGATCGTCAATGGAGTCAATGCCAACACGGCCCGCATCATCATCGGCTATGGCAGCGGCGTCTGGGCCAACTGGCTGCAGCAATACGCGCAGTCCAACGGCCTGGCGTTGCAGGCTCCGGTAAAGATCGAGCAGCGCGTATGGTTCAATAGCGAGCTCAGAAGCCGCGATTATCTGGTGCCGGGCCTGATCGCCATCATCATGACCCTGATCGGGGCACTGCTGACGTCGCTGGTGGTGTCGCGCGAATGGGAGCGCGGCACCATGGAGTCGCTGATGTCCACACCGGTGCATATCGCCGAGATTCTGCTCGGCAAGGTGGTCCCGTATTTTCTGCTTGGTACCGGCGGTATGATGTTGTCGGTGGCCATGGCGGTATGGCTGTTTGCCGTGCCGCTGCGTGGCTCCTTCCTGCTGCTGTTTGCTGTGGCCTCGCTGTTCCTGCTGGTGGCGCTCGGCATGGGCCTGCTGATCTCCACCGTGGCCCGCAACCAGTTCGTGGCCTCGCAGATCGCCCTGATCGTCACCTTCCTGCCCGCCTTCCTGCTTTCGGGCTTCATTTTCGAAATCAGCAGCATGCCCAAGGTGGTACAGCTGATCACCCATATCATCCCGGCGCGCTATTTCGTGTCCCTGCTGCACACGCTGTTCATGGCCGGCGATATCTGGGCCGTGATTTGGCCGAACACGCTGGCGCTGGCGGTGATGGCCCTGCTGTTGTTCGGCCTGGTGCGGCGCATCTCGCACAAACGGCTGGACTGAGGCCATGAAAGAGAGCTGGCGGCGCATTTTTGCCCTGATGATCAAGGAGTTCCTGGCTTTGCTGAAGGACAAGAAAAGCCGCTTCGTGCTGATCGGCCCGCCGATCATCCAGCTGATCGTGTTCGGTTACGCCGCCACCTTCGATCTGCATCATGTGCCCTACGCCGTATACAACGAGGACGGCGGCGCTGCCTCACAGGATCTGGTCGCCCGCTTTGCCGGCTCGCAGGCGTTCGACCGCGTGGCCGTTCTCCATCATGCCGGACAGGTGCGGCCGCTGATCGACGACCAGCAGGCGCGGCTGGTCATCCACATCGGCCCCGAGTTCAGCCGCGATCTGGCGCTGGGTCGACCCGCACCGGTGCAACTGATCGTCGACGGCCGCAACTCCAACACGGCGCTGATCGTGCTGAACTATGCGGCCAGCATCGTGCAGCGCTTCAGCGCCGAGAGAATGCGGCTGGCCGGCTTGCCTGGGGCACCGGTGCATTTGGAGGTGCGCGCCTGGTTCAATCCGAATCTAAAGAGCCGATGGTTCCTGATCCCGGGCATTGCCGGCCTGATCACCATGATCGTGACCCTGCTGGTGATCGCGCTGACGGTGGCACGAGAACGCGAGCAGGGAACCTTCGACCAGCTGCTGGTGACGCCGTTGCGCCCCTTCGAGATCTTGCTCGGCAAGGCACTGCCCGGCTTCGTCATCGGCACCCTGGAGGCCACGCTGATCATCGTGGTGGCGGTGTTCTGGTTCGATATCCCGTTGCTGGGTTCGCTTGTCACCCTCTATACGGGCCTGGCGCTGTTCCTGCTGTCGGCGATCGGCGTGGGGCTGATGATTTCATCAATGGCTGTGACCCAGCAACAGGGTTTTCTCGGTGCTTTCCTGTTCATGGTGCTGGCGGTGCTGTTATCGGGCTTCGCCACACCGATCGAGAATATGCCGCAGGCAGTGCAATACATTACGCTGGTCGATCCGATCCGCTACTTCATGGTCATCCTGCGCAGCGTGTTCCTCGAGGGAACGCCGTTCGCGCTGCTGATTCCTCAGTTCTGGCCGCTGGCGCTGATCGGCACCGTATGTCTGCTGGTGGCGTCCTGGCTGTTCCGCCATCGCCTGTACTGATGCCGTGACTGGCGTGTACTATACGGCCCGAGGTTTTTTTGGAGCATGGGCATGACACTGGAAGAACAGCTGGCACTGCTGGGCCGCGGAGCCGTCGAGATCCTGCCGAAGGGCGGACTGGCGGAGAAACTGCGGCTGGCCGCCAAACAGGGAAGGCCGTTGCGCGTCAAGGCCGGCTTCGACCCGACCGCTCCCGACCTGCATCTGGGTCATACGGTGCTGCTTGAGAAGCTCAGGCAGTTCCAGGTCTGCGGTCACCAGGTCATTTTCCTGATCGGTGATTTCACCGGCATGATCGGCGATCCGACCGGCAAGAACGAAACCCGGCCGCCATTGACGCACGAGAAGGTGCTGGTCAATGCCGAGACCTACAAACACCAGGTGTTCAAGGTGCTCGATCCGGAAGCCACCGAGGTGCGGTTTAATTCGGAGTGGCTGGATGCCTTGAGCGCGGTCGACATGATCCGCATCGCCGCCAAGGGCACCGTGGCGCGCATGCTCGAGCGCGACGATTTCGAAAAGCGCTACAAGGGCGGCCATAGCATCGCTATCCACGAATTCCTGTACCCAATGATCCAGGGCTACGATTCTGTGGCGTTGGAGGCCGACATCGAGCTGGGTGGCAATGACCAGAAGTTCAATCTTCTGATGGGGCGCCAGCTGCAGGAGGCATACGGGGCGTCGCCGCAGGTGATCCTGACAATGCCGCTGCTGGAAGGACTGGACGGGGTCAACAAGATGTCCAAGTCGCTCGGCAATTATGTCGGCATCACCGAAGCGCCAAAGGAGCAGTTCGGCAAGGTCATGAGCATCTCCGACGAGCTGATGTTCCGCTACTATGAATTGCTGACCGATGTCGATCTCGAGGTGGTACGGGCCATGCATCCGATGGAAGCAAAAAAGCAGTTGGCAGCCATGATCGTCAACCGGTTCCATGGCGAAGGCGCCGGAGAGAATGCGCGCCATGCCTTCGAGAACCAGTTTTCCAAGGGCGAACTGCCGGACGACATCCCTCAGGCGGAATTGGCGGGTGAAGACGGCGGCATCTGGGTGGTGCACGCGTTGACGCGCACCGGCCTGACGCAAAGCAACGGCGAGGCGATACGCCTGATTAAGCAGGGAGCACTGTCCGTGGATGGGGAGAGGATCGGTGACCGTGATTATCGGCTTGCGGCTGGCGCGGCCTACTTGATCCGTCTCGGCAAGCGCAAATTCCTGCAATTGGCGGTGCACTGATCGGCATGGCAGTACCGCGTACTGCGAGCATGGGGCGATACGCTGATGGTGATTGACCGTTACATCCTGCGCCAGTGGCTGGTGCCGTTTTTGTCCTTCGTCGGCATCGTGGTGTCGGTGCTGCTGCTGTCCCGAACGTTGCGCGTGCTCGGTGATCTGGTCGACAAGGATGTGCAATGGCACATCATGCTAAACCTGATGTTGGCGCTGATGCCATATTTTCTGATGCTGGCCCTGCCGATGGGCTGTTTCTTCGCGATGCTTTCCCTGGTGCACCGGCTGCAGCAAACCAGCGAGCTCGATGCCTTCCGTGCCGCCGGCGTGTCCTACCAGCGTCTGTTCCGCTCCCTGATCGCTGTCACCATGCTGCTGTGGGTGTTCCTGAGCTATGTATCGATCGTCTGGCTGCCGGTGGGACAAAAGACCTTCATGGACCTGCTCGATTCCATCCGCCATTCGAAAGCGTTGCCCAGCTTCGATCCGCAACGCTTCAACAGGGATTTGCCGGACTTCACCGTCTATGTCAATGGTGTGGACAGCAAGGGGACCTATCACGGATTCATGCTGGCGGATAACCGTGCCGGCGGTCCGGTGATCTACATGGCCGAAAGTGCCCAGATCATGCGTGATGGTGGTCTGTTGCGCTTCGTGCTGCACCATGGACACCGGTTGGAAGGCCACGGCGAGAATATGCGTTCCCTGGCCTTCGACGAATACCAGGTGGCGCTGGATGTTGGCAAACTTGGCTTCGAACGCATGGATTTTAACCGAGGTGTGCTGCAATGGGGTATGCATCGATTATGGCGGGCATTCCACGGCAAGCACAATCCTCCGGCCAAGGCGGAATGGAACCGGCGGTTGCTGGTGCCGACCATGGTGTTGTTGTTCCCCCTGTTTGTCCTGCCGATGGGGCTTGAACTGAAACGCTCTGGCAAGACGGGCATGTATATCTCCGCCGTGGCACTGGTGCTGTTCGCCTACAATGTGCACCTGGCCCTGTACCAGAAGGTGGCCTCCGGCCATCTGTCCGGCTGGTGGCTGTGGGCTCCCCAGATCATCCTGGCCGCGGTCGGCCTGGAACTGACCAGGCGCAAGGCGCAGGATCGCCTGCCACCGCTGATGCTAACCGTCGAGGAGTTCTTTACGTCAATTCACGTGAAGATACGGGAGCAAGTGGCTCGTAGGTGGGAATAAGGGCCAAGCGCCGTGCCCTGGCATCGCGCAGTATGCGGAAGGCGGCGATGCCCGCCACCAATCCGATGCCGATACCGGTCAGGGCGATGCGCACGGCGAACCGGTTCACCGGCTGCATCTCGATGGCGTTATACAGCATGACCATGCCCTCAAAGACCAGTCCCGTGGCACAGGTGGCCATGGATGCGCTGATGAAGAAGCGGCGCGGATCGAGTCGACGCCGTTCAAGTGCGCGGCTGGCCACGAACAGGATCATCACCCATGCCCACCATGAGGCCAGCCTGAGTGGCGACAGTTCCCGGGCGTAACGCAGCGTTTCCGCAAACGGGGCGAAGACCGCCCTTGCAAGGGATGGGGTGCCCATGGGGTTGGCGACCACCGGGATGATATGACGGTAATCATGCCGGCGCAGCACGTTGAGGACGGTATCGGCCCGGGAGGAGCCGATCTCGGATGCCTGCGGCCTGATCAGGGTCCAGGTATGGAAGAATCCACCCCAGCCATGCCAGTCCGAGGAGGCGATCAGCACCAATCCGTGCGTTTTCTGCATGGCCAGCAGCGCCTGGCGCAGCGGGCTCGACATCGCCGGGTGGCCGGCATTGGCGATCTCGAAACCATCCACACCGTCCCTCGCCAACTGGTGCACCTTGGCCGGGGTCAGGCGCCAGTACAGGGCGATGACGACCCCGTGGTGGATGTCATGGGTCTGACGGATGAAACGCAGGGTATCCGCATGGCTGTGCAATACGGTCAGGATCGGCTTGCCGGGTTTCAGGCCCATGGCCAACAGGAATGCGCCTGAGGGCGTTTGCACCTCGATGCCGGGAATGGCCGCGGGCAGGCCGCGGTGGCCTCCGAACGACGCCGCTGCTGCAGCGCCTACGGGATTGCCGTGTTCGGTAAAGCCAACGATGTTGAAGCCGTGGTTTTGGTGGATGTGCAGACTGTGTACGGGTGTGACAAGTCCGTCATGGGAATTGAGGCTGTGGGAGTGCAGATCGGCAACGATCAGGTTGGGATTGTCGACCTTCAGGTCCCAGTCGGGTAACGGCACCAGCAGTACGAAACACATATAAAGCAGGTACAGCAGGATACAGCCGGCGATGACCCGTAGGCCTTTGCGCCGGGGGAACCGCATGACCAGTACCGTAGCCAGTGCTGCCAGCACGATCCAAATCAGCGTGGAAACGATGGCCACGCGCATGTCCGGAGCGCCGGCCAGGATATGCCCGAGGGCACCCACCGGTTCGATCAGGGCACCCCAGGCCGGGAAGCCCAGCGCCACGCCCTGGACGTGCATGCCGGTGCGCGCGTCGATGGGCAATTGCGAAAGGTGACGGGAAAGCGCCACGACCAGGGTCAGGAACAGCAGCCATGCGAATGCGCCGAAGGCGATGGGGTGTTGGCGAATGCGGGCAAGCGGCTTCACGTATCGATCACTCTCGGTCCTGGATTTTAGCGCCGGACGCTAGCAGGCCCGTACCAACCATGCACGCATTATGGGGAACGCTATCGGTGGCCGGCGTGCGTGCGATCACGATATGGTGAATAGGGCTTTTCAAGCCGATTCGGGCGCTTCGTCAAATATGTGTTGACGTGGGGTGGAATGCGTCTATGGTTCGCCGCCCTTCGATGCCGAATCGCTGGTCCCCGAGGGTCCGGCGGCAGGCTGAAAAGGCAGGGGTTGACACCCCTGGCGGCAACGCTAATGTTCGCCGCCCGCTGCCCCCGGAAGGGTCCAGCGGGGCCCTGAACGGGCGTTGACATGGTTCGTGATCGGACTATGATTCTGCGCCCCAAATCGGGGAA
>CAYRBJ010000025.1:24035-27011 GCA_964422615.1 uncultured Zetaproteobacteria bacterium | reverse complement strand
GTTCACGGGCAAGCGATTCCGCCTCCCAGTGCGTATCGGAACTTCGGATCAGATTGAGAATCGCCTGGCGCTGTGATGTTAACCGGGACATTGCATAATGATAACCATTATCATTATGCATGCAAGAAAAAAATTATGGCTCCGGTTAACCAGAAATCCTGCTCATAATTCCTCGTCGCCTACGGCAGATAGCTGCATACCAGTGGAATTATCCCTGGAGCGCAGCACCTCCTCACGGTTCACCGAAACCTGGCGTGGTGCCTCAATGCCAATGCGCACCTGGCCTCCTTTGATGGCCAGCACGCGCACCTGGATATTGTCGCCGATCGTGATCACCTCGCCGGCCTTGCGTGTCAAGACTAGCATGAACCCTCCCTATCAGCGTTCAATAGACCGAATAAGCGACTTTTGCAAGCAAGAAAATCATCCAACAGTGGCGTTTTCCTCCACATCCAGCCCGAAAGCCGTGTGCAGGGCCTGTACGGCAGCGTCCACATCCTTGGTGGCGATCACCACCGTCACCTTGATCTCACTGGTTGAAATCATGTGAATATTAATGTCGGCCTTCGCCAGGGTTTCGAACATCTTCTGGGCCACACCCGCATGCGAACGCATACCGACACCGATGATCGACACCTTGGCCAAGCCGCTGCCGCCGACCACATTGCGCGCCTGCATCGCCTCGGCCTGCTTGCGTATTACATCCAAAGCCGTGTCCAGGTCTGCGGAGGGCACAGTGAACGTCAGATCGGTAAAACCCTGCTCACTGACATTCTGCACAATCACATCGACATTGATGCCGGCCTCAGCCACCGGCCCCAACAGGCTGGCGGCAATACCGGGGCGATCCGGGATTCCCTGTACGGTGACCTTGGCCTCGTCCCGATTGTATGCCACACCTGTCACGCTCGCTCGTTCCATGCTTTTGTCCTCCTGCGTCACCAGCGTCCCCGGCACATCCTTGAAGCTCGAGCGCAAGTGAATCGGCATGTTGTAGCGCATGGCCAACTCCACACTGCGCGTCTGCAACACCTTTGCCCCGAGCGAAGCGAACTCCAGCATCTCCTCGAAGCTGATATGCTCGATCTTGCGTGCCCTGGGCACGATGCGTGGATCGGTGGAATAGATACCGTCCACGTCAGTGTAGATATCACAGCTATCCGCCTTCAGGGCGATCGCCACCGCTACAGCCGAAGTATCCGAACCGCCACGACCCAGGGTCGTAATGTTGCCTTCCTCGTCCATGCCTTGAAAACCGGTAAACACCGGTATCTCGCGCCGGGACATATGCGCGAGAAACTTGTCGGCGTTCATGCCACGGATGCGGGCACGCGTAAAATGGTTGCTGGTTTGGAAACCCACCTGCATGCCGTTATAAGAAAACGCCTTCAATCCGCGACGGCACAGTTCGATGGCCAGAAGCGCGGCGCTGACCTGCTCGCCGGTGGAAATCAGCGCATCCAGCTCGCGCGGTGCGGCGCGATAGTCCAGATCCCGCGCCATCTGCAGCAGCCGGTTTGTCTCTCCGCTCATGGCCGAGACCACTACCGCCACCTCGTGGCCATCCTTCCATTCCCGCTCAACGATATCGGCTGTCTTGCGGATGCGTTCCAGACTGCCGACCGACGTGCCGCCGAATTTCTGGGCGATGCGCATTAGTGTTGTTGGCCAGGTGGAACGGTGGCAATGCCTACTTTGCCCATGCCCAGTTGGCGCAGGGTATCAAGCACCAGCACCAGGCTTTTGTGGCGGGAATTGGCATCGGCCTGAATCACCACCCGCATGTTCGGGTCACCCTTGCTCACGTTCAGGATTCGCTCGCGCAACTGATCGGGGCTGACCTTCTCATCCTGTACATATAACTGATCATAGGCATCGATCTGGATCTTCACCTCCTTGATCTGCTGTTCCTTGGCGGAGGAATGGCTGGTCGGCAGGTGCAGCTTCAGGCTTGTCGATACATTGAAGCTCGTCGTCACCATAAAAAACAGAAGCAGCATGAACACCACATCAACGAGCGGCGTCAGATCGATGCCAACCTCGGCCCCGCGCTTGTTGCGCAGATTCATTGGCGCTCGCCCTTCAGCATCTCCACGAAACGCAGGGCATGGTGCTCGATCTCAACCACGAAGTTGTTGACCCGCGAATCGAATAAACGGTAAGCCACCAACGAAGGAATGGCGATGCACAGGCCGGCGACGGTGGTGTTCAGAGCCTTGGCGATGCCGCCGGCGAGCACGGACGGATTGCCCATGCCCACGGAGGATATCTGGTCGAACACCTCAACCATGCCGAGCACAGTCCCCAGCAGTCCCAGCAGCGGGGCCACGGAAGCGACGACGCCAAGCAGATTGATGTATCGTTCTAGATAGGCAACCTCCTGCCTACCAATCTCTTCAAGAATCTCCTTCATCACGTTGCGGCTGACACCGCGATTCTTCAGAGCCACCCACAGGATACGCCCCATGGTGGTGTTGGATCCGCGACAAACCTGCATGGCACCGTCCACATCACCGGCTTTGACGGCGTTCTCCACGTCCTGCACCTGCTTGAGGGGAATCACCACCGAACGGCGCAGGCTCCAGCTGCGCTCGAAGATCAGGGTAAGGGCGATAATCGAGGCGGCGAGCAGAAAATACATCGTCGTGCCGCCTGCTTGAAAAAACGCTATCACTGACGCCTCCTCCATCACCGTTCCCCGTCCTGGGTCGGCTTTGAGCCGGCGATTATAGAGACCCCTGCCACCACTGCAATGCGCGCTCGCGTCGCCCCTCAGCATCTTGGTGGAACTGTTGCACGATGACATCGCCGCTACCTCGAAGCCAGCGTGCCATGACCGCACCATCGGCGGTATTCCATATCCGGGCACCGATGCTCTGGTAACGGCGGACCACGGTGGGCTTCGGGAAACCGTAACGGTTGCCGACTCCCGTCTGGGCAATGGCCACGGCGGGGTGCAGCGCCTGCAGAAAGCCC
>CAYRBJ010000025.1:0-23935 GCA_964422615.1 uncultured Zetaproteobacteria bacterium | reverse complement strand
GCCGACTCCCGTCTGGGCAATGGCCACGGCGGGGTGCAGCGCCTGCAGAAAGCCCTCACTGCTCGAGGTCAGGCTGCCGTGGTGCGGCATCAGCATGGCCCAGTGAGGTACGATCCCACCCGCCAGCACGGCTCTCTCTGCTTTGGCCTCGGCATCGCCCGGCCACAGCAATCGCTGCCGATGGCCGGCTGGGGCGACCGAAAGCACCAACGAGGCATTGTTGGGCTCGGCCGGCTTGGCGCCGCGCGGCGGCCACAGCACCCGGATATCCGTATCGCCGAAATCCATATGATCGCCCCGTGCCAACCAACGCACCCTTCCGCCTCCAGCCCGGACACGGGCGATCAGCCGCCGAAGCTCTGTCCGGGCATGATTGGCCGGCACGTCTGCAAGCCACAGTTCGCCGACACGCCGTTCCTGGGTGAACAGGCGGCCAGCACCTCCCATGTGATCCGCTTGGTCATGGGACAGCACCAGCACATCGACATGCACCAGGCCCATGGCACGCAATCCGGCGGCGAGTTTGGTGCCTCCGTTGAACAGACTGGTTGCCGGCCCCGGCACGTCCACCGATATGACCTTTCCATCCGACGTCAGCAGGCTGGACGCTGCCCCCTGTCCGACATCCCATACCACCCATTGGACTTGCGATGGTGGCCGTTCCATCGCCACCCAGACCCCCCAGACCGGCAATGTGGCCATCAACACGACCGCACCCGTCCGCTTGCGGCCCCGGTAGACGAGCAACAAGGCCGCACCCATGCCGGCTGCATAAAACACAGCGGTCACCGCAGGCGGATCGGATACCCACAGATTCCCCAGAGGCCAGGCATGCATGCCCGCTAGCAGACGGTCGCCTATGTCGACCAGCGAGCCGGCCAGTCGGAAACAGGCTGTGGCCCATGCCCCGCCGCCGATAAGGGACAGAACCTCCCCCACCAGCGCCAGTGGCAGAATCAGGACCGTATACAAGGGTACCGTCACCAGGTTTGCCGGCACGCTGTACAGCGGCAGCCTGCCGAAAACACCAGCGATGATCGGCAGGGTCGCCAGCGACGCCACCACCGTTACCGCCAGCATGCCCGTCATCCATGTCCCTAGTCCCGGTTCGGCCTGGTGCCTGGCCAGCGCGAGCAGGATGCCGGCGGTAGCGGCGAAGGAAAGCCACAGGGACAGCGATGCGATGGCGGCCGGGTCGATCAACAGGATCAGCATCAATGCCGCCAGCAGGGTGTTCAGCGGTTCGCTGCGCCGACGCAGCAGCCAGGCAATGGCCGCGGCCGCCAGCATCATCGCCGCCCGCTGCGCCGGCAACGGCCAGCCGGCCAGGGTGGCGTAGGCACAGGCGGCGATCACGCCCGCTGCCAGCGCCAGCCGCCGCACCGGCAGGCTGACGATCCAGAGCTCACGGCGCGTCAGCAGCCACCAGGTCAGGAAAAAGGCCCAGGCAGCGACCATGCCGACATGCAGTCCGGAAATGGCCAGCAGATGCGCGGTGCCGGTGGCGGAGAAATCATCCTGTATCCCCACCGGAATGCGGCTGCGATCCGCCAGCAGCAGGGCCCGCAATACGCCCTGTTCGGCCTGCGGCAATGGTGCCAGCGACTGCCCGATTCTCCGCTGCAAGATCTGCAGCCACGAGGCGTCGTCGCCAAGTATATGCACGGTGCCGCGCAGGCTGCCGACCAGGGCGATGCCGTGATCGAAACAATAGGCGCGATAATCGAACGCCCCCGGATTACCTGCGTTGCGCGGCGCATGCCAGGATCCCGCAGCCGCGATGCGCATGCCCGGCTGCAATTCAGGGCCGCGACCGTATAGCGAGGCCTGGATGGCGGCCGAAAGCCTGGCCCCATCGGATCGCCGTACCCGGGCAAGACGCAGCAGGCGATGATCCGGATAGGCCCGGATTCCCGCGATCTCGGCCGTCACGCGCTGCTCGCCCGCGCTCCAGGAGGAATCGACATGCAGGCGATAGGCATCCCACATCAGCGAGCCCCCGCCCCAGACCACGCCGGCAACCAGGGCCACGGCCAAAGATCGCGTGGGACGTATCAGCCCAAGCAGCAGCCCGGCTGCCGCCAAGACCATCGCCTCGGGGATGTCCAACAGATCGGTGCGGGTCAGCAACAGGCCGGCCAACCAGCCGGCGGCTGGCAGCAGCAAGGGTATGCGTTCACGGAAGCAGAAGGGGGTCGGACGCCCGGCGTCCTCAGTCGGGATAGACGACACGTCCCCGGATCAACTGGTCCGTTCCCAGCATGCGCCGTTGCACATCTTCCAGACGAGGAGCCTGCGACAACCGGGAACAACCGATACCGTTCCAGAAATTCACCGCCTCATGCCCGCCGATCAGGATGGGCGCCTGGTAGAACACGACCTCGTCGGTCAGGCGCATCTCGAGAAACGAGGCATGCAGGCGCCCCCCGCCTTCCAGCAGTAGCGCCAGGCGGTTATCGCTGCAAAGATGCGTCAGGATCTGATGCAGGGTACTTGCCTGCACCACGTCGACCCCGGCAGCCTCCCACTGGGCTGCCTGAAGGCTGCGCTCACGCACGTACAGGCGTGTCGGTGCCTCACCCTTGAGAATGCGGTAGTCATCACGAAAGCTCGGCGTGCGTCCGGCGATGATCACCCTGAGCGGCGGACGGCCCAGCACATGCGCATCGCGCACCGTCAGCGACGGATTGTCGCGTTCGAGGGTACCGGCACCGACCAGAATGGCATCGGACTCGGCGCGGATACGATGGGCATGCCGGCGTGATTCGGGACCGCTGATCCATTGCGAATGATAGGTGCGGGTGGCCAGCATGCCGTCCAGCGACATGGCCGCCTTGGCCAGCACGAACGGCCGGGCATGGTGCACATGATGGAAAAAAGGCCGGTTCAGCGCATCCGCCTCGGCATGAAGCACGCCGCTGCGCACCTCGACACCATGCTGGCTCAGCCACTGGCCGCCGCCAGCCATCTGCGGATTCGGATCGGCCGAGGCATAGACGAGGCGGCGGATGCCGGCCTCGAGGATGGCCTCGCTGCACGGCGGCGTACGCCCGTGTGCGGCACAAGGCTCCAGAGATACATACAGCGTAGCACCTCGGGCTGCATCGCCTGCCGCCCGTAGTGCCTCGATCTCGGCATGCGGACCGCCGGGAAAGGCGTGCCAGCCTTCGCCGAGCTTGGCCCCATCCTTGACCACCACGGCGCCGACACGGGGATTGGGATGCGTGGTGCCGATGCCGCGCCGTGCAAGCGCCAGCGCCCGGCGCATCCAGCGCACATCCTCGTCTGCCCGGGAGTTCATTCGCTCAGCCATGTCTGGAAGATGGCACAGCACAACTGAAAGGCAAAGCGCTTGCGCCGCTGTGCCATCGTGCGGAATGATCCGTGCATGGATATCCCCGGACTGCACTGCGACACCCTGCACACCATCGGTGACATTCCGGCCGGGCAATGGGATGCATTGACCGCCGGCCAGCCATTCCTGCGCCACGCCTTCCTGCATGCACTGGAAGCCAGCGGCTGCGTGGCTGCGGCCAGCGGCTGGACACCGATGCATCTGATCTGCCGACAGGGAAACGATGTCGTCGGCGCCCTGCCTCTGTATCTGAAGAATCACAGTTTCGGCGAATTCGTGTTCGACTGGGCCTGGGCCGAGGCCTATGCCCGCACCGGCATCGATTACTATCCGAAGCTGGTGTCGGCCATCCCCTATACCCCGGCCAGCGGCCCGCGCCTGCTGGTGCATCCCGGCGCGGATGCAGCGGCGGTAGCCGCCAGCCTGCGCTCGGCGGCCATCCGGCTGGCCGAGGGCATGGGCGTCTCCTCTTTGCATGTGCTGTTTCCGACAGATGCGGAAGCGGCCGGTTGGCAGCGGATGGGACTGTTGCGGCGACAGGACTGCCAGTTCCATTGGCACAACCATGCATACGGGGATTTCGACGATTTCCTAGCAGGCTTCTCCGCCAAGCGGCGTAAAGAGGCCCGGCGTGAACGCCGCATCGCGCGTGAACAGGTCAGCATCCGTATGATCACGGGCGACGAGGCCACGCCGGCGCAGTGGGATACGATGTACGCCCTGTATCGCCGGCACACGCTGTACAAGGGCAGCCCGGCCTACCTGAACCGGAAATGTTTCCACCTGTGGGCGTCGGATATGGCCGATGCCTTCCGCCTGTGCCTGGCCGAGCGCGACGGGCGCATCATCGCCGGCGCCCTGCTGGTGCAGGGCCCGGACACGCTGTACGGCCGCTACTGGGGAAGCTTCGAGGAGCTGCCCTGCCTGCATTTCGAACTTTGCTACTATGCACCGATCGAGTATTGCATCGTCCACAGGCTGACACGCTTCGAGGCCGGGGCCCAAGGTGAGCACAAGCTGGGGCGCGGCCTGGTGCCGGTGCCCACCTACAGCATGCACTGGATCGCCCACCCCGGCTTCCGCCGTGCCATCGAAGAATTCCTGGAACGCGAGCGCCAGGGCATCGACCATTACATGCTCGACGCACAGCGCCTGACACCGTTCCGTCGCGGGGACTGAGACGAGGCTGGCCGCCCGCTTTCCCAGCGATTATCTTCGAGGCATGGAGGCACCATGCTGATCGTCATCTCCCCGGCCAAGAAAATGGATATGCAGGCGGGCCATGCGGTGGCCGGCGTCACCCAGCCGGAGTTGCTTGATCAGACCATGAACCTGGCCGGCATCATGCGCGGCAAGGACAGTTTCGAACTGGCCGAGCTGATGGGCATCAGCATGAAGCTGGCCGATCTGAATGCGGCGCGCTTTCGCGCCTTTTCCACCCCGTTCACCCCGGACAACGCCCACCCTGCGCTGCTGGCCTTCCGTGGTGACGTCTACCGTGGCCTGGACGCAGACTCGCTGGATGCCGACAGCCTCACCTTCGCCCAGGATCATCTGCGCATACTCTCCGGCCTGTACGGCGTGTTGAAGCCGCTGGACCTGATCCAGCCCTACCGCCTGGAGATGGGCACAAAGCTGGCCACCGAGCGCGGCAGGGACCTGTATGCCTTCTGGGGGGATACCATCAGCGAGGCAATGAACCGGGCCATGGCGGCACAGGGCGACGACGTGCTGGTTAATCTCGCATCCAATGAATACTTCTCGGCCATACGCCCGGACAAGCTTGCGGCACGCATCGTCACGCCGGTATTCAAGGAGCGCAAGGACGCTGCCTACCGGGTCATCGGCCTGTTTGCCAAGCGTGCCCGCGGCCTGATGACACGCTACATCATCGATGAACGCCTGCACGACATCGAGGCGATCAAGAATTTCGATCGCGAGGGTTATGCCTTCAGCCCGTCAATGTCGGATGGCGATACCTGGGTATTCACACGCGACCGCGTTGTCCGTTAGGCATCCGATGTCCCACCTGGTTCTGATCGACGGCCCCAACTATGTGTACCGCGCCTTCCACGCGGTACGCCACCTGTCCAACTCCAAGGGCGAGCCGACCAATGCCGTATTCGGCTACGTGCAGATGCTGCGCTCGGTACTGGACAAGCTGAAACCGACCCATGTCGCCGTCGCCTTCGATCCCAAGGACGGCAGCTTCCGCAATGCCATCTATCCCGAGTACAAGGCACACCGGCCGCCGATGCCGCAGGAGCTGGCCATGCAGTGGCCCCGCGTGTGGGAGGTTACGCGCGCCTTCAACTTCCCACTGATCTGTCTCGACAACTACGAAGCGGACGATGTCATCACCACCCTGGCACGGCGCGGGGCGGACGCAGGTTGGGATGTGACCATCGTCTCCTCGGACAAGGACCTGATGCAGCTCGTCGGCGGACGCATCCATATGCTCGACACGATGAAGAACGTCACCTACGACGAGAATGCCGTGCAGCAGAAATGGGGCGTGCCGCCCGAACGGATCCGCGACCTGCTGGCCCTGGTCGGCGACAGCTCGGACAATATCCCGGGTGTACCCGGCATCGGTCCGAAAACCGCTGCTGAACTGCTCGCCGGCTACGACAGCCTGGACGGTGTGCTCGCCCATGCCAGAGAGATCAAACAACCGAAGCGCCGTGAGTCCCTGCTTGCCAACGCCGATGCCGCCCGCCTGGCCTATAAGCTGGTGGAGCTATGCGACACGGTTCCGGTGACGGAGTCGCTGGAAGATCTGGCTCTGCGCGGACCGGACCGCGAAAGGCTGGCGACGGTGTTCGGCGAACTGGAATTCCGTCGTCTCAGTGACGAGTTCGGCGGCAATGCCCCGCCCTCACCAAGTTCGCCGCCCACCCCGGCGCCCGCGGCTGTGCCCTCGTCTGGCTCACGGACCGATCACCTGGTCGACGACGAGGGCAAGCTCGCAGCGCTAATGGCTCAGCTGGAAGGAGCCGCATTGATCGCCATTGATAGCGAGACCACCTCGCTCAATACGCATGATGCCGACATCGTCGGTCTGTCCTTCGCCTGCAAAGCCGGCGAAGCCTGGTACGTACCCGTCGGCCACCGGGCGGCGGACATGCTGACCCCGACCCCACAGCAGCTTCCACGCGATACAGTCATCGAGGCCCTGAGGCCGGTGCTCGAGGATGCAAACAGGCCCAAGTGCGGCCACAACCTCAAATACGATATGCAGGTGTTGCGCCGGGCCGACATCACGCTGGCTGGCGTCCAGGCTGACTCCATGCTGCTCGCCTACTGCCTGTATCCGGGCCGGTATCCTCCCAAGCTCGACCGTGTAGCGGAGGAGTATCTCGGCCATCACTGCATCAGCTACGAACAGGTGGCCGGCAAGGGCACGAAGCAGATCGGCTTCGCCGAGGTGCTGCTGGAGACGGCCGTACCCTATGCCTGCGAGGATGCCGAGGTCGCCTTCCGTCTGACGGAGCTATTGCGCCAGCGCCTCACCGACGAGGGGCGTCTGGCCCGGCACGACGACATCGAGCTGCCGCTATCCCACGTGCTGGCCGACATGGAATGGACCGGCACCAGACTCGACCGTGCAATGCTGGCGCGACTGTCCAATGACTTCGGCGAACGCATCCGCACCCTGGAGGAACGCATCCATGATGCAGCCGGCCAGCGCTTCAACATCCATTCGCCAAAGCAGCTCGGCGAGCTGTTATACGAAACGCTGGGCATCGACGGCGGCAAGAAGACGAAAAGCGGCCAGTGGGCCACCGACCAATCGGTGCTGGAGAAGCTGGCCGACGAACACGAGGTGCCGCGCCTGGTCCTGGAGATGCGCCAATTGGCCAAGCTCAAGTCCACCTATACCGATGCCCTGCAGGCCCTGATCCACCCACAGACGGGGCGGGTGCACACCTCCTACAATCAAGCCATCACCAGCACCGGCCGTCTGTCCTCATCCGACCCCAATCTGCAGAACATCCCGATCCGCAGCGACGAGGGACGAGAAATCCGCAAGGCCTTCGTAGCCGAGGACGGCCATGTGCTGATCTCGGCGGATTACTCGCAGATCGAACTCAAACTGATGGCGCACTTCTCCGGCGACGAGCAACTCGCAGCCGCCTTCGCGCGCGGCGAGGATATCCATGCCGCCACCGCAGCCGCCGTCAACCAGGTGCCGCTGGATGCCGTCACCGGCGAGATGCGCCGGCGTGCCAAGGCCGTGAACTTCGGCATCCTGTACGGCATGAGCGCCTTCGGCCTGGCCCGGCAGCTGGGCATCGAGCGCGGCGAGGCCCAGATGTTCATCGACGCCTACTTCCGCCAATACCCGAAAATCAGGGCCTTCATGGACGCCACGCTGGAGACGGCGCGCTCCCAGGGCTACGTCGAGACCCTGCTCGGCCACCGCGTTTACGTACCGGACATCCTGGCCAGGAACGGTGCCAACCGACAGTACGCCGAACGCACGGCCATCAATGCGCCGCTGCAGGGCTCGGCTGCCGACATCATCAAGGTGGCGATGATCCGTCTGCACCGGCGCCTGCAGGAAGAAATGCCGGAGGCCCGACTGATTCTGCAGGTGCATGACGAGCTGGTGGTGGAGGCCCCGGCTGACCGGCAGCGCGAGGCATCGGACATCATCCGCCATGAAATGGAACAAGCCGTCCAGTTGCACGTGCCACTGACCGTGGACATCGGTGCAGGCTACAACTGGTTCGAGGCGCATCGGCTGTAGCCTGTCACAGGAGCCAATCACCATCGATACCATGGCCATCACATGGCTGATATGTGAGCACAGATCACACCTTGAATCCGGCACCTTGCGATAGCATCCTTGGGGCGGCTTGGGTGAGGGAGCGCGGCTTGCCATTGCCGACCGCGTTGGCCATTCTCACAGACCAACGTCATCCCGGCCGAAAGGAGCAATAACGGCATGAGCCCGACAACCGTCCCGCTGCTGATCGAAATCGGCATCATTGTCCTGCTGGTTCTGTCACTGGCCGTGTTCATCTGGCTGGCCAGACGCGGCAGGAAATCGGCCGCTGGCCACATGCCGCCGGTATCCGGAGAAATCTCCGGCAATCAGATCCCGTCCCTGCTGACGCCGCCGGAGCTCGCCTGCTTCAACACCCTGCACATCGTGGCCGGTAAGGAATACCATGTGATGGCCAAGGTATCGCTGTCGGACATCGCCGTCGTCAAGCAGGGTGTGGACAAGGCCCTGCTTGATCGGGTCTCGAAAAAGGGAGTACGCGACGTCGACTTCATCCTGTGCAGCAAGGATAATCTGGCGGTGGTATGCGCCATCGAGCTGGGAGATGCGAGTGGCCACCGCGATTTCACGCTGGGTGATTTTCTGCACGAACTGGGCATCCTCTATTTCCGCCTGCCGGTGAAAACCTCCTATTCCATGCCGGAGATTCGCGGCATGCTTGAACCCATCCTGAAGGAGCGCCCGCCGACCCCCGACGAGATGGTGGCGACCGTATCAATGGAGGCTTACCGTGCCTGCAAAACCTGCAAAAGCCGCATGGTGCTCAAGCGGGCCAAATCTGGAAAATACAAGGGCGTACTGTTCTGGGTGTGCGGCCGCTATCCCGAATGCAAGACCATTGAATTGTTCACGCGCTAGCCGGCGATACCGTCGTTCGCAAATCGCCGGCATGTCAGGGAGGATGTCGTGAAATCGAAGCTGATCATTGTGGTACTGTTCGTCATCATCGCCGGCCTGCTCTACAAATTCGTCATCGCCGGGGATACACGGCCTGTGCCGAACGAGCGTATCGCCATCGAGCTATCGCCGGCTGAGCGTGCGCAGCAGCTGGCCCAGATGCGTGACTACGAGCTGGCCGTGCAACAGATCGTCCAGGGTCTGGTCAAGAACGACAAGCGGCAGATCGAGGGAGCGGCCATACCGGTTGGTTCCAAGGCCATGAAGCGCATACACATCACCACGATGGCCAAGCTTCCGTACGAGTACAAGCAGGCGACCATCGGCATGCATCGCGATTTCGACAGGATCGCCATCATGGCCCATCAGGGCAAGGACGCAAAAACCATCCAGATGAAACTGGCCGACAGCATGAACCGCTGCATCAGCTGCCATTCCAGCTACAAGTTCCCCGCGCACCCGCCGGCAAAGTAATCCGACGGCCCGACAAGAAAAAAGCGGCGCCAAAAGCGCCGCCATGAGCATCCTCCCTTCAACTGCAATCAGGCATCGCGCCACTTGATCGAGCAACCGATGGTCGGGTGCTGTGGTTGCGGTGCCGGCCTGCCCTCCGCCAGTGCATCCACGGCCGCTGCCAGCTCCTGGCGTGTCACCTTGGCCTCGTCCTTCCAATAGTCATCGATGCGGCCATGGTAATAGAGCTTCCCATCGGTGCCGAACAGGTAGATATCCGGCGTGCACTGGGCCTCGAACAGCTTGGCCGCATCCTGGGTCTCGTCGGCCAGATAGGGAAAATCAATGCCCCATTCGGCGATCTTCTCCTTCATGGCCGGGATCGAATCCTCCGGATAGTCCGGGTGGATGTTCGGATTCACTGCCACCGTGTTGACGCCCATCTCCCGGAAGGTGCGGGACTGGCGGATCAGCCTCGG
Organism: uncultured Zetaproteobacteria bacterium; assembly: GCA_964422615.1. Lineage (GTDB taxonomy): Bacteria > Pseudomonadota > Zetaproteobacteria > Mariprofundales > Mariprofundaceae > DATLWN01. The sequence goes on along the minus strand of CAYRBJ010000025.1, from coordinate 13,959 downwards.
CCACACCGCTATCGCATACGGACAGTGATTACAGGTGAAGGCGATCAGCAGGCCCTTTTCGCCCATCTGCCCGTCCAGGCGTACGGCCTTGCCGTCGGTATCCTTCAACTCCAGATCGGGCAACTGCCAGCCGAGATCGACATGAATGGAAGCGACGAGTGCCATGGTTCAACTCCTGAATACGATATGCTCGAAAACTAGCGCCACCCTGGCGGGAATTCACCCCCGTGCCCACAGGGCTATCGCTTGGCTGCCAGCCGATAGACGGTCCCGGCGATATCGACGACATACAGCTCCTGGTTATCGTCGACACCAAAGGAGCTGATATGCTTGCCTGTATCGAACAGCAGCGTTCGCTTCTCGGCCGAGCCATCCGGGCCGAGCTTGACCGCCCAGATGCGCCCACTGACGTAATCGCCGAAGATGTAGCGGCCATCAAGCGACGGTACGTCCTTGCCCCGGTAGACATAGCCACCGACCACCGCCTTTCCTTCCTTGCGCCCGTAGACCAGGATCGGCGCGATATAGGCATTGGGATCACAATCGGCCTTGATCCCCGGGGTGCATATATCGCCCTCCATGATGTTCCAGCCGTAATTGCCGCCGCGTTTGATCAGATCGATCTCTTCGCGTGAATTCTGGCCGACATCACCGGCGTACAGGCGGCCGGTCACCGGATCGAAGGAAAAGCGCCAGGGATTGCGCAGCCCGTAGGCCCAGATCTCTCCCCGTGCATCATCCTTCGCTACGAAGGGGTTGCCGGCCGGGATGGCGTATGGGCGGCCATATTGCTGGTGATGCACATCGATGCGCAGGATCTTGCCGAGCACCGTTTCCAGGTTCTGGCCAGCGCCCAGCGGATCATAGGCCAGGCCGCCATCGCCGAAACCGATATACAGCATGCCATCCGGCCCGAAGGCCAACTGGCCGCCGTTATGATTGGTGAATGGCTGCGGGGTGCGCATGATCAGCTTTTCACCACTGGGGTCGATCACCATCCGGCTCTTGCCGATAACGCGGAATTCGGCGATCACCGAGTCGAGACTGACAAACATGCCGCCCGAGGTGTAATCGACATAGAAGCGGCCGTTTTGCTTGAAATGGGGGTCGAAGGCCAGACCGAGCAGCCCCCTCTCTCCACCGGCGTCGACCAGGCCCCGGATATCCAGGAACACGCGGCGCCGACCATGCTTCCACGAGATGATGCGACCGGTCTGCTCGACGATGAACAGCCGGCCGCTGCCGTCGCCGGATCCGGTGACGTAATCCGGCGATTTGAGGCCCGTCACCACCGGCTGCAGGGCATAGCGGCCGTCCTGCGAAACAATGCTCCCCGCCGCCTGCCCGATAACCGGCCAGGCCAGGACCAGCGCCAATACAAGCGCCCTGATCAGCATGTACCCGCCTGCCTGCCGATGAAGGCCGTCTGCGCCGACAGCTCCAGCGAACACGTCCACTTGTAGGCCTGATTCAGATTCTCGCCCCAGGCGTAAACGCCATGCCCGCGCACGATAGCCACCGGATGCGCGGCCAGCGCCTCGGCCACGCGTGGCGCCGCATCCTGGAAATAGGCCGCATACGGCACGCTGACCACCGGCACCTGCGGGAAATACAACTGGCCCTCGAAATCCGGCGGCTCGAAGTCCTCACCGTTCAGCGTCAGCGCCACCGCATATGGGCAATGGCTGTGTATCACGGCCCCGGCCCTGGCATTGGCCCGATAGATGGCCAGATGCAGGTTGGCGTCGCCCGAGGCCCCTTCTCCGATATCACCATTCATACTGCAAGCGACAAAATCGGCCGCATGTATGGTATCGGCGCAGGCCCCGGTCGGCGTCACCCACATCGTATCGTCGTCTCGGGCGGAAATATTGCCGGAATGGGAATCGTTGTAGCCGTATCGGCGCAGCCAGCGGTAGTACTGCACGAGCGCATCGCGGATGTCCTGCATAAGGCGATGTTAGCGATAGCGGCCGGAAACGCTACAATGCGCCGCGAATTAGCGAGGTGAATGTGACAAGCACACTGGAAATGGAAATCAACAGGCGTCGCACCTTCGGCATCATCAGCCACCCGGATGCCGGCAAGACCACGCTGACCGAGAAGCTGCTGCTGTTCGGCGGCGCCATCCAGATGGCCGGCGCCGTCAAGGCGCGCAAGGCCAGCCGCCACGCCACCAGCGACTGGATGAAGATCGAGCAGGAGCGCGGCATCTCGGTCGCCTCCTCGGTGATGAAGTTCAATTACGCGCATGATGGCCGCGACTACGAGGTCAACCTGCTGGACACCCCCGGCCACCAGGATTTCTCGGAGGATACCTACCGCGTGCTGACCGCCGTCGATTCGGCGCTGATGGTCATCGATTCCGGCAACGGCGTGGAGCCGCAGACCAAGAAACTGATGGAGGTCTGCCGCATGCGCAATACGCCGATCATGACCTTCATCAACAAGCTGGACCGCGACGGCTTGCCACCACTGGACATCCTGGCCGAGATCGAGGACAAGCTGCAGATCGAATGCACGCCGATGACCTGGCCGATCGGCATGGGCAAATCCTTCAAGGGCGTCTACAACCTGCACCGCAAACAGCTGAACCTGTTCCGTGCAGGCAGCGACACGGCGGATGCGGACATCGCCACCATCAGCGATTTATCCGACCCGCGCGTGGATGAGCTGCTGGGCCTGCAGGCCGATGACCTGCGCGCCGATATCGAACTGCTGGAGGGTGCGGCCAATCCGTTCGACCTGTCCGAATACCTGAAGGGCAACCAGTCGCCGGTGTTCTTCGGCAGTGCCATCAACAACTTCGGCGTGCGCGAGCTTCTGGACGCCTTCGTCGAGATGGCGCCGGCACCGCTGCCGCGCCGGGCCGTCGAGCGCGAGGTATCGCCGTTCGAGCCGGCCTTCACGGCCTTCGCCTTCAAGATCCAGGCGAACATGGACCCGGCCCACCGCGACCGCGTCGCCTTCCTGCGCATCTGCTCCGGCAAGTTCAAGAGCGGCATGACCGTGCATCACCACAGGCTGGGCAAGGACGTCAAATTCGCCAACGCCATCATCTTCATGGCCCAGGACCGAGCGCATATCGACGAGGCCTATGCCGGCGACATCATCGGCATCCACAATCATGGCACGATCAAGATCGGTGACACCTTCACCGAGAAGGAGGACCTGAGCTTCACCGGCATCCCGAACTTCGCGCCGGAGCTGTTCCGCCGCGTGCGCCTGAAAGACCCGATGAAGCGCAAACAGCTGCACAAGGGGCTGGTGCAGCTGTCCGAGGAAGGGGCGGTGCAGGTGTTTCGCACCCAGCTCGGCGGCGACTATATCCTCGGCGCCGTCGGCGCCCTGCAGTTCGACGTCACCATTGAGCGCCTGCGCACCGAGTACCGCGTGGATGCCAGCTATGAGGCGATCGATTTCTCCACCGCCCGCTGGATCAAATGTGAGGACAAGAAGCGCCTGGCCGAATTCGAGAAGGCCTTTCCGGCCAACATGGCGGTCGACGCCGAGGAACACCTGGCCTATCTGGCGCCCAGCGCCTGGAAGCTCAAGTACACCGAGGAGCAATGGCCGGATATCGAGTTCCTGAAAACCCGCGAACATTGATGTTGCCAGCGCCGACGTTCAGTGCTCCGATTCCTGTTCCAGTTCGGCGGCACTGCCGAGGCCGGTCACGAGTTCCGGCAGGATCCCCTTCTCGACATAAATCGGCCGGATAACCTTGCGCAGCGCAGGCAGCTTTCTCCAGAACAGAGCCGCCCCCAGCATGCAGATCACCCCGCCGGCCAGGATGGTTTCGGGAGCACCGATGCGCGCCGCCACCACGCCGGCCATCAGGCTGCCAAAGGGCGCCATGCCCATGAAGGCCATGGCATAGAAGGCCATCACCCGCCCGCGCATCTCCTCACGCACGATGGTCTGGATGATCGTGTTGCTGGCGGCCATATGCACCATGAAACCAATGCCGGCAACAAACATCAGGCCCAGCGACGGCAGCAGTGCATGGGAGAAGGAAAGCAGCACAAGACTGGCGCCGAACAGGCCGGCGGCAGCCGGGATCAGGCGCCCCAGCCCGACCACGGTCTTTCTTGACATCAGGTAGAGCGCGCCAACGAGCGCACCCAAGCCCACTGCTCCGGTCATGAATCCCAGTGTGTGCGGCCCACCATGCAGCACTTTGACGACAATCGCCGGCAACAGCACGGTGTAGGGCATACCGGCCAGGCTCAACAGCGCCAGCAGCAGCAATACCGCCCGGATGGGAACAAAACCAAGCGCATACCGAATGCCATCATGCAGTTCGCGGAACACCCCTTTCCTCTCAAGCGGACGATGCCGCCGTACCATGTGCATGGCCAGCAAGGAGGCGATGACCGCGATATAGCTCGTGCCATCGATAAAGAAGCACCATCCCTCGCCGACCCATGCGATCAAGAGGCCGGCGATCGACGGCCCCAGCAGGCGGGCTCCATTGACCATCGACGAATTCAGGGCGATGGCATTCGGTAGGTCCTGGGGATTCTCGATCATGTCGATCATCGACGACTGGCGCGCAGGGATGTCGAAGGCGTTGATCGTGCCCTGAATGGCTTGCAGCACCAGGATATGCCAGACCTGGATGACTCCGCTCAACGCCAGGACGGCCAGCGCGAACGACTGCAGCATCGAAAAAAGCTGCGTGGCCATCAGCACGCGGAAGCGATCGGTCATATCCACCCACACCCCGGCGAAAGGTGCGAATAAAAAGGTCGGAAACTGCCCGGCGAACCCGACCAGCCCCAGCATCACCACCGAATGTGTCAGCTTCCACACCAGCCAGCTAACGGTCAGGCGCGTCATCCACGTACCCACCAGGGAAACACTCTGTCCTGAGAAAAAGAGGCGATAGTTGCGATGACGCAGTGCACGCATCAGCGGTATGCACCCCATCCTGTTGCCTCCAGCCTCACCAGGTCCTTCACCGGTAAATGCGCTATGGCCTTTGCAGTTCGATCAGGGTGATCTCCGGTGGCGAGAAAATGCGGATCGGAGGTCCCCAGGTTCCGGTGCCCCGACTGACGTAGATGCGCGCACCCCCTGGCAGCACATGCAGCCCGGCGATCACCGGGTAAACCATCTTCACAAGCATGCCGAAGGGGAATATCTGCCCCCTGTGCGTGTGCCCGGAAAGCTGCAGATCGAAGCGAGGCTGAGACGCGATGCGCGGCTGGTGCTTCAGCAGGATGACATACCGGTCTCCGGAAATATCCGCCAGCACCTTCGTCTCGTCCGAGGTCATCGCCGACACAGCCGGATCATCGACGCCCGCCAGCACGATCCCGGCCACCTCCACCGACTCCCCCCGCAACAGCCTGAACCCTGAGCGAGCATGGAAATCCAGGGCATGCTCCAGCCCTGCATAGCGTTCATGATTACCGGTCACGGCAAATTTGCCACCGGGCGGATTCAGGGCAGCAAAATGCACCGCCAGCCCGTCCAGAAAATGGGCCTGGGCATCCACCAGGTCGCCAGTGGAAATCAGCATATCCGGCGCAAGCTCACGGATTCGCTTCAGCACCCTCTCCAACCGTTGCCGGCCGATCAGCACCCCCAGATGCAGATCGGATATCTGCACAATGCGCAGGCCCGGGAAATCGGGAGGCAGCTTGTTGGAGGTGATGGCCACCCGTTCGACCCGGACCCGCCTGGCCGCCATGAAGCCATAGAGCCAGGCGGCGATGCTGATGGACGCGATGGTCACGAACGTGGACGGAGCGAGCAAGGAGTTCTGTCCCGCTTGGCGGATCAGCCAGTCATAGCAGGACAGGGCCAGACCGACCCAGAAGAACAGGAAGGAAAAACCCATCCAGCCATAGATGACCCAAGCACCGATGACGGAAAGCACATGATATTCGGTACGGTTTTCAAGCCACCATAAAAGAAAGGGGGCGAAAACCATGGCCACCGCCCAGAGTCCCGGCAGCCAGTCCCAGCCGGTGACACCGAGCATACCGATGGCCTTGTCGGCTACATAGAACTGGATGCCGGCATACATCAGAAGGATCAGCACGAAGCGTGCCGGTGATCTTTTATTGCGGCCAGCGGGCATCTTTCCTTATCCGTCTATACAATGTCGCGAATCGGGAAAGCCTATCGACAAGATTCGGCAAAAGCGAACACCCATGCGCCGGAAAACTCGTGGGCGTGCGGACCAATGTGACTTGTTTGCAACATTGTCCCGCCATATTTCATCCACCGGTTCGCACGGCTTGCGACCGTTTCATACCACCTCGCCCCATTGAACCCGCACATGATGGTACGTGCAACGGCTACGGCAAACCTGCTGAAAACCGGCACGGGTACCGACACCTTCTCGACAGTATCAAGGTGCACACTATCCCCTTGACGACACATCCCGCATAAACTTTATTATGGTTTTTGATCAATGCGTAGAAGCCCAGAATAAGGCAGGGTGCGCTGCTAGGGAGCGAGGTTTGCTGAACCCAAAGACACGACAGGCAACGCCCGATGCCCTGATATGCTCCGGTGCCACAAACACCCAGCCACCTCCCTGATCAGGAATCTTCAACAACGTCTCCCTGCCATGCGTACAGACCGAATCCAATTCTGGCTTGGCCTGTGCAACGAGGATGCAGCAATAACATAGGCGGGGACCGAAACTTCGCTGGTACCACGGATCGCACGGAAAGGAAGCTTTGCCATGTCAAACACCATGCCCACGCCATTGAAGAAAGAAGACGCCGAAAAGATGCATGCAGACGAACTGTTCAAGGCATTGAACAGCTCCGCCGACGGCGGACTCTCCTCCCAGGAGGCGGCACAGCGCCTTCAGCAATACGGACCCAATGCGCTGGAAGAAAAGAAGGTCAACCCCTTCCTCAAGTTCCTGGGTTATTTCTGGGGCCCCATCCCCTGGATGATCGAGGTCGCCGCCGTGCTGTCCCTGATCGTCCGCCACTGGGCCGACTTCTCGATTATCCTGGCCCTGCTGATCTTCAATGCCGCGGTCGGTTTCTGGCAGGAATACAAGGCCGGCAATGCCTTGGAGGCCCTGAAGCAGAGCCTGGCCCTGAGAAGCCGGGTGCTGCGCGACAAACAGTGGCAAGAGATCGATGCCAAAGAGCTGGTGCCCGGCGATGTGATCCGGTTGCGGCTCGGCGACATCATCCCGGCCGATGCCAAGCTGTTCGAAGGGGACTATCTGAGCATTGACCAGTCAGCCCTGACCGGCGAGTCGCTGCCGGTCAACAAGAAGGCTGGCGAGGTCGCCTTTTCGGGCTCCGTAGCCAAGCAGGGCGAGATGCTCGCCCTGGTCACCGGCACCGGCTCCAACACCTATTTCGGGGAGACGGCGAAGCTGGTGGAAACCGCCAGCACGGTATCGCATTTCCAGAAGGCAGTGCTGCGCATCGGCGATTACCTGATCTACCTGAGCCTGGGCTTGGCGGCGCTGCTGATCATCGTGCAGCTCTTTCGCCATGCCCATTTCCTGACGCTGATCCAGTTCGCGCTGATCCTGATCGTGGCCTCCATCCCTGTGGCGATGCCAGCGGTTCTGTCCGTGACCATGGCCGTGGGCGCCATGGCCCTGTCGAAAATGAAGGCCATCCTGTCGCGCTTGGAATCCATCGAGGAGATGGCAGGCATGGATATCCTGTGCTCCGACAAGACCGGTACCCTGACCCAGAATAAGCTGACGCTGGGTGACCCGCTACTGCTGGGCGCCAAGGGTAACGATGAGTTGCTGCTCGCCGCCTCCCTGGCCTCGAAGGCGGAGGATCAGGATGCGATCGATCTCGCCGTCCTCGCGGGACTTGAAAGCCTCAACGTGCTTAAGCCATACCAGCAACTGAAATTCGTGCCCTTCAATCCGGTCGACAAACGCACCGAGGCCACGATCAAGGATGGCAGCGGCCACAGCTTCATGGTCACCAAGGGCGCGCCCCAGGTGATCCTGGACATGTCGAAGGTCGATGCAGACACCCGCGCCAAGGCGGAGCAGGCGGTCAACGAGTTCGCCGCCAAGGGTTACCGCACCCTGGGTGTGGCCCGTGCCGAGCGCGAGGGGAAATGGTCATTCCTGGGCATCCTGCCGCTGTTCGATCCACCGCGGGAGGACTCCGCCGCCACCATCCAGGATGCCGAGAAGCATGGGGTTCAGGTCAAGATGGTCACCGGCGACAACCTCGCCATCGCCCGCGAGATGGCCAGCAAGCTGACGCTGGGACAGAACATCCTCCTGGCCGGCAATCTGTTCGATAAACAAAACACGGCCGCCATGGACGAGGCTACCGCCGAGCAGGTGGAAAAGAGCGACGGCTTCGCCCAGGTCTTTCCCGAGCACAAGTTCGATATCGTCAAGGCACTGCAGGCCAGGGGCCATATCGTCGGCATGACCGGAGACGGCGTCAACGACTCGCCTGCCCTGAAGCAGGCCGAGGTGGGCATTGCCGTGTCGGGAGCGACCGATGCCGCCCGTGCCGCCGCCGATCTGGTGCTCACCGCCCCCGGTCTGTCCGTGATCGTGCGCGCCATCGAGGAGGCCAGGCGCATCTTCGAGCGCATGAATTCCTATGCCATTTACCGCATCACCGAGACCATCCGCATCATGGTCTTCGTCGTGCTCGCCATGCTGGTGTTCAATTTCTATCCGATCACGGCGATCATGATCATCCTGCTGGCCTTCTTCAACGACGTGCCGATCATGACCATCGCCTACGACCACACGGCGCTGGATCCCCAACCGGTGCGCTGGGAGATGCACCGGGTGATCCTCGTGTCCACGGTGATGGGCCTGACCGGGGTCACCGGCAGCTTCCTGATGCTGTACCTGGCTGTGGATGTCCTGCACCTGGACATCGCCCAGGTACAGAGCTTCGTGTTCCTGAAAATGGCTGTGGCCGGCCATCTGACGCTGTTCATCTCGCGCAGCAAGGGATTTTTCCTGAAGAAGCCGTATCCCGCCCCGATCCTGATCTGGTCCGCGGTGGGAACCAAAGTGGCGGCCACGTTCCTCGTGGCTATAGGCCTCCATGGCTTGGTCGCCCCCATCAGCTGGGAAGCCATCGGCCTGATCTGGGCCTACTCCTTCACATGGGCGTTGGTGACCGATTGGGCCAAACTGATGGTCTATCGCCACCTCGACCATGCCAATGCACGTCACCAGAAGTTCCTCACGCACGTGCAGAAGCCGATTAGCACGCACGCCTCGGCGACCACCCCCAAGGCCGGCGAACACCATCGTCGCGCCAGCAAGACACACCGGTGAAAGCAAGGACGCGATGCCCTTCGCGCATCACGAGGGCCAGCCACCATGCAGATTAGCCACTATCTCCCCCGCGCCCTGCCCGAGCCCCTCGAAGATCTGGCGACCCTCGCCCTGGATCTGCGCTGGACCTGGCACCACGGCGCCGACGAATTGTGGCGGGCGGTGGACGCCGAACAATGGGCGATCACCGGTAACCCCTGGCTGATCCTCGAGTCCGTTTCCAACCAGCGACTGGGCGAATTGGCAGAGGACGGACGATTCATGGAGATGCTGAAGCAGCAGATGCTGGCGCGAGACGAGCATTACCGGGCGGAGACCTGGTTTTCCAGCAGTCATCAGGGAGAGATGTCCGGACAGATCGCCTACTTCAGCATGGAATTCGGACTGAGCGAATCGCTGCCGATCTACTCCGGCGGCCTGGGGGTGCTGGCCGGTGACCACATGAAAACGGCCTGCGATCTGGACGTGCCGCTGGTCGGCGTGGGTCTGCTGTACCAACAGGGCTATTTTCGCCAGGCGCTGAACGCCAACGGCGAACAGCTGGAATTCTATCCATTTAACGATCCGAGCATGCTGCCGGTCGTGCCCTTGCGCGACGACAAGGGCGAGTGGGTCCGCATCGCCATCGAGCTTCCCGGACGCCAGCTCAGGCTGCGCACCTGGCTCGCCCAGGTGGGACGACGCTCCCTGCTGCTGCTGGACAGCAACGATCCGTTCAACTATCCGGGCGATCGCAGTATCACCAGCGAGCTGTACGGCGGCGGGCCGGAGATGCGGCTGCAGCAGGAGATGGTGCTGGGCATCGGCGGCTGGCGGCTGCTGGAACGGCTCGGCATGGACTGCCCGGTATGCCATCTGAACGAAGGCCATGCGGCCTTCGCCATCCTGGAGCGCATCCGCCACTACATGGACCGAACTGGCCAGACATTCCAGGCCAGCCTGTGCGCCACCCGGGCCGGAAATCTGTTCACGACGCACACGCCGGTAGCGGCGGGCTTCGACCGCTTCGCCCCCGATCTGTTCACGCTGTATTTCCGGGAATACGCGCAAAATCTGGGTGTGGATTTCGACGATATCCTCGCCCTCGGCCGCAGCAATCCCGCCGATGCCGATGAGCCGTTCAACATGGCCTACCTGGCGGTGCGCGGGGCCGGTGCCATCAACGGTGTGAGCCACCTGCACGGCGAGGTCAGCCGCCACATCTTCCAGTCCCTGTTTCCGCGCTGGCCGGAGCACGAGGTACCGGTGGGTCACGTCACCAACGGCGTGCATGTACCAACCTGGGACTCGGCCGCCGCCGATGCGCTGTGGACCGAGGCCTGCGGCAAGTCCCGCTGGCTTGGTTCGCTGGAAACGCTGGAGCCCGATTTGCGGCAGATGCAGGACGAGGCCCTGTGGCGCTTCCGCAACGACAGCCGCCACCGGCTGGTGGACTTTCTGCGGGTACGCCTCGTACGCCAGCACCGCGGCCGCGGCACCGGCAGTGCACTGGCGCATGAATACGCCGGACTGCTAGATCCGGAGGTACTGACCCTGGGCTTCGCCCGGCGCTTCGCCGAATACAAACGCACCAACCTGCTGCTGCGTGATCCGGAAAGGCTGGTTTCCCTGCTCAACAACCATGACCAGCCCGTGCAACTGGTCATCGCCGGCAAGGCACATCCCCGAGACCAGGAAGGCAGACGCCTGCTGCACCAATGGCAAAGTTTTCTCGAACGCCCCGAGGTGAGTGGACGCGTGGTGTTCATCGAGGATTACGACCTGATCGTGGCCGCCCAGCTGACGCAGGGGGTGGACGTGTGGATCAACACCCCGCGCCGGCCCTGGGAGGCCAGCGGCACCAGCGGCATGAAGGTGCTGGTGAACGGCGGCCTGAACCTGTCCGAACTGGACGGCTGGTGGGCCGAGGCCTTTACGCCCGAGGTCGGCTGGTCCCTGGGCGACGGATGCGAGCATAAGGATACCGCGGCATGGGATGCCCTCGAGGCGGAGCAGTTGTACCAGTTGCTGGAATGCGATGTGATTCCGACCTTCTACCGCCGCGACGAACGCGGCATGCCGAGGGAATGGATCGACCGCATGCGCGAGAGCATGTCGCGCCTTACCACGCAGTTTTCCAGCAACCGCATGCTGCGGGAATATGTCGACACCTATTACCTGCCCCTGGCCGAAGCCTATCGGCGGCGAGCCTCGGGGACCGCGACCGAACTGCAGGATTGGTTTCACCAGCTTTCGCTGCATTGGCAGCGGATGCGATTCGGCAATGTGAGTTCATCGCTCAGCGACGATGTCTATCATTTCGAAGTCCAGGCCTATCTCGACGACATGCCGCCCGAATACGTCAGCGTCGAACTGTATGCCGACCCGCTCGAAGGCGGCGAACCCTTCCGGCAGGTCCTGGAACGCGGACCCGTACTGGCCGGCACGGCGAACGCCTACATCTTCCAGGGCAGCGTACCGGCCGGCCGGCCGGCTTCGGATTTCACCCCGCGCATGATCCCCGCCCATAAGGCGGCCACCATACCGCTGGATGCCGGATTCATCTCGTGGTACCGATGACAGCCCTGGCCGGCAGGCGGTGCCCGTGAAAGACGCGATTCTTGCCTACAACGTGGGTTCATCCAGCATCAAATTCGCCGTGTTCTCCCGGGATCATGACCGGCTTTGTGACGGCGCGATACGCGGCATCGGCGGCGCTCAGGCAGGGTTCAGCTGCCGCGTCCCTGAAGCAGCCGGCCCGACGGATCGGAAGGTCAGCGCACATGACCACGGGCAGGCGCTCGGCATCGTTCTGGACTGGCTGGAACGCGAAGGGGCGGGCTGGCGCCTGACGGCAACCGGCCATCGGGTGGTGCATGGCGGCAGCGAATTCTGCCGGCCGGTGCGCGTGAATCAGCAGGTACTCGCCCGGCTGCATGCGTTGATACCCCTGGCACCACTGCATCAGCCCCATGCCCTGCAGTCCATCGAAGCCCTGATGGACCGCTACCCCCATCTGCCGCAAGTGGCCTGTTTCGATACCGCCTTCCATGCCAATATGCCACCGTGGGAACAACGCCTGGCACTTCCGGAGGCGCTGACGCGCAAAGGGATACGGCGGTACGGTTTCCACGGCCTTTCCTATGAATCGATCGCCGGTGCCATGCCCGCGCATCTGGGAAATGCCGCCGACGGCAAGGTGGTGATCGCCCATCTGGGCCACGGGGTCAGCATGTGCGCGGTGAAAAACCGGCAGAGCGTGGCCACCACCATGGGATTCACGCCCCTGGACGGTCTGCCGATGGGCAGGCGCAGCGGTGCGATCGATCCGGCCATCGTCCTGTATCTGCTGGCGCAGGGCATGACGGCAGCGGAGATCTCCGATCTGCTGCATCATCAATCCGGCCTGTTGGGGTTATCGGGGATCAGCGACGACATGCATATCCTGCTGGAAAGCCGCGATGCGCGGGCGGCCGAGGCGATCGATCTTTTCTGCTATCGCCTTGGCCGGGAACTCGCCTCCCTGGCGGCGGCGCTGGGAGGGCTGGACGCGGTAATATTCACCGGCGGCATCGGCATGCATGCCGCACCGGTGCGCGAGCGCGTCTGCCGGGCCGCCGCCTGGCTCGGCATCGAGCTCGATACCGGAGCCAACCGGAAGAACGCCCTGCGCATCAGTTCTGCCGCCAGCCCGGTTTCGACATGGGTGATCCCGACGGATGAGGAGCGCATAATCGCGCAACACACCGTCGCATTGTTATCCGGCGACGAGCATCCGTTCCAAGACAAACACAGCAAAGGAGACCAATCATGACCAAACGCACCAAGGATGCAGCCAAAGACAGCTCTCCGTTGTCCCCGCAAGAACTGGAGCGTATCCACGCGTACTGGCGGGCGGCGAACTACCTTGCCGTTGGCCAGATCTACCTGCGCGACAATCCGCTGCTCAAGCGACCGCTCGAGCTCTCGGACGTGAAGCACATGCTGCTCGGTCACTGGGGAACAACCCCCGGCCAGAACTTCATCTACGCGCATCTTAACCGCGTGATCAAGAAATATGACCTCGATATGATCTACGTCTCAGGGCCCGGGCACGGTGGCCCTGCGGTCGTGGGCAACACCTATCTCGAAGGAACTTACAGCGAGGTCTATCCCAACGTTAGCCAGGACGAGGATGGGCTGCGCCGGCTGTTCACCCAGTTCTCCTTCCCGGGAGGGATTCCGAGCCACGCATCGCCCGAGTGTCCGGGTTCGATCCACGAGGGCGGCGAGCTCGGCTATTCGCTTAGCCATTCGTTCGGTGCGGTGTTCGACAATCCGGATCTGATCGTTGCCTGCGTGGTCGGCGACGGTGAGGCGGAGACCGGGCCGCTCGCCACATCGTGGCATTCCAACAAGTTCCTCAATCCGGCGAGCGACGGCGCGGTGCTGCCGATCCTGCATCTGAACGGCTACAAGATCGCCAACCCGACCGTGCTCGCGCGCATCGAGCGCGAGGAGCTCGAGCAGCTGTTGCAAGGCTATGGCTGGATGCCGTACTTCGTCGAGGGCAGTGAGCCCGAGCCGATGCACCAGGCGATGGCCGCGGCGCTCGACGCGGCGGTAGGGCGGATCGGTGAAATCCAACACGACGCCCGCGTCAACGGCAATCCGACGCGCCCGCGCTGGCCGATGATCGTGCTCAATTCGCCCAAGGGCTGGACCGGACC
>CAYRBJ010000024.1:0-27551 GCA_964422615.1 uncultured Zetaproteobacteria bacterium | reverse complement strand
TTGGCAATTACGCCGGCTGGTTCGTGATTTGGGGGGCGCTGTTCGCATCCGCTTTTCCGGTCACGGCAGCCCGGCTGAATGGAACAAGCTTCTGGGCGGTTAAGGCCGACCAGGCGCTGCTCGGGGCAGGATTCGGCATCGTCTGCGCACTGACATTCACGCTTCTGCAGAATGGCTTCAACCGCGCACGCACCAAATCGATTTCGTGGATATTCGCCATCGGATCATGGGCTGTGATCAGCATGTGCATCGCCCTTGCCTCCGAGTTGTTCAACGCTGTTTAGCCAAGCCGCGCACTATCTGGCCCAGCCTCAGTCATCGCCCTCTTCATCGTCGCGATGGCGGTAATGGCGATACCCGTCATCCCTTCCGTATCGGTATTCGCCTTCATGGCGCCCGCGATCGCGATGATAATCGCCGCGGTCATCCTCTCGCCTGTATCCCCGACCATCCCTGCGATTGGGATCAGCCAGCACGGCGCCGGTCGCTGCGCCGATGGCACCGCCGACAAGCGCCCCTTCGACCGGTTGCTCGCTCATCACGGCCCCGGCGGCCGCGCCGATGGCACCGCCCCTCACCGCGGCATTGGTCTGCTCATCCGTAGCACATGCGGTCAAAGCCAGGCACAGGAGCAGGATCAATGGCAATTGCTTCATGATGAATCCCCCTAACCACTTCAAAGTATAACAACTGGTTAGCAGGGACTTCGTGATCCAAAACACTGGATGCCCATCGAGGCCGGCAGAGAAATGCATTTTAACATCCGCATAATCAGATATGATGGCGCCCACAGGAGGCGTCGCATGGACCAAGCAAGCCAGAGCATGGGGCTGTTCGCCCGCTATCTTACCGCATGGGTGTTCCTTGCCATCATCGCCGGCATCGGTCTCGGCGAGGTGTTCCCGGCCATGTTCCATGTGCTCGGCGATCTGCAGATCGCGCACATCAACCTGCCGGTTGCAGTGCTGGTGTGGGCCATGATCCTGCCGATGCTGCTGAAGATCGATTACTCGGCCCTGCATGAGGTGTGGCAGCACCGGCGTGGTATCGGCGTGACGCTGGCCGTCAACTGGCTGGTCAAGCCGTTCTCGATGGCCCTGCTGGCATTTTTGTTCATCCGCCTACTGTTCGCCCCCTACCTCGATGCAGCGAAGATCGATTCCTACATTGCCGGCCTGATCCTGCTGGCCGCCGCTCCGTGCACGGCCATGGTGTTTGTGTGGTCCCGGCTGACGGGAGGCAACCCGCAATTCACCCTGAGCCAGGTGGCATTGAACGATGTGATCATGGTGTTCGCCTTCGCCCCCATCGTCGCTCTGCTGCTCGGCATGGCCAGGGTGTACGTGCCCTGGGATACGCTGCTGCTGTCCGTGCTGCTGTACATCGTGATTCCAGTGACCATGGCCTGGCTGGGCCGGAAATTCCTGCTGGCCAGAAACATGCTGGATGCGGTGCTATACAGGATGGACCCGGTCTCGATGGCCGCCCTGCTGTTGACCGTAGTGCTGCTGTTCGGCTTCCAGGGCCAGGAGATCCTGGCCCAGCCGCTGGTGATCCTGATGCTGGCCGTGCCTATCACCATCCAGGTGTATTTCAATGCCATGCTCGCCTACTGGCTGAACCGCAAGCTCGGCGTCGCCCATTCCGTGGCCGGGCCCTCGGCGCTGATCGGCGCCTCGAACTTCTTCGAACTGGCCGTGGCCACCGCCATCGCTCTGTTCGGTTTCCACTCAGGGGCGGCGCTTGCCACCGTCGTCGGCGTACTGGTGGAGGTGCCGGTGATGCTGTCCGTCGTTGCCATCGTCAACCGCACGCGCGGCTGGTATACCTTGGCCCAGGAGGAAAACCATGCCTGACAAGATTCGCGTGCTGTTCCTGTGCAAGACCAATGCCGCCGCTTCGCAGATGGCCGAGGTCATCCTGAATTCCCTGGCTGGCGACCGCTTCGAGGCGGTCAGCGCAGGCCTGACACCGGTACCGGTGCACTCGATGATCGCGGAGGCGATGCGCCATCTCAGCCTCGATCTGTCTGCGCTAAAGAGCAAACCCGTCGGCGATCTTGCGGAAGAGTCCTTCGATTGGGTCATCACCATCGGCGATGCACAGGACCACTGGCCGGAGATTCCCGGCGCCGTACGGCTGCACTGGCCTATCGCCGATCCGTTGCTGGTCGGCGGCCACATGGAGGACATCATGCAGGCCTTCATGGTTTGCCGCAACGAGATGTACCTGCACGTGCGCAGCTTCATCAACGCCGTCGGCCAGCAACCCGCCAACGCCGAGCCATGAAACGGCGCGTGCTGTTCCTGTGCACCGGCAATTCCTGCCGCTCGCAGATGGCCGAGGGCTGGCTGCGCCATTTGGCCGGCGACCGCTTCGAGGCCATGAGCGCCGGCATCGAGGCGCACGGCCAGAACCCGCGCGCCGTCGCCGTGATGCGCGAGGCGGGCGTGGACATCAGCGGCCAGGCCTCGAAGGTGGTGACGCCCAAGATGCTGGAAAATCTCGACCTGCTGGTCACCGTCTGTGGGCATGCCGACGAGACCTGCCCGGCGGTACCGGTCGCCTGCCGCAAAGAGCATTGGCCCTTCGACGACCCGGCCAAGGCAAAGGGCAGCGAGGATCAGGCCATGAATGAATTCCGACGCGCGCGCGACCAGATCCGCACCCGCATCGAACGCTTTATGGCCGATGAAGCCTAGGTGATCTCGGACAGGGCGAGTTCATCGCCCAGCATGCGCCGCACCA
This sequence comes from uncultured Zetaproteobacteria bacterium, assembly GCA_964422615.1. Taxonomy (GTDB): domain Bacteria; phylum Pseudomonadota; class Zetaproteobacteria; order Mariprofundales; family Mariprofundaceae; genus DATLWN01. Next base: position 24,803 of record CAYRBJ010000024.1, on the reverse strand, counting down.
TCATCGTCCACACGGGGCTGAGCATCAGCGTCAGCGCGATCACCGCCAGAATCGTCTGGTAGGCGCCTTCCGGCAGGATGCCCGTCTCAACGCCGAGAGCAGCGAGCAGGAACGAGAATTCACCGATCTGGCTGAGCAAGCCGCCGGTGACGATTGCCATCGCCCAGGATTCCCCGAGCCCACGCAGCACCAACATATTGATGCCCGAGTTCAGTACGAACACCCCAAGCGTCAACGCCACCAGGGACAGCACATGCCCGGCCAGAAAGTGAATATCGACCAGCAGGCCGATCGAGAGGAAGAAGATGGCCACGAACACTACACGCAGCGATTCCAGGTGCTCGCGTACCCAGCTTCCCTGATCGGAGGAATGCACCACCATGCCCGCCAAAAAGGCGCCGAAAGCCGCCGACAGGCCCATCACCGAGGTGATGGCGGCTGATGCGAAACACAGCAGCAGGCCCAGCAGCACCTTGCGGTCTGGAGATATGTCGCTCGGCATCGGAATACGCAAACGCCGGCTACGCATCAGCCACACGGCTACCGCCACCAGCACCGCGCCGCCGAGCAATTGCGCGGCGACCTTGACGAGGGGGAAGCCACTGCCGTTGCCACCCAGCATGCCGAGCAGGATCATGATCGGCACGATGGCCATGTCCTGCATCAACAGCACCCCCAGTGCATTCTGGCCGAAGGGGGTGTCCAGTTCGTTGGCATCCTTGAGCATCACCATGACCACGGCTGTCGAACTCATGCTGATGATGAAGCCCAATAGCAGGCCTAGCTTCCATGGCCAGTGAAGCAGCACGGCGGCGCCCATGCACACGCCCACGCTGAGTGCCATCTGTGCCGTCGTCCCCAGCACAGCGATGCGCCAGCCGGCGATCAACCGTGGCAGCGACACCTCCATGCCGATGAAGAACATCAGCATGATCACGCCGAGCTCGCCGATATGGGCCACCATCTGCTCGTCGCGTACGAAGGCAAAACCGGAAGGACCGAGAATCAGGCCGGTCAGGATGTAGGCTATCGCCGCGGGCAGCCGGAACTGACGCAGCAGATAAGCCAGCAGCAGGGCGCAGGTCAGGGCGCTGCTGATGACCAGCAGCACAGCGTCAAGCTTCATCACCGCTCCTCAAGACCCGAGCAGCAGACTCGGCATCCGTGGCATCGAGCAGGGCGCCGATGACCGCCACCGAGTAATGCGCAAGCTGTGTCCGGTTGGCCGCCGTGATCCCCCCCAGCGCCAGCACCGGCAAAGCGGCCCCGGCCGCCAGCTGCCGGAACCGCTCGATCCCCAGATGCGGGGCATCCGGATGACTGGCCGTGGGGAACACCGGCGATAGCAGGGCGAAATCAGCACCGGCCTCTGCCGCTGCCGCCAATTCCGCCGCCGAATGGCAGGAGGCGGACAGGCTCATCGGCAAGGCCCCCAGCCAGCGCCGCATGCCGCGCAGCTCCCGGATATCGGCTGCCGACACGTGCACGCCGTCGGCATCGACCGCCATGGCGATATCCGCCTGGGTATGCACCAGCAGACGCGCCCCGTGATCACGGGTCAACAGCCGCAGACGGGAGGCAAGCGCAAGCAGGCGGGCCGAATCTATCTGCTTCTCTCGCAACAACACAGCATCCACACCACCGCGCAGCGCGGCTTCGACCTGGGCAAGGAACCGGTCTGCCTCAAGGCGGCGGCTATCGGTGATCAGAATAAGCGAGGGTGGGATCATGCGCCCATCTCCCACATATCCTCAGAAGCGCTTAATGACCCATGTCGGCGGCGACATCAACTTGTAGCCCCCCGGAAGACGGCGATCGAACTGGCCGTCGCCGTTGCTGTCGTAGAGATAGTAGGCGGGCATGCCGTTTGCCGGTTGCACCTTGATCATATAGGTCCTGCCGTGCATCCGATATTCGGTGATTTCAGCACCGTCCGATCGTTTAAAGGAACGTATCACCACTCCCTTCTGCGTGGAAGGAGGGGACAGTTCCTTCTTCATGCCGGCATTGTTATCTCCTCCCACGTCGGCAGCGGGGGGCGGGCTGCCCCCATGCTCCGGGGGCGGCAGTGCTTCCGGCGAAGCGGCAATGGCTGCCGGAACCGCAAACGGCGACAGCGATATCATCACGATAAGCAAGGCTGGTAGCAGGGAAATTTTCATGCTTTGATTATAGCCGGCTGCCAAAGTGTTTTGCCAGCAGCAAAATGGAGAGTCTGCACATGCCCACGTATTTTTCCTCCACTGACTTCGTGAATTCGCTGGCCGGCGCCATCCGGGATGCCTTCACGCGGCCGACCGAATTTTTCCGGCAACTGCCGAAGGCCACGTCCTACAAGGAAAGTGCGATCCTGCTGGTTCTGGTGATGGCCCTGCCGATGATGCTCATCTTTCTGCTGAGGGGCGGGGATGAACTCCTGCCTCACCTTGCCACCGTGCCCCTGCTCGTGATCCTGTTCGTGATCCTGTGCCTCACCATCCCGTTTACCCTGCTTTCGGCCTGGCTCTGGGCCTGGTACATAAGCTGGGCGGTACGCCGGTTTGCCGGCGGCAGCCTGAGCGTCATGGACGCATTCCAGCTTTATGCCTACAGCAGCATTCCCAGCCTGTTCGGCTGGATCCCCGTCATTGGCGGCATCATGTTCTTCTGGAGCATCTATCTGGAATGGAAGGGGCTGACCGCCTTCGCCGGCGTCGGCAACGGCAAGGCGCTGCTGATCATTTTCATGCCGGTGATCATACTGATCGTTTCCCTGTTGATGCTGGGCATTCTGATCGGCATCTACCTGTCACAGTCGCCACAGACGGGCACCGGGCAGATGTTCTGATCAGCGTCTCTCCTTTCGCCTGAACAGTACCATCGAGGCGCCGCCACCGCTGCCGACCCGCGGCACCGCCGCCAGCACAAAGCCGGCGCATGGCCCTTCGCGCAACCACTGGAACACGGCCTGCTTCAACACCGGCCTTCCCTGGGAATGCAGGCCCCGGCCATGCACGATGCAGAGTGCGCGCTCTCCCTGTGCCAGGGCCGTCATCACCGCCACCTCCAGCACCCGCATGGCCTCGTCGCGCGTATGGCCGTGCAGATCGATCTCACGCTCGGCAGGTGAATCGGCCAGCCGGCGCAGGCGCTCGCGCGACACGCCGCTGGCGCACAGTGTCCACGGGGCCTCACCCGCCTGCGGTGCTTGAGAAGATGCTGGAGGCATAACCAGCTCTGCTTTCGCAGGCGCTGCGTTCACCGGTTTGGCAGGCTCCGGCGATGCCCGGCGTACACGGGAGGATTTGCGCGCAGGACGTACGCCCTGCATGGCCTTGGCGAAAAGGTCGTCCGGATCGCCCTCGCCAGCCATGCGGATCTATTCGTCCTTGATCGGCCGCGCCATCAGCTCGTACGCGGCCTCGTCCGGACGCTTGTCACCGGCGAGCACGGCCTGCACCGCCTCGGTGATCGGCAACTCCACCCCGTATTTGGATGCCAGCCGCAACGCGGCCTGGGCCGTGCGCACACCCTCGACCACCTGTCCGATATCCTGCATGGCCTGATCGAGCGAGGCGCCCTTGGCCAGGGCGATGCCCAGCCTCCGGTTGCGCGACAACTCACCGGTGCAGGTCAGCACCAAATCACCCAGGCCGGATAGCCCGCGCAGCGTTTCCTCCACCCCGCCGCAGACCGCCGCCAGGCGCGAAATCTCGACAATGCCGCGTGTGATCAGGGCCGCCACCGAATTGTGCCCCATTCCCAGGCCTTCGGCGGTACCGGCAGCGATGGCGATGACATTCTTCAAGGCACCACCGATGGCGACGCCGATCATGTCCGAACAGGTATAGATTCGAAAATTCGTGCCGTCGAACAGCGTGGCCACATGATGGGCCAATTCCAGGTCATAGGCAGCCAGTGTCACACCGGTCGGCATGCCACGGGCTACCTCTTCGGCAAATGACGGGCCGGAAAGCAGGGCCACCCGCTCCCGTCCAAGATGCCGGCACAGCACCTCATCGCTGCGCTCCAGCGTCACCGGATGCAGGCCCTTGAAGGCGCCGATGACCGGCGCATCCCGATTCTCGGCCACCCTGGCCAACACCTCATCGGCCGCAGCACTGGGCGTGGCAACAATAATCGCCCTGGCACGCGGCAACAGCGAATCGGCATCGGCCGTGACCTGCAAGCCGTCCGGAAAGCGGATGCCCGGCAGGTAACGCGGATTCTGGCGCTCGCCCTGCAACGCTTCCGCCTGTTCGGACGAATGCGTCAGCAGGTGAACCTGGCGTCCGCCGCGTGCCAGCGACATCGCCAACGCCGTCCCCCAGGAACCGCCTCCAATCACGCAAACCGGCATCTCTGTTCCCTACCTCCTCCGATGATCGAACCACACCGCCAGCGCCAGCAGCGCGAATCCTGCCAATAATGGCACATCTCCCCATCGCACATACGGCGTGATGCGGTCCGACACACGATATGTACCCTGAACCAATCCTTCCGTCCACCAGGGACGGCTGGCCATCAGATGCCCGTTGGGCGCGATGATGGCCGAAACGCCGGTATTGGCGGCCCTGAGCACATAACGACCGGTTTCCACCGCGCGCATGCGCGCCGCCTGCACATCCTGCCAGGCGGCGGGGCTGTGACCGTACCAAGCATCGTTGGTCACATTGACCAGCACCCGGGCACCGGCCAGCACCCGTTCGCGTGCCTGCTCCGGGAAGATCGACTCGTAGCATACGAGAATGCCCACCGGTCCGTGCGGGCCGGCCAGCACCCCGTTGCCTGTCCCCGGTGTCCATTGGGCGATGGCCGGCACCAGCGCATGTACGAACGGCAGCCAGGAAGGCACGTATTCCCCGAACGGTACCAGATGCTGCTTGCCGACAAAGCTCCGTGAGCCGTCCGGCATGGCCAGGAACACCCCGTTCTCACCATGCACCCCATCCTTCATCAGCTTCAGGCCACCGAACAGCAACGGCGTTTTCCACGCCCGGATGTTCGCCTGCAACCATGCATCCCAGGATGGTGCGTGGGACAAGAAGAATGGCACGGCTGCTTCCGGCCAGATGATCAGATCCGCATGCTTCTCCGCAGCCTGCGTCGACAAAGTCGCATAGCGTTCCATGGTGTCGTTGAGAAAAGCGGCATCCCATTTCTCCTGCTCCGGGATATTCGCCTGCACCAGCGCCACCTGACGCTGCGCCCCGTCGGCCGGATACGGCCGTGGGGCAAGCAGCCCCAGCAGCAGTACCACCAGCAGGCCGACACCTCCCCAGCGGTAGGCACCGCGCCAGACGAGCGCCAGGGATGCCGCTGCCAGGGCGGGGAACAGGGTCACACCGTATACGCCCAGCCAAGCCGCCCAGCCAACGGCCGGGGTACCCAGTACCAGATTGCCCAACGCCGTCCATGGCAAGCCGGTGAACAGATGCCCGCGCAGCCATTCCTCACCGACGGCCAGCACCGGAAATGTCACCAACAGCCAGGCATCATGCCGGGTGAGCGCCTGCACCAGCCACATCCACAAGGCCGGAAACGCCCCCAGCGCCAGGCCGACCAGCAGCACGCAGCACGCCGCCGCTACATACGGAAGCCCGCCATACAGATGGAATGTGGGCGCCAGCCACCAGGCGCCGGTGCCGAACCAGCCCAGGCCGAAGGCGAAACCCACCCAGCCGGCATGGCCGCGGCGGGCAAGCGCCAGCCAGGCCGAAAGCGCCAGCACCCCGAGCCACGCATGATCATAGGGTGAGTACGCGAACGGCATCAGGGCACCGAGGCCGAAGCCCAGCATCAGGGCGACGGCTCTGCGGCCACGGCGTTGGAACATCAGCGCCATGACCGGTCTAGGACGGCTGTGGTTCGATGTAGACGCGCAATACCCGGCGGGGATCAGCCTCGAGAATCTTCATGTCCATATCCGCCACCCGGACCCGTTCATTCGCCGACGGAATGCGTCCGAGACTGGTGACGACCAACCCGCCCACCGTGTCGTAATCCCCTTCCGGAAATTCGCGGCCCAGAAGGTTCTCCAAATCCTCGATGTGCATCAACGCCTGTACGATGTAGCCACCATCCGGCGTGCGCACCATTTCGGGTTCGCTCTCCTGCTCGTCCATCGGACCGACGATCTCCTCGAGCAGGTCCGACATCGTGACCAGCCCCGCCGTACCCCCGTATTCGTCGATGACGACAGCCAGCCGGTGGGACGAGGCACGCATCTCGGAAAGCACACGCGAGATCTGCTGCAACTCGGAGACCTTCAGGCATGGACGCATGATTTCCGCCAGCGACGGTTGCTTGTGGCGTACCCTGGCCGAGAATACATCCCACAGCTCGACGATGCCCTCGATATGATCCAGATCCTCGGCCATCACTGGCAACCGGCTTGTCTCACTTTCGACGAACTTCTGTTCGACCTCGGCCAGCGTCATCCCCATCTCCACGGCATCGATGGATGATCGGGGTACCATGATTTCCCTCACCCGGATATCCTGAAACCCGATCATGCGCAGCAGCATCTGGCGATGCTCATCCGAGTGTACCGCACCCGCACGCTCGATCAGCTCGTTCAACTCCTTCTCATCACGGCCCGGCCGCAGCCGGTCGATCAGCCTCTTGCGCCAGCGTTCGCGCCAATTATCCAGCATGAGCCCTCTCTTCGACCGTCTCCGGATAGGGATCGTGCAGCCCCAGCGTCGCCATCGCCCGCCGCTCCAGAGCCTGCATCCCTTCAGCCTCGGCATCGTCCCCGTGATCGTAACCCAACAGATGCAGGACGCCATGCACGATCAGATGCAGCGCATGGTCGGCGGCCGGCCGCGCCAACCTTCCCGCCTCCCCCTCGACATATGGCACGGCCAGGGCGATGTCGCCGAGATAAGCCTGTGGGTCGATATCACCCTCCTGCATCGGAAAGGACAGCACATCCGTGACCATATCCTTGCCTCGCCACTGCCGGTTCAGCTGGCGCACGGCCTGATCCTCGGCAAAACGGATACACAGCTCGGGCTCGCTGTTCGCATGGCCAGCCAGGGCAAGAGCTGTCCGCGCCGCAGCTGTCACCCGCGCCGCTTTCGGCATCCGGTGCATGTCCACGCCTTCATCGATGATGATATCGATCATGCCGGCGTATCCCGGCCGGAAGCCTCGCCCTCAGCATCCTCATAGGCCGTGACAATGCGCTCGACCAGACGGTGGCGCACCACGTCGCGGCCGCTCAGGCGGCAGATACCGATGTCAGCCACGCCGTCCAGCACCCTCAACACATGGGCCAGGCCGCTGCCGCGCTTGTGCTCGAGATCGATCTGCGTCACGTCGCCGGTCACCACCATCTTCGAACCGAAGCCCAGGCGGGTCAGGAACATCTTCATCTGCGCCCGGGTGGTGTTCTGCGCCTCGTCGAGGATGATGAAGGCATCGTTCAGCGTACGCCCGCGCATGTAGGCCAGCGGCGCCACCTCGATGCGCCCGGCCTCCATCAGGGCATTCATCTTCTCCACGCCGAGCATGTCGGACAGGGCATCGAACAGCGGCCTGAGGTAGGGATCCACCTTCTGTTGCAGGTCGCCCGGCAAAAAGCCAAGTCGCTCGCCGGCCTCCACCGCCGGTCGCGTCAGGATGATGCGCTCGACCTGATGCCCGTTCAGTGCCGCCACCGCCGCTGCCACCGCCAGATAGGTTTTGCCCGATCCGGCCGGGCCGATGGCGATGGTCAGCACGCGCTTGCCGATCATCTCCAGATAGCTGCGCTGGTTCGGCGTCTTGCCGCGTACATGACGGCGCCCGGCCACCAGCACCTCGCCATCGTCCGTCCGCTCGATCTCCTCGTTCTCGGCACGCAGCATGGCCTCGACATCCATGTCATCGAGTCTCCCGTGTGCAGCCTTGGCCGCTAGGCGCAGCAGTACATCGGCCGCCGCCTCGGCTTTCCCGCCCTCGACATGCCAGTCGCCGACATGCCCGAGCACCTGCACGTCGAAATGCGCTTCGATGCGGCGCAGGATGCGGTTGTCGGTACCGGTAAGGATGCGCAGGGCATCCGGCGTCAGATCACTCAGCGAAAGATGCACCGTCATACCGTGATCCAAGATGAAAGATTGTTACCCGGCAAGCAACTGCTCCCCGCGCAGCGACTGGCCGTAGGCCTCGGTGATGCGCACCGGCAGGATGCTGCCGATCTGCCGTGGATGGCCGGCGAAATGCACGATCTTGAAATCGGGTGTTCGCCCTTCCAGATCCCCCTCGTTGCGGCCGGGCTTGTCGATGAGCACATCGAGGGTGTTGCCGACCTGCGCCGCATGCGCTGCCCGTGCCTGCTCGCGCATCAATGCCAGAAGCTGCTGCAGGCGCGCGTCCTTGACCGCCTCCGGCACCGAATCCTCCGCCTTGGCGGCCGGTGTGCCCGGCCGTGGCGAATACTTGAAGCAGAAGGCCGAATCGAAGCCCACCTCACGGGCCAGCTCCAGCGTCTCAGCAAAATCATCGTCCGTCTCGCCCGGGAAACCGACGATGAAATCGGACGACAGCGCGATATCCGGGCGATGGCGGCGCACTTGGGCGATGGATTCGAGGTACTGGGCGCAGGTATGGCCGCGGTGCATGGCCTTCAGCATGCGGTCGGAACCGCTTTGCACCGGCAGGTGCAGGTAGGGCATCAACTGCGGGATGGCGGCAAAGGCCTCCGCCAGGCCTTCGTTCATCTCGATCGGGTGGCTGGTGGTGAAGCGCAGGCGCGCGAGGTTCGGCAGCCGCGAGACGGCATACAGCAGCATGGTAAAATCCCACTCCTCGCCATCCGGCCCTGCACCGCGGTAGCCGTTGACATTCTGTCCCAGCAGCGTCAGTTCGATCATGCCCGCGGCCAGCAGACTACGGCATTCATCCAGGATGTCCGTCACCGGCCGTGAAATCTCCGGGCCGCGCGTATAGGGCACCACGCAGAAGGTGCAGAACTTGTCGCAGCCTTCCATGATCGTCACGAAAGCGGAGATGCCGGCAGCCGGCTGCTGCTGCGGCAGGTGATCGAATTTCTCAATCTCCGGCATCTCGGTCATGGCCAGGCGCACCCGGTCGCGCCGGATGTGCTTCACCATCTCCGGCAAGCGATGGTAGGTCTGCGGGCCGAACACGACATCGACATAGGGTGCACGCTTCTGGATGCGTTCCCCTTCCTGCTGCGCCACACAGCCGCCGACGCCGATGATCAGATCAGGGCGCCTATCCTTGATCTTGCGATAGCGACCGAGCTCCGAATACACCTTCTCCTCAGCCTTCTCGCGCACCGAACAGGTATTCATCAGGATGACGTCGGCATCCTCGGGATCGGCCACCAGGCGCAGACCGTAGGCCTCGCGCATCAGATCGGCCATGCGCGACGAATCGTATTCGTTCATCTGGCAGCCGTAGGTACGAATGTACAGCGTATCCAGTGACCGGGAATGGGTTTCAGAAATGGCGGGTTTGGTTTCGATCATCGAATAAGGAAGGATAATTGCCGTCCAGCCCCGAGGCAAACCCCCCATGCCCAGCGCGACGCATCTGCAGCTCGCGGATGGTGCCTGCGGTATGGGAAAGCACGCCATAGGCCATGTCGCAGGCCAGCGGCTGGCGACATGCAAGCAGGGCGTCGAATGCCTGGCGACGGATTCGGTAGGCGTGGCAATCCCGGCGGGCGATCAGGGTGGCACAGGCCATTTCATCCAGAAGGGACGCTAGATCTCCCAGTTGGGCGCCTTCGCAGATCCTCGGCACGCGCAGGTGCTCATCCCCCCATTCCAGCAGCAACTCTGCCTCGCCGGAGCGAAGCAGATACAGAACACCCCCGTGTTCCTGATCGATGCAGACCACCTGTCCGGCCGGCAGATGCAACTCGCTGATCATGATGGCAAGCAGTCCCTTTTCGTGATCACTGAGACATCTTCCCAGAATGCGCTGTTCCATCCATGCGAAGTCGACTGCCATAAACCAATCTCCTTTTCCCGAGACCGACGGTAAAACCGCCACTTTCAGCTACCGTGATAGCGGTCACCCGTCCCCGCATCGCTTTATATCATATTTCCCCTTGCCGTTTGAACTGGCAGGGCATGCAGGGTAACGCTAGGCTACGGCGAGCCTATCGTCGGGGAGTAACACGCGCGTGACATTCCAAGAACTGATCCTGACCCTGCAGCGCTTCTGGGCCGAGCAGGGATGTGTGGTGCAACAGCCGTATGACTGCGCCATGGGCGCGGGCACCTTCCACCCGGCCACCTTCCTGCGTGTGCTGGACGACCATGACTGGCGCACCGCCTACGTGCAGCCCTGCCGCCGCCCGACCGACGGCCGCTACGGGGAGAATCCGAACCGCCTGCAGCACTATTACCAATTCCAGGTGATCCTGAAACCGGCCCCCGCCAACATCATCGATCTGTATCTGGCCTCGCTGAAGCGCATCGGCATCGATACCAAGATCCATGACATCCGCTTCGTCGAGGACGACTGGGAATCCCCCACCCTCGGCGCCTGGGGCCTGGGCTGGGAGGTATGGCTGAACGGCATGGAAATCACCCAGTTCACCTATTTTCAGCAGGTGGGCGGCGTCGAACTCTCGCGCACGCCCGGGGAAATCACCTACGGCCTGGAGCGGCTGGCCATGTATCTGCAGGGCGTGGAGAATGTCTTCGACCTGACCTGGGTCGAGGCACCGGACGGCAACAAGGTCACGTACGGCGAGGTTTTCCATCGCAACGAGGTCGAATTCTCCGCCTACAACTTCGATGAAGCCGATAGCAAATGGCTGCACACCCAGTTCGACCGCGCCGAGATCGAATGCAAGCGGCTGACGGCATGTCAACTGGTGCTGCCGGCCTATGAGGAGGTCATGAAGGCCAGCCATGCCTTCAACCTACTCGATGCCAGGGGAGCGATCTCCGTGGCCGAGCGCGCCCGCTTCATCGGCCGCGTGCGCGGCCTCGCCCGCACCGTGGCCCAGGCCTATGTGGGGGTAGCGTCATGAAAAAAACCTCCCAACCGCTGCTGATCGAAATCGGCGTCGAGGAGATGCCGGCCGGCGTTTCCGGTATCCTTCTGACCGCCCTGCGCACCGAGCTCGGGGCGCTACTGCGCGCCCACGATATCGACGTCGGCCCCCTGAAAAAGGGCTGCACGCCTAGGCGGCTGTTGCTGCATTGGACGGATTGTCCGCTGCAACAGCCGGATCGCGACGAGGTGCTGTGGGGACCGCCCGAGACCGCGGCCTACCGCGATGGGCAGCCGACGGCCGCCGCCGAGGGCTTTGCCAGGAAGGCCGGCATCGCGCTGGCCGACTGCACGCTGGCGGACAAGGGCGACGGCAAGGCCTGCTACCTGAAGGCCGTCGTGCATCGCCCGGGCCGGCCGGTGCCCGATATCCTGGCCGAGGCCCTGCCGGGCTTGTTGAGGAAGCTTCCTGCTCCCAAGCAGATGCGCTGGCAGGACGGCGAGGGACGAAGCGATGCCTTTATCCGTCCGGTACGCTGGATCGTGGCCCGCCTCGGCAACGAGGTCATCCCGTTCGCATTCGCGGGCGTGCAAAGCAGCAAGACCAGCTATGGCCACCGCATCCTCGGTGGCAAGGGCGTGCTCAACGTACGCGATCCCTTCGCCTGGCTGGAGCACAAGCATGTGCTGGCAAACCATGAAACACGCCGGCAACGGATCGCCGAGGGCATGGAGCATATCGCCGCCGAGGCCGGGCTGCAGATCCATGCCGATGTCGGGCTATTGGACGAGGTTACCGATCTCACCGAGTGGCCGGTGCCGGTGCTGTGTGTGTTCCAGGAGGATTACCTGCGCCTGCCTGAGCAGCTGATCCGCATCGTACTCAAGCAGCACCAGCGCTGCTTCATCACCTACGATCGGGCCAGTGGCAGCATCTCAAACCGTTTTCTCGCCGTGGCGAACATCCCCTCCGAGGATGAGGCGCAGGTGGCCGACGGCAATGCCCGCGTGGTCAATGCCCGCCTGTCGGACGCCGCCTTCTATTTCGACCGTGACCCGGGACAATCGCTGGAAGCGCGAGTGGAGCAACTGAACCAGACCGTGTTTCAGGAGGGCCTGGGCACCATCGGCGATCAGGTGATGCGCCTGCGCAGCTTCGTGCTCGACAATGCCCAGCAACTGGGTGCCGATTCCCAGGCCGCCCAGCGCGCCGCTTATCTGTGCAAATCCGATCTGACCACCGGCGTCGTGGCCGAATTCCCGGAGCTGCAAGGCTATATGGGCGCGATCTATGCCGCGAAGGACGACGAACCCTTGGGCGTGCAGAATGCCATCGCCGATCACTACCGTCCGACCGGTGCCGACGATGCCCTGCCGGACAACGCCGAGGCGCGGGCCATCGCTGTGGCCGAGCGCCTGGACAAGTTGCTGGGTTATTTCCATCTCGGACGCATCCCCAGCGCCAATGCCGATCCATTCGGCCTGCGCCGCGCTGCCATCACGCTGATCCGTCTGCTGGCCGACGACACGTATCCGACCACCGTCGGCCTGCCCGTGCTCCTGCAGCAATCGGCCAAGCAATGGAACCAGCAGCGCATCACCACCTCCATCCCCGGCAATGTGCAGAAACAGGTATATTTGTTCATCATCGAGCGCCTGCTGGGCCTGGCGACGGAACTCGATTGCTCCCGCCCGGCCATCGAGGCAGCCCTGATGTCCAGCATCAAACGGCCACTGCACCAGTTGATCGAGGTGGCACGACTGCTGACCGGCTTTGCCGATTCGGAGACCGGCCAGGCCGTCGCCGCCGCCAACAAGCGCATCGCCAATATCCTGAAACAGGTGGAAGCCGGCGAACGCAACGTCAAGGCGCATCTGTTCGAACTGGAAGCGGAAAAACACCTGTACGCCGCCTTGGTGAAGGCTGAAAATGCCATCGAGCCCGCCGATCCCGCACGGACCCTGGATGTGCTGGCCACCCTGCGCCAACCGGTGGATCAGTTTTTCGACGACGTGATGGTGATGTGCGAGGATGAAACGGTGCGTGAGAACCGCCTGGCCCTGCTGACCCGCCTGCGCGCCCTGTTCCTGGTACTGGCGGATATCTCCCGCCTTGGCTGAATCAACCTTGTCCGCCCCGATGGCGATCGCCGCATGAGGCTGAAACGCATCGAGCTGGCCGGCTTCAAGTCCTTCGTTGACCCGACGAAGATCGAGCTTGGCGAAGGTATCACCTCCATCGTCGGCCCGAACGGTTCCGGCAAATCCAACATCGTCGATGCCCTGCGCTGGGTGCTTGGCGAGCATTCGGCCAAGCAGCTGCGTGGCGGCGTCATGGACGACCTGATCTTTCAGGGCTCCGATTCCCGCGCGCCTGTGGCCATGTGCGACGTCGAACTGACGTTTGCCGTCAAACCCGGGCAATTGCCACCGCCTTACCATGAGATGGACGAGATCCGTATCCGTCGGCGCATGCACCGCGAATCCGGATCGGATGCCTTCATCAACGGTAAGATGGTACGCCTGAAGGACGTCATCGACCTGTTCCTCGACACCGGCATTTCCACCCGTGCCTACGCCATTATCGAGCAGGGTGCCATCGCACGCATGATCACCGCCAAGGCTGAGGAGCGGCGCGAGCTTCTGGAGGAGGCGGCCGGCGTCGTCAAATACCGCCATCGGCGGCGCGAGGCCGAACGCAAGATGCAGGATACGCGGCAGAATCTTGAACGCGTCACCGATCTTCTGGAGGAGGTGGCCACGCAGTGCCGCAGCCTTAAGCAGCAGGCTTCGCGTGCCGAACGTTTCAAGAAGATGCAGGACGAATTCAAGGATCTGCAAGCCATCAGCTTCGCCATCCGTTACCGCCAGGGAGAGGCCCAGCTGGCCGGAATCCGCCGTGAACTGGATGAAGCCCGCACCGCCGAGGCAGGACTGGCCAGCGACCACGCCCAGATCGAACGCGTCCTGACCGATGCGCGCCAAGGCATGATCCACCACGAGGAAGGCGTGCAGGACCTGCAGGACCGGTTGCGTCAGGCCGAACAGGAGCGCGCCCGCTGGCAGCAGGAGCTGGAGCGTCTGGCCGGAGAACGGCGACTGCTGGCCGAACGCAAGGGCATGCTGGAACAACGCATCGCCGAGGCTCAAGAAAGGCTGGCGCAGCTCGGGCGGGAGGAAAATGAGCTGGCGGGCCAACTGGCCGAACAGGACGATGCGGCGCTCAAGGCGCATCTTGCCGAAGCTCGCCAGGCACTGGAAACCGCCCGCGGTCATTACGACGAACAGAGCCGGCAGCGCGATGCGCTGCTATCCGATTATGAGCGCATCCGCCATGCCTTCGAGGATGCCGGACAGCGCCTGCAGCAGACCCAGGCCACCGTCGCCCGTCTGCAGGAACGCCAGCAGCATCTGAAAGAACAGCTCGACCGGACCCTGGAACAGCAGCAACAGGTCGATAAGGAGCATACCCAAGCGAAGGCCGCCATCGATGCCTATGCGGAGCGCCTGCAGCAGGCCGAGCAGGCACTGCAGCAGGCCGAGCAGGCACTGCAGCGCAATCGCGGTGAACGCGAGGCGGCCTCTGCGGCCCTGAATGAACATGAGTCCAGGGCGCGCGAGCTGTCCGGCACTATCCACGAACTGCGGGCACAGCTATCCGGCCAGGAAGTACCCGAATCGCTGCGCGAACTGATCCGTTCCCGGGGCGGGCTATGGGTCGATGAAAACCTGCAGGTTCCGGAAGGGCTGGAACTGGCCGTGGCGGCGGCGCTGCGCGGCCGGGTCGCCGATGCACGCATGCCGGGAACCGCCGATCTCTCCGCCTGGCGGGAAGCACTGCATCGGGCCGCCGACGCACCGGTTGCCCTCTATACCGACATGGCAGGTACCCCGCAAACCGCTCCCAACAATCTGGCCGACGTCCTGCATCTGGCTGCCGATCATCCGCTGTACGGGCTGTTCTCCGGTGTCACCCTGGTCGAGGATATCCTGGCTCGGGTCCCCGAGGGGCGGTGTGCCGTCAGCCGCGACGGCTGGCGCCGGGAACCGGACGGCTGGTTGATTCCTCCGGCCGGCAACCAGACGGCGCGGCGCCTGTCCCTGAAGCGCCAGTTGGACGAAGCGGAGGCGAGGCTGCAATCTGAACAGGCCGCCCTGGAGACAGCCAAATCGCATTTCGAGACAACCGAACAGTCGCTGACGGATCAGCAACTGGCCTGGCAGCGATGCCATCTGCAAACGACCGAGGCCCAAAGCGCGCTGCATGACCGACAGGCAGCCGCCCAGCGCCTGCAGGCCGAAGCCGACACCGTCCGCGAGCGGCTGTCCCGGCTACAGCAGGAGCAGCAGGAATTGGAAGGGGAGCTCGCCCACTGGCATGAACAGCTGGCCGGCCAGACCGCGCTGGACCGGAGCGAACTGGATACCGCCCGGGAGACCCTGGACCGCCAGAGCGAAACGATGAAACAGGCCGAGCAGGCGATGGGGCAGATTCGTGAGGATGTGGCCGCAGCCGAGCAGTCCATGGCGCTGTTCACCCAGGCGCGCCAAACGCTGCTGCGCGAGCAGGCGCGTCTGCAGTCTGAGCAGGCCCGCCTGCGCCGGCAAAGCGAGGAGGACAGCGAGCGCAAGCTCCGCACCGAAGAGGAACTGGCGCAAAGCGAACAGCATGCCGATCTGGACCGTCGACTGTCCGAGGCCGCCGCCCATGTCGATGGCATGCACCGCGAACTGAGCGAGTTGCGCCAGCAGGGCCACGCCCTGCAACAGTCGGCGCACGAACAGGAACAGGCCGAGCGTCGGGCCCGGCAGCGCCTGCAAGAGGGCGCCACACGGCGCCAGGAGATGGAGGTCCGCATCGCTGCGGATGAGGCACGCCTGCAGGATCTGGTCGATGAGATCGGACAGCGCTGCCACATGCCGGCCACAGAACTTCTGCAACGCCTGGATGCCATGGATGAGGCCCCCGATGCGGAATCCGTATTACGCCAGGCCCGCGATATGGAGGAACGTCTCGAGCGCTTCGGTCCGGTCAACCTGTTGGCCATCGAGGAGTACGAGCAGGCATCGGAACGCGAGCGCTTTCTTTCCGATCAGGCGAAGGATCTCGAGGCGAGCCTGGAAACGCTGAGCGAAACCATCACCCGCATCGATCGCACCACGCGCCAGCGTTTCCGCGAGGTGTTCGAACAGACCAATGCCCTGTTCCAGCAGACCTTTCCGCGCCTGTTCGGTGGCGGCCGTGCCGAGTTGCGCCTGGATTCGGACGACGTGCTGACCGCCGGTGTCGAGGTCATCGCCCAACCACCGGGCAAGCGCCTGCAGGATGTCGGGCTGCTCTCCGGTGGCGAGAAGGCGCTGACCGCCGTGGCGCTGGTATTCTCGATCTTCCGCATCAAGCCGGCACCTTTCTGCATTCTCGACGAGGTCGATGCACCGATGGACGATGCCAATGTCGGCCGTTTCGGCGAGATGGTGCGGGAGTTGACCGCAGACGTGCAGTTTCTGGCCATCACCCACAACAAGATCACAATGCAGCTGGCCGATCGCATGATCGGCGTCTCCATGCCAGAGCCGGGCGTATCCCGCATCGTCGGCGTCGAGATGGATGCGCATGAGCAAGCCGCCTGATTTGCCTGCCCCAGCCCGGGGCTCTATGATGCGCGCCAACGCGCGGTTAGCTCAGCTGGATAGAGCGCAGCCCTCCGAAGGCTGAGGCCAGAGGTTCGAATCCTCTACCGCGCGCCATTTTATTGAATATAAACTGGTTAGCGCAGTCCGTTTCTGATCACCGGATTTTGGTGACCAATTGGTCATGAATCCGGCGATTTGTGCCCACGCGCATTGACCCACAACGTGTGAGATAAACAGACACCGATTATTGGTGAGAAGAGTCTGTGGTGATAGGTGGGCGATCAGTTGTGCCGGCAGCTATTATACCAGCCACTTGGGTACACTCGGCGAGTTCAATCCCCAACACTGACATCGATTTTTATCTCCTGCACCGATTCCACCGGCATGCCCTTGCTAATGGCTGGATAAAACATCCAGGTACGCAGGGTATCAAGAATGATCTTGTTGATCCTCGGATTATGGGTAGGCCGCATCAGTTCCACCGTCACCGTGCCATCGGTATGGATGTGCAGGCGGGCCACCGCCACTTCGCTGATGGCCTGGCCGCGCAGATCATCTGGGATGGATGGCAGCGGATTGTAGATAGCCCTGGCGCCCATGATGTCATGCATAGGATTGGCATTTGCCGATGCGGGTGACCGTGTGGGACTTGATACCGGCTTCGCCGGGGTCTGCCGGCGGTGCGGCCTATGCACGGGTGCTGGCTTCTTGTGTTTCACAATGGGCTTTATGTGGGTCTTCTGCCGAGGGATGCTGGCGGGAGGCGACGGGACAGGGGATGGTGGCAACTCGACGATACGTGCATCAACCGTCAGCGGCGCAGCATTTTCGATCGGCCCTTGTGTGAACCGGGCAGCCCATATCCAGATGATCACAGCCCAGCAAACGGTGGCAGCCACCAGCGTCCACGGGAATATCCCCGTCTCCTTCTGGCGGAGAGTGATTCCCTCTGACAAGTTGCTAGTCATGCTTGATGGCGATCAGGAAGTGTTCGACCCCGGCTTGGCGGGCATGCAGCATGGCCTGCACCACCACCCCTTGGGGCGCATCTGTATCGGCCGATACGACGACCGACTTGCCTGGGATGCCTGTGGCCTTGAGTACAGCAGCCAGTGAATCGAGGGTGACCGGTGTGCGGTTGACGTAGATCTTGCTGTCACGGGTCACCGTCAGGGTTGCCGGTATATTCTTATTCAGACGCTCAGCCTTGCCCTGCGGAAGATTGACCGGCAAAGAATGCAGATTCTGCATCGACAGCGAGGCCAGCATGAAGGTGGCCAACAGGAAGAACATCACGTCGATCATCGGGATGATCTCAATGCGTCCCTTGCGATAGCCTCTCGCCCTATTCAGCTTCACGGCCGCCTCCCTGTTGGTCGATGCGGATATGGTCAACCAGCCGTGTTCCCAGGCGCTCCATTTCATCCAGCGTCTGCGACTGCAACTTCGCAAAGAAATTGAACCCGAACAGTGCGACCAGGGCGATGATCAGGCCAAGTGCCGTAGCGATCAGTGCCTGCGCCACCCCGCCCGTCACCCCGGTCGGATTGACCAGCCCGTTGGCCCCGATCAGATGGAATGAATGCATCATGCCGCCAATGGTTCCGACCAGACCCATCAATGGCGCTGCCGTGACGATGGTTTCCAACAGCCATAAGCGCCGCGACAGTGAGGTCTCGATGACCTTGGCCTCATCAGCGGCCCTGGATTCGATCCACCACACGGGCTGACTTCGGTTGGCCACGATCACCCCGAAGAAGCGCTTCAAATAGTGCAGGTCCTGCATTGACGACAACTTCTGCGTCAAGGCATCCCAAGCGAAGTTGTAGGTCTCGATCAGGTCCCGCGTCTCGTCCTGAAGACGGGTATACCGCCAATAAACAATGCCTTTCTCAAGAAGGATCGCCATGGCAAGCACCGCCACAATAGACAGCGGCAGCATCATGACGCCACCAAGCATCAGCGTATCCATAATTTCATGCAGACCAACCATATCCGTTCTCCTTTTGCAGCCGGGGCCTGATGGCCAGGCCCCGGCGGTCATGTTTGCTCAAAACAACTTGCTCAACTCCGCATAGAACGATCTCCGAGGCCCGTATTGCGGCGCCCCGACGCCTACGCCTGTGCCGTCGCGGATCAGGTAGATTTTGTCGAAGATGTTGACGACGTTGATTCTGCCCTCGATATCACCCAGGGCTTCGGTTTTGAAATGGTGCACCAGCGTACCGTTGATCTGCACGTAGCCCGGCAAGTGACTGGTGTTGGCGAACCCGTTTCGCAACCCGCTACCGTAGATCGCATCGAGACCGGCAGTCGTGTGCTGCCAGGCATAGCTGATACCACCGGATCCAGTCAGCATCTGGTCGTGATCCAGGTGGATCCAGTGCGTGGCGATGTAGTTCAGCTCCGCCGGATCGAAATTGTATTGGGCAGAAACAATGCCTTTGCCCAGAGCGGTGGCCCTGGCCAGGTTCAGGTAGGCTGACAGATTGTCGCGATGGTACGAGGCACTCAGTTCCACACCATAGATCCGCCCGTGGGCGTAGTTGAACGGCGTAAAAATCATCGCCGAACCGAACTGCCCTTCGTCGAGCAGATTTGTCACCTGCCGGTAATAGCCGTCCAACCCGACGGTGACAAAGGAGCCGAAGCGCTGCGAGACACCAGCATCATAGTAGTTGGAGGACTGTGCCTTCACCGGATCATTGCCGCTTCCGGGAGGAGCATTGGTGGTATTCTGAAAACTGGCTACCGTCGTCGGGGCGATCAGTTCTGTCGGGGGTGGCGTGTAATAGCGGGCATAACCTGCATGCAGCGTCGTTGATGGCGTGGCCTGGTAGACAACACCGATACGCGGGCTCAATTGGTTGCCGGTCACATAGGCATTCACCCAGTCTTCTCGCAGTCCGTAGTTGAAAGTCAGCTTATGGGTCGGCCGCCACTCATCCTGAATGTAGATTCCCTCCAACTGGGATACCTTCGTGCTGTTGTCGATGATGCTGATAGGGGTGGTGCTGGACTGCACGCCGCCTGAGGTCGGAAACACCAGCGAATCACTATCGTTGACCGCATGCTCATTGCTGTAGAACAGCCCAGTACGCAGCGTGTGATGGGCATTGATCTTGTAGCTGGCATCCATCTGCACCCCGGAGGCTAGGCTGGAGCGGTTGATGTTCGCGGCCACGCCGGTGTAGATCAGATCGCCGACCGGATCGGGCGAGAACACCACCTGCGAATAGCGTGTAAAGGCACTGATCTGGTAGTTGATTCCGTTATCCAGGCTCTGCTGCAGGGCGAGGATGCCGTAGCGTGTGATCTCGCGCTGGTTCTCGTTGAGTTGCGACGACGGATAATTCGATACGCCATTGTAGGTGTAGGTTTGCGTCTGATTGGGATTGTTCGGTATCTGGAAATCATTCTGTGCATTTCCGGCAATGAGGCTGAGCTGGGAAGTATCGTTCAGCATGTCCGACAGGTAGACGAATCCGTCGCGCTGGACCGTGCGGTCGTGCAGCACAGTCTTCGCTGGTGTCGGCTTCTCGATGCCCAGATCGTTCTGCTCGAAGGCACCGGTCACGTAGTAGCTGAAGCTACCCTGACTGCCGCTGGCCTCACCAAAGGCCTTGCGTGTGTTGTTGCTGCCGCCCATGACGCCGATGCGACCGCCCTGACCTAACGCCCCCGATTTTGTGTGAATACTGACGACACCCGCCGTGCGATACCCGTACTGCGCCGGCAAGGCACCGGTCAACAGATCCACGCTTTCGGCAAAGCGCGTGTCTAGGGCCTGGCCGAAACCGGTGATGCTTTCGGGGATAATGATGTCGTTGATCCGGTACTGCACGTCACCGTGGTCGCCCCGGATATGGATCTGCCCGTAGGAGTCCTGTGCCACTCCCGGCGCCTGTAGGATCACCTTGTCCAGCGGCGTGTTCCTACCCTGCGGCAGCGTGGCCAGTGTCTTGGTGTTCATCTTGTAGACGCTGCTCCCCGTCTCGACGGAGATCGCATTTCGCGCCTGCTGCATACGTTTGGCTGAGACTTGTATCTCAAGCGCCTTCGTGCTGGCCAGCACCATATCCATGTACAGAGCTTGCTTGGATACAAGATTGATGACTTTGATACTGCTTTTATACGCCGCCTTGTCGGCTGTCAGCACATAAACGCCTGGCGGCAGCCCCGATATGGTGAAATGCCCCTGCGCATTGCTTTGCGAGGAAGCCATCACTTTGCCCGACGCATCCTTGATGCTAATCGTGGCGCCGGAGAGTGGATGACCGATGGCATCGCTGATGATGCCGCTGACCTTGCCTATGTCTTGCGCCGGTGCCCCATGGGCACTCACGGCACAGACATTCAGGCAAAGCATTATTAATAACAAATGCTTTGCAAAAAATCTTTGCATTGATCCCTCCAAATGCATTGGTGCGCACGGCTACAAAGAGCCGGCGCATGCAACATTCAATTCATTGATGTTTGGGAAGGGTTATGCGAAAGGAGGGGCCCGGATGAGTGAGGAACGTAGGCACGCAATTATCGGTAGACGGAACACGGGCGTATCCACCCGTGTATCGATCACTGCCGGCGCATGCAGAGCGAAGGAAATGCTCGTGGCAAAACCATGCGCCACGGCTTTTTCGTAGGCGCACAGGGGGCAGACGATGGGTTTGTGGATGCCTGTCTCGTGGTTATGAAACTCGACTTCCGCCCACATGCTGCTGACCACGGCGATTGCGGCCAGTGCTATGTAGATGCGGCGACTCATCCCATTTTGCATCCGATTGAACATAAGATATCAATCAAGCCCAATCGTTTTGTATGTGTCAAGCTAGAGACGGTAACGAGAGCTATGCGTCTCCCGGCGCTGCGATATGGCCGAACTTGCTTTTGGCTAGAATTAGCCCTTTCGGCAATTCGTTCAATCTCTGTCAAGCGACCCAAAGGGGATGGATCTGAACGCTGGCTTGAAGTCGTTGCGGTAGCATTTATACATGCTTCCGGCTAGCTGCCTACATATATGATTCAGAATTTAAGGACTAAAATCACCATGGTGTTGGAATGTCCTCCGAAGGCTGAGGCCAGAGGTTCGAATCCTCTACCGCGCGCCATGTTATTGAATATAAACTGGTTGCGCAGTCCGTCTCTGGTCACGGGATTTTGGCCGCCATTTGGTCATGAATCCGGCGATTTGTGACCATGCCTATGAGAAGATCGCAAGGTTGATTCTTCACTGCCCATCAAAGCTTTCCGCCAAACTGCCGGCGCTCGCTTTCTCACAAGGCCTCCCTCGAATTTTCCCTGGGGCGCAATCCCTTGCGCTATTGCCAGAATGCAGCGTGGACAATCCACGCGCGTAGAGATCAAGAAGATGATAATGGTTTGTCCCACATCACGTCGCAGTTTTCCTTTGCTGCTGCAGCAAGCAGATTGATCAGCGGCTGCGCCCGATGAGCCATACTCACCGCTGGCTCATCCACATTCTTGTCTTCGACTGGCGGCAAGGCTTTTTGCGCATCGATTGCGGCTGTCAGCTTACTCAGTGCCACGGGAACATCCGCCGCAAGAATAGCACCGGGCACGGTTGGACTGTGCCCCATCATTCTCAGCATGGAAAGCGCGACATCCCCAAACATGGTGATGCCTGCATGGGCTTTGGTCGTAAATGTGACGAGCATGCACTCCTCCTGTACAGGCAACTTGCGACGGCACCATCCACCAGGGTCCCTCGCTGAATGTATCCTGTCGGCAACGTCGGGGTAGATATCGTGCCAAGGCTTACTTGATCTGATGAACACCCCATACAGTTGACTATAGGGTAAACCATGAAACCCGCGTCGATTCGCCCCCTGAATTTTGATTCCATCTTGACCTTGGGTTTGTCCAAATGGCGTCAAGCCTTGCTTTCTTTGGGGATAGAGTGCCCCCCGCCTACGAAATGTCCCTTTACGAACATGATGTGATAGCAATTGATGATCTCGCGCGCCGCCTCGAAGGTCTCGGCGGCACCGCCAAGGTAGAACAGCCAGGTTCTGCGGAATTTCTCGTTGAAGCGCGTGGGATCGATCGCATGAATCCGATCCCAGTTCGCCTCGAAATTCTTCAGCCACTGATCCACGGTGCGCTGGTAATGATCTGAGCGATTCTCGATGGTTTTCACATCCAGGCCATATTTCTCCATCAGGATCAGCGTCTCCGCGAGGCTGGGAATATAGCCCCCGGGAAAGAGATGTTTGATCGTACAGTAGTTGGTCGGACTCTTCTTCATGTTGAATGTCGAGGAGATCAGCCCGATGCCACCTGGGCGCAGACCGGTAGCAATGCTCCTGATCCATGGCTCGTTGCAGTCTCGTCCCGCGTGCTCATGCACGCCGATCGAGACGAAACGATCGTAGCTCGAGGGTTCCTTTTCCAGCTCCCGATGATCCTTTTCCAAGAGCGACAACTTGCCGCGGAAATGGCGGGATTCCATCAGCATGCGCATGCCGTCATTTTGATGCTTCACGAGTCCGTAAGCGGTCACATCGGCGCCGTATTTCTCCGCGGCGAGCATCGACATGTATCCCCAGCCGGGACCGACCTCGATCAGCCTGGTGCCGGGCTCGAGTTGCAGCTTCCGGCAGATCCGCTCGAAATTATTGTGCTGTGCCTCATCGAGGGTGCGGGTGTCTTCCTTCCACAGCCCCTCGCTGTAGCCGTAGGTATCGCCGAGCACGAGATGGAAGAATTCTGTCGGCAGGCCGTAATGGTAGGTGGCGTTGCGCTTTGCCTGCGCCACGTCCTTGTTGTTCTGCCGCCATTCGAGCAGGCGCCGCTTGACGAACGTCAACGGGTGCTCGAAACGGCCGAACGGCTTCTGGAATCCGAGATGGATCAGTCTGCGCAGGCCCTGATCACCGACGATGTCGACGTCACCGTCGAAGTACGACTCGAGGAACTCGAACACGCCGCCCAGCACCATGCGCCATTCCGCGGAGCGATGCCGGAAGATGATCGTCACGTCCGGATCTCCGAGACGCGTGTTGTGGTAGGTGCCTTTGTCGGAAAAGACAACCTTCAGATGGACATTTTGTCCCTGGGCAACGCTATCGACGATTCTCCGGATAAGCCTTCTAACCATGGCGAATCAATCCGCGCGACCAGGGTTCATGCATCCACTGCAGCACATCTGCGCTCACAACAACATCTTCCTATCAATATCAAAGGCCTCGACGCTGAGTTTCATACAACGGGCGCTCAGTAATGCATATCGATGGTCATATCCAGGTTTTTCCCGTTGTACAGGAACATGGCGGCGCCGAACGAAGGCGCGCCGAGCAAGGCCTTTGCGTTGTTGGAGAAACCGTAGCCTTCGGTCGGAATCCCCATCCAGTTGGTGTCAAGTTTGCCGTTCATGTTTTCATCATGAACGACGACGAGCGCATACGTTCCGGGCGGGATGTCCAGAAAATCGAAACGCGCCGCCTTATCACGAACCTTGATGACCATGATATTGGTGGCGGAGCGCAGATAATCCGTCGGGAACCCCTTCGATGATTTGAACAACGCGCATGCCACGGTTCCGGTGCTGTTTTTTATGTCCAGAACCTTCACGTGAATTCCGGGACATGCGTCTTGAGCAAAGGCGATAGTGGGAACGGATGTGAACATCCATACCACAAACCAGGCTACGCAACGCGCGCACTTGGCCGTCGGGCCCACCGCTGACTTCCGGATGGTTGATCCATTCACGGCCTTCCGTTCACCTCCCGTTTACACGGCGCCTGAGAAATCATAGCTAAAACTAGCGCTGAATTCCCCGCGGATTCAACTCCCAAGTGCCACTCCGGTGAGTTGGGTCCGGGTATTGAATCCGCGTTCTCTGAAAACAGCCCGTTGCACGCGTTGCCTCATTGATAAATATGCTCAAGCCCCGAATTTGCTGTAAATTCGAGGCTTGATCAGCGTCAGGGGAAAATGACTGTGACCAATGCATGAGATTCAAAGGTCGATTGCGGCAATTTTAAAGCCGGCAACTTGATTTCCTCTGTAATCTGACCCCGAATAATTTCGACTCCTTCATGTGCCCGAAAACTCTGGCTTTGGATGGATCTAACCAGGGGAGGCTTACCAACATGAAGGCAAATGTCATACATCCCCTTGTTATTGCCTTTCAGCCTTCGTTTGCAAGTGGTTGCGGATTGACAGTAATTCCTTTCGGCGTTTCTCATCGGTTTTTGGATAGTGCA
>CAYRBJ010000023.1:0-28301 GCA_964422615.1 uncultured Zetaproteobacteria bacterium | reverse complement strand
AGGCCGCTACCAAGGCGAAGGCCGCTACCAAGAACAAGGAGTAAGCCATGGCACACAAAAAGGCAGGCGGTTCTTCCAAGAACGGACGCGACTCCAATGCCAAGCGCTTGGGCGTCAAGCGCTATGGCGGCCAGCAGGTGCTGGCCGGCAATATCCTGGTGCGCCAGCGTGGCACCAAGATCCGCGCCGGTGAGAATGTCGGGGTGGGCCGTGACCATACGCTGTTCGCACTGACCGACGGCAAGGTCGAGTTCTTCGATCGTGCCGGCCGCACGCTGGTGCGCGTCGTCAGCTGATCGGCGGTTGTGAGGTTGCGAAAGGGCGTGCTCGTCACGCCCTTTTCGCTTTTGTGTACTTGTATTTACATTCCGTCGACCGGCGAAGATGATCCGAATCCATGGTCCGTTTTGTTGATGAAGTAAAGGTCGAAGTGCGTGCCGGCCACGGCGGCGCAGGCTCCGCTTCGTTCCGGCGCGAGAAGTTTATCCCCAAGGGTGGGCCCGACGGTGGTGACGGCGGTCGCGGCGGGCACGTGATCCTTGAGGCGAGCCGTGACCGGAACACGCTGCAGGAGCTGTATCTACGCAAGCACATCATGGCCGAGAATGGAAAGCCGGGTGCAGGGCGGAACCGTCACGGCCGCGATGGTGGGGACATCGTGCTCAAGGTGCCCGTTGGTACCATTGTCAAAGACGAGGATGGACGGGTGCTGGCCGATCTGGCTGCGGACGGTCAGCGGTGGATCATGGCGAAAGGCGGCCTCGGCGGCTTGGGCAACAGCCATTTCGCCACCAGCGTCAACCGAGCGCCCCGCTATGCCCAACCCGGCGAGGAGGGTGAGGCCGGCATCCGTTACCTGGAGTTGAAGTCCATGGCCGATGTCGGACTGGTCGGCCTGCCCAATGCCGGAAAGTCCACGTTGCTGGCGCATATCTCCAATGCCCGCCCGAAGATTGCCGATTATCCGTTCACGACACTGGCACCGATGCTGGGTCAGGTGTTCATGGATGATGGCGACGGCTTTGTCGTGGCCGATATCCCTGGCCTGATCGAGGGCGCGCACGAGGGCCGCGGACTGGGGCATCGATTTTTGCGCCACATTGAGCGCACGCAGGTGCTGCTGCATCTCGTCGATGCCGCACCCGTGGACGGCCGGGCGCTGGCCGAGCAGGTACGCGAGGTCGAGGCTGAACTGCGCGGTTACGGCCCCACGGTGTGGCAGAAGCCCCGCCTGCTGGTGATCAACAAGATCGATGCCCTGTCCGCGGAGCAGTTGGCCGAGCGTCAGGCCGAGGCCGAACGTCTCGGTCTGCCCATCTACCCCATTTCCGCCGTCAGCGGCGATGGCATTTCCCGGCTGCTGCGCGATTTGTACGCGATGGTGCTGGCGCAGCGCCGGCTGCATACGCCGTTGTCCATCGATGAGGACGAGCATGCGGGGGAGGACGCGGCATGAGCCGCTCGCGCCAGGATCTGCAACGGGTCGGACGGCTGGTGGTGAAGATCGGCAGCTCTCTGTTGGCCGACGAAAAGACGGGTCTGAAGCTCGACGTGGTCGGGCGCCTGGCCGGCGAGGTGGCAGCGCTCATTCGCCAGGGCCTGGACGTGGCGATCGTCACCTCCGGGGCCGTGGCGCTTGGGCGCGTGCACATGGGCTGGGTGGGCCGCTCGCTGTCGGTGCACGAGAAACAGGCGGCGGCGGCCATCGGTCAGCCTCTGTTGATGCATGCCTTCAGCGAGGCCTTCGCCCGCCATGACCTGGCAGTGGCGCAGATGCTGCTGACCAAGGACGATCTGCGCAACCGGCGGCGTTACCTGAATGCCAGCAATACCAGCCAGACGTTGTTCTCGGCAGGGGTGGTACCGATCGTCAATGAGAATGACACCGTGGTGGTGGACGAGATCAAGTTCGGGGATAACGATGCACTGGGGGCGTTGACCAGCCTCGTCGTCGATGCCGAGCTGATGGTCATGCTCACCGATGTCGATGGGTTGTACGACGCCGATCCGGTACAGCATGCCGGGGCCCACCGTATCAGCGAGGTGGCGGCGCTGACACCGAAGATCCTGGCCATGGCCGGGGATGCCGGATCGCATTTCGGCACCGGCGGGATGGCCAGCAAGCTGCAGGCGGCGCGCGTGGCCACGCGCGGTGGCGTGGCGGCGGCGGTTGTCGGCGGTAACCGGGCCGGTGCCCTGGCGCGTCTGCTGGAGGGTCGTGACGAGGGGACGTTGTTTCTATGTGGCACGGACAGGCAGGCCAGGCGCAAGCACTGGATCGCCGAGCTGTTGCAGTCGTCCGGTATCCTGCGCATCGATGCGGGAGCCGAACGTGCTCTGCTCAACCAGGGCAGCAGTCTGTTGCCGATCGGCCTGATCGGGGTGGAAGGCATCTTCGACAAGGGCGAGTGCGTGGAGGTGTTCGGGCCTTCCGGACGCATCGCACGCGGTTTGTCGAACTACAACGCCGAGGAGACACGACGCCTGATCGGGGTGGCCAGCCAGAATATCGAGCAGGTGCTCGGTTATCGTGACTTTTCCTCGGTGATCCATCGGGATAATCTCGTGTTGTGCCAGCAGAAGACCGAGCAAGGAGCTGTGGATGAGTGATGCGAGGAAGACCATGCATCAGCTGGGTGCGCAGGCCAGGGCCGCAGCCACCGAGATGCGCTCGGTGGCGAGCGGAGCCAAGGATCGGGCATTGCGGCTGGTGTCCACGGTGCTCAGGCGCGAGTCGGCGGAGATCATCGCTGCCAACGATCTGGATATGAAGGCTGCCGCTGATGCCGGGCTGGATGCGGCGATGCAGGACCGCCTTCGTCTCGATACCAACCGCATCGAAGCCATGGCCGCAGGGGTCGAGCAGGTAGCGAGTCTGCCGGACCCCGTCGGTGCCATCGACCACCTCGTCTATCGTCCTTCCGGTATCCAGGTCGGGCGCATGCGGGTGCCGCTCGGCGTCATCGGCATGATCTACGAGTCTCGTCCGAATGTGACGGCCGATGCCGCGGTCCTGTGTCTGAAATCAGGAAATGCGGTGATTCTGCGCGGCGGTTCCGAAGCCATCCATTCCAATCGCGCCATCGCCGCCTGTCTGCGCCGGGGCCTGGTCGATGGCGGGTTGCCTCAGGATGCGGTGCAGCTGGTGGACAGCACCGAGCGCGCCCTGGTCGGGGAGATGCTGAAGGCCGAGGACTATATCGATGTCATCATCCCGCGCGGCGGCCGCTCATTGATCGAACGCGTGGCCGAGGAATCGCGCATCCCGGTGATCAAGCATCTGGATGGTGTCTGCCATGTGTATATCGACGATGCGGCCGATGCCGAGATGGCCATGCGTATCGCCATCAATGCCAAAACGCATCGCTTTGGGGTATGTAACGCCATGGAAACGCTGCTGGTGCATGCCGAGGCGGCGAAGCGGCTGCTGCCTGCGATCCTGAAGGCCATGCATGACAAGGGTGTGGAGATTCGTGGCTGTGAGCGCACGCAGGAGTTGGCGGGCGACGTGCCGGTCAAACCGGCCAAGGAGGATGATTGGGTTGCCGAATACCTGGCACCGATCCTGGCGGTGCGCGTTGTTGACTCACTGGAGGCGGCGATGGCGCATATCG
Source organism: uncultured Zetaproteobacteria bacterium (assembly GCA_964422615.1). GTDB lineage: Bacteria > Pseudomonadota > Zetaproteobacteria > Mariprofundales > Mariprofundaceae > DATLWN01. The sequence continues at coordinate 24,687 of CAYRBJ010000023.1, read as the reverse complement.
CCGAACACGGATCGGGACATACCGACTGTATCGTCACCGGCAACTACGATCATGGCCGGCGTTTCCTGAACGAGGTCGATGCGGCCTCGGTGATGTGGAACGCCAGCACCCGTTTCGCGGACGGTTTCGAATACGGCCTGGGGGCGGAGATCGGCATCTCCACCGATCGCCTGCATGTGCGCGGGCCGGTGGGTCTTGAGGGCCTGACCACCGAGAAATGGGTCGTGTTCGGGCACGGCGAGATTCGGGAGTAGGCACTGAATAAGCGCACGGTCGGAATCTTCGGTGGTAGCTTCGATCCTCCGCATGCCGGGCATATTGCCCTGGTCGAGGCGGCCTTCGCGTTGCTGCATCTTCCAGAGATATGGGTGATTCCGGCCGGGCTGCCGGTGCATCGGCAACTGTCCGGACTTGCCGGGCCTGAACGGCGGCTGGCATGGATGCACCGGTTGTTCGCCGTCGATCCGCGGGTGACGGTGATCGACTGGGAGGTGCGCCAGGACGGGCCGGTATCGTCGCTACAGACCCTGCAGTGGCTTCACGCAAGTTTTCCGGAGGTGTTGCCGCTGTGGTTGATGGGGGCCGATGCCTTTGCCGGGTTTCCGGACTGGAGGGGTTATCCGGAGCACCGCCAGTATTGCAATGTGGCCGTGTTCGCCCGGGCCGGGGAAACAATGCCCGGTCCGATGGGTTGGCATGAATGTGCTGCCGGGGCCGTTGCCGGGTTGCAGCAGCCTGGGCATATGGTGCGTGTCGATACGGAACTTCCCGACATTTCGGCCACCGAGTTGCGCCGGGCGCTGGCATCCGGGAAGGTGCCGCATGGCTGGCTGCCGCCGATGATCGCCGACGAGGTAGCTGACGCGTACGGAAAACACGAACAACAGGAGCATGCATGAGTGGACAACAACAGGACGAGCATCTGGAAGCGCTGACGGCGGCCGTGGTGGAGGCCGTGGAAGACAAGAAGGCGCTGGATGTGGCCGTGGTCGATGTGCGCGGCAATTGCGCATTTGCCGATCGCTTCGTCATCGCCACCGGGCGCACCGATCGCCAGTTGAAGGCCATCGCCGAGGCGGGGGCGGAGGCGGCACACCGATTCGGCCTGCCTGCACACATCGAGGGACTGGATGCCATGGAGTGGTTGTTGATCGATCTCGGGGATGTCGTGTTGCATGTGATGTTGCCGGAGGTGCGCGAGAGCGTGCAGCTCGAACGCCTGTGGGGGCATGTGCCCGCCGGCCGCAGCGCAGTAGAAGGCGCCGCCGGCTGAACGATGAAGCTGCGTCTGATTGTCATCGGGCGCGGAGCGCCGGAACTGGCCGGTTATGAATCGCGGTTTACGAAGCGTCTGGACGGCATGGCCGGTTTCCAGCTGCTCGAATTGCCGGAAGGGCGGGCGCGGCAGTTGGAACAGCGAAGACAGCAGGAGGAGCAGCAGCTTCTGCATCGGGTGAATGGCCAGCCATACGTGCTGTTTGACGAGCGCGGGTCGAAGCTGTCCAGCACCGACTGGGCGGATTTTTTCGCGCGCCAGCCCGGCTCAGCCAGTTTGTCCTTCGTCATCGGTGGCGCCGATGGCGTCAGTTCGGTAGTACGCGACGGCGCGGTCCATTGCTGGAGTCTGTCACCTCTGACGCTGCCGCATCAGCTGGCACGGGCGCTTGTGATCGAACAGTTTTACCGGGCCCTGAGCATCAACCAGGGCCATCCGTACCATCGGCCATGAAACGCTGGGTGGTCCTGCTACTCATCTGTGCGGCTCTGGCGCCTTTGCCGTCGGCGCCGGCGGTAGCGGCGGAGAGTGCGGCCACCATGCGCGCCAAGCTGGCCAAGATTCACCTGGAACGCATACGTCTGGCCGGGGTGCGCCGCGGGCTGGAGGCCCAGTTGGGGAAACTGGGCCGGCAGATGCACGTGCTGGACGTGGCCCTGGCCGCGGCACAAAAGGCACTGTTGCAGGCGACGGCGCAGGTGGCGGAAACGGATCGGAAGCTGAAGAAGCTGGAGCAGCAACAACAGGGGCTGCAGCAGCATATCGCAATGCTGCGCCAGGCCATGGTGGCCGAGGCCATCGGTGCCTGGCAGCGTGCCGGGCGTCAGCCAAGCTGGCTGGATGTGTTGCGCGGCGTGCCGATGGGCGAGATTCCGAACCGCCGTTACATGATGAAGCAGGTGCTTGTCTCGCAGCATGCCGACCGCCTTGATCTGAAGCGTAGTGAGGCGAAGCTGGGTTCGGTAATGGCCGACCTGCGGCAGGAGCGCGACCGACGCGAGAAGCTGCGCCGGCAAAGGGCGGCGGCGGAGCAGTCATTGCGCCTGCAGGTGCAGGACAAACGCGCACTGATGGCCCAAGTGAAAAGAAGCGATCACCTGCAGCGCCAGCGGGATGCCGAGCTGGCACGACAGGCCAGGGATCTGCAGAGGCTGCTGGAAACCTTTGGTGGTGATCTGCTGGCCGGCGACCGCGTTAGAGAAGGACCGTCGATTCTGGCTGCCAAGGGGCACCTGAACTGGCCCTTGCTTCCCAGCCGCATCGTGGCCTCCTATGGGGTTAGACTGGCCCAGCAGCGCAACCGCCTGCGTGGCGTGTTGCTTGCGCCCGAAGGCCAACAACGTCAGGTTAAGTCGATTTCAGCGGGCAGGGTCCGGTATGCCGACTGGTTTGGAGGCTACGGGCTGATGCTGATCGTCGATCATGGCAATGGCGTTATGAGCATCTATGCCCATAATGACGTGCTGTACAAGCATCTCGGCGACTGGGTCGAAAAGGGCGATGTGCTGGCGGAGGCCGGCAGCACCGGATGGATCGACAAGGTGCGCCTGTATTTCGAGGTGCGGTACAAGGGCAGACCGGTGAATCCGGCGCTGTGGTGCCGCTACCGGAAGCGTTGATTGGATGTGCCACGAAAGGAGTTGAACCCATGAAGTCAGGTATGCGCCGTGTTGTGATTGTGAGCGGATCGCTGGTGGCGTTGACGGCGGGCGTGCTGGCTTGGTCCCTAGGCGCCCATGGTCAGCAGGCCGCTGCGGCCACCAATTACCAACAGTTGCAGAAGTTCTCCAGGGTCATGGATATCGTCAAGGATTCCTATGTCAAAAAAACCACCGACAAGGAACTGATCGATGGCGCGCTGACCGGCATGCTGGAAAGCCTGGATCCGCATTCGGCCTATATGAACAAGGCGGAGTACAGCCAGATGCAGGTGGACACCTCCGGCAAGTTCGGGGGGCTTGGTATCGAGATCGCCGGGGCCCAGGGCGGCATACGCGTGGTGACACCCATTGAGGATACGCCTGCCGACAAGGCCGGCATCAAGGCCGGAGACCTGATCGTCAAGATCGATGAGCAACTGGCCAAGGACATGACACTGCAAGAGGCGGTCAACCACATGCGCGGAAAGCCGGGAACCAGCATCAAGCTGACCATATTCCGCGAGGGCGCGCCCAAACCGCTGGAATTCACCCTCGTGCGTGCCGTCATCCATATCAAATCGGTGAAGAGCGCCATCATGGCGCCGGGCTATGTGTACCTGCGCATCACCCAGTTCTCGGATGGCGTGGCCGGCCTGCTGGCCAAGCAGTACCGCCGGTTGGCCAAGAAGGAGGACGGCAAAGTCTATGGCGCCGTGCTCGACCTGCGCAACAATCCCGGTGGTTTGCTCGACCAGGGGGTCAAGACCTCCGATTTGTTCCTGAACAAAGGTAATATCGTCAGCACCAAATCCCGCGTCGGCAAGAACATGTCCTTTAATGCCACCGCGGGTGATATCCTGAATGGCATGCCGCTGGTGGTGCTGATCAACGGTGGTACGGCCTCGGCCGCGGAGATCGTCAGCGGCGCCTTGAAGGACAATCACCGGGCAGTGCTGATGGGCACCCGCAGCTTCGGCAAGGGCTCTGTGCAGTCGGTGATCCCGCTACCGGATGGTACGGCCATCAAGCTGACCACGGCGCTGTATTATACGCCGAGCGGCACCTCGATTCAGGCCACCGGCATCCGGCCGGATATCAAGGTGGAGGAGCTTCCGGTGTCGACCGAGCAGGGCAAGGCACCGGTTCAAGATGGCTTCGGTGTTTTCGAAAAGGATCTGAAAGGGCATCTGCAGAACGGCAACACCAAGAAGCCCCGGAAGAAGGGTAAGCAGGTCGCCCCGCCGGATGGCGCCAGTGCCACGATGCAGCGGCGCCTGCAGGTGGATGTGCAGTTGCAGCGTGCGCTGGATCTGCTTGAGGGATTGCATACCCTGCAGGTGAAGGGATAAGGGCACCGTCTAGGGATTTTGCGCATGGCAAAGGCCAAGCCCCGCCGCCGTCAGCCGCCGCCACCACCCTGGCTGACCGCCGTGCTGGTGTTGGCGCTGGTTGTGCTGGCGGGTTCTCTGTGGTTATCGACCAGGCATGCGTCTCCGCCGACGCATGCCCATATCGGCAGCGAAAAGAGGTCGGCCGCCCCGGTATCCGTGCCATCGGCGGCCGGCCCATTCAAACCGCCGGTGTATGAGGATTTTTCCCATGTGCCGGAGACGGTGCCTGCCACCGGCCTGCCGGCCGCACATGTCCATGGCTTGGCTCTGATCCTTGACGATGTCGGCTACGATCTGCCGGCCCTGCGCCGGGCGCTTGCCCTGCCGTACACGATGGCCATTTCAGTATTGCCGGATGCCCCTCATGCGCGCCAGGCGGCCGAGATGGCGCATGCAGCCGGGCGCATCGTCATGCTGCACATGCCGATGGAGCCGGACTCGATCCATTACCAGAAGCTGATGGATGACTCGTTTTTGCGCGTCGGCATGCCGGACGGCGAGATCCGCAGCCTGTTGCTCACCGCCTTGGGCAAGGTGCCGTATGTGCAGGGCATGAACAACCATATGGGCTCGCTGCTGACAAGCATGGCCGAACCGATGGCCGTGGTCATGCAGGTCTGTCGTCAGAAGCATCTGTTCTTTGTCGATTCGCGTACGACGGCGGCCAGTGTGGCTTCCACGATGGCGGCGCGCGCCGGTATCCCCTGGGGCTCGCGCCAGATCTTTCTCGATGACCAGACAAACCCGGCCTACCTGCAACAGATGTGGAACAAGGCTCTGGCATGCGAGCAACGGCATGGGGCCTGCATTGTCATCGCGCACCCGCATCACCAGACACTGGATTTCCTCGAAAAACATACCGTGCAGGATCGGCATGTCCCCATGCTGGCGGTGACGGATGTTTTGCATCCGGGGACGATCGCGAGGAACGGGAACTAACGTGCTCAAGCGGTATCTGATGGCCGGACTGGTGGCGCTGGCGCCGCTGGTCATTATCATCATGCTGGTTTCATGGCTGGTGGATTTCGCCAACCGGGCTTTGCGCTGGCTTCCGCCTCATCTCCGTCCGGATGTCTGGGCCGGGGTGCATATCCCGGGGCTGGCCGTGCTGATCGCCCTGCTGTGTGTCTTGCTGGCCGTGGTGTTGATCGGGGCACTGACCACCAATTTCATCGGCAGGCATATCATGCGCTGGATCGATATGCTGATGGATCGTATCCCGATCATCCGCTCCATCCACTCGCCGTTAAGACAACTGCTGAAGGCCATGCTGATGGGCAGCGGCAAGGCCTTTCGCGAGGTCGTGCTGGTGCCATTCCCCATGCAGGGCAACTGGTCAATCGGCTTTATCACAGCCGATACCAGGCTGCCGGCTGACGGGTTCGCCGATCGCGACATGGTGTGCGTATTCGTGCCGAACACACCGATCCCCACAGCCGGTTGGCTGCTGTATGTGGCCCGTGCTGATCTTCGTCCATTGGCCATGAGCGTCGAGGAGGCGATGAAGCTGGTGATTTCCGGCGGCGTCACTGCTATGCCAGTCGATGAGCGTGGCAATAAGGGCGATTAGGTGGGTTCCTCGCTTGTTCGTTCAGGCCTGTCATGGATAAGATGCATGGGATGAGTCAGCAAGGAAAAATCTCGACAATAAAATGGCTGATGGCTTCTGCATGCATGTCGGTGCAGCGGCCTGCGCTTCCTGGCGCATCCCGGTCGAGGAGAATGCGTCATGAGTAATTCCAAGAAAACCGGAGACCGTTCCACCGTCGAGGACATATCGGTTCGCCGCATGCAGCAGATGACCGAGGAGAACCGGGCGTTACGCCAGTACGTGGCCGAGGTGATGAAGCGCCTGCGCGAAAACGAACGCCTGTTTTCGCGCCTGTTCGAACTGGAATCCCAGGTGCTGGCCGCGACCGATCCCGAGGATCTGTGTTTCGTGCTGCTGCGCGGCCTGCGTTCGGGATTCGAGCTGGATTTGGTGCGTTTCTGGTTCGACCGCTCCAGCTTCATGGGTGGGCGCAAGCTCGATGCTCTGTCCGAGCACGACCTGATCTGGCTGGAGAGTGGCGAGATCGCGCAGGTCGGGCTGGACAAGAACCGTGTGCGCCTGATACGCGTGACACCGAAGAAATCGTTCGAATGGCTGCAGGCGCGGGACAGTCATATCGGTTCCATCGCGCTGCTGACCCTGGGCCATCTGGAACGACCGTTCGGCGTACTCGGCATCGGTTCGGACAGTGCCGATCGTTTCCGTCCGGATCAGGCCACGGATTTCCTGCAGCATCTGGCCCAGGTCATCGGGCTAAGTCTGGAGAATGCCGTGGCACGGGAACGCCTGGCGCGCCATGCGGTGACCGATTCACTGACTGGCAGCCGCAATCGCCGTTTCCTGCAACCGCACAGCCATCAGCCCCTGTCGCAGTGGTTTGGCGAAGGCGCGCCGGTCGCCTGCCTGTATCTGGATGTGGATGATTTGAAAGTACTCAACGATCGGCACGGGCATGAGAAAGGTGATGAATTGCTGGAGCGTGTCTGCAGTACGACCCGGGGCTTCGTACGCGCGCAGGATCCGATGATCCGCATGGGTGGCGACGAATTCGTGTTGCTGCTGCCAGGTTGCGGAGGCAAAAAGGCGGTCGAGATCGCCGGCCGTATTGTCGAGGCCTGTTCGCAGATCGTGATGGGGGAGGAACATGCCGGCGTAAGCATGGGCGTGGCGGTATCCTTGCCGGAACAGGATCTGCAGGTGCGTGAGCTGATCGACCTTGCCGATCAGGCCATGTATGTGGCCAAGGCTCTCGGCGGCTCCCGCTTTGAGGTCGCAAACCCGGATGCCGACTGAGCCGAGGCGGTTGGCTGATGCCATCGGCCGCTATCTGGGGCAGCTGGCCGATGTGCGTCTGGCCTCCAGCCATACCGTCAGCAACTACCGGCGCGATTTGAACCATTTCCTGGCGTTTGCCGGTGATCGTCCGCTCAGCGATATCGGGCGTCATACCGTGCGCGACTGGTTGGTACACATGCATGCCGGAGGTCTTTCCGCGGCCACGCTGGCACGGCGATTGTCGGCCCTGTCCGGCCTGCTCGGGTTCGCCGTTGAATGTGGCTGGCTGGCCGACAACGTGGCTGCCGGGGTGCGGCCGCCCAAGCGCCCGAGGCGGTTGCCGCGCAATATGTCGCCGGAGCAGACGGGGCTGCTGATGCATGGAACCGATGCCGGATCGGAGGCACGGGATCTTGCGCTGGTGGCTGTCCTGTATGGCTGTGGTCTGCGCGTGTCCGAGGCGGTGGGGCTTGATCTTGGCGATGTCGATCTTTACGCGGGCGAGCTGCGTGTGCTGGGCAAGGGAAGAAAGGAGCGCATCGTACCGATTCCGGGGCAGGTGTTGGCGCTGATCCGGGATTACCTGAAAGTGCGTCAGTTCAAGGAGGGGGCGCTGGGTTTATTCCTGAACCGGCGCGGTGGGCGGCTAACGGCACGCAGCGCGCAGCGCATGCTCAAAATGCGTGCCCTGGCCACCGGTGCCGATGCGTCGGTGACCCCGCATCGCCTGCGCCATTCCTACGCCACGCACCTGCTGGCCGGTGGCGTCGATCTGAGGGCGATTCAGGAATTGCTCGGCCACGCGTCGTTGTCCACCACCGAACGCTACACGCACCTGGATATCGCTCGACTGACGGAGGTCTACGACCAGGCCCACCCGCGCGCGCGCAAACGCTCCTGAGCCGCTAGGCTGGGTCGTCAGTGGGGGCACACCAAAGGGGCTGGTGCCAAAGCCATTGCTTGGCAAGGAGGACGGCATGAAAACACGACGTTTGGGAACCAAGGGGCCGACGGTCTCCGCCATCGGCCTCGGCTGTATGGGCATGAGCGATTTCTATGCGAACCGCGATGACAAGGAATCCATTGCGACCATCCACCGCGCGCTCGAGTTGGGCATCAATTTTCTCGATACTGCCGATATGTACGGGCCGCACACCAACGAGGAGCTGGTGGGGCGGGCCATCAGGGGCAAGCGGGAGCAGGTGTTCCTGGCCACGAAGTTCGGCATCATGCGCAGCCCAACCGATCCGAACGTGCGTGGCATCAACGGCCGGCCGGAATACATCCGCCAGGCTGTCGAAGGTAGCCTGAGGCGCCTCGGCGTCGAGCACATCGACCTGTATTACCAGCACCGCATCGATCCTCAGACGCCGATCGAGGACACGGTGGGGGCGCTGGCGGAACTGGTACAGGCAGGCAAGGTGCGCTACATCGGCCTGTCCGAGGCCGCACCTGAGACGCTGGAGCGCGCCTGCAAGGTGCATCCGGTGACGGCGCTGCAAAGCGAGTATTCGCTGTGGACACGTGATCCAGAGCATGAAGCGCTGGCGGCCTGTCGCCGGCTCGGCATCGGCTTCGTGGCCTACAGCCCGCTTGGTCGGGGCTTTCTGACCGGGGCCATCACCAGTCCGGAGGACTTTGCGCCGGATGACTATCGGCGGCACACACCGCGCTTCCAGGGCGACAATTTCCGCAGGAACCTGGATCTGGTGCGCAAGGTGAAGCAGATCGCGGAACTCCAGGGCTGCACCCCGGCACAACTGGCACTGGCCTGGGTGCTGGCGCAGGGCGAGGACGTCGTGCCCATCCCGGGTACCAAGCACCGGAAATACCTGGAGGACAATGTCGGGGCGCTGGACTTGCAGCTTGGCCAGGCAGAACTGGACGAACTGGATGCTGTTTTCCCTTTCGGGGCCGCCGCCGGCGAGCGCTATCCCGAGGCGATGATGAAGGCGCTGAATGGCTAGCGCTCCAAAGATCGGCAGGCAAGCTATCGAGAGATACGCATCCCGCCAGTTGCGCACCGCACCGGTATCAAATGGGTGCGCTATGCGAATGATGTGACGTCGACATCGCCTCAGACACCGGAATGACCGTTGACGGCTATACGGCCACGCTGAAATATATGTTCTAACAGGGTGCCGTTTCGGCTTGGACGGCCCCGCTATGGCGGGGCCGTTTTTTGTTGGGATCAGCATAAATATTGCAGATGGTTGTAGTCCGGCCTTTAATGTATTGAAATAGCGAGAACCGCCATGGCTGAGCGTGGTGGAGGGGTTTCACAAGGAGGATCGGATGAAACACGTATTGCGGGGTTGCATGCTGGCGGCGGCCATGCTGATGGCCTTGCCCGGCCCGGTCCGGGCGGCCGGTATGGGTGATATGGGTGATATGGGTGATATGGGCAGTTTCGGGATTCACCCGTATATTGGCGTGGGTGTTGGGGTATATGATCTCAACTTCAAGGGATCTGGACTTGCCATGAGCAATAATGTGGCTGGCGGCTTCGTGAAGCTGGGCGCCGATTTCAATGAGTACCTGGGAGCGGAGTTGCGCGTTGGTGCTACGGATAGGGGGAAGCGCAATTTTCCAACCGGCTATTATCAGCAGCGGGCCAGGTACCTGTTTTCCTACCTTGCGAAGCTTCAGTTGCCTGTCACGCAGCAATTACGGGTCTATGGTCTGGTTGGTGGCACTACCGGCAATCTCAGCTTTTTGACGGGGGCTGGCCAGCTTGCAGGCAAGGTCGCAACCGGCGTCAGCTTTGGCGGCGGCTTCGATTACCAGGTGGACGATTTCACGCGGGTCGGGCTGGAATACATGCGCTACTGGAACGGGGTCGGTGTCAACAAGGCCGGGGCGGCCTCAGCGACGGAGAATGCGGATTCGTATGTGGCGACCCTGCAGATCGCGATGTAAATGGATCCTGCCGTGACTTGCACAGCCCCGCCGTAGCGGGGCTGTCTTTTTTTATACTCCACATGCTGCGGTTTTGATCGCTGAATTGCGATTCGGTAGGGTCGGAGCATGCTTCGATTTATCCTGCCTGCGGCTCTGATCACCTGCCTCGGATTCCCGCTTCCGGCTCATGCCATCGTCAGTGTCGGGCAGGCCATCATTGGACCGGCCAAGAACGGCCTGCATACCAATATCGAACTGGCCAGCAGTGGCGTGAGTGGTACGACCACGTCAAACACCACCTTGGGCGGATTGTTCAGTCAGTGGAAGCATGGCAAGTACACGGATATTCTGTTATTGCAATACGCCTACGGCGAAAGCAATGGCCAGATCAACAACAACCGCTCCTTTGTACACCTGCGCCATCGCATGCAGGTGTCCGATCACTGGGGAGTGGAGGCATTCGCCCAGGCCATGCGCGATCCCGTCACCCGTATGGTCGCGCGCACCCTGCTCGGGGGAGGCGTATACTGGACATTGCTGGAGCAGGCCGATAAGGCCGGGGTGTATTTGGGTTTTGGCGCATTCTACGAGCACGAGCAACTGAGTCCCAAGGTTGGGACGACCGATCCATTGAACACCCGGTTGTGGCGAAACAATACGTATCTGGTGTTGAAACGGCAGTTGAATGATCGCTTCAGTGTCTACAGTGTCACCTACTACCAGCCTGCCATCAGGAACATGGCGGATTATCGCGTGCTGGAACAGGCAGCGGGAACCGTCAGCCTGTACAAGAACCTGCACCTCAAGCTGAGCACGAGCGTCTATTATGATTCGCGGCCGCCGCAAGGGGTCAAGCGAACCTATGTTCTCTACAGTACAGGCATTACCATGGACTTTTAGAGATCGACTGTTCTTACATTAGATGCCGGTTGAAAATTGCTCCAGGTACTCCTTTACTTCGGGAAGTTGTAACTGTGGAAGCAGCTTGGCATTGGCTTCGGGCATTGGATAATCGCCCAGTCTTTTCAGCGGTACCCATGCGGATTCCGATTCGGCGCTGAAACCGGAGAGCTGCGGGCAGATGCAGATGAACAGCAGAAAATGGAGATGGCGATCCGGATAGCGATGGCTCGCCTTGCCGAGATGGCGCCAGTATTTTCCAGAAAGTCCAGTCTCTTCCTTAAGCTCACGTATCACCGTATCCAGCGGCATCTCCTCCCCCTCGACCTTGCCGCCGGGCAACGACCATTGCCCACCGCAATGGACGCCATCCGGGCGTTTCAGCAGCAGTATCTCATCCCGCTCGTTGAAGGCCGCCACCAGGGCGATGACCTGATCGTTCATGCCCGTCAAGGGCAGATACGGACGGGCAGCAAGCCACTTCCCGCCATGGATGGTGGGCGAATCCGTGAGGATTCGTGAGCCTGCGGAAAACCGCGTTTTTCTGCAGGCGTTCCGAGCAAAAGGCAGGACGCCTTTTGCAGATCAATCAAATATATCCTAGGTCCGGTATTCGGCATTGATGGCGATGTATTCGTGCGTCAGATCGCCGGTCCAGACCCGGGCGGAGGCCGCCCCGAGGCCAAGATCGATGCGCAACGTGAACTCGGGGCGGGAGAATACGGCCATGCCGTCGGCATCATGATAGTCGGCACGCACGCCGCCGCGCTCGCAGATATGCACGTCATCCGCCCACAGTGAGATGCGCTCAGGTTCGATCGGTACACCGGCATTGCCGATGGCTGACAGGATGCGGCCCCAGTTGGCGTCGGAACCGGCAAATGCCGTCTTGACCAGCGGCGACACGGCGATGGCGCGGCCGATGGCGCGGGCCTCGTGCTCGCTGCGGGCGCCGTTGATGTCGATGGTGACGAACTTCGAAACCCCTTCGCCGTCACGTACGATCATTTGCGCCAGCTCGCTGCACAGCTCGCCAAGTGCCTGCTCGAACAGCGTGGTGTGGGTGAGCCGCGCATGTCCGAGGCCGAGGCCGGCGGCGAGCACGACCAGGGTGTCGTTCGTCGAGGTATCTCCGTCGACCGAGATGCAGTTGAACGAGCGGTCGGCCACGCGCCGCAGCATCGGCTGCAGATCGGCTGCGGTCACCGGGGCATCGGTGACCACGAAGGCAAGCATCGTGGCCATGTTCGGATGGATCATGCCGCTGCCCTTGGCGATGCCGGTCAGCGTATAGCGATTGCCATCGATGTCGATCTGCGCCGACGCCCATTTGGCGAAGGTGTCGGTGGTGCGGATGGCGTTGGCAGCAGCCTGCCAGTTGTCCGCCGCCAGTGAATCGGCTGCCTGATGCATGCCGGCCTCGATGCGCTCGATCGGGAACGGGGTGCCGATGACGCCAGTGGAGGCGGACAGCGTTTGCGCCGGGGTGACGCCGGCCGCGGCGGCGCCGGCCTCGATCAGGGCCTGCGACCACACGTGTTCCATGGCGCCGGTGCCGGCATTGGCGTTGCCGGCGTTGGCGACGATGGCGCGGATATGCTCGGCATCAGAGGCCAGCGCCTGTTCGGCCATGGTCACACAGGCGGCGCGGAAGCGGTTCTGCGTGAATACGCCGGCGGCATGGCAGGGAACATCCGTCACGATCAATGTCAGATCCTGGCGCTTGCCCTTCAGCTCCGGCGATTTGACGCCGCAGGAGGCGGTGCCAACCCGGAATCCGGGCACGGGCAGCGGAGGGTTCAGAACGGGCGGATTGACGGCCATGGCGGTGTGTCCTCATGATGCGTTTGATCGATGGCCAACACTGAGGCCGCGGTGAGCGCCCTGCAAGCCGCTTGTCCCGCTTCCCGGCGCCATCGAGATTGGCCGGGGGGAGGCCCTGTGACGCTGGATTTCTATTTCGATTTCATCAGTCCCTACAGTTATCTGGCCGTCAGGCGCATGCCGGAGTTTCCGGTCATGTCGGCAGCCGATATCCATTGGCTTCCAGTCAACCTGCCGAAGCTGATCAAGGATGCCGGCAATACACCGCCGGCCACCTGCCGGCCCAAGGCGCTGTATCTGCTGCAGGATATCAAACGCTGGGCCGCCTTGCTTGATGTGCCGCTACGCATGATCCGTCCGGGCAGCTTCGATGCCAGACCGGCGTTGTCGCTGGCCTGCATGCTGGATGGGGAGGAGCGCATCCGCTTCTGCACCGCCACGTTCGATGCGCTGTGGTCCGGGGCCGTCGATCCGTTACGCGATACCGACTGGCTTTCCCGCATCGTAGAGGTGCAGGGGCTGCCCGGCGAATGGCTGAAGCTCGATCTCGCTACGGGCAAGGCGCGGCTGCGGGAGAACAGCGAGGCGGCGCTGAAGGCCGGCTGCTTCGGCGTGCCCACGTTCATCCTCAAGGGTAAAGGGCACCCGCAGATGTACTGGGGCGTCGATCGCATGGATTTCCTGTCCGCCGTTCTGGAAAACGGTGCCGGGGACAGATGAAGCTCTAGCCCGATTTCTTGACGAACTTGGTCAGAATAACGATCTGCTGGCCGTCGACGCGGCCCTCGATCTGCTCGGGGTTGTCGGGCACCAGCCGGATGTTGCGCACGGCGGTGCCGCGCTTGGCGGTGATGCTGCTGCCCTTGACGTCCAGGTCCTTGATCAGGGTGACGGTATCACCTGCTTCGAGCACTGCCCCGTGGCAGTCGACATGCTTCACGATGGGCTCGGTGCCTTCCTCTGCGCCGGCCTCGGCCCAGGCGAGGGTTTCGTCGTCGAGATAGAGCATGTCCAGCAGATCCTGCGGCCAGCCCTCGCCGCGCAGGCGGTTCAACAGGCGCCAGGCCATCACCTGCACCGCGGGCACCTGGCTCCACATGCTGTCGTTCAGGCAGCGCCAGTGGTTGGGGTCCATGGTCTTCGGATGCTCGATCTGTCCGCGGCAGGTGGCACAGACGAGGATGCTGCGCTCGGCACTGCCGTCGGAGGGTCCCACCGCGCAGACGCTCAGCTCGTCGGTGGCACCACAAAGCTCGCAGACGGAACTGCTGCGCACGCGCAGCTGTTGCTCGGTACCCATCACGGCCTGTTCAGCGGGCGCCGTGACAGTGCTTGTATTTCTTGCCTGAGCCGCAGGGGCAGGGATCGTTTCGTCCGACCTTCGGGTGGTCGCGCCGCACCGTCTGTTGTGGCTCACCGTCGTCGATGACCTCGTCGCCGTGCTGGAAGTTGATCTGCTTCGGTTGCCTCGGTGCCTCGGGCTCGGGGGCCTGCTCGACCTGTACCCCGTGCAGCATGACCATCGTCTCCTCGCGCACGCGCTCGATCATCGCCGCGAACAGCTCGAAGGATTCGTGCTTGTATTCCTGCAGTGGCTGTTTCTGGGCATAGCCGCGCAGACCCACGCTCTGGCGCAGGTGATCCATGGCCAGCAGGTGCTCCTTCCAGTGATGGTCCAGGATCTGCAGCAGCAGGTATTTCTCGAAGCGGCGCAAGTTCTCTTCGCCAACCTGCGCCTGCTTGTCGTCCATCATGGCCGTCAGCGCCTGATTCAGATGCTCCTTCATGGCGTCGCTGCTCTCGATCTGGTTGCTCTCCACCAGCGATTTGGCGTCCACATCGAGGGAGGTCTTTTCGGCCAGTTCCCGGCGCAAGCCGTCCAGGTCCCAGTCCTCGGCATGCACATTCGGCGGCATGAAGGTGTCGACGAGCCGGCCCACGAAGTCGGCGCGCATGTCCTCGACGACGTCGCGCACATCGTCGGCCTCCAGCAGTTCGCGCCGCTGCGTGTAGATCACGTCGCGCTGCTGGTTCATCACATCGTCGTATTCCAGCAGTTGCTTGCGGATATCGAAGTTACGGCCCTCGACCTTCTTCTGCGAGTTTTCGATTGCCTTGGTCACCCACGGATGCTCGATGGCCTCGCCCTTCTTGAAGCCCAATTTGTCCAGCATCCCCTGCATGCGTTCACCGCCGAAGATGCGCATCAAATCGTCTTCCATCGACAGGTAAAAGCGGGTCGAGCCCGGATCACCCTGGCGGCCGGCGCGGCCCCGGAGCTGGTTGTCGATACGGCGGGATTCGTGGCGCTCGGTGCCGATGATGTGCAGGCCGCCCAGTCCCACGACCTCGTTGTGCTCGTTTTTGCACATGGCGTGAATCTCGTCGACCTGCTTCTGGTGCTCAGCCTCGGACAGCGAGTCCGGCAACTGGGAGATCAGCATGTCCGGATTGCCGCCGAGCATGATGTCGGTGCCGCGGCCGGCCATGTTGGTGGCAATGGTCACGGCGTTCTTGCGGCCGGCCTGGGCCACGATCTCGGCCTCGCGTTCGTGGTGCTTGGCGTTCAATACCTCATGCGCGATGTCCTTCTTGTTCAGCAGATCCGACAGATGTTCGGATTTCTCGATCGACGTGGTGCCGACGAGGACCGGCTGGCCGCGCTCGTGCGCGGCAACGATATCGGCGATGATGGCCTCGTACTTGTCCTCGATGTCGCGATAGACCAGATCGCCCATGTCGGCACGAATCATCGGCCTGTTCGGGGGCACGATGACCACCTCCAACTCGTAGATTTTCTGGAATTCCTCGGCCTCGGTATCGGCGGTGCCGGTCATGCCGGAAAGTTTGTCGTACATGCGGAAAAAGTTCTGGAAGGTGATCGAGGCCAGTGTCTGGTTCTCCGGCTGTACCTCCACTCCCTCCTTGGCCTCCAGTGCCTGGTGCAGGCCATCCGAATAGCGGCGACCAGGCATCATGCGGCCGGTGAATTCGTCGATAATCAGCACTTCGCCGCCGCGGACGATGTAATCGGTCTCGCGCGTGAACAGCGTGTTGGCGCGCAGGGCCTGCGTGGCCGCGTGCATCGGGTTGACGTTCTCCGGATCGTACAGGTTGCCGCTTTTGAGCAGACCCGCGCTCTGGAACAGCTGCTCGATGCGTTCCATGCCGGCCTCGGTATAGGAGACGACCTTGTCCTTCTCGTCCTTCTCGTAATCATCCGGGGTGAGTTGCTTGACCAGCTTGTCGGCCGCCTCGTACAGGCCGGTGGCTTGCTCGGCCGGCCCGGAGATGATCAGCGGCGTGCGCGCCTCGTCGATCAGGATCGAGTCCACCTCGTCGACGATGGCGAAGTGCTTGTCGCGTTGGACCAGTTCGTCCCGGTCGAAGGCCATGTTGTCGCGCAGGTAATCGAAGCCGAACTCGTTGTTGGTGCCGTAGGTGATGTCGGCGGCATAGGCGTCGCGGCGCTCTTCGTTGGTGATGCCGTGCACGATGACACCGGTGGACATGCCGAGGAATGTGTACAACCGGCCCATCCACTCGGCGTCACGGCTGGCCAGGTAGTCGTTGACGGTCACCACATGCACACCGCGGCCGGTCAGTGCGTTCAGGTATACCGGCAGTGTGGCCATCAGCGTCTTGCCCTCGCCGGTTTTCATCTCGGCGATCTTGCCGTCGTTCAGGATCATGCCGCCGATCATCTGCACATCGAAATGACGCATGCCGAGCGCGCGCTTGCTGGCCTCGCGCGCCACGGCGAAGGCCTCGGGAAGCAGCGCATTCAGGGCCTCGCCGTTTTCCAGCCGCTGCTTGAATTCACCCGTCTTGGCTACCAGATCGTCGTCGGACAGGGCCAACATCGCTGGTTCCAGGGCATTGATGCGGTCGACGGCCGGTAGGTAGTTTTTAAGGAGCCGTTCGTTACGGCTGCCGAAGACTCGGGTCAGAACATTCAACATGGGGGAGGCATCTCCGTCCGTTTGTGCGTTTTTGAAAAGAGGCGAACGTTAGCACGGGTATGGCCCGCTACCAAGCAAAGCACGCCGGGGGCATGGGCTCAGCGTGCATCGAGGAAGCGAGCGATACGACGTATGCCTTCCTGCAGTTGCTCAAGGCTCGTGGCATAGGAAAGCCGCACATGCTGCTCTGACCGATAGCGGCCGAAGTCCTCGCCTGGGGTGATGGCCACCCCTCCCTGCTCCAGCAGCGCCCAGCAGAAGGACTTTGCGTCATCGGTGAAGCGTTCGACATTGGCATACACATAGAAGGCCCCTTGGGGTTCGACGACGACCTCGAAGCCGAGTTCCGGCAATGTGGCGAGCAGGAAGCGCCGGCGTTCGTCGTAGGCGGCGCGCATGCGCCCGGCGTCGGCGTTGGCGTCCAGGGCCGTGATGGCGGCATATTGCGACAGGGTGGGTGCGGAGATGAAGATGTTCTGCATCACCCGGCGGCACGGATCGATCAGTTCCGGCGGCACGATGACCCAGCCGACGCGCCAGCCCGTCATGGCCCAGCGCTTGGAGAAGCCGTTGACGACGATGGCCTTGTCATCGAAGGCCAGGGCACAGTCGGCCTGTCGGCCGTAGGTCAGGCCATGATAGATCTCGTCCGAGATCAGCCAGCCATTCCGCTGGCGACAGGCAGTGGCGATGGCCGCCAGTTCTTCGGCATCGATCAGGGTGCCGGTGGGATTGCCGGGGGAAATCACCACGGCAGCTCGCGTGTTGTGCTGCCACCCGTTTTCGACCGTCTTCCGGTTCAACTGGTACCGAGTCCCCGGGCCCACCGGCACAGGCAGCGGCACGCCGCCGGCCAGGCGGATGAAGTTGCGCTGGCAGGGATAGCCGGGGTCCGGCAGCAGCACCGATTCGCCGGGATCGAGCAGTACGGCATAGATCAGGCTGAAGGCGCCGGAGGTACCGGGTGTGATCAGGATACGTTCGGGTTCGATGTCCAGCCCGTATTCACGCCCATACCAGTCGGCCAGGGCACGTTGCAGTTCCGGCAGGCCGGTGGATGGGGTGTAGAAGTTCTCGCCTGTTTCCAACCGGGCGTGTGCCGCCGCCAGTACAGGCTCCGGAGTCGTGAAGTCGGGTTCACCGACCTCCATATGGATAATGCTTTTTCCCTGGGCTTCCAGTTGTTTGGCGCGTTCCAGCAATTGCATGACGCGGAAGGGTTCGATGGCATCGATGCGGCGCATGGCGGCAGGCTAGGGCTTGGGCGCATGGCGGGCAACGCGGGGTCGTCCCGCTGCAGCCGCCATCGGCTCGCACGCCGGTTAACAGGCCACGATGCTTTGGCGTATACTCCGCCGCATGGCCGAAAACGGTGAATTGCGCGATCTGTTCGAGGCGGCGGCCATGCGCGGCCATCGCTGCCGTATCGTCTACAGGGATTCGCTGGGGGAGCACCACGCCGTGGTGGCCGTGCCGCGCGAATGGCGGGTGGTGGATGGCGTGGCATGGGCCTTCTTCCTCTCCGGGGCCGGCGAGGACGTGGAGGTGCGGCTGGACGACATCATCACCATCGAACCGCAGGCTTAGGGGGAGACAGGATGCTGCACTGGGTTTCCGTGGCCTGGGTCAAGGCCTTCCATATCATCGCCATGGTGTCCTGGTTCGCCGGTCTGTTCTACCTGCCGCGCTTCTTCGTGTATCACAGCCGCCATGCCTCTGGGCCGGTGCACGAGCAGTTCTGCGTCATGGAGCGCAAGCTCTATCGTTTCATCATGAAGCCGGCCATGGTGCTGACGGTGGCGCTGGGGCTGCTGCTGGCGGCGCGTGAGTGGGACATGGTCGGCGACCAGCCCTGGTTCTGGATCAAGATGCTGCTGGTGGCGATTCTGCTGGTGTTCCATTGGCACAATGGCCGTGTGGTGCAGGCCTTTGCCGAAGGCCGCAACCACTACAGCGAGCGTTTTTTCCGACTATACAACGAACTGCCGACGCTGGTGTTGATCGGCGTCGTCATCATGGTGGTGGTGCGGCCTTTCTAGGTTTCTGAAAAACTGCATCCATGCGTTTTTTCGGTATGCCAAGGTAAAAGCGCGGTTTTGCCTTGGCTCACAAAATCAAGCGCTTTTCGTTTGTGGCGGCCAGGTCAGCACCGGCCTGCGCGCCGCCATCGTTTCGTCCAGCCGCGACCGGAAGGCCCGCGTCGGCGCCTGGTGCAGGGGCTCGACTTCGCCGGCCTCCACCTGGGCGGCAATCTCCAGCATGGCGTCGCAGAAATGGTCGAGTGTGGTCTTGGATTCGGTTTCGGTCGGTTCGATCAGCATGGCGCCGTGCACGATCAGCGGAAAATACACCGTCATCGGATGGAAGCCGAGGTCGATCAGTCGTTTGGCGATGTCCAGTGTCTTGATGCCGTGCCGGTTCTGCACCTCGTCGGTCAACAGGCATTCGTGCTTGCACAGGCCGGGGAAGGGCACGTGATAGGCATCCTTCAGGCGCGTCAGCATGTAGTTGGCGTTCAGCACCGCATCCTCGGCGATTTTGTGCAGATGGTCGCGGCCGAAGGCGGCGATGTAGGCGGCGGCGCGCAGCAGCACCCCGACATGCCCGAGCGAGCCCAGCATCGGCCCGATGCTGTCGGGGGCATGGTGCGCAAGTCGGTAACCCTTATCCTGCTTGTCGATGCGCGGCACCGGTAGGAAGGGTGCCAGAGCCTCGTTGACGGCCACCGGCCCTGCGCCCGGGCCGCCGCCGCCGTGCGGAGTGGAGAAGGTCTTGTGCACGTTGATGTGCAGGCAGTCGATGCCCATGTCGCCGGGACGGGCCACCCCGACCAGCGCGTTCAGGTTGGCGCCGTCGCCGTAGACCATGCCGCCCGCTTCATGCACCAGATCGCAGATCTCGGCGATGTCCGATTCGAACATGCCGGTGGTGTTGGGGTTGGTCAGCATCAGCGCCGCCACCTCGTCGTTCAGGTGCGCCTTCAGCACCTCGATATCCATGCGTCCGTCCGCCCCGGATTTCAGTTCGACGGTGCGCATGCCGCACAACGAGGCGGTGGCCGGATTGGTGCCGTGGGCCGAATCCGGCACCAGCACGACACATCGTTTCGCATCGCCGCGCGCCTCGTGAAAGGCGCGGATCATCATCATGCCGGTCAGCTCGCCGTGTGCACCGGCCGCCGGCTGCAGCGTCACATGCGGCAGGCCGCTGATCTCGCCCAGCCATTGCTGCAACTCATACAACAGCGCCAGCACGCCCTGCACCGTATCCTCGGGCTGGTCCGGATGCAGCTGGGCCAGCCCCGGCAGGCGCGCCAGCTGCTCGTTGACGCGCGGGTTGTATTTCATCGTGCATGAGCCGAGCGGATAGAAGCCGGTCTCGATGCTGTGGTTCCATTGCGACAGGCGCACGAAATGGCGCACCGCCTCGGGCTCCGACAGCCCCGGGATGCCGGCCGGCTCGGCGCGACGGAATGGCTGCAGGGCATCGCTGACGGGGCCGGCCACGCCCGGCAGGCTGATGGCGGTGGCGTCGTGACGCGCCCGCTCGAAGACCAGCGCTTCCTCGTGCGTCAGGCCCGTGGTGCCGGAGTACTTGGGCGTGCTCATCGCGAGGCCTCCAGCGCATCCAGGTAGTCGCCGATGTCGTCCGCCTCGATCATCTCGGTTGTGGCCACCAGCAGGTGCCTGGGCTCGATCCCGTCCCCGAGCTGCTCCAGCGGGATGCCGGCGAAGATGCCGCGATCCCGCGCCGTCTCCAGGAAGCGCGCGCGCCGCGCGCTGTCGGCGAAGCTCAGCACGGTCTCGTTGTAGCGGGCCCCGCCTGCGGCCTGCACGTCCGCCGGCAGCCCCGCGGTCAGCATGGCCAGGGCCGCGGCCGAATGCGCAGCCACGGTGGCCAGACCTTCGTCGCCGAGCAGGGCCATGTAGGTGGCGGCGGCGGTGCACATCAGGCCCTGGTTGGAGCAGATGTTGCTGGTCGCCTTCTCGCGGCGGATGTGCTGTTCGCGCGTGGACAGCGTCAGCACGAAGCCGCGCCGGCCCTGGGCATCCTGCGTCATGCCGGCCACACGGCCGGGCATCTGGCGCAGATGCGCCTGCTTGCAGGCCAGGATGCCGAGATGCGGACCGCCGAAGCCCATCGGGATGCCGAGCGCCTGGCCGGAGCCGACGACGATGTCGGCGCCGCATTCACCCGGCGGTGCGATCAGGGCAAAGGCGGTGGCATCCGAGAAGGCGACGACCATCAATGCGCCGTGTGCATCGCACAGCGCGCGCACCTCCGCCAGGTCATACACCGAACCGAAGTAATCCGGGTACTGCACGATGACGCAGGCGGTGTCGGCATCGACGGCCGCCGCCAGTGACGCCATGTCGGTGCAGAAATCGCTGCAGGCGGCCTCGATCAGATGGCCATCCTGTCGGGACAGGTAGTTGCGGGTGACGGCCCTATAGCGCGGGTTCACGGAGCCGGCGATCACCACCTTGTCGCGGCGGCTGATGCGCCGGGCCATCAGTGCGGCCTCGGCCACGGCGGTGGCGGCGTCATACATCGAGGCGTTGGAGACCTCCATGCCGGTCAGGCGCGCCACCATCGTCTGGTACTCGAACAGCGCCTGCAGCGTGCCCTGGGCGATCTCCGGCTGATACGGGGTATAGGCGGTCAGGAATTCACCGCGGCCGATCACGTAGTCGACGACGGCCGGGACGAAATGGTGGTAGGTACCGCCGCCGAGAAAACAACGGCTGTTGCCCGCATGCCGGTTCCTCTCCGCCGCCTTAGTGAACTTACGTACGATGCCGGCCTCGCTCAGGGCCTCGGGCAGCTCGAGGCTGCCGGGCTTCAGATGGAAGCGTTCCGGGATGTCGGCGAACAAGGCCCTGGTATCGGCAACGCCGATCGTCTCCAGCATGGCCGTACGGTCGGCGTCGGTATGGGGCAGAAAACGCATGAATCGGTCCTTCGTCCGGGGTCGGGTTATTCGGCCAGAAACGCCTCGTAGGCGGCGGCATCCATCAGATGTGCGGTGTCGGTATCCGCCAGCTTCACCCTGGCGATCCAGCCCTCGCCGTACGGGTCGGCATTGATCTTCTCCGGTGCTGATTCGAGGGCTTCGTTGACCCCGGTCACCTCGCCGGCCAGCGGCGCGTAGACATCGGATACGGCCTTGACCGATTCGACCACCGCGAAACCCTCGCCTCGGCTGATGTTTCGCCCGATCTCGGGTAGCTCGACGAATACGATGTCACCGAGTGCCTCCTGCGCATGGTCGGTGATGCCGAAGGTGGCGGTATCACCCTCGATGCGCACCCATTCGTGGTCCTTGCTGTATTTCAGATCGCCCGGAATGCCCATGATTCCCTCCTGTCGGTTATTTTCGCACGCGGCTGCGCACGAAGGGTGGTTTCGTGCGTTCGGCCGCTATCGCCTTGCCACGGATGTCGACGGTCAGCTCGCCTTCGGTCGCCAGTGCCGGATCCACATAGGCCAGGGCCACGCCGGCACCGGCCAAAGGCGAGTACATGCCACTGGTCACCTCGCCGACCACGCGGCCATCCGAAACAACCTGATAATGCTCACGGGGGATGCCGCGATCACGCAGCCTCAGTCCGATCAATGCCTTCTGCCTTCCCTCAGCCTTGCGAGCCGCCACAGCGTCCCGGCCGATAAACCCGCCCTTGTCCAGGCGGGTGATCCACATCAGGCCAGCCTCGACCGGGGTCACCGCATCGCTGATCTCATGGCCGTAAAGCGCATAGCCCATCTCGGTGCGCAGCATGTCGCGCGCCGCCAGGCCGATCGGCGCGGCACCGGCAGCGAGCAGGGCGCGCCAGATGCCGACGGCAGCGGTGTTCGGCAGGTACAGCTCGAAGCCGTCCTCGCCGGTGTAGCCGGTACGCGAGATCATGGCCTCGCTGCCACCCAACTGCCCGGTGGCGACATGGTAGTAGGCGATGGCATCCAGGTCGCAATCGGTCAGCGCTTGCAGCATGGCTTGGGCCCGCTCGCCCTGCAGGGCCAGCAGGGTCGTGGCATCCGATGCGTCGGTGATGCGCACATCGAAGCCCCTGGCTTGTGCATGCAGGTGCGCCACATCCTTGTGCCGGTTGGCGGCGTTGATGCACAGGTAGAAGCGGCTGTCGCCCAGGCGGTAGGTGGTGATGTCGTCGATGAAGGTACCGGCCTCGTTCAGCAGCGCCGAGTATTGCACCTGGCCGTCGGTGAGCCTTGAAACGTCATTCGTGGTCACATGCTGCAGGAAGGCCTCGGCCCCGGAACCCTCGATGCGCACCTGGCCCATATGCGAGATGTCGAACAGTCCGCCCGTGCCCTCGCGTACGGCGTGGTATTCCTTCAGGGCCCCTTCCTGATATTGTACCGGCATGGCAAAGCCGGCGAAGGGCACCATGCGCCCACCCAGCCGGATGTGCTCGTCGTACAAGGGCGTGCGGGCCAAGGCCTCGCTCATGCGGATTCACCCATGTGCTGGCGGAAGGCACTGACGGTATTGGCCAGCAGCATGGTGATGGTCATCGGCCCGACGCCGCGCGGTACCGGTGTGATCCAGCCGGCGCGTTCAGCGGCGATCGCGTATTCGACGTCGCCGCACAGTTTTCCGTCCTCTCCGCGGTTCATGCCGACATCGATGACCACGGCACCTTGTTTGATCCATTCGCCCTTGACGAGCCCGGGCTTGCCGGCGGCAGCGACGACGATGTCGGCACGCCGCACATGTGATTCCAGATCATGCGTGAAGCGGTGAGTGATGGTGACGGTGCAGCCGGCGAGCAACAGCTCCAGAGACATCGGCCGGCCGACGTGGTTCGAGGCGCCGACGACGACAGCCTCCTTGCCGTACAGGTCCAGCCCCGTTTCCTCCAGCAGCTTCATGCAGCCGTAAGGGGTGCAGGAACGCAGGCTCGGAATGCGTGCCGCCAGCCGGCCGATGTTGTACGGATGGAATCCGTCCACGTCCTTGCCTGGCAGGACCGCCTCGATCACCGATTCCGAATCGATGTGGCTGGGCAGCGGCAGTTGCACCAGGATGCCGTCGACCAGCGGATCGCGGTTTAGCTCGCCGATCAGGCCCAGCAGGTGCTGCTGGGTGATAGTGGCCGGTTCTTCGTAGGAGAAGGATTCGATGCCCACCGCCTGACAGGCGTTTTTCTTGTTGCGCACGTAAATCTCGGAGGCCGGGTCGTTGCCGACGAGGATCACGGCGAGCCCCGGTCTGCGTCCATGCCTGGTAGCCAGCGATGCGACGTCCTGCTGCAGGTGGCTGCGAAGGCGTTCGGATATCGCCTTGCCATCGAGAATGGTTGCGCTCATGGGGTCGGATTGTGGCGGCGCCGTCGGTCGCCGTAAACCGCCGCTTGTATGAAACTTGCCGCCCGGGGCGATTGCAAGGCAGCATCGATGCATGCGTCTACACCATGTCGGTCTGATCGTGTCGGATCTGGAAACGGCTTCCGCCTTCTATGAGGGCGTGCTGGGGTTGCGACGGGATGCACGCCCGGAGCTCGGCTTTCCGGGCATCTTTTACGCGTTGGATGGTGGGGTTCAGCTGCACCTGATGCAGGTCGATGACCCCTATGCTGGCTGCGTGCTGCCAGCGCATGGTGGGCGCGATCGGCACCTGGCGCTGGCCGTTTCCGACCTGGAGGCCGTGCGTGCCAGACTGGAGGCCGCCGGCATTCATTACACGACGAGCCGTTCCGGCCGTGCCGCGCTGTTTTGTCGTGATGCGGATGGCAATGCCATCGAACTCTGCGAGAACTAATACAGAAACATAAAGGCCGGGTCCGACACCCATCCGCACATGGATGGGAAGCGGCGTCATAGCGCCGTAACCGAAGGCGGACCTGCGCCGCCGCAGCGGTTCGAGCGAAAGGCAGGAGCCTTTCGCGTATCGGCTTGATCATCCGTACATGGAAGTGCGGCGGCGCCAAACTTGGCGCCGTGAGCG
>CAYRBJ010000022.1:0-28897 GCA_964422615.1 uncultured Zetaproteobacteria bacterium | reverse complement strand
ACGAGTTGCTGGTGCGCATGCATCTGGAGGCTCGTGAATCCCACGTGCCGGCCAGGCTTTCCGGCGGCGAGGCACAGCGGGTGGCAGTGGCGCGGGCACTGGTCGGAAAGCCGCGACTGCTGCTGGCCGATGAACCGACCGGCAACCTCGATGAGACCACGGCACAGCAGGTGTTCACGGCGATGCGGGAGTTGTGCGCGCAGGAGGGGGCGTCGGCGGTGATGGTCACCCACAGCCTGTCTTTGGCATCCGCCTCGGATCGCGTGGCGTACCTGAAGGGGGGGCTGCTCGAGTCAAGCATGTAAAAACTTTGACGAATCAAGAAGTTTTGTTACACTCCATAGTTCTTGTTGAATATATCGCCGTAATAGGTTGTTTTTCAAAAGGGACGGGTGTGACGAAAGCCGAGATTGCAAGAATCGTGCACGAGCGTGTCGGCCTCTCCAAAAAAGAGTCTGCACAGATCGTAGATGCCGTCATTGATACGGTTCGTTACTCCTTGGAGCAGGGTGAGGATGTGAAGATATCCGGATTCGGGCACTTTATGGTACGGGCAAAACGTGCCCGTCGTGGCCGTAATCCCAAGACCGGCGAGGAGATCACGATTACACCACGCCGGGTGGTGACCTTCCGTGCAAGCCATCTGATGAAGATGAAAATGAGTGGAGACGGTGAATGAGCCATCCGGCTCAGGCGCTGGCCCTGGCGGGGGTCGAGGTTCCGGAGCTTCCGGATAAGCTGTTTTTTTCCATTCGTGAAGTCAGTGAGATTTGTGGGGTAGAACCCCATGTCCTGCGTTATTGGGAGACCGAGTTCAAACACCTGAAGCCGGTCAAGAAAAGCGGTAACCGCCGCTTCTACCGCCAGCGCGATGTGTATACGGTATTTCAGATCAAGCATTTGCTGTACGATATGAATTTCACGATACGCGGTGCCAAAAAACGCCTGCTTGACGGCGATATGAGCGAGATCGTGGAACAGCAGGATGTGCAGCAAACCCTGAAGTCGATCCGGCAGGAGTTGGCGCTGGTTGCTGATCTGCTGACAAACTGATTCCGTTTTGTGAACATTGAGGATGCATCGGGGCGTAGCGCAGTCTGGTAGCGCACCAGTCTGGGGGACTGGTGGTCGGAGGTTCAAATCCTCTCGTCCCGACCAGCTTTACGGGCCCGTCGGCTGTTCGGCATGAGCGATCGGCAGGCGGGCCTTTCGTATGAGCGGCCGCGCAGACGCATGGTGTCCGAGCAGCTTGTGCCGCGGGGCATTGCCGATCCACGGGTGCTCGAGGCGATGGCTGCCGTGCCGCGTCACCTGTTTGTGGATCCCGCGCTCGCCACCCATGCCTATCAGGACTCCTCGCTGCCGATCGGTGAGGGACAAACCATCTCTCAGCCCTATATGGTGGCCAAGATGAGCCAGTTGCTCGAACTGCGCGGACATGAACGGGTGCTCGAAATCGGTACCGGTTGCGGATACCAGACGGCGGTGCTGTCCCGCCTGTGCCGACGTGTGTACAGCATTGAGCGCATCGCCAGCCTGCTCGAGCGGGCCAGGCGCAATCTGCGGGCCGCCCGACATGCCAATGTGATGCTCAAATGCGCCGACGGCACCTTCGGTTGGGAGGAGTACGCCCCTTTCGATGCGATTCTGGTCGCTGCCGGAGGAACCATGCAGCAGGCCTGGGTGGACCAGCTTATCGAGGGCGGTGTGCTTGTGATGCCCGTAGGCGAAGGCGGAAACTACACCTTGTTGCGCCTGCGTAAGCACGGCACCGAGATGGTGCGCGAACGATTCGATGCCTGCTCGTTCGTGCCGCTGCTGACCGGGGTCAACGATCGATAGGGAGGATGGCCATCCCCGTCAGGTGAGGCCCGTCACACCGATGCCGGTGTTGATCACAGGATTCCTGCCGATACCTTTCAAGATCATCACCATTGCTTTCGGCGTATGCGCGGGGATGACGGGGCAGGTGGTGTGGTTGGTCGTAGGTGGTTTTGCAGCGATATGACTTTGGCACTGAGAATCCTGCTTGCGGTAGCCATGCTTCTGATGGGTGGCTGCTTGCGCACGCATGTGCCACTTTCCCATTACCGGACATTGCCCCGCCATACCAGCGCTTCCCGACCGAACGATTATGGCGTGTACAGCGTGCGTCCGGGTGACACCCTGTACAGCATCGCCAGGCGCTATGGCATCGACTACAAGTTGCTGGCCCGCCGCAACCGCATTGGCTATCCGTATACCATCTATGTTGGCCAGGAGTTGTCCCTGACGCATATGGCGCCCACTTCGGAAAGCATACCGACCCCGCCGGAGGATTCAGGAAACCGGCCGGGATCCTCTGCCCCTGTCGAGATATCACCGCCGGACCGTGGCTATGCCGGAATGCGGCTGGTCTGGCCGGTCCGGGGCACGGTCACCAGCGCTTTCGGCAACCGGGGGCATCATATGCATGATGGCATCGATATCTCGGCTCCACGGGGCACGCCGGTGAGGGCGGCGGCCGGTGGCGTCATCGTCTATGCCGACAATCGCATCGCCGGCTATGGAAAATTGATTATTATTCGCCATGCCGGTGATCTGTTCACTGCCTACGCACACAACGAGCGCAATCTGGTTTCCCGGGGGGAGCGGGTAAAAAGGGGCGAGGTCATCGCCCGGGTCGGCAGCTCGGGGCTGGCGAGCACGCCGCGGTTGCATTTCGAGGTGCGCCGGGGGGCAACGCCGGTGAACCCCTTGGCGTACTTGCCAAAGCAATAGATTCATATACCCTTACTCATCGGCGCGGTGATGAGGTGTTGTTGGCGGCATGAGCAAACAGCGAAGTCTTGAACCCATGACCATGTACATGCGGGAAATTTCCCGTTATGACCTGCTGACCGCCGAGGAAGAGATCACGCTTTCACGCCGGATAGCCAAGGGCGAAGACCGCGCCCGCCAGCACATGATCAATGCCAACCTAAGACTGGTCGTGAAGATCGCCCGCCGGTACATTAACCGGGGCATGCCGCTGGCCGATTTGATCGAGGAGGGCAATATCGGCCTGATGCGGGCCGTGGAAAAGTTCGACGACAAGCACGGCTGCCGTTTCTCGACCTATGCCACCTGGTGGATACGTCAGTCGGTCGAACGCGCCATCATGAATCAGGCCCGTACCATCCGTCTGCCGGTGCATGTCGGCAAGGAATTCAATGCGATGATGCGGGTGACCAACCAGCTGCGTACCACCCTGGGCCGGGAGCCTACCGATGAGGAAATCGCCGCGGCGATGGGCAAGCCCACGGAGCGGGTCGGAGCCCTGCTGGGTGCGACACTTCATACCGAAAGCGCCGACGAGATGCTGCACGACGATGGCGATTTCAACCTGTATGACATTACCGAGGATGACGACGCCGAGAAGCCAGGCGACCATCTCGATCACCAGTTGCGTGACTCGATGCTGGCTTCCTGGCTGGAACAGCTGGGTGACAAGGAACGCGAGGTCGTACGCCTGCGCTATGGCCTGGGCATCATCGACGAGCCATGGACGCTGGAATCGATCGGCCAGCACATGGGGGTCACGCGCGAGCGCATCCGGCAGATCCAGGTCGGTGCCCTGCAGAAGCTGCGGCGCATCGTCGAGTCGCTGAATATCCATCTCGACGACCTGGTATGAATGGTCTCGGCGCCATCAGCCTGCGTGATTATATCCGGGATGTGCCGGATTTTCCGAAGCCCGGCATCGTCTTCAAGGATATCACGCCACTGCTGGCCGATGGGGATGCCTTTTCCGCTGCCATTTCGGAACTGGGCTGTTTCGTGCCGCATGATGTCGATGTCATCGTCGGCGTGGAATCGCGGGGGTTCATCTTCGGTGCCGCCCTGGCTCAGCAGATGGGGCTGGGCATGGTGCCGGTGCGCAAGCCGGGCAAGCTGCCGGCCGATGTGCACGCCGTGGATTACGAGCTCGAATACGGCATGGACCGACTGGAGATCCATAAGGATTCCCTGGCCGACGGTCATCAGGTGGTCATCGTCGACGACTTGTTGGCCACCGGCGGTACGGCGCGTGCCACCGTTGATCTGGTCAAGGCACTGGGTGCGCATGTGGCCGCCTGCCTGTTCGTCATTGAACTGGGATTCCTGAACGGCCGTGAGCGCCTCGGGGATGTTCCCGTTTCCAGTCTGATCACCTATTGAAACCGACGTTTCCGCATGGTCCGGATTCGTGCAGTACCGGGCGTTCGCCGCTATCATGTCGCGCGGCTGCTACGCCCCCGTAGCTCAGCCGGATAGAGCGCCGGTTTCCTAAACCGTAGGCCACAGGTTCGAATCCTGTCGGGGGCACCAGTTGAATGATGGGGAGGCAAGGACAACATGGTTGAAGAAACGCTGAATCCAGCGGTTCCTGTACTGATCGAGGAGGAGATGCGGCGCTCGTATCTGGATTACGCCATGAGCGTGATCGTCGGACGCGCCCTGCCGGATGCCCGCGACGGGCTGAAGCCAGTGCATCGCCGCATCCTGTATGCCATGCAGGATCTAGGCTCCACGCACGACAAGCCCTACAAGAAATCCGCCCGTGTCGTCGGTGACGTCATCGGTAAGTACCATCCCCACGGCGATACGGCCGTCTACGATGCCCTGGTGCGCATGGCCCAGCCCTGGAGCATGCGTCATGTGCTGGTGGACGGCCAGGGTAACTTCGGTTCGGTCGACGGCGATTCGCCGGCCGCGATGCGTTATACCGAGGCCCGCATGAGCCGGCTGTCCTCGGAGCTGTTGGCCGACATCGACAAGGATACCGTCGATTTCACACCGAATTACGATGAGTCCCTGCGGGAGCCGCGGGTACTGCCGGCCAAGTTTCCGAACCTGCTGGTCAACGGTTCCGCCGGTATCGCCGTCGGCATGGCCACGAACATCCCGCCGCACAACCTGGGCGAGGCCATCGACGCCACCATCGCCCTGATCCGCAGCCCCGACATCGACGACGAGGCCCTGATGGACATCATGCCCGGCCCGGACTTCCCGACCGGCGGCTTCATCTACGGCCGCCTGGGCATCCGTTCGGCGTTCCTGAGCGGCCGCGGCTCGGTGACCATGCGCGCCCGCGCCGTGGTCGAGACGCACGCCCGCACCAAGAAGACCTCGCTGATCATCGCCGAGCTGCCTTACCAGGTGAACAAGGCGACCCTGATCGAGAACATCGCCGGGCTGGTGCGCGACAAGAAGATCGAGGGCATCTCCGACCTGCGCGACGAGTCCGACCGCGACGGCATGCGCATCGCCATCGAGCTGAAGAAGAACGAGATCCCCGAGGTGGTGCTGAACAACCTGTACAAGCACACGCAGCTGCAGTGCAACTTCGGCTGCAATTACCTGTCCATCGTCGACGGCCAACCGAAGCTGTATGGCGTGCGACAGCTGTTGAACCACTTCGTCGATCACCGCCGGCAGGTAGTCACAAGGCGCAGCCTGTTCGAGCTGGCCAAGGCCGAGGCCAGGGCGCATATCCTCGAGGGCCTGCTGGTCGCTCTCGACCATATCGACGAGGTGATCAAGCTGATCCGCGCCAGCCAGACGGCGGCCGAGGCCAAGGACGGGCTGATGTCCCGTTTCGGCCTGTCCGACAAGCAGTCTCAGGCCATCCTGGACATGCGCCTGCAGCGCCTGACGGGGCTGGAGCGCGATAAGATCAAGGCTGAGTATGCCGAGGTGCAGGCCACCATCACGCGCCTGAAGGCGATCCTGGCCGACGAGAAGCTACTGATGCAGGTCATCGTCGAGGAGCTGGAGGCGGTGCGCAACCAGTATGCCGATCCGCGTCGCACCGAGATCGTCGACCAGGTGGCGGACATCTCCATCGAGGATCTGATCACCGAGGAGGACATGGTCGTCACCATCTCCAGCGACGGCTACATCAAGCGCAACGCCGTGTCGCTGTACCGGGCGCAGCGCCGCGGCGGCAAGGGCATCACGGCCATGACCATGAAAGAGGAGGGCTTCGTGGCCTCGATGTTCGTGGCTTCGACCCACGACGATCTGCTGTTCTTCACCAATCAGGGGCGGGTGTTCCGCAAGAAGGTCTACGAGCTGCCGGAAGCCGGGCGCGCCGCACGCGGCAAGGCGCTGGTCAACCTGCTGCCGATGGAGAAGGATGAGCGTATCTCCACGACACTGCCGATCCGCGGCGAGTTCAGCGAAACGCAGTATATCCTGATGGCTACGCGCAACGGCCTGGTCAAGAAAACCAGCCTTACCGAGTACCGGAACATCCGTGCCAACGGCATCATCGCCATCAACCTGGATGCCGGCGACGACCTGATCGGCGTGCTGCTGACCGACGGAGGGCGCGAGGTCATCCTGTCGTCCAGTGGCGGCAAGGCGATTCGCTTTGGCGAAACGGATGCCCGGCCGATGGGGCGCAACACGCGTGGTGTCACCGGCATGCGCATGGGCAAGGGCGAGCATGTGATCGGCATGACCATCGCCGCCGAGCGCACATCGCTGCTGGCGGTGTCCGAGAACGGGTTCGGCAAGCGCACTCCGATCGCGGAATATCCGCGCCAGAAGCGCGGCGGCCAGGGCGTGTTCACGCTGAAGACGGGCGGGCGCAATGGCGAGATGGTCGGGGCGCTGCAGGTCATTGATGACGATCAGGTGATGATGATTACCAATACCGGCCGCCTTGTACGCATCCGCGTGGACGGTATCTCGGTGATCGGCCGCAACACGCAGGGCGTGAAGCTGATCAACTGCGGTGCCAACGAGCGGGTGACAGGACTGGTGCGCGTGATCGAGAAGCAGGATGAGGATGATATCGAAGGCATCGAGGATGCACAGCCCGGCGAGGAGGGTGGGCCGGAGGCATGATCGATCGCCAGCAGTTCCGCAAATCGTTCGACGCGATGCAGGTCCAGCTCGCCCGCCGGGGCGATCCGGTCGTAGCCTCCGACAGCCCATGGGGTACGGCGCGGGCGCTGGACGTGCGCCAGCGCGAGCTGAAGACCGAGCTTGAGGCCCTGCAGGCCGAGCGTAACCGCGTGTCGAAACTAATCGGTGAGAAAAAGGCGCGCAGCGAGGATGCCGGGGCCGAGATGGCGGCGATGAAGGATGCCGCCACCCGCATCAAGCAGCTGGAGAGCGAGGCGAGGGAGGCCGAAGCCGAATTCGCGGCGGCGCTGCTGAATATACCGAACATGCCGCACGACACGGTGCCGGATGGCGTCGACGAAACGGCCAACGTCGAGCTCAGGCGCTGGGGAAGCCCGCGCGCGGATGTGGTGCCGCCGCATTGGGAGGTTGGCACCCGTCTCGGCATCCTGGATTTCGAGGCCGCCGCCACGATCTCCGGCAGCCGATTCACGGTGCTGCGCGGCACCGGTTCGCGCCTGGAGCGGGCGCTGATGCAGTTCATGCTCGATCTGCATGTGGACCGGCATAATTACGAGGAGGTCTGGGTCCCCGTCATCGTGAACCGCAAGACGATGACCGGCACCGGCCAGTTGCCCAAGTTCGAGGAGGATCTGTACCGGCTGGAAGGTGAGGATGCGTTCCTGATTCCAACGGCCGAGGTGCCGGTGACGAACCTGTACCAGGACCAGGTGCTGTCGATGGAGATGCTGCCGATCCGCCACTGTGCCTATACCCCCTGTTTCCGCCGGGAGGCGGGTTCCGCCGGGCGCGACGTACGCGGAATGATTCGCCAGCACCAGTTCGACAAGGTGGAGCTGGTGCAGCTGGTTCGCCCGGAACAGGCGCTGGTGCAACTGGAGGAGCTGACCGCTCATGCGGAGGCAGTGCTGCAGGCACTGGATCTGCCGTACCGTGTGGTGTCGCTGTGCGCCGGCGACCTCGGCTTCTCGGCCGAGAAGACCTACGATCTCGAAGTCTGGCTGCCGAGCCAGGGCATGTACCGGGAGATCTCCTCCTGTTCGAGCTTCGGCCAGTTCCAGGGGCGCCGGGCAGGAATACGTTACCGCAATGATTCCGGCAAGCTGGAGCCGGTGGCCACCCTGAACGGTTCGGGCCTGGCCATCGGACGTACGCTGGTGGCCATCCTGGAGAACTGCTGGCAGGCCGACGGCTCCGTGCGCATTCCTGAGGCCCTGCAACCCTATATGGGCGGTTTACAGCGCATCACATAATCGTATCTTTCCAGCCATACAGGAAGGGTGGCTGAGCGGTTGAAAGCACCGGTCTTGAAAACCGGCAAAGGGAAACCTTTCGTGGGTTCGAATCCCACCCCTTCCGCCAATCTCATTCATCCATACATTCGTGCTGGGCGAAGGTACGCGCACCAGCGCGGGGTGGGTGAGAACCCGCGAGGGTGGGTCGACAAATCAGCCTGCTGATTTGAACGCCGCTGGCGGCGACTCGCAGGGCGAGGGCACAGCCCGGGTAATCCCACCCTTCCGCTAATATTCCATCAGGCACAAGCGTAAGCATGGCTGGATGTATTAGTTGTTCATATGCTCCATCTTGCTGATTTCCAGATGGTAATAACCGGTTCTCCTGGCTGGGCTGAAAATGCAAAGGATATTCCCGTGTAGCGCCGTCGAAGGGCTTCCTTTTTTCCATGCCTTTCCACAGATGCCTGCGAGGTTTTGCTTGATGTCCCCAAAAGAGGGCTCCTGGTTATCCGTCCCCGACGTTAACAGCAGAGATATCTCCGACAGTTTATCGTGGGCGTCAAATCCAAGGCTGACATCCTGAACCGTATAGCCCCGCCACTGGTCACTGTTCTGTAATCCGCCAGTCTTCATGAATTGCTGCCATTCCCCCTGTGTTTGCTGGCCAATCACCAGTATCTTGTCCAAGGGGGTGGAAATGCGTGATGACGCCCCATGATTTTGGCCACAGCCAGTAACAGCGGCAGATAAGAACAGTACGATGGCCAGATTCCGCATTTCCCCTCTCCGCGTGCGTTAGCTAGATGGATGAATATCGTACCTTATGAAAAATCAGGGCGTGCGAAAAGCACGCATGTTTTGTGGCTTGCATGCTATGGTATAACGAATCCGTCGTTGTTCACGAGGTGATGATGTGTATGATGCGGTCGCGGGCCATTCGAGGAATGTCCAGCATATTCTAAGCGGTTTCGCTGAATGGAGAGATGGCTGAGTGGTCGAAAGCGGCACCCTGCTAAGGTGTTATACGGGTTACCGTATCGAGGGTTCGAATCCCTCTCTCTCCGCCATTATTGCGGATGAAATCGGTGTGTAGTGCCTGCGGGACGACCGCGATGATGCGGTATTCCGGACAGGCGAGGCGAGAGGGTGAGAACGCTCGACGGGTTCGATGCATCGACAGCAATGCCAATGCGAACGCCGCTGGCGGCGGCCCGCAGGGCGGAGGGCAGGATGACCGCACGTAACCCCTCTCTCTCCGCCATGTTGGCGTGGTCGATGCTGGTCGTGGCGGCGCTGCTGCTTTCCTCATGCAACCAACAGAAGCCCCAACAGATCAAGTGGCAGTTGCCGTTGGCAACACCCCAGGACCCACACGGCGCCAGCATGACCCAGAACCTGCCGGATTGGGCGGCGGCCGAGCACGGCAGCGCAGACATTGCCCTGTTGCATACCAACACGGCGCAGGTATTCGATGTTAGTGTCAGTGAAGGATTGCCGGTCGAAAGCAACGGCTTCAGCATCCAGTTGCTCGGCCTGGCGCAGGGGCTGCGCATCAAGGCCGGGGCTTTCATTGACGACAAGAATGTGCATAATCCCGCCGCCTTCGTGGAGATCAGCAAGGATGGCAATGTGATCTACCACGGCTGGCTGTATCAGAAGTTCCCGGAGATGTTCGGGCCTGATATCACCGAGTGGAAAATTTGGGCCAAAGACATTAGCATCCAGCCGTCTTCGGACCAACCGTCTTCGGGGGCATCTCCGAGTACATAGGGCAGGCGCCCGTAGCTCAGCTGGATAGAGCATCAGACTACGAATCTGAGGGTCGGGCGTTCGAATCGCTCCGGGCGCGCCAGTAAAAACAAGGGGTTGGCGGAATACGCTGGCCCCTTGTTCTTTTAACAAGGTCCCGTTTTCAGGGAATCGTGTAAAGGTTTCAGACGATGGGGGTGATTCTTATCCGGGTTTCGGACAGGGTGAACTTCTTGCCATTGACCACCTCTACATAGTCCCTTGGCTCATTGATGATCAAGGCCTTATGCCAGTCGCCTTGTTCGTCCAAAACCTCGAAAATATGGCTTTCCCAATATCCCTCATGGGATTCTTTCGTGAATGTCATATCGGTCTAACCCCAAATCCATTTGATGACGGCAAGGGTCACAATATTATCGATAACGCCTTCCATTTTTTACCTTCCTTGTCATGTGGTTATAAGCTCGCCCTGCCGATGGCGAACCGCTCCGGGCGCGCCACACCGGACAAGGGGCTATGGCGACGTAGCCCCTTGTCCATTTTCGTCGTGGTGCATTCCGACGGTCTTGAATCGATGGTGTGGATATCTAGGGTAAGGCCGAAATGCCCACGGGTATGTCGCAAGGATGGATCAGGTCATATGGAAGAAGGCGAGAAGAATCCCAATAAAGTCGAACGTTATCTCCAGATAGGGACGATTTTTTTGGTGATCATCTCCCTGGTTCTGTCTTTGGTCGTTACCCTGTATTTCAAGTTCCGTGGTCAGTGAGGCAGTTGGCAGCTATCGAGGCAGGGTTCATGCTTTGTCGGGACAATCATCGGCGCAGCAATGCGCAGCCCGGTCCTTCATGGCGAGGGCTGTTGACATAGGTGCTGACCGGGTACATCTCCATGTCGGCCGGATCGTAGTCCTGCTTCGCCCCCCGGGTGAAAAGCAGCCATTTTTCAACCCCTTCCCATGACAGGATCACAGGCATCCGTTCGTGGATCGGCTTCAGCAGCGTATCGGCATGCGTGGTCATGATGGTATAGGTATGCAGCTCTCCCTCCGGGCTGTTCCAGGACTCCCAGAGCCCGGCGAATACGAACGGCCGCCCGTCCTTCCTGTGCACGAAGTAGGGCTGATTGGTTTGCAGGTCTTTCCATGCGTAGAAACCAGTGGTGGGCACGATGCACCGCCGACGCTTCCAGGCATTCTTGAATGCCGGGTCGCTGCCAGCCGATTCAATGTCGGCATTGAACGCATGCCTACCGATTTTAGCGTCCTTCGCCCAGTGGGGGATGAGCCCCCAGCGCATCATCTCGCACTTTAGCCGGCCGTCGTCGTTCAGGCGGAGTACCGGTGCAAACTGCGATGGCGCAATGTTGTACCGTTCCTGAAAATCAGGAACGCGATCCAGGCCAAAGGCCTGCTTGATGGTATTGGGTGAAGCGGTTTGGGCGTAGCGGCCACTCATGACCCCTAGTATGGACCATCACCGTGCAGCCTTTCATAAGCAATGATAGTTGTTGACACGCTGCCCCCGAACATCCAACAGTGCGTGTTAGTACGTATATAGACCGTCACGTGGGGTGTGACAGGGGTGGGATGATGAAAAGGATCTGGAATCTGGCAGTTATTTCGCTGCTCGCCGTGGGCGCCTATGTTGGTGGCACCGCGTCCGCGTTCGCGAAGGCGGGCCCCCATGTCGTCAACGTGGTGGCCAAGGAATACGGATATGACATGCCGAAAAGCATTCCGGCGGGGCCGACCCTTTTTCGTCTGACCGACGACGGCAACCTGCTGCATCAGATGGCCATCATCAGACTCAAGCGGGGGAAAACCGTTGCCGATCTGACCAAGCTTCCTCCCGGGCCGTTTCCGGCATGGGCTGTATTCATGGGTGGACCGAACTCCCCGCTGCCGAAGGGTGGTCAGAGTGAGGTTGCGGTCAATCTACCGGCCGGACATTACGCCGTGGTCTGTCTGATCCCGGGTTCCAATGGAGTGCCCCATATGATGTTGGGCATGGAAAGGGCCCTGACTGTCACGTCAGCCAGGCGGGAGGGGAGGAGGCCGGCAGCCGACATGACCCTGAAGCTCGTCGAATATGCGTTCGAATTCTCGAAGGCCCCGACAGCGGGGCATCATGTCATCCATGTCGAGAACCGCGGCGCCCAGCCGCATGAGGCGGAGTTCTTTCGTCTGCAGCCGGGAAAGACGGGTCAGGACGTCCTCAACTGGGTCGCTGCCGGGATGAAGGGGCCGCCGCCGGGTGCGCCGGTTACGGGGGTTACCGCGATGGAACCGGGCAGGCAGAACACCCTGATGGTGGATTTCAGCCCCGGGGACTATGCGGTGATGTGCTTCATGCCCGATGCCAAGGACGGCAAGCCGCATGCCGCCCATGGCATGATCCACAACTTCAAGGTGATGTAAGTAAGAACCAAAGGGCAGGCGGCGCGCAGCCCCTAGAGGCTGAGGGGCAGGTACGCGCGCAACTCGGCCGGTGTGCATTGGGTCAGATGCTTGTCGATCTCCCCGGCCACCAGTGGAGCGATCTGGCCATAATGATCGCGCAGCACACCGAGGAAGGCCGGCGGCGCAGCCACGTACAACTTGTCGTAACGGTGGTTGACGCGGCCGTCCTCGAGATAGGCGGCCAGCTGTGCGGCGAAACGGATGGCCTGCCCATCCTTGGGGTCCACCCTCTGTTCCATGGCATGGCGACCGCTGCCCTGGCTGTCGAAGGCACGACCCGGCAGGTCACTGGTCAGGTCGCGGTCGTGCAGGCGCGATTCGGCATGCTCGAAGCCTTCCAGCTCTTCCAAGGCGCTGCCGCTGGATTTCGTTGCAAAGAGCCTCGCGCGGCTGGTATCCGCAGTCAGAATCCAGATAGTCATGGCGAACCTCCTTACGAACGGCGTTCGTTTGGATTGTAGATGACGGTTGTATCGCTTGCATTGCACAAGGACCGATTGCTGGCCTTGGGGCATCGGCGGCTGCACAATTGCTGCAATGGGATCCGAATTTGAACTGATCGATCAGGCCTTTCGCGCCGCCAGTCCCTCCCGCTGGCCCGGTACGGAGGTGCCAAACGGGGATGATGCCTCCGTCCATGCCTGCGAGCCGGGCACGGCCTGGGTTGTCAGCACCGACACCGCTGTGTGCGGTGTCCACTGGCCGCAGGATTTTTCGCTGGAGCTGGCAGTCGAGCGAGCCGTATGCACGGCCTTGTCGGACCTGGCCGCCATGGGGGCTGAGGCCAGGTTGGTATGGGCTAGCGCCATGGCGCCGGATGCTGCGGCGATCACCATGATGGGACGGGGCGTAAGCCATGTAGTGGCTCGCTTCGGCCTGGAGCTGGCTGGCGGGGATACCGTGCGGGCGCAAACTACGGGGCTGAACGTGACCGTGGCCGGGATTCTACCGCAGAACACTGCGATGCGGCGCGATGCCGCCGAATCCGGGGACGATGTGTGGTTGGCCGGGCGCATCGGGTTTTCGGCGATGGGGCTGGAGCACTGGCTGTCCGGTGAGCGCGATGTCGACATGGTCTCGGCCTTCGCCGAGGTCGAGCCGCTGCTGGCTACGGGGACGGCCATCCGGGAGCTCGGGGTGCGCTGCTGCATCGATATCAGCGACGGCCTGGTCCAGGATGCCGGTCATGTGGCGGTGGCATCCGGCGTGCAGCTGCATCTCGACCTCGGAGCCTGCGAAGATTGGCCGGAACTGGTCGCCATATGCGGAGAACACCATGCCGTGGATCTGGCCCTGGCCGGCGGCGATGACTACGCCCTGCTGTTCACGGCGCCTACCCGATTACGCGATTCCCTGGCCGGCCTGGCCAGGCGCGTCGGCGACTGCCGGGAGGGTCGGGGCGTGGTGGTGAGTCTGGCCGGCAAGCCGCTGGTACTGCCGGCCCATGGTTACGATCACTTTGCCTAGCATGTCTGGTCAGGGCGTGGCGCGATGGATCGCTGCCGGCTTCGGCTCCGGCTGGCTGCCGAAGGCCCCCGGCACCTGGGGCAGCCTCGTATCGCTGCTGCCCGGTTATGGCCTGCTGCTGGCCTTCGGGCCTCGGGGGCTGCTTGCAGCCTCCGCCGCCTGCCTGCTGCTCGGTTGTGCGGCATGCTCACGGGTGTTGCCTTCACTGGATGATGACGATCCGGGCTGGATCGTCATCGACGAATGGGCTGGCCAGTGGCTGTGCCTCGCCCTTGCCGCCTTCGCGGTCGGCACGCCGTGGTTGCTTGTGGGTGTGGCATTTCTGGGGTTCCGACTGCTGGATATCCTCAAGCCTTGGCCGATCTCTTGGCTCGAGCACCTCGGTCCGGCCTGGTGGGCCATCATGGCCGATGATGTGGCGGCCGGCGCCATCGGCGGCGGCGCGATTGCCGCCATCGGAGTATGGGTCGGATGAACGCCATGCACAGCACCTCCCTGGTAATCAGCGAGGCCGGTCGCGCAAACCTGGCCATGGCCGGCATCTCCGTCGGCTGGCTGTCGGCCTGGCTGCGCAGCGCCGGTACCGGACAGGTGACGGTGCATGCCTTCGAAGAGGATCGATGGAAAAAAGACGAAGCCAACTGGTGCGTGATTATCGCCGATGAGGACGCGTTGATGCGCGCCGCCTTGCAGCAGGGGCAGCGCATCGGCGTGGACCGTCAGCAGCGGCGCACGGTGCTGGGGACACAGGCCCAGCAGCTGGGCAACCCGGAACGCGTGGCCTGGCTGTACCGGCATGGCGGCGATGGTGCGCGCACGCTGCTGTTACCGACGGGCGATGTGGCCTATACGCGCGAGGCGTGGTTGCACCTGCTGAACGATGGCCGCTCCTTTATCCCCCTGCATGTCTGCCTGCAAGGACAAGACGATACGGGCATGACGCTGGAGCCGGGGTTGTGCGCCTATCTGGGTGAAAATGCGCCCGCCGGGGGCGGGTATGCCATCAATGACGGCGGTTATCTGCCGGAGGAGCAGGTGCAGCATCTGCTGCACGATCATGGCTTCAGGCTGCGTCTGGCGGAATCCTGTACAGCTGGGGGGCTGGCCGCACGCCTGGCGCGCATGCCCGGCGCCTCGCGGGTGCTCGATCGCGCCTGGATCACCTACAGCAATGAGGCCAAGCAGCAGGAACTCGGCGTGGAGGCAGCACTGATCGAGGAGCACGGTGCGGTCAGTCGCGAGGTCGTGGAGGAGATGGTCATCGGCGGGATTGCGACCGACGCCGCCTGCATCGCCGTCAGCGGCATTGCCGGTCCCGACGGAGCCACGCCGGGCAAGCCGGTGGGGACGGTGTGGATCGCCGTACGCTGGCCGGGGAGGCCGGTGCAGAGCCGCCGCTTCCTGTTCCCGGGGTCGCGGGCCGAGATCCAGGCGCGGACAGAGGTGTTTGCGCTGGCGATGCTGGTGGGATCAGCGCGCGGCGACTGGCCGCAGCAGGCCTAGAGCAGATCCAGCGCCTCGGGCAGGTCGGCGATGGATGGCAGGGTAAGATCCGGGCGGATGCCCTGCGTACGCATGATTTCGGCGACGTGTTCCCTGCGGTATTTTCCGGTCTGCACCAGTGCCGTGCGCATGCCCAGATTTCGGGCACCGCCGATATCCGTCTCGATGTCATCCCCGACCATCAGGCAGTGCTCGGGCTCGACAGCGAGATCGGCGCAGACCGCGTGGAAGAAGTCCGGCGAAGGTTTGCCGAGTACGGTGGCTGATTTGCCGGTGGCGTATTCGATGGCAGCGACGAAGGCACCGAGATCGAGATATAGCCCGTCCGGCTTCTGCCAGAAACGGTTCTTGTGCAGGGCCAGCACCTTGGCACCGCCCATGCACAGGCGGAAGATGCGCTGCAGCGACTCCGGCGGATAGCCGGCACCACCCGGATCGCCCATGACAATCCACGCCGGATGTTCCGTATCCTCGTGGATGTCGGCAAAGTCCTCGCGCAGGCTGTCGCGGACGAACAGGACGGCGCGATCCCGGCCGATGGCCCGCACGGCCAGTGCTGCGGGCGTGGCCAGATCGCGTTCGGGAACATCCAGGCCCATGTGCTGCAGCTTGCTGGCGATGGCCTGTCGTGACATGGTGGTGGTATTGGTGATGCCGCGCAGCGCGTAACCGGCATGGCGCAGCATGCCCAGCGTGCGCTGAGCACCGGCGATGGGCTGGTCACCGACATACATCACGCCATCGAGATCGAGCAGCACGGCCTGAAGGGCACAATGGGTCACGCGGACATTGTAGCAAAGGGTGTGGCGCAAGGTTCAGCCTTGGATGGTAAACTGCTACACTCCCGCGAATTTTGATATTCTCCCCGAAACCACCCCCAAAGGACCATGCATGATCGACGAACAGGAAGTGCTGCAAATCTATGAAAATTCCGGGGCCCTGCTGAACGGGCACTTTGTGCTGTCCAGCGGCCGCCATTCGGGTCGCTATCTGCAGTCGGCGCTGGTGCTGATGCATCCGGCGCATGCCGAACGCCTGGGCCGTGAACTGGCGGCGAAGGTCGATGCACAGGCGGTGGATCTGGTGGTGTCGCCGGCCCTGGGCGGTTTGATCATCGGCCATGAGGTGGCCCGCGCCCTCGGGCGACCATTTATCTTCACCGAGCGCAAGGAGGGGCAGATGCAGCTCCGGCGCGGCTTTGTCGTGTCCAAGGGCGCGCGTGCGCTGGTGGTGGAGGATGTGATCACCACCGGCGGCTCGGTGCGTGAGTGCATGCAGGTGGTGCGTGAGCATGGTGGGGCGCCGTTCCAGGTGCTGGCCGTCGTCGATCGCGCACCTGCTGCAACCGATCGTTTCGATGTGCCGTTCGACACCC
Organism: uncultured Zetaproteobacteria bacterium; assembly: GCA_964422615.1. Lineage (GTDB taxonomy): Bacteria > Pseudomonadota > Zetaproteobacteria > Mariprofundales > Mariprofundaceae > DATLWN01. The sequence continues at coordinate 12,228 of CAYRBJ010000022.1, read as the reverse complement.
TGATCAAGCTGGATGTGCCGACCTATGCCGCCGATGACTGCCCACTGTGCCGGGCGGGCTTGCTGCCGCCGGTCAAGCCGGGCAGCCGCGGAGCCGCCTGATGCCGCACCCTTTGCGCATCTATCCCTTCGGCGGGGTGGGCGAGTTCGGCAAGAACATGATGGTGTATGCCCTGGGCAAGGACGCCGTGATCGTCGACTGCGGCATGGGGTTCCCGGAGCCGGGGCAGCATGGCGTCGATGTCGTGGTGCCCGATGTGTCCGCACTGCAGGATCTGGGGCTGAAGCTGCATGCACTGCTGTTGACGCACGGCCACGAGGACCATATCGGCGGCATCCCCTACCTGCTGCCACAACTGAACGTGCCCATGTACGGCACGCCGATGACGCTGGGTCTGATCGAGGGCAAGCTGGCTGAGAACAAGAAGCTGAAAGGGGATTTGCGGCCCCTGCCGGAGGATGGCGAGCGAATCAGGGTGGGGCCGTTCGAGGTCGAGGCCATTCCGGTCACGCACAGCATCATGGATGCGGTGTCCATCGTCATCCATACGCCGTACGGCGCCATCGTGCATACCGGCGATTTCAAGCTCGATCTGTCCCCGATCGACGGACGGGCGACCCAGATGCATCGCTTCTCGGCCCTTGGCGATGCCGGGGTGGTGCTGCTGGCCTCCGATTCCACCAATGCCACGCGCAGTGGCAGTGGACCGGCCGAGCGCAGCGTCGGTCCGGCTCTGAAGCAGGCCGTGGCCCAGTGCGAGGGCAAGGTGATAGTCACGACCTTCGCCTCAAACATGTTCCGCATCCAGCAAATCATCGACGCTGGGGTGGCGGCCGGCCGACGCGTGGCGCTGGCTGGCCGCAGCCTGGATCGCAACACCGATATTGCCCAGCGCCTGAAACGCCTGAATATCCCGGCCGGCACCATGGTCAACATCAAGCAGATTGCCGATGTGCCGCCGGAGAAGCTGTTGATCATCGCCACCGGTTCGCAGGGCGAGGCCCAAGCTGCGTTGGCGCGCATCGCCCAGGGCCGGCATCCGAGCATCAAGCTCGAGATCGGTGATCTGGTCGTGTTTTCCTCGTCGAATATCCCGGGCAATGAGCGGACCATCGCCGGGCTGTTCAATCATATCTACCGGCGCGGGGCACGCGTGCTGCACGCCGGCCAGGCCCACTTGCACGTGTCCGGGCATGCGCAGGCGCACGAATTGAAAACCATGCTGCACCTGACCCGGCCGAAGTATTTCTATCCGGTGCACGGGGAATACCGCTTCCTGGTCGAGCACAAGCTGCTGGGCCGGGCGGTCGGCATCGCCGAGCAGAACATCGTCATTGCCGAGAACGGTCAGAGCGTGATGCTCGACGAACAGGGCATCCGGCTGGGCGAGCCCTTTGCAGCCGGTGCGGTGTTCGTGGATGGCATGAACCGCGACGAGATCGACGATCTGGTGCTGCGTGACCGGCAGGTGTTGGCGGAAGAGGGTATCATGACGGTGATGGTCGTGGTCAATCAGCACAACGGCACGTTGCTGGGCACTCCCGAAATGGTGGCGAAGGGCGTGCTGCATCAGGAAAGCGGGGACAAACTGGACGAGGCGGCCGAAGGGTTGCTGGCCCATCTCGAGCAGTCGGGGCAGGAATTCCTTTCCGATGTGGATGCGGCGAAGGAGGAGATCCGTATTTGGACCCGGCGCTGGTGCAAGCGGAATCTGGGCCGGCATCCGATGGTGGTGCCGGTGGTGATTGAGGTCTGAGATGATGGCACCCAGAGCACTGCTGCGCGAGGCGCTGGCGGTGGTGTTGGCCGGCATGGCCGCCATGATGATCCTGGCCTTGCTGACCTATACGCCCCGTGATCCCTCTCTCGATCATGCCATCGCGCATGCCAGGGTGGCCAACCAGGCCGGGATTGTCGGCGCCTACATCGCCGATGCCCTGTATCAATTTCTGGGTTTCGGCGGCTGGTTACCCACGTTGCTGATCGCGGCGCTGGCCGTGCGCATGGCCATGGGAAGATCCCCCTATGTGGGTGGCTGGACGGCACTGTTCTGGCTGCCGTTCGTGGTCGGCGTCGCCGCCCTGCTGCATGCGCACGGTGCCGGGTTGTCCACATGGCTACCAGCACTGCCGGCCGGTCCCGGCGGGGCGATCGGCAAGCTGTTCGACAGCAGCCTGATGCGGCCGCTGCATGCGCTGGGGCGGGATATCCTGCTGCTCGTGCTGATACTCAGCAGTTTTGTGGCTGCTTCGCACCTGTCGCTGCTGGGCATGGTCCACCAATTGCTGCGCTGGTTCAGGAAGTTCCTGGCCGCAATCAAACAGCAATTGGGCCGTCTGCGTGCGATGGCCTCGCATCGCCGGGAACGCATCGAGGGCCGGGAGAAGCGGGCCGAGGCACGTGAGCATCGTCCCGTGCATATCGTCGAAGCCGAGGCGCCGCCGGTGGCCGAACCGGCGAAGGTGGATGTCTCGCGCCGGGCCAAGGTGGAGCAGCAGCGAGAACTGGCGTTCAAGGCCCCGAAGAACGGCAGCTTCAAGCTGCCGGAACTGAGCCTGTTCAGTGCCCGCAAGGAGCAGCGGCGGCAGCACACCACCGAGTCCCTGCAGGCCATGGCGCGGCTGCTCGAGAAGAAGCTGCTGGACTACCGGGTTGAGGGCAAGGTGGTGGCGGTGCAGCCGGGCCCGGTCGTGACGCAGTTCGAGTTCGAGCCGGCGCCCGGCACCAAGGTCAGCCGCATCATCACCCTGCAGGATGACCTGGCACGCGCCATGTCGGCGATCAGCGTGCGCGTGGCCGGCAATATCCCGGGCAAGAATGCGGTGGGCATCGAGTTGCCGAACGAGGAAAGGGAAATGGTGCTGCTGCACGAGGTGCTGGCGAGCAAGGCGTTTTCGGACAGGCACCACGTGTTGCCGCTGGCGCTGGGCGTGGACATCGCCGGCCATGCCGTGGTGGTGGATCTGGCACGCATGCCCCATCTTCTGGTGGCGGGGACCACGGGTTCCGGTAAATCGGTATCGGTCAACGGTATGATCTGCTCGCTGCTGATGACGTATACGCCTCAGGATCTGCGGCTGATCCTGGTTGACCCGAAGATGCTGGAGCTGTCGGTCTACGATGACATTCCGCATCTGCTGGTGCCGGTGGTGACCGATCCGCACAAGGCGGCCAAGGCCCTGGCCTGGGCCGTGTTCGAGATGGAGCGACGCTACCGGCTGATGGCCGACGCCAAGGTGCGCAACCTCGAGGGCTACAACAAGGCCGTGGAGGGGCAGGGGCCGGATGAACAAGGGCAGATTCCGGAACGGTTGCCGTTCATCGTCATCGTCATCGATGAGCTGGCCGATCTGATGATGGTGGCGGGCAAGGATGTGGAACAGTCCATCTGTCGCATTGCGCAGAAGGCACGGGCGGCAGGCATTCACCTGATCCTGGCCACCCAGCGCCCGAGCGTGGATGTGATCACCGGCCTGATCAAGGCGAACCTGCCCAGCCGCATCTCGTTCCAGGTTTCGTCGAAGGTCGATTCGCGCACCATCCTGGACCAGATGGGGGCCGAGCAATTGCTGGGGCAGGGCGACAGCCTGGTGCTCAGTGGCGGACGGGATTTGAGGCGTGTGCATGGGGCATTCGTCTCCGACGCAGAGGTGCATGCCCTGGTTGAATCCCTACGTGCCCAGGCCAGGCCGGACTACCGGGACGAGGTGTTCGAGGTGCCGACCTCCGAACAGGACGCCGGAGCGTTCGGAGACGATGCGGATGCGGACGACAAGTACGATGAGGCAGTGGCCCTGGTCATCGACAAGGGCCAGTGCTCGGTGTCGATGGTGCAGCGTTATCTGCGCATCGGTTACAACCGGGCCAGCCGCATGGTCGAGCGCATGGAGCGCGAAGGCCTGGTGACGCCGCCGGGATCCGGCGGGCTGCGCAAGGTGCTGGCGCGCAGCCAGGCCGAGGGTGGCGGGGTCAGTGAGTGAGGCGGGCCATGCGCATCCTGTTGTCGGTGAGCCTATGCTGCCTGATGCATGGCATGGCCATGGCGGCGACCATGCCGGCGCCGTTGCTGAAGGGAATCCATCGCCTGGATGCCCTGAAGGGCTTCTCCTGTGATTTTGAGCAAACGCTGACCTTCGCCGACGGCAGCACGCACCATTATACCGGTCTGCTCGATGTGCTTCGCCCGGGAAGGTTCCGCTGGCAGTATCTGCAGCCCTACGCGCAACTGTACGTCAGCGATGGTCATGGCATCTGGCACTATGAGCCCGATTTGATGCAGGCCGAGCATCTGAAGAACCTTGACGCGGTGGACCCTATGGTGTTGCGGCTGCTGGACGGCCAGGTGCATGCCGCCGATATCCATCTGCTGGCCGATGAATCGCCGGGCTTGCATCCCGCGATCTATCGCTACGAGGTCAGGATCGGACAGTGGACGCAATTGTGGATCGGCCTCAAGGCCGATGGCTCGCTGGTGTATCTGGAAAGCGTGGATGCACTCGGCAACCGCAACCGCATCACCCTCGGACGCTTCTCTGCGATTGCGCCGTCCGCGGAAGTGTTTAGTTTCAAGCCACCCCCGGGTGTAGATATCGTGACGGATACACAGCTTCCGTCTGCCAATGGAGTACCGAGATGAGCAATCGCGCTTGGATGTCAATGATGGGCCTAGTCATGCTGGCGATGCCGCTGCATGCCTATGCCAGCGGGTTCGCCAACACCGATCTGTCGGCGTCGGCGGCCGGCGTGGCGAACGCCTTCGTCGCCACGGCCAATGATGCCTCGGCGATGGCCTTCAACCCGGCCGGCATTGCCTGGCAGGACGGCGTGTCGCTGATGGCTACCGGCTCCCTGATCCGTACGCGCAATGCATCATTGAAAACACCAGCCGCCGTCTATCCGGACAGCTTCGGTACCTTGCGGCCCACCAGTGATGTCTTTGCGACCGTGATGCCGCATACCAGCAATCTCGGCTTTGGCCTCAGTTATGTATCGGCATTCGATGCCGACAACAACTGGAGTTTGATGGGCAACGGATTCGGGGTGAATGATGTCAACATCCATAGGCTGTCGGCCGATGCGGTCTATGCCGTCAGTAGCAGTTTGGCGCTGGCCATCGGTGGCGACTGGTACTATGGCAGGGCGGTTCTGAACCAGGGAGGATCGGGTTTCGACGGACGAACCAAGTCCGGTGCCTTCGGCGGCAATGCCGCATTGATGTGGAGGCCGTGGTACGGTTGGTCGTTCGGGTTGATGGGACGGGCTGTGCGCGGGTTGAAGTTCAGCGGTGGCGGCCGCACCCTGACCATGCAGCTGCCTGAGGAACTGACCGTCGGCGTGGCCCATGATCTTACCGACAACGTCCGCCTGGAGCTGGATGCCGACTGGTTGCGCTGGGCCGCGCTGAAGAAGCTGGCCGTGGTATCGGAGATGGCCGGCCTGACCTGGACCTGGCGCCCGAATGCCACCTTTCGCCTTGGCTATGCCTTCGACGCCGGCACTGGCACGGCCTCGAACTTCAATCCGGCACTGGACAGCGTGAATGGCCATCGCATCAGCTTCGGTAGCGGTTTCGATGCCTTCGGGTTCCACACGGATGTGTCGTACAGCTATACCTTCTATCCGAACAAGACCGTGGCTGGGCTGGTACCCGGCACCTTCCGTGATCGCCGCCAAGCCCTGCTGGTGAGCATCTCGAAGGTGTTCTGAAACGGCGAGAAGTAGCGTGAGCGAACCCGAACTGTTCGCTTCCGTGACGGAGGGCCCTGCGGTTCCGCTGGCACACCGGGTCCGCCCGGTGGAACTGGCCGAGGTTGAAGGCCAGCCCGAACTGACGCGCGCAGACAGCTGGTTTGCCAGGGCATTGGCCGAGGGGAGGCCGGTATCCTGCATCTTCTGGGGGCCGCCGGGCGTCGGTAAGACCACCTTGGCGCGCATCATGGCCAAGGCCAGCCATATGCCGCTGGTCGAGCTTTCGGCCGTTTCGGCCGGCAAGGCCGAGGTCACGGCGGTGATACAGCAGGCCCGAAAGCAGAACCGCACGCATTTGCTTTTCCTGGACGAGATTCACCGCTTCAACAAGGCACAGCAGGATGTACTGTTGCCGAGCATCGAGGACGGTACGCTGGTGCTGGTAGGCGCCACGACGGAAAACCCGTCGTTTTCCCTGAACAACGCGCTGTTGTCCCGTTGCCGTGTCATCGTGCTCAAGCCACTCGATGAGATTTCTCTCGGGCGGATTCTGGCCCGGGCTTTGAAGCATTTGCAGGATTCCCTGCCCGAATTCGACGTGAGCGAGGATGTGCTGGCCTGGCTGGCCGGCCTGGCCGATGGTGATGCCCGCTATGCGCTCAATGCCCTGGAATCGCTGGCTGCCGCCGAACCGGATCACCGTTGGCAGCTGGAACAGGCGAAGGAACACTGGCAACGGCGTCAGGCCCAGTATGACCGTGACGGAGAGTTCCACTACGACCTGATCTCGGCCCTGCACAAATGCGTGCGCGATTCCGATGCGGATGCCGCATGCTATTGGCTGGCGCGCATGCTGGAAGCCGGCGAGGAACCGTTGTATCTCGCCCGGCGCATGATTCGCATGGCTGCCGAGGACGTGGGGCTGGCCGATCCGCGTGCGCTTTCCGTCTGCCTGGATGCACAGCGCATGTACGAAATCCTCGGCTCACCGGAGGGCGAACTGGGCTTGTTCGAGGCGGTGATCTATCTGGCCCTGGCCCCGAAGAGCAATGCCGCCTACATGGCCGAAAAGACGGCACGGCGCGAAGCCAGGGACAGCCAGCACCTGGGTGTGCCCTTGCACCTGCGCAACGCACCCACCAAGCTGATGAAGCAGATCGGCTACGGTGAGGGCTACCGGTATGCCCACGATGAGGTTGATGCCGTCGTGGTTCAACGGCATTTTCCGGAAGGCATGCAGCCGGCTTCGTTGTACACTCCGACGGAGAGAGGATTCGAAAAAACCCTGAGCGAGCGTCTGGCGTGGCTGGCAGCGCGGCGGCGCGACAAGGCCGGGGAGGGTAAGACATGATGGCGCAGATGATGGCGATTGCGGCAGGGGGCGCGGTGGGAGCGCTGCTACGCTGGTTCGTGGCGGGAAGCGTTCAGCGCCTCGCCGGCGGGGCGTTTCCGTGGGGGACGTTTGCCGTGAATGCCATCGGCAGTTTTCTGATCGGATTTTTGTTCGTGTTCATGGTGGAGCGATCGAGTGCCGGCGAGCTGTGGCGGTTGGGGGTGACCGTCGGCCTGCTGGGGGCGCTGACGACCTTTTCCACCTTCTCATTGGAGTCCCTGCGGCTGTTGCAGACCGGCGCCGTCACGATGGCGCTGGCCAATATCCTGGGTCAGATCGTGGTCTGTCTGAGCCTGACCTGGCTCGGTATCCAGCTGGCGCGTACCCTCTAGGGCGTCGCTGCCGCAACAGTTCGGCATAGACGGCAAGAAGCCAACCCCACGGTTTTTTGTTTGTTGCCCAAGTACGGCCACGCATTTCTGCCGTTCCATTAGACGCGGATTTGCCAACCCCTAAAAAAACACGGCATCAGCCTCCATGCCGTCCGCGGTGTGCTAACGTCAAAGAAAAACCCGGAGGTAAGTTGGATGGAAGGCACATTAAAATTAATACTTGACTATATTATAAAATATTAATATAAATGCTTGCCATGCAAACCCGGTCCCCTGAGATGCGAGAACTCGCGTGGATTCTGGTACTCAAGTTGCTGGTCCTGGGCGCAATATGGCTGGTTTGGTTCTCCTCCCCTCCCAACCCCCAGCCATGGCCCGGGGCCAGTTTTATGTCTAATGAGACCACACCCGGCTAGGAGAAGCGTCCATGCATGACATGTTGCTTATCGATCTGTCACGGCTGCAATTTGCCTTTACCGCCTTTTTCCATTTCCTGTTCGTGCCGCTGACCCTCGGCCTGAGCTTTTTGCTGTTGATCATGGAAACGGTGTATGTGATCACAAACAAGCCCATCTACAGGCAGATGACCCAGTTCTGGGGCAAGCTGTTCGGCATCAATTTCGCCATGGGCGTGGCCACCGGCCTGACCATGGAGTTCCAGTTCGGCACCAACTGGGCCTATTACTCCCATTACGTCGGGGACATCTTCGGCGTACCGTTGGCCATCGAGGGGCTGATGGCTTTTTTCCTCGAATCCACCTTCGTCGGTCTGTTCTTCGTCGGCTGGAAGCGCCTGACGAAATACCAGCATCTGCTGGTGACCTTCCTGGTGGCATTGGGCTCGAATCTGTCCGCCCTGTGGATCCTGATCGCCAACGCCTGGATGCAGAATCCGGTCGGGTCCGCCTTTGATCCCGTGACCATGCGCATGGAGCTGACCAGCTTCACCGCCCTGCTGTTCAATCCGGTGGCCCAGTCGAAGTTCGTGCATACCGTCAGCGCCGGTTACGTCACGGGCAGCGTGTTCGTGCTGGCCATCAGTTCCTGGTATCTGCTGCGTGGCCGGCACATCGAATTCGCCAAGCGCTCGTTTGCCATCGCCGCCGGTTTCGGGCTGGCCGCCATCCTGTCCACCATCGTGCTCGGCGACGAATCGGGCTACACGGTGGGCGACGTGCAGAAGGCGAAGCTGGCCGCCATCGAGGCCGAATGGAAGACCCAGACGCCGCCGGCGTCTTTCACATTGTTCGGCATTCCCGATCAGGACGAGATGGTCACGCATGATGCCATCGAGATTCCCTATGCCCTGGGCCTGATCGCCACGCGCTCGGTGGATACGCCGGTGTTGGGTCTGAAGGACATCATCGCCAAGAACGAGGAGCGGATCAAAAACGGCATACCGGCGCTGGAGGCGCTACAGAAGATCAAGGCCGGCGATCATTCGCCGGCACTGATGCAACAACTGAAGGCGCACGAGAAGGATATGGGCTACGCCATGCTGTTGCTGCGCTACACCAAGGACGTCGGCAAGGCCACGCCGACAATGATTCACGAGGCGGCCTTGGGATCGGTGCCGAGGGTGTTGCCGGTGTTCTTTACCTTCCGCTTCATGGTGCTGTTCGGTTTCCTGATGCTGGCGCTGTTCACGGCCGCAGCCTACAACGTCTGGCGCGAAAGAATCGGTGAAAGGCGCTGGCTGTTGTGGGCGGCGTTGATCTCCCTGCCCTTGCCGTGGCTGGCGGCGGATCTCGGTTGGTTCGTGGCCGAGTACGGGCGCCAGCCCTGGACCATCAGCGGCGTGCTGCCGACTTTCCTGTCCGCGTCGACGCTGAACGCGGGATCGGTGGCTGCAAGCCTGACCGGGTTCGTCGTGTTCTATCTGGGGCTGACGGCGGCCGAGATGTATCTGATGGTCAAGTTCGCCCGCAAGGGCCCGGAATTGTCCGCTGATTCACTATAAGGAGGCCGAGGATGCTGGATTATGAAACCCTGAAAATCATCTGGTGGCTGCTGATCGGCGTGCTGCTGATCGGATTCGCCGTCACCGGAGGTTTCGACCTCGGCGTGGGGGCGTTGTTGCGGCTGGTCGCCCGCACGGATGACGAACGCCGCGTGGTCGTCAACTGCGTGGCCCCGACCTGGGATGGCAACCAGGTATGGCTGATCCTCGGTGCGGGTGCCGTGTTCGCCGCCTTCCCGATGGTGTACGCCAGCTCGTTCTCGGTGCTGTACCCGGCGATGATCGCCGTGCTGTTCTCGCTGTTCTTCCGGCCCGCCGGTTTCGAATACCGCAGCAAGATCGCCGATCCGCGCTGGCGGGGTTTCTGGGACTGGGGGCTGACCATCGGCGGCGTGCTGCCGGCCGTGGTGTTCGGGGTGGCCTTCGGCCTGATGCTGACGGGTATCCCGTACCATTTCGATTCGGACCTGCGCATCGTCATGGACGGCGGCATTCTCGATGCCGTGTCCGGCTTCAGCGTGTTGGCAGGTCTGGTATCGCTGGCCATGCTGATGATGCACGGAGCGGCCTTCCTGAACTGCAAGACGGACGATGCGATCCTGCTGGAGCGCACCCGCAAGGCCCTGCGCCTGTCCGCCATCGCCACCATCGTGCTGTTCGTTCTGGCGGGGGTGTGGGTCGCCCTGGGCGTGCACGGACTTCAGATTACATCCATCGGCGATGTGAACGGAGAGCTCAACCCGATCCACAAGCAGGTGGCGGTGAGCGGCGGCGGCTGGCTACGCAATTTCCAGCTCTATCCACTGATGTGGCTGGCCCCCATCGTAGGCATTGCCGCAGCGGCGGGTGTTATGCTGCTGGCCATGCGCCCGGTCATCGCCCTGATCTCGTCGGGCCTGTCAGTGGCCGGTGTGATCCTAACCGCCGGCTTCGCGCTGTTCCCATTCCTGCTGCCCTCGTCCTCGGTGCCGGCGGACAGTCTGACGATCTGGGACGGCAGTTCCAGCAAGCATACGCTGGCCCTGATGCTGGCCGCCGCGATCATCTTCGTGCCCATCATCCTGGCCTACACCGCCTGGGTATACAGGGTGCTGCGCGGTCCGGTGCGCATCGACGATATCCGCGACGAATACGGCTCATATTAGGGGCACCAACAGGAGTAGCATATGTGGTACTTTGCTTGGATACTCGGTGTGCTCCTGGCCTGTGCCATGGGGGTGCTGGCCGCCATCTGGTACGAGTTGCACCAGGATCAGGCCTGACGCCATCCGACGCGCGCTGACGCATCGGACAATCCGGTGACGATTGTGCCGGTTCCTGAATGCTGCCACGATGGCCTGTGAAGCCCGTAGGGTTTCACACATCAACCTTCATCCCGGGGAAGGGGGGAGCGACTCGATGCGAAAGATCCTGGTAATCCGGCACGCCATCGCCTTGGACCGCGTGGAGGCGGCGCAGATGAGCGTGGCCGACGCGGAGCGTCCGCTGACCAAGGACGGCTGGCGCAAGATGCGGGGGAGCGCCGAAGGATTGCAACCATGGGTACCGGAGTTGCACATCATTGCCACCAGCCCCTGGCTGCGCGCGATACAGACGGCGGAGATCGTTGCCGGGGCCTATGACAATGCCAAGGTGAAAGAAACCGAATTGCTATTGCCGGGCGCATCCCATCAAGATCTGCTCGCATGGCTCGATCACTTTCCGGAAAAAAAACAGATAGCCATCGTCGGGCATGAGCCCGACCTGAGCCTGTGGGTGGGTTGGGCGCTTTCGGGGCAGAACAGGGCGCTTTTCTCGCTGAAGAAGGGCGGCGCCTGCCTGATCGAGTTCGGCGACCAGATTGCGGCGGGGCACGCAACGCTGGCCTGGCTGATGACCTCTGCTCAGCTGAGGCGTTGCGGGAACTGATGTGAGCCGATCCCTGCTGCAGCTTCCGGCCGGAGGTGCAGTAAAGGTGTATCTGTTGCAGCTGTGCAAACAGGCGGATGCGGCCTGCATCCGCCTGCGTGATCCCGCCGATGAGGAGGCCCTGCACGATTTCCGGGTGGCGATCCGGCGTTCGCGCACCTGGCTGCGCGCCTATCACCTCTATCTGCCCATCGACAAGGCATTGCGAAAACGCCTGCGCAACCTGGCTAGGCGAACCAATGCCGCCCGCGACGCCGAGGTGGCGATCACCGGCCTGCAGGGGTTTGCGTGCGAAATGACCGTAGCCCAGAGGGTTGGCCTTGACTGGCTGCTTGCCCGGTTCGAGGCGGTCAGGCAACAGGCCTACGCCGACATCCTGCATCATGTTCCGCGGGCATGGCCGCCCGTGGCGCGGGATCTCAGGCATCACCTGCGGCAGATGACAGAGGAGGCGACGCCCGCATTCACACAGGTTGCCTTCGAGCTGACGGCCTCGGCCGAAGCCGAACTGGCACAAAATCTGACGGCCATCGGTAGCTTGCAGGACATGGCGTCCATCCATCAGGCCAGGATCACCGCCAAACGCCTGCGCTATCTGCTCGAACCCTTCAGGGGGGATGTGCATGGCGTCAACGAGGCCGTGAAACGGCTGGCCGCGTTGCAGGATGCCATGGGTGAGCTGCATGACGGCCATGTGCTGCTGCAGAAGCTGGCCGCGGCCGTGGAGGAAGCGGCGATGTTGCGGGCGAGGCGGATGCTGGAACAGACGCTGGCGGATCCTGCGGGGGCGCCGCATGCCGTGCGACGCGGCCATGCCAAGCAGACCGGACTTCTTGCCCTGGCCCGGCTGGTGGCGTTGCAACAGCAACAGCGGTTCACGGAGGCGCAATCACGGTATATGGGAAGGCATGCGCGTCCGTTTCTGGAAGATGTGGAGCCGGCGATCG
>CAYRBJ010000021.1:0-31787 GCA_964422615.1 uncultured Zetaproteobacteria bacterium | reverse complement strand
CCCATGTACGGCACACGCCGGCGCACCGGATACAGCATCGGCTCGGACAGCTGGGTGATGATGCGCACCACCGGGTTGTAGGGATCGGGCGAGACCCAGGAAAGCACAGCCCTGGCGATCACCACGATGATCGCCAGCATCAGCACCATGTGCAGCAGCCCGGCCACCGCCTGCAGGAAATAGCCGACCATATACACTCAGCTCAGCTCCACGGAACGCTTCTGGGCCGCGGTGATCGCCTTGCGCACGACGTCGGGCAGGCCCTTGTCGTACATTACGTCCAGTGCCGCCTGCGTGGTCCCCCCCGGACTCGCCACCTGCCGGCGCAGCTCTTCGGGCGTGCGCCCGGTCTCGGCCAGCATGCAGCCGGCCCCATAGGCCGTGCGCGCCACCAGCTTCTTGGCCAGATCCTCCGGCAGACCGAGCCCGATGGCCGCCGCCTGCATCATCTCGGCCAAGAGGAAGAAGTAGGCCGGGCCGCTGCCGGAGATGGCGGTCACCGCATGCAGCATCTTCTCCTGCGTAACCCAGGCCGTGTCGCCCGACGCACCCAGCACGTATTCGGCGCGCCGACGGTGCTCGCCTTCCTCATCAGCGCAGAACAGCACCGACATGCCGGCACCGACCAGGGCCGGCGTGTTCGGCATCACGCGCACGATCGTCAGATCCTGGCGCCCGAGGTAATCGTGCAGGGATGCCAGCGACACGCCGGCGGCGATGCTGATCACCGTGGCACCGTCGCGGATCTCGGCGCCCAGTCCGGCCAGCGCCGCCTTCATCTGCTGCGGCTTGACCGCCAGCACCAGCACATCGGCCCCGGAGGCCGCCTCGGCATTGCTTGCTGCCGCCGCGATACCATATTTTTCCCGCAACTCGGCAATACGCCCGGATTGGGTATCCGAGACCCGGATATCGTCCGGCCGATGCCCGGCGCGGATCAGCCCCGCGATCAGGGCCTCGGCCATGTTGCCGCCGCCGATAAATCCAATATTGATCGATTGCATGGACATCTTCCCTTTTGCCACAGAACTTGCCACAGACTAATCCTCCGCCCCGAACAACACGGAGCCCAGGCGCACCATCGTCGCCCCTTCCTCCACGGCGATGTGGTAATCGCCGCTCATCCCCATGCAAAGCTGGCGCAGGCTGGCATCGGCGAGCCTATCTCGCAAGCGGCGCAGCAGAGCGAATGACGGACGGGCTTCGCCCTGTTGGGCGGCCATACCCATCAGGCCGATCGCCTCCAGTTCCGGAATGCCGCGCAGCCCGGCCAGCAATTCCGGCAATGCATCCGGGGACACGCCGTGCTTCTGCCCCTCGCCCGACACATTGACCTGCACCAGCACCGGCAGGCGCCGCCCCTCTACGTGTCGGGCCACCTCACGGGCCGAATCGATATCCTCCAGGCTGTGCCACATGGCGGCATGACGGCCGACGTACTTGGCCTTGTTGCGCTGCAGAGGGCCGATCATGTGCCAATGCGCATCCGGGAAGCGTTCAGCACGGTCGCGCAGCTGCTGCGGCCGCGACTCGCCGAAATCCCTCTGCCCGGCTTCCACCAGGCATGCCACCGCCTCATCCGGGGCATACTTGGATACGGCGATCAGCCGCACGCCTGCCGCATCGAGTTCCGCGCGCAGTTGCCGCCAGCGCGCCAGGATTTGCTCGCAGCCACTCATGCGCGTCGCAGCATCAGCACCGTCAGCAGGCCGTAGAACACCACCGCCTGGGCCAGCAGCAACGCCACCCCGAAACGGGTGCCCTGCAGCAACGCCAGCGCCGACAGACCCATCATCAGCGAAAAGGACACAATTATCAGTACCGCCTGCGGCTGGGAGATGCCCATATTCATCAACCGGTGGTGCAGATGATCGCGACCCGTATACCCGATCCACTGGCGGAAATTCCGTACATCGCCGCGCACAATGCGCGCCACGGTGGTATGGATCATGTCGAAGATCATCACAGAGAAAATCAGCACCGGCGCCGAGTAAGCCATCAGCGGTCCCTTGGAGGACCAGTCCCCCATCACCGCCAGCGAGGCCATCATCCAGCCCAGATAAATGCTACCGGCGTCCCCCATGAAGATACGGGCCGGCCGCGCATAGCGGGCGTTGTCGACCAGAAAGCCCAGGGCGCTGCCCATCACCGCCAGCGTGATCATCAGCATGTAAAGCTTGTGATTGTCCCAGGCGAGCAGGGCCAGCAGCGCGCAGGTGGCAGCCGCCAGGGATGCCGCCAGGCCGTTGATGCCGTCCAGGAAATTGAACGCGTTGGCGATGCCGACCACCCACACGGCCGTGATCACCGTCTCGAGCAACGTACCCCACCACAGGTTGGGTGACAGCTCGGCATGCACGCCGCTGGCGATCAGAACGGCCACGGCCAGCAGCTGCACCACCAGCTTGATTCCGGCGGAAAGCTTGTGGACATCATCCCACAACGAAAGCAAGGCCACGATCAGGGCCGAGATGCATACGCCCTTCAGTTGCAGCGAGAAATCGAAATTGAGGAACAGCGTCAGGTTCGCGGACAACAGGATGGCCACGCCGCCCAGGCGCGGCGTCGGTTCGGCATGCACGCGGCGGGCGCTCGGTTGATCCAGGGCGCCCATCATCCTGGCCAGGCGGATGACCGCGGGCATCAGCCCAACGGTCAACAGCACCGACGCGGCCACCAGTTTGCCTCCGAGCAGCCACAGGTGGCCATAGGCATGCCACGGCATGGCCAGGGAGAGGCCAGCAACCAGCGCCGCCACCCTGAATGCCAGGTGATCAACGGGTAAACGCAAGCGCCAACGCCTCCTGCAGCAACTGCATTTCATGCTCCGTCATGTCCGCCAGCATCGGCACGGACAAACAGTCCTGCATGGCCGCCTGCGCCCCCGGATACGATTCCGCCTGAGCCCACAACGCCGGCACCGGCATCGCCGCGCCGACGCCATGGGCATGGAGGATGCCGACGGCATTGTGTGCCTGCCCTGCCGTACGCACGATATAGCGGAAATGATTGCCATGGTGCCGGCCAACAAGTGGCGCCGCCGCCAGGCCCTCGAAGCATGCATCCAGACGCTGCGCCAGCCTTTGCCGCTGCATTCCTTCATCAGCAGCCCATGCCATCCTGGCCAGCGCCAGAGCCGCGTGCAGATCGGACAGCTGATGGTGCCCGGCATACCCAGGCCAGCGGTCGGAGCGGTCCGGCTCGCACATCGTGCGTATCGAGGCCAGCATCGCCTCATCCGCCCCGGCGACAAACCCACCGTAGACTCCGCCCCAGGGTTTGGTCGCATGGAAGGAACCGATGGCGAACACACCGAAGCTGCCGACAGGCCGACCGTTCAGTTCGCTCCCCGCCGCCTGCGCCACATCCTCGATCAGCGGGCAGGGCCAGTGCTCCGCCACCAGGGGGTCGACCATGCCGAAGGGATGGACCAGCACCACGGCATCCAGGTCCGCGGCTTGCGCCTGTGCTTGCTGCGGACGCAGACGCAAATCCTCGCCGCAATCCATCGCCACCGGCTCGGCCCCGGCAGCCCGCACGGCATAGGGCACCGAGCTGCATACATAGGCGGGAACACCGACGCGCCGCACCTCACCACACATGCGCATGGCCCTGAGCAGCAGCGTCAGGGCGCTGCTGCCGGAATCGGTGACCACCGCCTGCGGCTGATCCAGGCGCATCGCCACCTCGGATTCCAGCCGCCCGGCCTGCTCACCCGCCACCACCCAACCCGAATGCAGCACCTCGAGCAGGGCGGCCTCGAAGGACGGCCCGAAGCGCGGACGCGAATGCGGGATCACGCGTTGTCTACAGCCGCATGCGGATCGGCATGAATGCCTCGGCGCAGCTGAGCTTGCCCTGGACGCCGCGGAAGTGCGCCGTGGCCAGGGCGATCTCGATAATGCTCAGATGCACATGCGTCTGTTCGACCTGCGAAGTATGGGCCTCCAGGGCCTTCAGCTTCACCGACAGGGTATCGTGGATATCCATGAACGCCGTCGGCTGGAATTCCTCGGATGACGGCGTTTCATAGGCCAGCACATTCGGCACATAGCGGGTAACCGAATTAGCCACCTCTCCCAGCGTGCGGTGATCCTGATGGGTGTCCCGGCAGTGATTGACCAGCACCAGATCGGGACGGACCTCGCGCATGGTCTCCTCGAGACTGGCCAGCAGAGCATTGGCGTGATCGGGCAGGTGCGTATCCGGGAATCCGCCCCAGAATACCCGGCGAACGCCAAGCAGGCGCGCCGATTCCTCCTGTTCACGCATGCGCGCCGCCGCCTCGCCACCGACCTCGCCGGCGGTGGCAACGAACAGGTAGGTCTCGGCACCGCGCGCGGCGTAGGCCGCCAGCGTACCGGCACAACCGATTTCCATGTCGTCCGGATGCGGTGCCAGTGCCAGAACCCTCTTCATCTGCCCATCCCCCCCATGCCGCGAACCATGTCCGCCGCCTCGCCACCGACGTTAAACAGCATATCCAGGATCGACAAGTGCGAGATGAATGCGCCGTGCAGCTGCGGATAGACCGGAGCCTCCACCTGCTGGAACCACAAATCCAGCCCCACCTCGGCAAACGGCACGCGATCGAGGTAATGCCGTCCTTCCCGCCCCGACAGATAGGCATCGGCCCCGAGCTCACGACACAGGCCGACCAGGCGCAGCGTCGGATCCTCCACCCGCGTCTGCATCTCGGAGGCGAGATGCATCGGCGCCGTGCAGCCGGCCAGATGCCCGAGTTCGCGGATCAACGCCACGTTCAGCGGCGACAGCATGGTATGCTCACTATCCAGGATATCAGCGATCCGGGGCCAGACGGCATCCAGATACGGGGCCCGCGCATAGGCCTGCTCCACGGTGGCCGCGAGCTTGCGCACCCATGGCCCGCCGGCAATCTCCACCTCACAGATGTGCTGCGGAAAGCGATAGGTCACCGGCACGGTCAGCCAGCGCGCACCCTGTGCCGTCTTGATGCGGTTTCGGTTCTGCCACTCGTGCTTGTGGAACTGCACGGTATCGAGGATCACGAAGGCATCGCAGGCCTGCCATTTGTGGAAAAAGCCGGGCCAGGGCAGAAAATTGGGCTGGTGAATGGCGACCATCATCCGTGCACCCTCAGCAGGAACGGATTGGAAAGCATGCGGATGGCGCCCCGCCACAGGCGCAGGCGCACGGCATGGGTGCCCGGTGCAAGCTGCAACGGCCAATGGAACGGCTGGCCGATGGTCAGCATCGGTGTGGCCACCACCCTCCCATCGACGATGATCTGCACCGGCCAACTCATCGGTGATATCACACCAGTGCCCGGCCGTTCATCGAGTAAGCCCACGATGGTGACGTGACCAGCGATACTGGCTTCGTCGCCCGGCAGCAGCATGCGGCCACCGCCAGCATCGCAACCCAGGCTGTCGAAGCGCAGATTGCGGTTTCTCGGCAGGCCCCAGGCCACCATGTGGCCGTGGCGCATCGCCGCCAGCACCGCGGCCGGCGTGCTGGCGGCTGTCCACACATCCATTGGGAAATTGCCCAGGTATTCGTTCGCCTCGCCCTGGGCATGGAAATCGCCGGCCGACACGGCCCAGACAGGCCTGGTTCGCGCACCCCGCAGGTAGGCGGCAAGTTCGGCGTCCCAGCGCCCCCCCGGCTCGGCGAGATGATCGGAATCGCCGTAGATGGCGGCAAAGGCATCCGCCAGCGGGGGTTGGAACACGCGCTCGGGATACGGCGGCGTATCCAGGCGCACCCCCATCGGTCCCGGACGCACGCCTGAGTGGGTGCCCGGATGGGCCCAGATCACGAACAGGCCCTGATGATGTGCCGTACGGATGAATGCGGCATCGGCGCGCCGGGGTGCATGCCATACGCACGCCAGCACCATGGCACCGGCCGCAGTCGCCACCAGCAGGGCAGGCCCCCGTCTCCGCCGCAGCCACAGTAGCGCCACTACCGCCAAGACCGTCCAGACGACGACGCCGAGGGCCATGGAACCCTGCACGTTGCGCAGATCGTAGCTCGGCAATGCCTCGATCTGCTGCGGCCGCTCTTCGCCGACGGTGATCAAGGACCGCTCGGCATTGTGCAGTGTCAGGTTGATGAAGGGGATACCACTCCAGGAGTAACCGGGAGTCGATTCGGTGCCAGCCAGTAGCGTCATCTGCGGATAGCTCGTCCGGGCACGGGCCAGATCGGCAAAGAAGGAAGCCAGCCCCGTGGTGTGCAGCGAACGCTTGTCGATCGTCCAGCCGATCAGGCCGGGCACCGGCGCCAGTCCCAGGCGGATGGCTTTGCGGTCGTGGTCGGTGATGACCAGCGTATCGATACCACGGGCCTCGGACAGCTTCACCAGCGCATCCACGCCGAATTCTCCGTCCGAATGCGTGCTGCGCACGTCCAGCAGCATGCGGTGCACCGGCATCGCGCCGGCCCGGGCCGGCGCAGCGACGACCAGCACCGTCATCGCCAGCGCCATCAGATGCTTCATGTCGTGAGATTCCGATACAGTGCCTCCAGGCGCGCCACCATCACCTCCTCTGCATAGTCATCCGCCCTTGCCCGCGCCCGGACCCGTATCCCGGCATCCCACGGACGCATCAGGGCCTGGGCCACGGCCGGAGCATCGTCGGCAGCCACCGTCGCCCCAACCGATACATCGACCAGTTCGGCCAGACCGCACACCTCAGAAACCACGCAGGGTAGCCCGGCCGCCATGGCCTCCACCACGGACCGGCCCATGCCCTCGTTGCGCGACAACAGCACGAAACGGTCGGCCGATGCCAGATAGGGCACGGGATCCCGCCAACCGGCCAACTCGATGTTGCCAAGCCCAAGCTCATCGATCATCGCCTGCAGATTTGCACGTTCGGGGCCATCGCCGACAATGGCCAGCCTCGCCTCGGGCTTCTCCGCCTGCACGTAGGCCCAGGCCCGGATCAGCCGGTCCATGCCCTTGATCGGAACCAGCCGGCCGACCGATACAGCCTGCCAGATCGGCGGCGCTTCACCGGTCTCCGACCGGCAGCGCGCCACTGCCGCGGCCAAACGGCGCACCGGCACCCCGCTGGGAATCACATGCCATTGCTCGCTTGTCCCGACACCGCGTGCCAGATGCTCATCGCGCTCGGCCGCCGTCAACGCCACCAGGGCATGACAGCGTCGGGCAAGCCGGCGTTCGGCCATCACGAACAAGCGGGTCATGACCGGACCGAAATAGCCATGGAACACATGGCCGTGCGGCGTGTGCACCACCGCCCGCACCCGTCCCCAGGCGGCCAGGCGGCCCAGGGCCCCGGCCTTGGAGGTATGTGTATGCACCACATCCGGCTGCAGCGTACGGATCAGCGCCCCGATATCCCGCCGGGCCCGCAGATCATTCGCACCCAGACGCCGCAGCAGGTTCGTCAGTTCATGGACCGTGCCACCGGCCTGCCGGAACGTCTCCAGCCCCGCTTCCACGGCCGCCCGTTCGGCCGCGGACATCGCAGACTCCGTACTCGGCCCCATGACCAGGTGCACCGCATGCCCGGCCCGCTGCTGCGCCAGGGCACAGGCCAGGGTATTCGCGGCCGAGCCGCCGCGGTCCATGCGCGTAATCAGATGCAGGATGCGCATCAGCCGCCGACTTCCCGCACGCACTGCAAAAAGGCCTCATCGTGGCGCGCCCAGTCGAATCGGGCGGAGGCGGCGCGCAGCTCCCTGCGCATGGTTCCAGTATCGATGCCCTGCTGATCCGCCAGCATGCCGTCCACCGTCCGTGCCAGGGCCACGGGCGTCACATCCGCAGCCAGGCGATTGGGTGCGGGCAGCGAGCGGATCACCTCGACGTTGGCACCCACGGGCGTGGCCACCACCGGCAGACCGCAGGCGTTGGCCTCGACCGTAACCAGACCGAAACCCTCCAGCGCACGGGTGGGCAGCACGAACAGATCCGCCGCCACCAGCCGCCGCCTGACCTCCTCGTCCGAAAGAAACCCGGTGAACTCGATGCGATCGGCCACGCCCAGTTCACCGGCCAGTTGCTGCAGCGGCTGCAGCAACGCCCCCGTGCCCATCACCACCCAGCGCAGCTCCGGCTGGTCGTAACGGAGCATGGCGGCGGCCTGCACCAGCAGATCGGCGCCGATGCGAGGCACGAGGTTGCGCAGGGTCACCGCCACCGGCCCTTGCCAGCCCAGCTCCGCACGCAGGGATGCACGCGCCGCGAACAGGGCATCATCGACCTGCCCGGTGCCGCCGCCAGCCACGCTGATGCCATCGGTGATGCCGAAGGCCTCGCGCAGACGCTGGCGCGTATAGTCGCTGAGCACGAACAGACGTGCGGCACGGCGGTACAGCCCCCCTTCCAGTCGGCGCATGACCGCCACCGCCAGCGCACTTAGCCAGTTCCAGTCCAGACCATGGCGGGTGGCATATTCCTCGTAGGCAAAGGCATAGCAGATCTGCAGGCAGGGTAGCCGGCAACCGGCACGGACAAGCGCCCACATCACGAAGGGCTGCTCGGCGACCACAAGATCGAATGCGGACCCGTGCTCCCGCCACCATTGACGCGCCCCGCGGCGGAGCTGCGCCAGGCCACGCCAGCTCCGGTCGCCGTCGTAAGGCAGGCGATGTTCCTCGACGCCGTCCATGATCATCACCCGCAGCGGCGCTCCCGGCTCCGGCTGCCGGCTCAGGATGGTGAACGGAATCCCGGCGGCGTGCAGGGCGCGCGCGTGCTGGCCGAGCATGCGCTCGGCCCCGCCGTGCAGGGTCTCGGCCGAGACATCGGCCACCAGAAGAACCCGCCGTGCGGTCATGCGAAGTCCCAGCTGCGGTGACGCATCCAGCGATCCATCAGCAGCAGCGCCCACAACATGTCCGAACGATCCTCGCCGGCCTGGTGTCGCAACCATTCCCCGCGCACATACTCGGGGCGCACCAGGCCAGCCAGCGGCCCGGCATCGATCATCGCCTCGATCTCCGGTGCCAACTCCCCGCGCAGCCAGTGCTTCAGCGGCGCCATGAACCCCTGTTTCGGCCGATCCACCACCCCGGGAGGCAGCCGCCGGCGTGCCACCCGCCGCAGCGCCGGTTTTAGACGCTCCTGCCAGGGCATCCCCGTCACCAAATCCTCCTCATCCATGGCCATGGCCATCGCGAACAGCCGCGTATCCAGAAACGGCGCCCGTAGTTCCAGTGCATGCGCCATGCTCATGCGGTCGGCCACGGCCAGCAGATCATCCCCCAGATAGGTCAGCACGTCATAGGCCATCGCCCCGCGAACCGGACCATAGCGTGCGATCAGGCCCTCCAGTTCGTCCATCGCCCCGGCCGCCGACGTCCATGCGCACGGCGTCTCCGGCGGCGCGGGCATGCGGAACACGGCATCCCAGGAGGCATCACCGGTCCGCATCCAGCGCCGGTAGGCATCGGCATCCGGCTCGCCCAGCCCCTCGACGAAGCGTCGCAGCCGGCCGCGCCGGTTTCGGCTGCCGCCCCCCTCGCCCATGGCCCGGACGGCGGCCAGCAGCATGCCGCGCCCAGGCATTTTCCTCAGGCGTGCATGCCAGCGCATGCCCAGATAACGGGGATAGCCGCCGAACAACTCGTCGCCGCCGACACCGGACAGCGCTACCACCACATGCTGGCGCGCAGCGCGCGCGATCAGCCAGGTCGGCAGGGCGGCGGTATTGGCCACCGGCTGGTCGAAGGCGGCTGCCAGTTCGTCCAGGCACCGGTGCGCATCGGCATCGACATCCAGCACCGCATGCCGGCTGCCGATATGCCGGGCCACCGCCTCGGCATGTGGGGTTTCGTCGTAATCGGCCGCTCCTCCCTTAAAACGCACCGAAAAGGTATGCAGCGGCTGCGGCAACTGGCGGGCCAGCGATTCCGCCACCAGTGAGGAATCGACCCCACCGGACAGGAACACGCCCATCGGGCGGTCGGTCAGGGCGCGCAGGCGAAAGGCATCGTCGAGCAGCGCGCCCAACATGTCGTCAAACTCCTCCGGTACCCAGTCGCGCGGCTGGTCCGGCTCCGGCAGCATGAAATACCGGCGCAGCATCAGCGCCGCCTCCCCCTGGCGCAGCACGGCATAGCAGCCGGCCGGCAATTGGCGCACCTCACGGTACAGCGTGGCCGGCGCCTCCACGCGCATGGTCAGCAGTACATCGCGCACCGCTGCCGTGTTCGGGCTCAGCTTCCAGTCTCCATGCTCGAAAGCCGTCAATGTCGAGGCCAGGCCCACGCGCCCGTCCTGTTCACAGACGAACAGCGGTTTCTCGCCGAACGAATCGCGGGCGATCACCAGCATCTTCTGCTGCGCATCCCACAGCACGACGGCGAACATGCCGTTCAGCAGATTGAACATACCGAAACCAAAGCGCCGGTACAGATGAGGCAGGACCTCGGTGTCGGCGTCGGAATGGAACACCACGCCTTCCTGCTCGAGCTGCGCGCGCAGCGCCGGATAGTTGTAGATGCAGCCGTTGAACAGCACGGTGATGTTGTCGACGGTCATCGGCTGGCGGCCGCGCGCGTCCGGGCCGATGATGGCCAGCCGATGATGGATCGCCGCGAATCCGTCCAGCGCCACCTCGCCGCGATCGTCCGGGCCGCGCCCTGCCACGGCCTCGGCCATGCGCGTCAACTCCCCCGCTTTCGCCGCGCCGTGGATGGCCACGAAACCGCACATCAGCGCCCCCCCAGCAGCCGTTCGAGATCGGCGATGTGCGCCGCCCAGCCCTGAGGGGCCTTCAACGGCACCACCCATGCAAGCCCCTTGGCGGCCCACTCGCGGCGCACGGCGGGCTGCAACATCGCATGCATTGCCTGCCGCCAGGCACCGGCATCGTGCGCATCGCACAGCATCGCCGCCCCACCCGTCGTTTCGCGCAGCACCGGGATGTCGGAAACCACAGCCGGCGTGCCGCAGGCCATCGCCTCCAGCGGCGGAAAGCCGTAGCCCTCGGCGGTGGACGGCAGCAGCAGGGCCGCAGCCCCGCGATAAAGTCGCAGCAATGCCGCATCGTCGACCGATTCGCGGCATGCGATCCGCGCCCGTGCCTCGGCATCCAACCCGGCCAGAAGCATATCGGCGTGGCGTACGCCGACCAGCACCAGTTTCGCCGGCAAGTCGCGTACGGCCTGCAGCAGCACCGGCAAGTTCTTGTGCGGCAACCCGTTGCCGACATGGAGGAAATACGGCTCATTGGCTTCCTCCTCGCCCGGTGTGAAGCAGGCATCGATGGCCGGAAAGCGAACCTCGCCATTCCGGATGCCACAGAGTCTGCGACAGTCATCGAGCGAGGCCGCGGAGTCGAACCAGGTCAGAGCCGCCGATCCCAGAGCGCGCCGCAGACGCAAGTGCGCACCCCAGTTGTGCAATGTGTGGCTGCGATAGGCCGGATGCATCAGGTACAGCACATCGTGCACCGTATGCACGGTCGGGCACGGCAGCCGCCGCCACGGCAGCTTCGGGTAGGGGCTCAGAAACAGATCATGGCCCTTCGCCAGCATGGGCCACCACAGCTCGGCGGCATGCGGCAGATAGAGAACCGCGAGCTTCGATGCAAGCGTGGCCGGCAGGGCACAGCGCTTGGTCATGGCCACCGTGATCCTCCAGTCGCCGTGCGCTTCAAGCACCGCCAGCAGCAGACCCTCGAGAAAACGGCCGATGCCGGTGTGTCGCCCGGCCACGAATTCACGTCCGTCGATCAATACGGCTGTCACGGAGCCTTCTCCACCAGCAATGCGAACATCTTCGCCATGGCCTCGGCGTGGGCTTCGGGTGAAAAATCCGACACCCGCCTGCGGCCGGCCTCACCCATCGACCGGCACAGCTGGGCATCGTCCAGCAGATCATGTAGCGCTTTTGCCAGCCCTGCCTCGTCCCCTGGCTGGACCAGCCTGCCCTGCACGCCGTCCTGCAGCACCTCGGGGATACCCCCGACGGCAAAGGCAATCACCGGGATACCGCACCCCATGGCCTCCACGATCACCCGCCCGAATCCCTCATGCTGAGATGGCACGACGAGAAGATCGGCGACCGCATACCATGGTGCCATGTTCTCGCACTGACCAAGCCAGTGGATGCGGCCGGCACAGGGAAGCCCATCCGCCTCACCCCGAATCTTCGCGCCATACCCCATATTCTGCGGATCGCTACCACCCACCATGGCCAGGTGCAGGCGTGGAAAGTCGGCGGCCAGCCTTGCGAACGCCCGCACCGCCATATCCGGCTGCTTCTCTGCCGACAGCCGGCCGGCGAACAGCATCACCGCTTCGGCCTTCCACGGTTTCTTGGCCGGTTCAGTCCCGATCGCCGGCACACCGTTGTAGATCACCTCGACCTTGTCATGGCGAGCCACAAATCTCCTTGCTACAGCCCGACTGTTGCAGATGATGCGGCTGGCCAGTCGCCCGATCAGCCAGTCCAACCGAACATCCCTCGCAGCGACGCGACAATGAAAGACCATCGGAATCCCATGCAAGCGACCGGCGATGCCCGCATAGACCGCCGCCCGAGAATTGTTGGCATGCAGCAGAACCGGCCGCTCGGAACGCAGCCATGCGAACCATTGCCACAGGGCGGGCAGGCTGGCCAGGCCGAGCTTCGGCATCGGCAGATGCGCCACGTCAATGCCGGCCAGAGCGGCCTTGGCCGACAGGGGGCCCGCCTCCGGGGTCACCAGCAGCGGATGCCAGCGCCGCGGCAGGCCACGGAGCAGATCGAACAGCGAATGCTCGCCTCCACCAATAAAATCGTGGAACAGCGATACGAATACTATGCGCATGGACAGCCGCATTCCGGCCGGATCGGCCTGTTATCCATCATGGCGAGCGGATGCCCGACGCCGCGGACCTGCGCGGCACCATGCCGCGCAAACGTTCGCAAAGCCCCTGAAACAGGCCATGGCTTTCCTCCCCTTCTGAATCTGTCCCCTCCCAGGTTTCCGGCGCATTCATGCCTTCGACAACATCGCCCTGATACGGCCGGCATCGTTGGCCACATCCATGACCATACGCACCAGGGGTGCCACTGCATACGCCGCTACTGGGATCGCCGGCGCCGTCAGCACCCAGCGCAGCCGCCACCAGGTTATCGCAATGACTGCGATGATGAGTAGCAGCGGCAGCAGCCAGCCCAGCCACGGCACGGTGGCCAATGCCACGGCCAGCTTCAGGGAAAAGGAGGCACGTACCACATATCGGCCATAGCCCTGGGGAGCAATGCCGGCGCGAATCAGTTCGATCTCAGCTCGGCCGCGTCGTGTAAACCAGTGCCAGATCGCCGGTAAGCCCCCGCGCACCTGATGGCGAACCAAGGCCTCGGGCACAAACAACAATCGCCCATGTTCAGCCACCCGTTTGGCCAGCAGATAATCCTCACCGCCGAAGCGGGCCGATTCCGGGAACCCCCCTGCCTGCTGCACCGCCAGGCGGCGGTAGGCGGCATTCAACGTCGACACCTCAAACGTATCCTGATTGTGGTCGCAGGCCCGATGCACGCGGCTGATGCCACCGCCGGGAAACCCCAGCAAGCTCTCGGCCCAGCCGATGGCGTTGGTACTGTCCGGCACCGTCACCCCGCCCTGCACGCCCACTACATGCGCATCGGCGAACGGCGCCAGCAACGCCTGCAGCCAATCCTGGGATATGCGACAATCGTCGTCGACGAATGCGACCAGTTCGTGGCTGGCTGCGGCGAGCGCCCGGTTGCGCGCATAGGCGATACCGTGGTTGCGCACCGGCAACGGCACATATTTGACGCCGTCGGGTGGGCGCGGATCATCGGTCTCCTCGACCACGACAATCTCGATCGCGCCCGCGTAAGATTGCTGCCGCAGATCGGCCAGCAGCGCATCAAGCCCATCCCGGCGATCCCGGGTACAGATCAGTACCGACACCGCCGGCACCCTATCGCCGTTCAGCATGTCACCACTCCCCGGCAACTGCCGCGCAGGCGACCCCATGTCATGGCAGCGGACTTCATTACCAGCAGGCCCCCCAGTGCCAGCGGTTCAAGCACGCCGCATCTCATACCGAGTGCCGCTGCCCGCTGGCAGAGGTGGCGGCCGGTCCAGTGGGCATAGACCGGCACCAGCAACAACAGCCACGGCAGCCAGCAGGAAAGCAGCAGAAGCAGAAGCACCTTTTTCTCCGCCGATGCCAGATTGCACCAGATGAAGCAGCGGCAGGGGATGCGCAGATGTCCCAGCCATGGCAGATCGAGATGGATTCCCGACTCGCCATACCTGCGCAGCAGCCAGGCATGCGCTCGCCCGTATTGCACCTGCTTGCGCCACATATTGGCCATGCCCACCGGATGGATATGGCGCACCCGCAGCGCGGGCGAGTAACGGAGCCGTCCCCCCGCCCTGTAGAAACGGGCGCACAGGTCCATGTCCTCACCGGTATGCGCCAGCGATTCGTCGAAGCCCTGCAGGTCCAGGAACATATCCCTTGTCATCCACAGGTTGGCGGCGGCAAAGCCCTGTGTGCCAGTATCGCCGGCATCTCGATAAATATTCTCGGTCAGTCCAACCGATAGCGAGGTCAGCCCGAGCAAACGGGCGGCGACATCACCCTCCAGCGTACCCCAGGCCGGTCCCGCCAGAGCACAGACGTCCCGTTCGCTCTCCGCCAGCATGGCCAAGCCGATGTCCAGCCAGTCGGCATCGGGCTCGCAATCGGCATCGGTAAAGGCCAGTAAACGCCCGCCCGCCCGCCGTGCCCCGTGGTTGCGCGCCGCCCCCGCTCCCGGCTTCGCTTCGTGCAGTACATGCAAAGGCACGGATATCCGCTGACGCCAGCGTTCGGCCACGACGGCCGATCCGTCGGATGAACCATTGTCGACAACAATCAGCTCGAAGTCGCGTCGATGCTGCGCCGCCAGCGCCGCCAGGCAACGGTCCAGCGTATCCGCACCATTGAATACCGGTACGATGACGCTGACGGCGATCTCCGCCGGCATGCTCACCCCTCCAACCCGAGCAGTTGCCGGTAACCACGGTACATGGCTCCAGCCGGGAAGCGCTGCGCCTGTATCCTGCCGGCCTCACCCATGCGCCGCCGCGTGTCGGCATCCGCCAACAGGGCTTGCCATGCCTGAACGAAGGCGTGGCGGTTGTTTCCCTCGATCAGCCTTCCCTGCACGCCGTCCTGCAGGATGGTGCGCAGGCCGTCCGTCTGTTCGCACATCGCCAGCACCGGCACCCCATGCGCCATCGCCTCCAGGACGGCGAGTCCGAAGGTTTCCCGTTCCGACATATGGACAAGCAGCGTGGCGCGAGCCAGGTAGGGGTGGGGGTTGGTCAACTCCCCCAGAAACATACAGCGATCACCGACGTCCAGGCTCCGGGCCAATTCCACGAGGCTTTCCCGCTGCGGACCATCCCCGATAATCCACAACAGGGCGTCATCGCACAGCGGTAGTTCGGAAAACGCCCGGATCACCTCATCGATATGCTTATCCGGACGCAGCGCTCCCAGGCAGACGCATCGATAAAGAACATCGTCCCGATCCTGTTCAAGCGGTGCCCTCGCCAACTCAGCGATTCGGCTCAAATCGATGCCATTGGCAATGACCCGGATGCTTGACGCATCCAGGCCGGAAAGGCAATCGAGCAGTTCATCCGCCAGTGCCTGGGATGGCACCGTATGCACGTTTATCAGCGGGAACAACCGCCGTATCCTCCTGGCCTCACGCGCCGGTGCGTGTTCGAGGCGATAGCGCAACTGCACGTGATGGCAGAATATGGTGAATGGGCGCCATGGCGCGGGAAGCCAGGACAGAGCCATTCCGAGGGCAATGCCCATCCGGTATTCGAATACCATGACGGCCGCCGGCTGGCACCGCAGCATGGCCACCGCCAGCCGCAGGGCATTCCTGATGCCGGAAAACCGCCCCGAAGAAAATGCATGCAACCCGGCCATCTGCGGTTCGATCTGCCGGAAAAAGTGGCCCTTCCGATTTATGCTCCACAGCGAAACGGCGTAGTGCTTAGCCAACGCACTGATCAGCAAAGAGCTCATGTTCTCGGTTCCCGCCGCGCCATCAAAACTCGCCAGCACCATCAAGGCGGCTCTATTCAACGGCCAGTCCCCCCAGGATGAAAAAGGCATTGACATCAGCACGGACGGGCAAGCTCATCGGCAGCAGCCGCCCCTTCCGGTCAGCCACAAATGGATCGTAGCCATACCCGGCAAGATAACCTACCAACGATTCGACACTATCCCCCGATTGCCCAAGATTCTGCGGCGACAGTTCCACCATCATCGCCGCAATGTTTCCGGCCTGCAGCAGCTTTTCTCCGCCCTGCAGCACGCGCAACTCGTAGCCCTCCACATCGATTTTGAGAAAATCGATATAGCCGATCGCCATGGCTTGCATCACGTCATCGAGTCTTTTCACCTCGACGTCGACAGATTGCGACTTGCGGATGCCGCTCCGGTCGCTTTCGGCCGGCAAAAGCGAGCCCTGGCCCTGATTCCCGGCCCAGCCAGCCGGGTAAAAGCCCTGCCGCCCATCTTTATCGCCAAGGGCATACTGCTGCACCTCGATCCCGAAACCATTCATGGCGATGTGTTCCCGCAAATGGCAGGCGATATCGGGATCGGGCTCAAAGGCAACCACCCGTCCCGCTTTGCCAACCAACGAGGCGGCCAGCAGACTATATTGCCCGATGTTCGCGCCGACATCGACAACCGTCGCTCCAGCCGTCATCAGATTCTTAGTCGCCCGCACGCAATCGATCTCGTAATAGTCGTAGCAATAGACTCTGGCCTGGACGTACTCCCGCAAATCAAGGCGGAAACGTATGCCGTCCGAGTTGCAGAATTCAACGGTTCCGCCCTGGGTACAGCGGACCATCCAGGCCATTATCCTAGCTTCGGCAGTCACAGGAAACGGCACCCACCGCAGCAACCGACGCAGACATCGGCGCACCCAACCGCCCATCCATGGCGAACGCACCACCGCCCGTTTCAGCCTCTGTCCGAAGCTCACGCCTACTCAGCCTCTCCGCGCAAGGCCCGATCCTGAATAAGCTTACGCAGAAACAACCTGCCATCACCACCCACCACGCTGAACCAGGCCAGCAAGGCGTAGCCGCCGACTATAAGCATGCCCGCCAAGATCAATTCCGGCCAGCCAACAGGCCGCCAGACATTGCCTGCCAACACCGCAAGAGCCAGCACCAACAGAGCGAAGCCTCCGGGTATCAATAACGCCTCGCGCACGTAGGCATACAGGGGAATGCTCAGGGAGCGGCTGACGATCACGGGGAAAAGGACGCCGTAGGTGAAAAGAAACGGAATGCTCGTTCCCAGCGACACACCGATCACGCCGTAACCGCGTACCAGCCACAAACTCAGGCCGAGATTGGCCAGTGCATCGATCACGCTGATTACCGCAACCGGCAGATGTCTGGCTTGCCCGTACATCAGGCTGAACGAAAGAGATTGAGAGGAGGCCACGAGAAAACCGGCGATCAGAACATAAGCAACATGCGCCGACTGGCCATAATCCCCCATCCACAGTCTGATAAACGGATCGGCCACAACAATCAGCAGCAAACCAAATCCCCATACCGCGAGGGAAAAAAGACGTGTGGCAAGGAGGAACCTCGGTGAAGCGCCATTCGCTTGCTCCTCCGAGAATAGCGGCACGAATACCGGCACCAAGGCACCGACGACCTCCCTGAAGACCGTCGTCAATGCGGCGCCGATCCCGTAGACAGTGACCAGCGCCAGCGATAGATAAGCAGCGACGATGACACTGTCGAGGGCGAAGCGAACCTGATCCGCAATGACAATGACCAGCATAAGTCCACCGTACCCGAACAGCCTCGAAACCCAACTCGACGAGAAGCTGCCCAACGAAATCCGCCACCGGACCGTGACCCTGGAAACGATCAGCAGCACCGCAGTCGAAACCAAAGTGCTTGCCAACGTCGCTGAGGCAAGCCCCAGCAGGCCGTATCCGTGCATCATCAGCCAGCCGTACAGGATGATACGCAAAAGCAGGCCGATGACCTTGATCATATTGACCAGATCGAACCGCTGATACGCCTGCAGCATGGCGCTAAATGCCTGCCCCCAAAAGTTCAGCGCCAGCGCCAAACCCAGGATCAGGGAGAAGTCGACGAATGCGCCCCGCGTCAACGCAGCCGCGAAAAACCGGTCGGGAATCAGGCCGCCGAGCAGCAACGCGATCCCGATCGCAAGGCCGCCTATCACCATGAACATGAACAGTGCGGAATTGAAAAGCGCCTGCAGTTCCCCGGAAACGCCCTTATCCTGTTTCAGAATCAGCGCTCCAAAACGAAGCACTGCCGAACCAATGCCGAAATCCATGACCATCAGCCAGGCAATGGCATTCCCGGTAATGACCCATACGCCGAATGCGTCATCGCCAAGTCCGTGCACCAGCAAGGGCGTGATGGCTAACAGCATCACGGCATTGAGCGCGTACAATCCCCACTGGGACAGGATATTCCGCGAGATTACCTGTAGCACGCCTCTGGACAACCTTGTCGTCCCCCCTCTCACATGGAAATGACGGTATGGCACAGGCCCGAAAACCGCAACGATGCATTCGCGCACGCTTTGGCCCAGCATGCGAAAGTGGCATTGTGGTTCCCACGCCCACCGCATGCACTGCCAACCCCATCTTTCAAGGATACCCATGCGCAACAAGCCATTCGACCGCCTTTTTCCCAGGCTTGCCTCGTCATTCGGCGCATTTGTTGCACGAAACCGAAACCGGTCCTGGTGCGCAAGCGTCTGCCGCTATGCGGACCAGTTCCGCTACCGGGCAGAAACGTCAATTTCGATATGGAAAGCAACGGGGAAATGCGGGTCATAAAGCTGGCCGAGGTGCTGAAGCCGCAAACCGTCCTCGATGTCGGAGCCAACGTCGGCCAGTAGTGCGCACGCTTCGCCAGAAGCCACCCGGACAGCCTCATTCACACCTTCGAGCCCGTGCGCCTCTCACCTTCGGGATCTGACCGCCATGCTTGAAGGCCACGGGTTTGCGGTCGGAAAGATCTATCCCCGTTACGTGGAATTTTTCTCCTACCACTTCGACCGGGAAAATTTCCTCGGTAACAACTTCATTGCCGTCAAAAGGGAAGAGACCGAATACATCCGGCTGCTATCAGGGGCTGGCGGGGGTTAGGGCCGCTGTTCCCATACCACACGCTGCGCCAGCGCCCGCCCCAGGGTGTATTCGTCGAGATATTCCAGCTCGCCGCCCTCCGGCACCCCGCGGGCGATGCGTGACACCCTGATGCCCGATGCCTGGTAGCGCCGGGCCAGGAAATGTGCCGTGGCCTCGCCGTCGACGGTGGCGCTGGTGGCCAGGATCATCTCCTGCACCTCGCCGTCGGCCACCCGCCGATCGAGCGAAGCCAGACGCAGCTGTTCCGGGCCGATGCCGTCGACCGGGCTCAGGCGGCCGTGCAGCACATGGTAGCGGCCATGGAAATCGCCGCTGCGCTCCAGCATCAGCACATCCACCGGCTGTTCGACGACGCATACCAGGCCGTTGGCCCGGCGCTCGCTGGCACAGATGGCGCACCGTTCATGCTCGGCAAAGCAGCCGCAACGCTCGCAGAAGCCCATCTCCCGATGCAGATCCGCCAGTGCCCCGGCCAGCTGTTCCACTTGCGCGGCCGGCTGGCGCAGCAGGTTCAACCCCATGCGCAACGCCGTCTTCGGACCGATGCCGGGCAACGAGCCCAGCATCTCGACCACGCGCGCCAACGGTGCCGGCATGCCGGGCAGGTGCAGCATCAGAGCGAGAAACCCGGAGGCAGCGGCATGCCGGAGAACATCTCCTTCTGCTTGGTCGCCAGCGTATCATCGATCTGCTGCATGGCGGCATTCACGGCCGCCGCCACCATGTCCTCGATCAGGGCCTTGTCCTGTTCCTGCCACAGGGCCGGATCGATTTCGATGCGGCGGATGCGCTTGTCTCCGGTGGCCACGACCCGGACCATGCCACCACCCGCCTCGGCGCTGATCTCGGCCTGGGCCATCTCCTGCTGCATCTGCTGCATCTTTTCCTGCATCTTCTTGGCCTGATGCATCATCTTTCCCATATTCATCATGATGTCTGCCTCTCTCGATTGCGCTTTAGAAAGCGCTCGATATTACTCAACTTCGGCCTCGGTCGCATCCGAATCCTCGCCCTGCGTCCCGGCCGGACGCACCCGCGTCAGCTGCGCATCAAGCTCCTGCATCAGCGTCTGCACGTGCGGATCGCCCTCGGCATGGGCCCTGAGCCGGGCCTCCTCGGCCTCGGCACGTTGCACCCGTATCTCGGACAGCGTTTCCCCCTGGTGCTCATCCTTCGACTCCCAGAACACCTCGCGCCCCAGCCATTCGGTAAAGGCCATGCGGTCCGGGTGCGACAGCGCCCGCTGCTGATGGGCATCCAAACCCAGACGGACCTTGTCGCCGAAATGGGCGCAGATCACATGGTCGAGCATCGCCGCCACCCCGGGCTTGATCGCGCCATAGGCCGACACCGCCTCTTCCCAGCTGCCATATTTGAAGCCGGGCGACCCCTGCTGCACCAGCGGCAGATCACCTTCCTCGGCCGGGGCTTCGGCCGGGGCCTCAGCCGCGACCGCCTCAGACACCGCCCCCTTAGCATCTGCGGAGGCAGCCGATGCCGCTCCGGTTGCCGTTTCCGGGGAGGCAGCGGGTGGCGGCGAGCCCTTGGCCGGTCGTCCCGAATCGGCAGGCACCGGAGCACCGGCCAAGCGATCGAGATAACTCAAACGCAACAGCAGCATCTCCACGCCGCGCCGCTCATCCACCCAGCCCAGATCGCGCAGTGCGTGCACCACCACCTGGTAGCGCAGGTCCAGATCCAGCGCATCACGTGCCGCCGCCCACTGCCGCAGCCAATCACGATGCTCCTCGCCAGCCTCGTATTCCAACAGCCCGGCATCGACCTGCACCAGGCTCAGCTCATGCAGAAGCTCGCCCAGAGCCACCGCCAGGGCACGCGGCGCATGACCGTGCACCAGGGCCTCGCGCAGTACGGCAAGCGCCCCAGCAGCATCGGATGCGAATGTCGCCTCGGCCAGCCGACGCACCGGCTCGGGCCCGACCAGGGCCAGGGCCTGGCGCACATCGGTGACGTTGATGCCTTCCGGCGCATAACTCAGCACGCGCTCGGCCAGCGACAGCGCATCGCGCACGCTTCCGTCGGCAGCGCGGGCGATCTCCACCGTCGCCTCCTCCGTGCAGGCGATGTTCTCCTCGGCCAGCACGTGCTGCAGATAGGCGGCAATCTCGGCCGTGCCCAGCCGGCGCAGATCGAAGCGCTGGCAACGCGAGCGCACGGTCACCGGCAGCTTGTCGACCTCGGTGGTGGCAAGGATGAACAACACGCGCGCCGGAGGCTCTTCCAGTGTCTTCAGCAGCGCATTGAAGGCGCTCTTGGACAACATATGCGCCTCATCGATGATGTATACCTTGTATTTCAGGCTGGTCGGCGGATAGCGCACACCGTCGAGAATCTCGCGCACGTCGTCCACGCCGGTGTGGCTGGCGGCATCCATCTCCTGCACATCGAGATTGGAACCGCGCAGGATGGCCGTGCACGCCTCGCATTCACCGCAGGGCTCGCCCTCCGATGGGTTCGCACAATTGACGGCCATCGCCATCAGCCGCGCGATCGTCGTCTTACCGACGCCGCGGATGCCGGTCAGCAGATATGCATGCGCCAGATTGCCGCCAGCCAGGGCATTCTTCAGCGTGCGTACGACGACGTCCTGACCCACCAGGTCGGCAAAACGCTTCGGACGCCAGCGGCGGGCCAGCACGAGATAGGACATGTGCCTACTCTACGCCGTGCGGCCCGCGACTCAACGGCCCGTCCATCAACGCAGCAGGCGCCGGGAGGCCAGGCGCACCGCCAGCACGAACCCGACTGCCGCATAAGCAGCAAGCACGGCCAGGTGCAGCCATGCATGATGCAGTGGCAACGTCGTCAGCAGCGGGCGCATCAGCGCCACGGCGTGGGTCAGCGGCAGCAGCTGCGCCACGGCCTGGGCTGCGTGCGGCAGCGCCGCAAGCGGATAGAATACACCGCAAAACAGGAACATCGGCGTCACCAGCAGCGTGAAGTAGTAGATGAAGAAGTCGTAGCTCGGCGCCAGCGCGCACACCACCAGGGCGATGGCGGCAAAGCACAATCCGGACAGGAACACCACGGGCAAGGCCAGCCAGGCGGTGACCGGCGTCTGCACGCCTCCGAGCAGCAGGGCCACGATCAGGATCGCCGCGCAGCTGATCAGGCTCTTGGTGGCCGCCCACAGGATCTCGCCGGCCACGATATCGGCCAGGCCCAGGGGGGTGGCCATCATGCCCTCCCAGGTGTGCTGCTGATTCATGCGCGTGAAGGCGGAGTACAGGCCCTCGAAGGTGGCGGTGTTCATCGCACTCGAACACAGGATGCCGCTGGCCAGGAATGCCATGTATGGAATGCCGCCCATCTTGCCGATGTACAGGCCGAGCCCGTAGCCAAGCCCGAGCAGGTACAGGAAGGGATCGCCGAAATTACCGAGCAGCGACACGGCAGCCAGCTTGCGCCACACCATGAAATTGCGGCGCCAGACGGCGAGGATGCGGGCAGCCATGTTCAATCCCGGAGCTCCCGGCCGGTCAGGCGCAGGAACACGTCCTCGAGGTTGGTCGGCCGGTGCACGAAAATCAGTCCCGGCACCTCGGCACAGCGTGACACCAGCAGCCTGGCGTCCTGGCCGTAACAGAACCATGTATCGCCCACATGTTCGCGCCGTATGTCGAGCCCCAAACATAGCTCTTCGACGCCGGCATCCGAGATGCCGCCGCGCAGTTCCACCACCTCCGGTTCCACATGTGCCTGCTTCAACTGGCCGGGCGAGCCGCGGGCCAGAATGCGGCCATGCTCGAGCACCATCAACTCGTCGCACAGCTGCTCGGCCTCCTCCATGTAGTGCGTGGTCAGCACCAGCGTCTTGCCGCGGCGTTTCAGCTCGCGCAGGCGCTGCCAGATCAGGTGCCTTGCCTGGGGATCCAGACCGGTAGTCGGCTCGTCGAGCATCACCAGATCCGGATCATTGATCAGGGAGCGCGCGATCAACAGCCGCCGCTTCATGCCACCGGACAGGCTGGACACCGGACTGTCGCCACGCTGCGACAGCTCGGCAAAGCTTAGGAGTTCCTCGGCCCTTGGCTCGGCCTGGCGGGGCAACAGACCGAAATAGCGCGCATAGACGATGAGATTCTGGCGCACCGTGAAGTCCGGATCGAGGTTGTCCATCTGCGGCACCACGCCGATGCGAGCGCGTACCTCGCGATCGCCGGCCGGACGACCGAACAGTGTGTAGTCGCCGCCGGAAACCGGAGACATGCCGAGCAGCATACGGATCAACGTTGTCTTGCCCGCACCATTCGGTCCGAGTATGCCGAAACAAATGCCCGGACGGATGTCGAAGTCCACACCGCAGATGACCTCGCGCCCATCGAAACGCTTGCGCACCCCGCGCGCGCTGACTACCGCCCCGCTCATGCCGACAGTCTTTCACAACCACAGCGCAAACGCACCGGCCGTCCTCACATTTTTATTTTTTGCATTCGGCCTGAATGCAACTGCCGGTATTACGCATATCAGGCGGCGTTACCGCCATGCGATATCCAAGAAACGATGTGGGATCGTGTCACGAAAAGAATGATCCTGATGCTGGTGCCCACCGGCTTGATCCCGGGCTGGTCCGGCGTGTCCGAAGCCGCCAGCCCCAGGCCAAATGCAAGATGTGCCAGGCCTTCAACAAGGGAGGAAGATACCGTCTTTTGCTTTTGGGTATGGGCACTTCGCAGCAGAGGGGCTATGTTATCATGGATAACCGGTGCGGAATGCTGTTGATTCCCCCGGAGGAGTTGTATGCAGGCAATCATCGATAACGCCCCCATCGGCATCATCACCATCGATGATCAGGGCACCATCCTGTCCTTCAACGCTGCCGCCGGATGCATGTTCGGCTATGCCGACACCGAGGTGCTCGGCCGTAAGATCAGTATGCTGATGGCGACCCCCCACCGCGATCAGCACGACGATTACATCCACCGCTATCTCGAAACGGGGGATTCGCGCATCATCGGCCCCGAGGGGCGCGAACTGGAAGGGAGCAGAAAGGACGGCAGCGTTTTTCCGCTGCACATCTATCTTGGTGAAACATCGGAGGACGGCAAACGGCGATTTTTCGGGTTCATCCAGGACATGACGGAACGCAAGCAGCAGCAGGCGGAACTGCTTGAGCTGGCCAGCCGCGACCCGCTGACCGGTCTGGCCAATCTCAGCTCACTGATCGAGAACATGAGGCACCGGATCAATGCGCAGCAGCCATTCGGATTGTTCCTGCTGGACATCGCGCGGCTCAAGACGGTCAATGAAACCCTGAGCCGGGCGGCTGGCAATAAGCTGCTCAAGGAGGTCGGCAGGCGTCTGTCGACCCTGGAACGGCACCAATGCTTCGTCGCCAGGATCGGCGGCGATGATTTCGCCGTGCTCTGGCCGGCACTGCAGACCGCGAAGTCCTATCTCTCCTCCATCGGGAAAATCCAGGGCGTACTTGCCGATGCATTCCACCTGGATGCGTACAGCATCGACATCGAGGCCAATATCGGCGTGGACCTATTTGCCGACAATACCAACAGCACGCCGGAAGACGTGTTACGCCGGGCGGAGGTAACCCTGGATGCCGCCAAGCGCCTGCGCACCGGCTTCGCCTTCTACGATCCCGATATGGAGCGTTTCGGTATCGAACACCTGTCGTTGCTGGGAGAGATCAACCACGCCATGGACAGCGGGGAGCTGGTCCTGTACTACCAGCCGAAACTGAACATGCTGGATGGCAGCCCCAGCGGGGCCGAGGCCCTGGTACGTTGGCAGCATCCGGAAAAAGGCCTGATCACTCCCGACCTGTTCATTCCCATGATCGAGGACACCAACCTCATCCATTCATTCACGGCATGGGTGCTCAACGAGGCCATGCGGCAGGTGGCACAATGGCATACTCAGGGGCTAGAACTGCCCGTCAGCATCAATATCTCGGCCCGCAGCCTGATGAATCCGGATATCGTCGAGCGTATCCGGGACGGCATCGAACGTTGGGGGATCTCACCGGCTCGGCTGATACTCGAAATCACCGAAACCGGCCTGATGTGGGACCCTGTAATGGCCAAGCGGCACTTGGGCCAGATCCATGACCTCGGCGTGGAGCTGTCGATCGACGATTTCGGCACGGGGTACTCATCGCTGGCTTATCTCAAGGATCTGCCCGTGGATGAACTGAAGATCGACCGGGCGTTCATCCATCATATGCTGGACAACCCAAAGGACGCCAATATCGTGCAGGCGACCATTCAACTGGCGCATTCCCTCGGACTGTTTGTCGTGGCGGAAGGCATCGAGAACGAAACCATGTGGGAAAAACTGGCAAATTTTGGCTGTGACAAGGCTCAGGGTTATTATATGGCTAGACCCATGCCATCTGGAGATATTCCGGACTGGATCACCCACCACGGGGATAGGCGCACGGGCAAGCCCTCTGAGGAAGGACACAATGGCAAAGATACTGATCGTTGATGACAATCCCCTGTACCGAGAACTGGCAGGCACGCTGCTGGCGGATGCAGGACACGATATACTCGTGGCCGAGGATGGCGAGCAGGCGCTGCGTGTCGCCGGGCAGGAACTTCCCGACCTGATCCTGATGGATCTCAGCATGCCGGAGATGGACGGCGTGGCGACCATGCACAGGTTGCGGCAAATCGAGGCGACCAGGCAAACCCCGGTGGTGGCCGTTACCGCCTATCCGGAGAAGTGGGCACACAAGGTGGTGGCCAGCGAGGATTTCCAGGGATTCATCGAGAAGCCCTTCCGGCCCGATACCTTCGTCGACGAGGTGCTCACCTACCTCTGACCCCTGCAACAAGGTGACCCTTCCCTTGCGATGTGCACCCGACGCCATGCCGCGTTGACCTTCCCCAGACCATCACCATTACCTCAGGTTCGTTTCATCTGACTGTAACAGTTCCATTCCCACACTCCGCCGGCGACAGGAATCGTGCTAGCTCCATGGAACGGAGGATATATGGACGCCATCGTCGACGAACGAAAAACCGAAGCCAAAGCATCTATCGACTTCTTTCTCCTCAGGTCAAACTGGCACGAGAAGGCCGTGCGTTTGATGGTCGGGCTGGTCATGCTGGTCATCTACTTCTGGCTCGCCGCCGGCGTCATCCACCTGGGCATACTGTTGTACTCGACCATCGACACCAGCTGGACGAAACCCGCAAAGACAATGATCACCGAGGTCGTCACGATGCTGGCCGCTCTGGAGTTGATTCGTACGCTGCAATCCTACCTGCAGATCGGCCGCGTGCGCGTCACCTTCATCCTCGACGCCGCCCTCGTCGTACTGACCGGCGAACTGATCGGTCTGTGGTATCGGACCCACTACAGCGCCCCGGAGGCCCTGCTGAGCGTGGCGGTCATCATCACGCTGGTCGCCCTGCGCATCATCACCTTCCGTTTCTCGCCCGATGCCTGCGATTGACCGGATGATTGAGCACCCACTGTCGACCCGAAACACTGTTTGTTCGAATCCTCTTGTCCCATACAGGATGAATCTGGGCACGGCTTAGAGGTCATTCTGGTAGCTTGAACGTCTGCTTTCGGCCATGTGCAAAAAAAGCACCCGCTACTTGCCGAACAGCTTTTTCAGCGCCCCGGAGGCGGCACCGCCGACCTTCGAGCCGACGGCCGCCCCAACCGGGCCTCCGACGGCGCCTCCGATGGCGCCTCCGATCAGCGAGGACGGCGCCGGATAGACACGCGGGGAATCGGTGGTGCCGGCCACCAGCAGCTTGGTACCCGTCAGCCCCTTCATGCCGGAGGTTTCGATCTGACCGCTCAGTTTCTTGTCCGCGGCGATTTTCACCTGCCCCTTGGCGTTCAGATGCGAGGAGGCGAGCGCGATGTCGTTCAGCCAGATGTTCCGGCCGCGCACCTTCAACTGCAGATCGAAATGATCGAATACCACCGGGCCGCCGGCCAGGTTGCCGCCGATCAGCAGGGCCGCCGCCGAGCCTTCCAGACCCAGGCCCGTCAGCTGTCCCTTGGTCAGGCGCACCGGGCCATCGACAGCCAGGGTGCGCTGCATCTGGGCCTCATCCTCCCCCCTGGCACTGATCTTCAGAGTTGATGACAACGTGCCGGTGATCCGCTTCTGGCCGGCGGCATCGGCCAGCAGCGGCTGGATATGGATGCCTTCGGCCTTCACCGTGCCGGACAGGGTGCTGTCCTTGCCGGACAGCGGCGAAAGCGTGGCATGCAGACGCACGGTGCCGCCGTACAGGGAGAGTCGCCAGTCCGGCATGTCCAGGGCATTGCCCGCCAGCCTGACCGCGCCGGTCACCTTGTCGATGTGCACCGTATGCACATCCCCGCCCTTCGCCTTTTCGGAGGTGCGCAGGGTGACGTTGTTGAAGGTGATGCCCTTCAGCTCCACGTGCCCGGAAAACAGCGGCGCCACCGCCACCGACACGCGACCTGAACCGACGACAAGGCGGGGGGTTCCACCGGCGACATCCACGACCCGCACCTTGGACACCGATACGCCGGGAACCGGCAGGGCTCGCAGCCCCAGCGTCCCGATTTTCACCGGCATGCCCAGCGCATTGGTCGTCGCCTTCTCGGCGGCCTGCCGGTAGCTGGCGCTGGGAATCAGCATCGGCACGATGATCAGCAATGCCAGCAGCCCGCCCAGCACCCAAAGTACGATGCGCAATGCCTTGCTCATGGCACCCCCGCACAGACGGCCATCGTCCGTTATTTGTTCTCTGGGTATAGCACAAAAAAAGCCCGGCCAGCGGCCGGGCTTGCAGGCTTAGGAGGCGCCCTGGTCGGGAATGATCAGCATCTCCACCCGCCGGTTCAGCTGGCGCCCGGCGGCGGTGGCATTGCTGGCGCGCGGCTGGGATTCTCCCATACCCACGGTCGACAGGCGCTCTGGGGCCACGCCGTGGTCCGCCAGGTAATTGGCCACAGCCTGCGCCCGCTGCTGCGACAGCAACTGGTTGTAGGAGGCCGAGCCGATATTGTCGGTATAGCCGACGATGCGGATGTGCGTCAGCGTAAAGCGGTTCAGGATATCGGACACCTTGTTCAGCGTCGTATCGAAGGCCGGTTTGATGGCCGCCGAATTGAAATCGAACGAGACCTCGCCGTTCATCGTCACCTTCAGGCTCTCATCCTTCAGGCGCTGCACCTCGATCTGGTGAGCGCGTTCCTCCGCCGCCAGCTTCTTGTTGAACTCGGCCTGCTGCCTGTCCATATAGTTACCGACACCGGCACCGATGGCACCACCCGCCGCCGCCCCGACCAGGGCCCCGCGCAGGGCGCCGCCGCCGCGATTGCCGCTATAGCCGACGATGGCGCCGAGAGCGGCACCGGCCAGCGCCCCCACGGCCGCCCCTTCCTTGGTCTTCTGGTAGTTGTTATTGGCCGAATCCCCGGTCGTGGCGCAGGACGCCAGACCCAGCATCAACGCCAGTACCGTCGCTTTCATGCCCATCCTGTTCATGCCCTTCTCCTGCCAGTTTTCCGGATGACGCCCCCGACGGGAGCAGTGGCATCTTAGGACGGGCGATCGCCGGCGGCAAACAGCCACGGCGCCTCGCTGCGCCGTTTTGCCTCGTAGGCACGGATGGCGTCGGCTTCCTGCAAGGTCAGGCCGATATCGTCCAAACCGTTCAGCAGACAATGCTTGCGGAAGGCATCGACCGTGAAGTGGTAGACGCTGCCGTCCGGCGCCGCGACCTGCTGCTTCTCGAGGTCCACACGCACGGAAAAGCCCTCGGCACCCTCGCAGGCTCGGAACAATGCGTCGACCTCGTCGGCCTTCAGCACCACCGGCAGCAGCCCGTTCTTGAAGCAGTTGTTGTAGAAGATGTCGGCGAAGCTGGGGGCAATAACGCAGCGGAAGCCGAAATCGTCCAGCGCCCACGGCGCATGCTCCCGGGAGGAGCCGCAGCCGAAGTTATCGCGCGCCAACAGGATCGAGGCGCCCTGGTAGCGCGGCTGG
Organism: uncultured Zetaproteobacteria bacterium; assembly: GCA_964422615.1. Classification (GTDB taxonomy): domain Bacteria; phylum Pseudomonadota; class Zetaproteobacteria; order Mariprofundales; family Mariprofundaceae; genus DATLWN01. Next base: position 2,655 of record CAYRBJ010000021.1, on the reverse strand, counting down.
TTCAGCACGAAATCGGGATTGCGCGGGCGGTTCGTGCAATCCATGCCCGGCTCGCCACGATCCAGATAGCGCCACTCGTCGAACAGGTAGGGGCCGTAGCCGGTGCGCTTGATCGACTTCAGGAACTGCTTCGGGATGATCGCATCGGTATCGACGTTGGCCCGGTCCAGGGGGGCGACGATGCCCTCGTGCACGGTGAATGCCTGCATGGTGATCTCCTTTATTTCCAGTCGCGCACGTCGACGAAATGGCCGGCAACGGCGGCGGCGGCGGCCATCGCCGGGCTGACCAGATGCGTGCGCCCGCCCTGGCCCTGGCGCCCCTCGAAGTTGCGGTTGCTGGTCGAGGCGCAGTGCTCGCCCGGCTCCAGGCGGTCCGCGTTCATCGCCAGGCACATCGAGCAGCCCGGCTCGCGCCACTCGAAGCCCGCCTCGGTGAACACCTTATCCAGCCCTTCTGCTTCCGCCTGCTGCTTCACCAGGCCCGAGCCTGGCACCACCATCGCCTGCTTGACGCTGGCAGCCACCTTGCGCCCCTTGGCGATCTCGGCGGCAGCGCGCAGATCCTCGATGCGGGCGTTGGTGCACGAACCGATGAACACCTTGTCGACGGAAATCGACGTGATCGGCATGCCGGCTTTCAGATCCATGTAGGCCAGCGCCCGCGTCCAGCCCTCGCGCTGCACCGCATCCCTCGCCTGATCCAGCTGCGGCACATGGCCGCTCACCGGCGCCACCATCTCCGGGCTGGTGCCCCAGCTGACCTGCGGCGCGATGTCGGCGGCGTTCAGTGTCAGCTCTCTATCGAACTCGGCATCGGCGTCTGAATGCAGATCGCGCCAGGCCGCCTCCGCCGCATCCCACTGCGCACCCTTCGGCGCATACGGGCGTCCGCGCACGTAGTCGATGGTGGTGTCGTCGACCGCCACCATGCCGCAGCGCGCACCAGCCTCGATGGTCATGTTGCACAGCGTCATGCGCCCCTCCATCGACAGCGAACGCACGGCCGCGCCGGCGAACTCGATGGCGAAGCCGGTGCCGCCGGCCGTACCGATGTGGCCGATAATGAACAACGCCATGTCCTTGGCGGTGGTGCCGGGGGGCATCTCGCCATCGACGGTGATGCGCATGCGCTTCGGCTTCTTCTGGATCAGGCACTGCGTGGCCAGCACATGCTCGACCTCGGAGGTGCCGATGCCGACGGCGATGGAACCGAAGGCGCCGTGCGTGGATGTGTGCGAATCGCCGCAGACCACGGTCATGCCGGGCAGTGTCAGCCCCTGCTCGGGCCCGACCACGTGCACGATGCCCTGGCGCACGTCGTTCATGCCGAACTCCTCGATACCGAAGTCGCGGCAGTTTTCATCCAGCGCCTCGACCTGGGCGCGCGACACCGCATCGGAGATGCCCTGCGCGCGATCAACGGTCGGCACGTTGTGGTCCGGCGTGGCGATGGCGGCGGAGGTGCGCCATGGCTGGCGCCCGGCCAGGCGCAGGCCCTCGAAGGCCTGCGGGCTCGTCACCTCGTGCACCAGGTGCCGGTCGATGTAGAGCAGCGCAGCGCCGTCGTCATGCTGGCTGACCACATGCTGGTCCCACACCTTGTCGAACAATGTCCTGCCCATACGACCTCCCGATGCATCCAGATCAATATTTCTCAATGCGACGCGCATGGTAATATGCAATAATCGCATCAACCAAGCGAAATTAATTCCGCCATGGATGAGAAAAACTCATGAGTGACCTGACATCCCTCCCCTCCCTGAACGCCCTGCGTGCCTTCGCCGCCGTCGGCCGCCACCTGAACCTCGCCGAAGCGGCGGCCGAGCTGCATGTGACCCCGTCGGCCCTGAGCCACCAGATCCGCACCCTGGAGGAGCGGCTCGACACCCGCCTGTTCGAGCGCGGGGCCCGCGGACTGGCGCTGAGCGAGGCCGGCCGCACCATCCTGCCCGGCGTGCTCGACGGCTTCGCCACGCTGGCGCAATCGTTGAGACTGCTTGAACCGGCGGCCGACGACAACACCCTGCATGTCAGCATGCTGTCCACCTTCGCCATGCGCTGGTTCATCCCGCGCCTGGTGCGCTTCCAGCAGGCGCACCCCGAGATCGAGGTGCGCATCGCCACCTCGGTCGAGCTCGTCGATTTCGAGCGTGGTGACTTCGACTGCGCCATCCGCTTTGGTGGTGGTTCATGGTCGGGCCTGCACGCCGACCTGCTGTTCCCGGAAAAACTCGTGCCGGTGTGCAGTCCGTCCCTGCCCACCAAGGACAACCCGCTGGGCACCCCAGCGGATCTCAAGCATCACACGCTGCTGCACGCCCAGCTCCGTTCCGACGACTGGCGCATGTGGCTGCACGCCGCCGGCATCGACGACGCCGATGCCGAACAGGGGCCGGTGTTCGAGACGCGCAACTTCGCCATCCAGGCCGCCATCGACGGCCTGGGCGTGGCCGTCGTCGATCCGCACCTTGTCGCCGAGGAACTGAAGAGCGGCCGCCTGATCCAGCCCTTCGCCGAACTCCCCATCAGCCGCGGCGCCTACTACCTCGTCTACCCGGACCGCATCGCCAAGGCCGAACGTTTCATAGCCTTCCGCGCCTGGTTGCTCTCGGAGGCCCAAGACAAATAGAGGCATTCGTGCAGCCTCTGAAAA
>CAYRBJ010000020.1:0-34258 GCA_964422615.1 uncultured Zetaproteobacteria bacterium | reverse complement strand
TTTGCTCCAGTGATAAGTGCGATCCGTTTAGAGTTCATGTATTAATGCTCCTCTACGTCTAACGCTTCACATCACCGGCAGCAAAAAGCAGAGAGACGAGGAACGAGGAGCGTCGCTTTTTGCTGTCCGAGTGCATGTGATTGTTAGGCATTTTTTAACCTCAGCACCATCAATTTGCTATGAAGCTCGCTTTCGGGTCGCCCCTTAGCTAGTGCTGCCTCGACTTCTTTTATGACTTCAGGGGCTGCCTCGATTGCTTTTATGACCTCGGGTGGCCCAATACCCTGAACCCAATCTGGCAGCTCATCGTTAGTTTCAAATGTTTCATCCGTGAATCCGAGCTTTTGGTACGCTGTCCATGGAAGCCCTCCTGCCAACACAGAGAACGAAAAGAGATCATCTGGCGTTCCAGGGGCGATTACAGCCTCGTAGTCATGCTCCTTGGCCCAGCGAACGGATGCCTGAGCCAAGGCAGTTCCAATGCCCCGCCCGAAATACCTTGAATCTGCGTCATCAGACTGAGCAAAACTCTCGATAGAACGACCAACGTGAAAACAGGCATGGCACCAAACCGGGCCAGAGATATCTAAGCACCCGTTAAGTACACCGTTCACATAGGAAGGGCGGCTCCAATCTGGCCACAGGTCGGTGGACCCATGAGGAAGGATCAAGCGGTAGCAATGCAACTGGGCTATGCATTTGTCACCGTCCCACGCGCAGAAACCGATAATCTCTTGTGTCTTAAACAGTGTCTCGATTCTGCCGCCGTCCGGTAGACAGCGAATCAATACCTTACCTAGATCTTCCCGCCGGATCGGGGATATTTTAATCGCATGTCCTTCTGGTGATGTGGGGTTGGTGATTCTCATGACTGATGCCTAACAGTGTTGATACAAGGAAAAAATTCCATGTATTTTTTCTATATATACGGCCATAATTCCTCAATATCCCGTATTGGGTTGTAAACGCGGAATGGAGAAACGATGTCCCGATTTGAGCCACCGGTCAATAACAAATCGAAGTATCGTCCCAAGGCTGCGAAGTTGATGGATCAGGTTCACGAAGTGTTGCGCTACCACCATTACGGCAAGCGAACGGAAGAGGCATACAGCCGCTGGATTCGCTGGTTCATCAAATACAACGGCACCCGGCATCCCAAGGATATGGGCAAGGCTGAGGTCGAGGCATTTCTCACCCATCTAGCAGTGGATAGAAATGTATCCATATCGACGCAAAATCAGGCGCTCAATGGCATCGTGTTCCTCTATCGGGAGGTGCTGGATTTGCCGCTGGCTGATGATTTGGCTCCGGCGCGCGCGCGAAGGCAGCCACGCCTGCCGGTGGTGCTGAGCAGGGATGAGGTTCAATTGCTGTTGGCGGAAATGGATGGGATTTATCATCTGATGGCTCGCATCATGTATGGAGGTGGTTTGCGTTTGATGGAGTTGCTTCGCTTGCGTGTGCAGGACATCGATTTTGGCAATGGCTATATCACGGTTCGTGCGGGCAAGGGGGACAAGGATCGCACCACCTTATTGCCGCAATCGGTTCGGGATGAACTGGCAAGGCATCTGGAGCGCGTGAAGCATCTGTTCGATCGGGATGTATCCGAGGGCGCGGCCAATGTCTGGTTGCCGGGGAGCCTGGCGAAGAAGTATCCGAACGCCCCGAAATCCTGGGAATGGCAATATGTTTTCCCGTCCAAATCCTTATCGAAAGACCCGGAATCAGGTGAAATCCGCCGCCACCATGTCAATGAATCCGGCTTGCAGAAAGCCATTCGCTCCGCAGCAAAGCGAGCGGGCATCAACAAGCGGGTGACAAGCCATACCTTGCGGCACTCATTTGCCACACACCTGCTTGAGTCCGGAACCAATATCCGGGTGGTGCAGAAGCTTCTCGGACATGCCGATGTGAAAACGACGGAAATCTATACGCACGTGCTTCAGCAGAACCTGGGGGCGGTCATCAGTCCGCTGGACGTGCTCTGATATGGCATGATCCAATTCCCAGATCCGGAAACGGCGAACGAGGACGGCCTGCTGGCCATCGGTGGCAACCTCGAGCCGGAAACACTGATGAACGCCTATCGCCGGGGCATCTTCCCATGGTTCGACAAAACGACGCCGATCCTGTGGTGGGCGCCCGATCCGCGCATGGTGCTGTTCCCGGGCGAGTTCCACTGCTCCCGCCGGCTGGCCCGGCGCATGCGCCAGCCGGGGTGGCGTTTTTCCTGGGATGAGGACTTCGAAGCCGTGATCCATGCCTGCGCCGAGCCCCGTGGGGATGGCAACGGTACCTGGTTGCTGCCGGAGATGATCGCGGCTTACCGCCGCCTGCACGCCTTGGGTTTCGCGCACTCGGTGGAGGTATGGTTCGGCCAGGAACTGGCGGGAGGATTGTACGGGGTGCTCCACGGCGGCGTGTTTTTTGCCGAATCCATGTTCCACCGGCGTACCGATGCCTCGAAGATGGCCCTGGCCCATCTGGTACATCAGGCCATGGCCATGTCATGGAAGGTCATAGACTGCCAGTTTCATACGGGTCATCTGCAGCGTCTCGGTGCCAGAACGATTTCGCGGCGTGCCTTTCTGGAACTGCTAAGACCCGGCAATGCCGGCGCTCGGTGAGCAGTCCGATGCGCGTGGCAAGGGTGTAATAATCGAGCTTTACGCCGGTCCGAAAATACGTATGTTGGTCGGGCCTTGTTGGAGGGGAAGAGGTGATCGACAACTGCAATTCCTGATCCCTGGAGGCCTCGCATCCCCATGACCCGCATCCTTTCCTTCGCATCCCTGCTTGTGTTCGGCACCGTATCCGCCTGGGTGTCGCTACCACCCACTGTTGCTGGGGCCAGGGTGTCCATGCAAACCCCGGAGCTGACCCATATCGAGGGCCTGGCGGAGGGGGTGATCAATCAGTTTCTCAAGAAGGACTTCAAGGATGTTCGTCATCAGTTGAGCAAGATGCGCCATGCTTTCGACGTGCTGCATCGGAAGGATGCGCGTAAGCCGTACAATGAACGCAAGGAGCGTGAACTGGCGACGATGCACATGTGGATGCGCGAGATGGCCATCGCCCTGGACAACCATTCCGGCATCGGCGGCGCCATCGCTGCCAACCAGCTGACCGCCTCGTTAATCCGTTACCAGGATTTTCCCGACTTGGTGAAAAGCTCCACCGCCTGGCTGGATTTTCTGGGCAGGGACATCGTGTTGCTGAACATGGAGGACCCCAAGAGAAACGCCAGCCTGTTGGAATTCCGACGCAACGATATTCTGGTTACCTGGCATACGCTGCGCCGGTTGCTGCTCAAGGACATGCGCAACAAGGCGGTGACGTTGCGTGTGGACGATGTTGTCGATCATCTGACCACGCATCTGGACCAGACCGACCAGATCGAGGATGGCCACAAGCTGCAAGCGCTGATCGAGCAGGTGGACCAACTACCGGACCCACTGGCTGGGAGCGCCGGCAAATAACGGTGGGGCGACCGCCTAGTCGGCCGGGGACGAAGGTAGGGTCAGGACCTCGCAGCCGGTCTCGGTCATGGCCAGGGTGTGCTCGAATTGTGCCGACAGCGATTTGTCGCGGGTGACCACGGTCCAGCCGTCGGCCAGCACCTTCACCGGTGCCTTGCCAATGTTCACCATCGGCTCGATCGTGAACACCATGCCCTGCTGCAGCTTCAGGCCTTCGCCCGGCCGGCCGTAATGAAGCACCTGCGGATCCTCGTGGAATTCGCGCCCGATGCCGTGTCCGCAGAATTCGCGCACCACCGAGCACTTTTCTCCCTCCACGTAAGCCTGGATGGCATGGCCGATATCTCCGAGCGTGGCTTCCGGGTGCACGGCAGCAATGCCGATATCCAGTGCCCGGCGGGCAACCTCCGTGACCTTGCGGGCCTTCACCCGGGGCTCGCCGACGTAGAAGGTCTTGCTGGTATCCCCGTGGAAGCCGTTCAGGTAGGTGGTGATGTCGAGATTGATGATATCGCCATCCTGCAGGCGTTTGTCGGCCGGGATGCCGTGGCAGACAACATGGTTGACCGAGGTGCAGATGGATTTGGGGAAGCCGTGGTAGTTGAGCGGGGATGGGTAGGCATCATGGCCAACGATAAATTCATGGCAGATATCGTTGAGTTCCATGGTGGTGATGCCTGGTTTCACATAGGGCTCGATCATCACCAGCACGTCGGCCGCCAGGTGGCAGCTGGGCCGCATCTGGTCGATCTCCTCAGGTGTCTTGATGTAGACCATGCCTTCGCTTCTCCTTGCTTGCGCAACTGCTATTCTGGCCTAGCTTGAACATCAGGTCATCCATTGATGATGGAGGGATGATGCGTGTATATCTGATCCGTCATGGCCAGGCCGAGGATGCGGCCGTCGATGCGGCGCGGCCACTGACCCGCCAGGGCAGGGAGGATGTGGTCCGCGTGGCCGGTTTTCTGAGCCTGTTCGAACGTCCCAGGCCGCAGAGCATTGCCCACAGCGGCAAAACGAGGGCAGTGCAGACCGCAGAGATGGTGGCCGAGGCCTGGCATGTCGAAGATGTCCATGAAATGCCCGATCTGTTGCCGGATGCTGATCCCGCCGCTTGGGCACGGCAACTCGCAACTCTGGATGCGGATATGGCACTGGTCGGGCATCTGCCGCATCTGGGACGGCTGGCCGGCCTGCTGCTCTGTGGCGATGCCGGGCGCGGGGTCGTGCAACTGCAGGCGGCATCCGTGGCGTGCCTCGAGCGGGGCGAATCCGGTTGGACGGTACTCTGGCATTTGCATCCACGCCTGTTTTACCGCATGGACTGATCTCGACGGGGATCAGCAGCGCTGATGCCGCCGGTTCAGCCTATTGGCCTTTCGCCATGCACGCTCCAGTTGGGCAGGCGTGGCCTGCATGCGCCATGTCCAGTTTCCATCCAGCGAACCCGGCATGTTCATCCTAGCCTCCGAACCCAGGGCCAGAAGATCCTGCATCGGAATGACCGCCAGCTTGGCCGGTGAGGCGAGTGCTGCCTCGGTCATGGCCCATGGCATGTCCTTTTCCGTGGCCGACAGGATGCGCAGGGTAAGTGCTTGCGCCTCGGGAGGGGCCGATGTGAACCAACCCAGGGTGGTATCGTTGTCATGTGTGCCGGTGTACACGACACTGTCGGGCACATGGTGCTCGGGCAGGTAGGGGTTGTCTGGATTGCCGTCGAAGGCGAACTGCAGGATCTTCATGCCGGGCAGCCCGAAACACTCCCGCAGTGCGTTGACCTCGGGGGTGATGATGCCAAGATCCTCGGCAATCAGCGGCAGGCCGCCGAGCTTGTCGTGCAATGTCTGCAACAGTGCGTTTCCCGGGGCCAGACGCCATTCGCCAACGATGCCGTCCTGGCTTTCCCCGGGGATGGCCCAGTACGATTCCAGCCCGCGAAAATGATCGATGCGCAACAGATGCATGCGTTCCAGTCGCGTCTGGATGCGACGCACCCACCAGTCGAAACCATCGGCTTCCATGATGTCCCAGCGGTACAGGGGATTTCCCCAGCGCTGGCCGGTTTCGGAGAAGTAGTCGGGCGGTACGCCGGCTACCTCGTCGCACAGCCCTTGTTCGTTGATCGTGAAGTATTCGCGTTGGGTCCAGACATCGACGGAATCATGGGCGACATAGATCGGCAGATCCCCGAACAGCAGTACATCCCTGGTTTCGGCATGGGCCTTCAGGCGTTTCCACTGGCGTTCGAACAGAAACTGCTCGAAGATGCATTGCCGGATCAAAGGGGCATGTTTCCTGCGTATCTGGGTCAATGCCTTCGGATGCCGGTCTCGCAGGGGCTCGGGCCAGCTCCACCACGGCTGGTCGTGCAAGATGCTCTTCAAGGTCGAAAACAGGGCGAAGTCATTGAACCACCTGGCATGGTTTCGTTGAAAGCCCCGGACGGCTGCGGCGAGCTCTCGGTCATTTTCCACCTGCAGCCAGAAACCGTGGGCGGCTTGCTGGCGCAGGGCCACATGGGCGGCTTGTCCGCCTTCGGCTGCTTGCAGGCTTTTCTTGTCCAACCAGCCACATGTCACGCATTCGCGCAGGTCGAGAAAGTTCGGGTTGCCGGCAAACGCGGACAGGCTTTCGTATGGTGAGCCGTGGCCGTGCGTCGGCCCCAGCGGCAGAAACTGCCAGACGCTGAACCCGGCAGCAGAGATCTGGTCGATGAAGGAAAGAGCCTCGTCACCAAGCACGCCGCAGTGGAAGGGGCCGGGCAACGAACTGATGTGCAGCAACACAGCTGACCGTCGCCGGTCGATCCAGGGGCTCACGAGTCGGTCCCACCCCGCCGCATGGTTCCGCCGCCCTCGGCCGCGCCGCCTCCGATCGAGATCGGGGTGTCCAGCGAGGCCGGGACAGGTGCATCCAGCAGGGTATAGAGTACCTTGAGATGCTGGCGGTAGAGTTGGTCGAAATCACGTACTGCCGGCCCCGGGTTATAGTCGCCGAACCACCAGCACCAATCGGAACCCTCGCAGATTCTGAGTTGTTCCACGGCCGCTTCCTGGCGTTCCGGTGTCAGGGTCGGGTAGTGCGCATCGAACGCCTGCTTGGCCTCGATCAGCAATTCCCAGCCCCGGGTTTTGGCGGCATCCCCGATCCAGGTGGAAAAATTGCCATAGACCCACGAGCCTGGCACCAGATGGTCCAGGCGCTTCTCGGACGAATGCTGTTTCAGATAGTCACTGAATGTCGTCAGCTGATAATCGGGATGATCGGCGATCGTCTGATAGAGCAGCTTCAGGAAGGGTACGCCGTTTTCGTGGTAGTGTTCCCATGCATTTTCACCATCCATGATGATGGAGACCACCGGTGCCTTCATGCCGTGCGTGTGCTCGCGAACCAGGGATAATTCATGCATGAAGTTGGCCACCGCATCGTGGGTGTCCCAGCGTGAATACTCGAATCCGATCAGGTCTGACAGGCGATCGTCACGGAAGAAGCAGGAGATCGGATGCTCGTGCTCACCGGTCAGCCATGGCTGATACAGCTGCTCCAGTCCATCGTGGCGGATGTCCTTTTTCAAGGAATGCTGCAGAACGCCCTCACCGGTGGCGCACCAGGAGAAGCCATGCCTGGCCAGCAGCGACACCGCGGCATCCGAAACGCTGCCCTCCGCCGGCCAGCAACCGCTCGGCTGCTGCCCGAATACCCGGGCGTGAAATTCGCGTCCCAGCTTGATGTGATCCTCGGCGCGGCTCTTGCCGCCGGGATAGTTCGTATCCGGGATCAGTGCCTCCGGCATGGTCTCACGCGCCGTGTCGAAATCGATCATCAGGGGTATGATCGGATGCGCATATGGCGTGGTGGAAAGCTCGATCTGGCCGGATTCGGCGAGATGGCGGTAGCTGCTGCTGACGTCGTGCATCAGGCTGGCAATCAGCGTAAGCAGATCACGTCTGTCCTGCACATTGAACCCCGATCCCTTCTCGATCAGGCGGCGGGCCACGAAGTGATCGAGACGCACGGTTTCGGCAAGCCAGCCGAGATGGTACCAGGTCACCAGGTCCGAGAAGTAGTTGGGACCGAGGTATTGGATGCTCCGTTGGTGCCGGGTCTGTTCGGCCAGGTTCCATAGCCGGCTGTAGGCCGGGTAGCGGTACAGATTGCGTTGATGGTTCAGGCGGAAACAGACGTCGAGCAACCATTTCCGCTTGTTGGCATCGTAATCGTTACCGTCGCTGACCAGTGCTGTCAGCAGGGGATCCGGAAGGTGTTTCTCCGTGCCGTCCAGCCAGCCGCGGATGCGGGTCGCATAATCCTCGATCTGAATGGTCAGGGAGGGCACGAAATTGACGACCGCTCTGGCTTCGGGCACTTGGCGCAGGATGGCAGCCATGTCGGTGTAGTCCTTGGTGGCATGCAGGTATACCCACGGCAGATGGTAATTCCCACTGTCCGCTTCCCGGTAGAAAGGCTGGTGCATATGCCAGCAGAAAATGACGGAAAGTGGTTGCGTCATGGACGTCCTTTCATCGGGGCCCGGGGCCCGATCGCTTTCGACTGTATTCCGGTTTTCGGCAAGAGGCACCGGCCGGAGGTTAAATCACGTGCTTATCCTGCCCCAACATATCCGGGGTGACCAGCACGATACCGCCCTCGCTGACGTAAAAACGCTTCTCATCCTCGGCCCTGTCCTCGCCGATCACCGTATCGGGCGGGATCACGGTTCCCTTGTCGATGACGCAGCGCGACACACGGCAGTTTCTGTGGATTTCCACGTCCGGCAGGATGACGCTGTCCTCGACCGTGGAGTAGGAGTGGACGCGCACGTTGGAGAACAGGATCGAGTGGCGGACCACGGCGCCGGTGATCAGGCACCCTCCCGAGACCAGCGCATCCACCGCCATGCCACGGCGATCATCGTCGTCGAAGGCGAATTTGGCCGGAGGTAGCTGTTCCTGGTAGGTCCAGATGGGCCAGTCCTCGTCGTACATGTTCAGTTGCGGCTCCAGATTCGCCAGGTCGATGTTGGCTGCCCAATAGGCATCCACGGTGCCGACATCGCGCCAATAGCCCGGGGCACCGGTATTGCCGCTGACGAACGGGAAGGCGAACACTTCGTCGGTACGGATGGCGGAAGGCAGGATGCTCTGGCCAAAATCGTGCGTGGACATGGCTTCCACGGCATCGCTTTTCAGGCGGTCGCGCAGGTAACGGGTCGAGAACACATAGATGCCCATCGAGGCCAGCGCGCGCGAAGGGTCACCGGGCATTGGTTTCGGATGTTTCGGCTTTTCGGAGAACTCGACGACGCGATCATTACCATCGACCGCCATCACGCCGAACGCCGAGGCCTCCTTGAGTGTTACCGGGATGCATCCGACGGTGATGTCGGCGCCCTTGGCCACATGGGCGGCAATCATCTTGCCGTAGTCCATCTTGTAGACATGGTCACCGGCCAGGATCAGCACATATTCCGAGTTGTATTCACGGATGATGTCGAGGTTCTGGTAGATAGCATCTGCCGTGCCCTCGTACCAGACCTCGCGGATGCGCTGCTGCGCCGACAGCACCTCAAGGAATTCGCCGAACTGGCCAGACATAAAGCTCCAGCCTCGTTGCAGGTGGCGCTGCAGGGAATGGGACTTGTACTGTGTAACCACGGCGATGCGGCGGATGCCCGAGTTGATGCAGTTTGACAGGGGGAAATCGATGATGCGGAACTTGCCGCCGAAGGGCACCGCCGGCTTGGCGCGCCACTCGGTTAATGCCTTCAGCCGGGATCCCCTGCCGCCAGCGAGGATTAGAGCGACCGTCTGGGCGGTCAGGCGGCTGATGTGACGTTGCACGGCGATATCCGAAGCCATGATACGAGTCCCCTTTTCCCGATAGAGTCCGTAAGGGCCAGTATAAAACGATCAATGCGTAGCCGCCACCCGAAATGCAGCTTTGGCGTGGATTAGCGGCGTACATGATGCTAGATTCATCGAGGATGACTGGGAGGGGTGCATGACGCTTCAGGCCACAACGCCGTTTGACGGTCAGCGCCCGGGCACGTCCGGTTTGCGCAAGAAAACAACCGTGTTCATGCAGCCGCACTACCTCGAGAATTTCGTGCAATCGGTGTTCGATGCCGTCGGTGATGTGCGCGGGCAGACGCTGGTGGTGGGCGGGGATGGACGTTACTACAACCGCGAGGCGATCCAGATCATCCTCCGCATGGCGGCGGCCAACGGCGTGGCTCGCATGCTCGTGGGCCGGGGCGGCATCCTGTCCACGCCGGCCGCCTCCTGCGTGATCCGCAAGCATGGCGCCTATGGCGGATTGATCCTGTCGGCCAGCCATAACCCTGGCGGAGCGGATGGGGATTTCGGCATCAAGTACAATATCGGCAACGGCGGTCCGGCACCCGAGAAGGTGACCGAGGCCATCTATGCCTGTACGCAGCAGATTCGCGAATACCACATGACTGATGTTCCCGACATCGACCTGGACCGCATCGGCACGGCCATGCTCGATGGCATGGCGGTCGAGATCATTGATCCCGTAGAGGATTATGCGTTGCTGATGCGCTCACTGTTCGATTTTCCGGCCATAGCATCGATGTTGCGTTCCGGCCATTTCTCCATGCGTTTTGATGCCATGCATGCCGTGACCGGCCCCTATGCGAAGGCATTGCTCGAGGGCGAGCTGGGAGCTCCGGCTGGAACCGTGATGAATGCCGAGCCGCTGCCGGATTTCGGCGGCGGCCATCCCGACCCGAACCTGACCTATGCCGAGGAACTGGTGAAGATCATGTTCGGCGCCGAGGCTCCGGGTTTTGGAGCCGCCTCCGATGGCGATGGCGATCGCAATATGATTCTCGGCAGTAGATTTTTCGTGACGCCCAGTGATTCGCTGGCGGTGCTTGCCGCCAATGCCCGTCTGGCACCCGGTTACCGTGATGGTTTGCGCGGCGTGGCGCGTTCGATGCCGACCAGTGCTGCCGTCGATCGCGTGGCAGCGGAGCTTGGCATTCCTTGTTTCGAAACCCCGACCGGCTGGAAGTTCTTCGGCAACCTGATGGATGCCGGAAGGGTGGATCTGTGCGGCGAGGAGTCCTTCGGTACCGGCTCAAGCCATGTGCGCGAGAAGGATGGGGTGTGGGCCGTGCTGTTCTGGCTGAATATCCTGGCCGTGCGTCAGCAATCGGTGCAGGAGATCCTGACCGAACACTGGGCCCGTTTTGGGCGCAATTTCTATTCCCGCCATGATTACGAGGGTGTGGATGCCGATGCTGCACAGCAGGTCATGACCCAGGTGCGAGAGGCAAGCGAGCGTCTGCCGGGGACAACCCTTGCCGGTCGCACGGTGTCGGTCTGTGACGATTTCGCCTACCGCGACCCGGTGGATGGCAGCCTCAGCAGCGGCCAGGGCCTGCGCATCCTTTTTGCCGATGGTGCCCGTATCGTGTTCCGGCTTTCCGGCACTGGCACCGAGGGGGCGACGATCCGCATCTATCTGGAAGCGTATGAGCCGGAGCGGTCCAGGCACGGCATGGATCCCCAACAGGCATTGGCCGACCTGATTGCTGCATCGGATGAGATTTCCCGCCTGAAGGCCATCACCGGCCGCCAGCAACCGACGGTGATTACGTGATCGGACGTCGTGAAACATTGATTAACAGGATAGATCCATGAAGACCATTGCCTTGCCAGCAATCGCACACGAGATCATGGAAGCGCGCTGTCATGATCCCTTCGCCTATCTCGGTCGCCAACCCGCGGCCGAGGGCGGTATCGTCATCCGGGCGTTCAAGCCGCGTGCCAAAAAGCTTTCTCTGACTCTGGATGGCGGCAAGCGGGCGCAACCGATGACCCGCATCGAGGGCACGGATATCTTCGAACTGCGCCTGCCGGATGGCGATTTCGAGACCGGTTACCGTTTCCACATCGAAACCGACGAAGGATTTCGTTGGGAAGAGGAAGATCCCTACCGGTTCCCACCGAAGTTGTCCGATTACGATCTGTATCTGATCGGTGAGGGCAACCATTACGAGAAATACCGCATCATGGGTGCGCATGTCTGTGTGCACGGCGGGGTAGCGGGCGTCAGTTTCGCGGTCTGGGCGCCGAGCGCCTCCCGTGTCAGTGTCGTCGGTAATTTCAATCACTGGGATGGCCGGGAGCATCCGATGCGGGTGCGCGGTTCCTCGGGCGTTTGGGAGCTCTTCATCCCCGGGTTGTGCGAGGGGGAGGTCTACAAGTTCGAGATCCGCGCCGCCAATGGCGATGTGTTCACGAAGGCCGATCCCTATGCGCAGCAGATGGAGTTGCGGCCGCACACGGCCTGTGTCGTGCACGATTCGCAGCAGTTTCGGTGGCAGGATGACGAGTGGGTGAATGCGCGGCCTGAGCGGCAGGCCCTGGAGCAGCCGTTCAGCATCTACGAGGTGCATCTCGGTTCCTGGCGGCGGGAAGACGGCCACTATCTCAATTACCGTGAATTGGCGCACCAGTTGGTCGAGTATTGCCAGTGGATGGGATACACGCATATCGAACTGATGCCCATCACCGAGTATCCCTTCGACGGTTCCTGGGGCTACCAGACGGTCGGTTATTTCGCCCCGACCAGCCGTTTCGGTACTCCGGATGATTTCCGCTATTTTATCGACCATTGCCACCGGCATGACATTGGCGTGTTCCTGGACTGGGTGCCGGCGCATTTTCCGCGCGATGCTCACGGCCTGGCCAAATTCGACGGCACGGCGCTGTATGAGCACGAGGACCCGCGCCTTGGCGAGCATAAGGATTGGGGTACCCTGATTTTCAACTACGGGCGCAACGAGGTGCGCAATTTCCTGACCGCAAGCGCCCTATTCTGGCTCGATCAATACCATATCGACGGTCTGCGCGTCGATGCCGTGGCCTCGATGCTCTATCTGGACTATTCCCGCAACGAGGGCGAATGGATGCCGAATAAGTATGGCGGGCGCGAGAACCTGGAGGCGGTCGAGTTCCTGAAGCAATTCAACCATCTGGTGCACGAGCGCTTCCCTGGGGCAGTGACCATGGCTGAGGAATCGACCTCGTGGCCGATGGTGTCGCGCCCGATCTACGTCGGAGGCCTGGGCTTCACGATGAAATGGAACATGGGCTGGATGAATGACACGCTGCGCTATTTCTCGCACGATCCGATCCATCGCAGCTACCATCATCATGAACTGACTTTCTCGATGATGTATGCCTTCACTGAGAATTTCATTCTGCCGTTCTCGCACGACGAGGTCGTGCATGGCAAGGGCTCGATGCCGAACAAGATGCCCGGCGACGATTGGCAGAAATTCGCCAATCTTAGGGCACTTTACGGCTATATGTTCACGCATCCTGGCAAGAAATTATTGTTCATGGGTCTGGAGTTCGGGCAGTGGAGCGAGTGGACGCACGATGCGTCGCTGAACTGGGACAGCAGCAACTTCATGCCGCACCGCGGCCTACAGCTTCTGACGCGGGACCTGAATGCCCTTTACCGCGAGATTCCGGCTCTGCACGAGCAGGATTTCGATGGCCGCGGCTTCTACTGGATCGACTGCAACGATGCAACCGATTCAGTGCTCAGCTACCTTCGCTTCGATTGCAACGGCGGCTTCGTGGTGGTGGCCCTGAACCTGACACCGGTGCCTCGCCAGGGCTATCGCCTGGGGGTGCCGAAGGGCGGTGAATACCTGGAGATCATGAATACCGACGCCGAGATCTATGGGGGCTCGAACATGGGCAATGCCGGCAAGGTCGTGGCCAGCGAGGAGCCTTGGATGGGCCAGTCCCACTCGATCTGGGTGACGCTGCCGCCGCTGGCCTGTGTCGTGCTGCGTCCCGCCGAAGATTGAATGCTTCAATCCGCAGAATCGCGAGGCCTCTTCCGGCCGAATGCTATGGCAATGCACTCCCCAATCGATACCTGATGCGAGGGATGCGAGAAACGTGATCTTAGGACTCAAGGCTTCTTGGGTTTGAAATCCACCATCCCGATGATGGTACCGCTTTTATCGAGCTTGAAGACCTTGTCTGATACCACATAAGCGCCCGATTTGTTCTTGGCTTCGAACTTCACGTGCACCAGGTATCCATCGTTCACATCGACCACCTTTCCCCAGTGAAGCACCTTCAGCGATGAGGGTTCATCAGCATGTTTCTTGAGCCAATCCTTGATCTGCCAAACAGATCCATCGTACTGGGTGTTGAAAACAACGGACATCGGCGTTGCAGGCAATGGCGGGGCGGCGGTCTTTGCCGTATAGAAAAGCCAGTAAATGCCAGCGGCACCCAACACGGTGATGATGAAGATGGATGTATAGATTCCTTTCTTTTCATCGGCCATTCCACACCTCCTGGCCAGTTCATCCAGCATCGTGGTCACTGCAGGGATGGTAACCATCTGACGGCCGTTAGTATGCGTGGAGATGAAATCGAATCAATCGTCGTTCGGTGCTGATGGGGAGGGGTTTACTCCCTCAGGGAGAGGTTTACTCCTTGATTGGAATCGTGAGCGAGCGAAAATGATGATTCGGGATACATTGGAGGTTTAGCCATGGATAGGTACGCCGAGGACATCTATACCAAAGCCCCGGATGTCGATGTCGATACGCTCAAAAACCTGGGCCCCCTGCGTGGTATGGCGGGGATTTGGCAAGGAACGCGCGGCCTCGACGTAAAACCCGGGGCATCGGACCGGAAGGAGGAGGCCTATATCGAGCATATCGAACTCCAACCGATCGATCCCCAGGTCAACGGACCGCAACTGTACTACGGCCTGCGCTATCACACCCATGTCGTGAAGCCGAATCAGACGACCTTTCACGACCAGGTCGGCTATTGGTTATGGGAACCCGCCACGCAAACGGTGATTCAAACCTTCACGATTCCACAGGCCGAGGTCGTCATGGCTTCCGGAAAGGCGCAAGCCGATGTGGAAGAATTTGAACTGGTCGCCACCCATGATGACGAAAGTTTCGGAATCCGCTCGACGCCATTCCTGGAGTATGCATTCAAGACGCTTGAGTACCGGATCAAGGTGGCGCTCCCTACGAACGGCACGTGGTCCTATGAACAGGATACGGTGCTCAAGATCCATGGAAAGCCCGATCCCTTCCATCATACGGATCGAAACACCATGAACAGGATCGCTGAACCGACGCCAAACCCCCTGGCGCGAAGGTAAATCTGCGCGCGAGGGCTATTTGCCGAGCAGGCCCTTCAGCGCGCCGCCGGCGCCTCCCAGGTTCTTCTGCACCTGGGCCTTGATGGCATCGGCCGACTTGCCGAGGTACTTGCCCACGCCGATCTTCATCACCGCGTTCTGGACATTGCCCAGCATGCGGCTTGACAGCTGCTGGGCAACCTCGGCCGCAGTGGCGCCGCCGCTCTTCTTGCCGACGTCGGTCATGACGATCCTCGGCAGCGATACATTCTGCTCCTTGTTCAGGGCAGCAATGCGTACCTTGGCCGATGATCCATCGATGACGATTTTTCGGATGATCATCTTCAGCTGCTTACCGCTGGACGAGGAAGAACTGCTCTTGCTGGAGCCGACGCCGAGATTCTTCTTCAGCACATCGACATTGGAGACACCCGACTTGTTGATCTCGTAGACCACCGCTGGGTCCTTGATATGAATCTCATCGATGACGATGGGACTCTTGTTCAGCGAGGAGGTGTCGATCTTCGTGCTGATCATGCCCAGAGAGAAGATGTTCGGATCGGTGAAACCCTTGGGATTCGCCACGGTCAGGCCCTTGATCGTTGCCATGCCGTCTTTCAGCACCAGCTTGACACTGTTGACGCGCACGGCCGTTTGCGTTGCCTGTGATCCGTAGGTCTGGATCGCCGCTTTGACGATGCTATCGAGGTTTGTCCAAACGTAGAATAATGCTGCAACGATGACGGCCAGCAGGATTCCACCGCCGATCAGGAGTTTCTTCATGGCCGACCCCCTTGGTCCGAACCAGACATGCCTATTTGATTGTAGCAGTTCGTATGCGTGCGGCAATTTTGGCTCCCGGTCTGGAGCAGAGGCTGCTATAGGGAATGGTCGAAATCGGCGATAACGGGGGTGTGGTCGGAGAAGCGCCGGTGGCGATCCAGCATCGTCACCGCCCGTGCCGATTCGGCGAGGGCCCCGGTGCAGATATGGTAGTCGATGCGCCAGCCGACATCCTTGTCGCGCGCCGCGCCGCGGTTCGACCACCAGGAATAGGCCTCACGCTCGGGATATAAATGCCGGAACACGTCCGCGAAGCCCGCGGCCAGCCAGCGTCCGAACCAGGCCCGTTCCTCGGGCAAAAAGCCAGAGTTCTTCCGGTTGCCGCGCCAGTTCTTCAGATCCAGTGGCTGGTGGGCGATGTTGATGTCGCCACAGACGATCAACTCGCGCCCGGAATCCCTCAACCGGGTGATGAAAGGCAGGAAGCGCTCCAGAAAGGACATCTTCACGGCCTGACGCGCATCGGAACTGGAGCCGGATGGGAAATAGACGCTGATCACGGACAGCTTGCCGAAATCGGCCTGCAGGTAACGTCCTTCGGCATCGATATCCGCCCAGTCGGTGCCGGCATCCTGCGCAGCGAACCCGGTATGCACGGCATCCGGCTGGGTGCGCGCGTACAGGGCCACACCCGCATAGCCGGGCCTTTCGGCGAAATGGAAATAGTGATGATAGCCGGCAGGGCGGGCGGCTGCGGTCACCTGATGGTGGTGTGCTTTCAGCTCCTGAATGCACAGGATGTCCGCATCCTGTGTGGCGAACCAGTCGAAAAAGCCCTTGCCAGCCGCCGATCGGATGCCGTTGGCGTTGAAACTGATGATGCGCACGCTATTCGTGCTGCCAGGAAGCAATGGCCTGGACCAGGGACTGCTCATCCTTCAGTTTTTCGACATCCGGCACGAACACACCCGGTCTTCGACTTTTCAGATGGTCTAGCCAACCGGCGAGGAATTGGCGGTAAAGCTCATCCATCAGCCGAGTATCCGCCGCCGCTTCGGGTCCAACGAACCCCGTACTCGATGCGATCTCTCCGCGCACGGCGATGTTCAGATTGCCGATGATGGGCTCGCTATCGCTGTCCAGGGCGCGGAAATTGCCGCCGAGGTCGAGATACAACAACCAGGCGCTGCCGCGCTTGAGATCGGCGAGGGTGGCTGTCATCTGTTTGCTGTCCGGAATTGCGGCCGGAGAGAAGCGATGCACGACTGCATGGGCGAAGATACCCCGGGCCAGAAAGTCGAACAGTCCGGGGCGGCCGGCAGGCTTCAGGCCCAGTATTTTGTCCTTCTTCATCCTTTGCCCAGCCAGTGGCGCTGCTTCATCGGGGGTAGCCAACAGGGCATCACCGGGGCGAAGGTCGGCGGCGAATGAACAGGGCTGCCAGTGCTGCCGGTCGTCCTGCAGGCGCCAGGCATGGTCACCGGCGGCGGACAGGGCATCCATGCTCAGCCCCAGCTTCATGTCTTGGGTGTGGAATCGGGGTGGATACGCTCGATTTTGGGGCGTCCGGTACGTGTATCCAGACGCATGCACAACTCGCCCCTGCTCATGCGCAGAAGGTCATCGCCAATCAGGGTGCGGCGCCAGCCATGCAGGCAGGGAATGTCAGGTTCCGCGTTGCTGCGGTGACCGGCCCAGGAAGCAAGCAAGGACAGTTCGTTCTTGGAGGCGAGCAGGTGAGGTGAAATGCGTTCCTCATCCGCGCGCAGGCGCATCAGGGCATCCAAAAGCTCCAGACGCACATCGGTACCATCGGACGGGCGTTCGCGTCGGGCCGTATGCGGCCATTCAGCCTTCGGGCAGTCGTGTCCTTTCTGCCAAGCGGAAATCAGCGCCTGACCGAAACGCTGGATCAGACCGGAATTCAGGCCGCGCATGCGCGCCATGTCGTCCAGGGACAGATGCGGACGCCGGGCCAGTTCGACGAGCAACTCGTCGGAGATGACCCGCTTGCGCGGGATATCCAGACGTTTGGCCTCATGCTCGCGCCAGCACGCCAGTTCCCGCAGCACGGCCAGTTGCTGGCCCTTCAGGCGTGTGACGCCCTTGACGCGCCAGAAGATGTCCCGGCAATCGTTGTCATAGGTCGTGGGATCGCACAGCGTGGCCATCTCCTCCTGCACCCAATCCAGGCGACCGCTGGCTTCCAGCTCCTGCAGCAGGGCCTGGTAGACCGGGCGCAGGTAGATCACGTCATCGGCGGCGTACACCAGTTGCTGTCTGGCCAGCGGCCGGCTCAGCCAGTCGCTGAAGGATTCGAGCTTGGGCAGTGAGGTCTTGGCCAATCGTTGCACGAGATTGCCAAAGCCGACCTGCTGACCGTAGCCGAGCAGGGCGGCGGCGATCTGGGTGTCGAACAGCGGCAGAGGCAGGGCACCGGCCTCGCGCACGATGATCTCCAAGTCCTGGCGGGCGGCGTGGAACACCTTCACGGCATGCGGCGACAGCAATAGCTCCCATACCGGTTTCAGGTCGCTGATGGCCAGCGGATCGATCAGGTAACAGTGCTCCCTGTCGGCAA
The DNA here is from genome assembly GCA_964422615.1 of uncultured Zetaproteobacteria bacterium. GTDB lineage: Bacteria > Pseudomonadota > Zetaproteobacteria > Mariprofundales > Mariprofundaceae > DATLWN01. Next base: position 16,246 of record CAYRBJ010000020.1, on the reverse strand, counting down.
TCTGCAGCAGTGCGAAGTTGGGATAATAGGTCTTCTCGCGATGGAACTCGGTGTCCAGATACAGCACCTTGGCATCGGCGAGTTCACCACAGACCCGGCGAAGGTCTTCCTCGGAATCGATGTATTGAAACTTCCCGTTTGGCTCCATGATCGAGCGCAGACTACCAAGGATTGCCGAGGATACCAGCTTGCACCACCAGCACGCCGTGCATTCTGCTCATGGACGCGCATGGCGTTGCATGCTTCGGCAAGCCGATCCGGGGGTGTCGATGTAGGTGTATCCGGACACGTCCGCACGATCGGGACGAGCGGCTCAGATATCCACGTTTTGAATGTATTCGGGGGTAACCTTTTTATTTTCGCTCATTGAGGAATCGCCACTATCAGGCTATCTTCCACCGCATTCTGAATTCCCGGTAAGAGGACGCGTTAACCATGGCAAGAAAGTTCAATTTCAGCGCAGGACCGGCCATGTTGCCGACCGCCGTGATCGAGCGTGCGCAGCAGGAGATGCCGGATTGGAACGGCTCGGGCATGTCGGTGATGGAGATGAGTCATCGCGGCAAGGAGTTCATGTCCATCGCAACCAAGGCTGAGCAGGATCTGCGCGATCTGATGGCGATTCCCGACAACTACAGGGTGCTCTTTCTGCAGGGCGGCGCCTCTTCCCAGTTTGCCATGATTCCGCTGAACCTGCTGGGCGATAAAGCCGGCGCCGATTACCTCAACACCGGCATGTGGTCGAAGAAGGCGATTGCAGAGGCCAAGCGCTACTGCGCCGTCCATCTCGCCGCCGACACCTCCGAGGGTGGTTTCACGACCGTGCCGACGCAGGCGTCGCTGACACTGAATCCCGACGCGGCCTATGTGCACTACACGCCGAACGAGACCATCGGCGGCGTCGAGTTCGATTATATCCCGGAAACGGGCGATGTGCCGCTTGTGGCGGACATGTCATCCACCATCCTGTCGCGCCCGATCGATGTCTCCAGGTTCGGCATGATCTATGCCGGTGCGCAGAAGAACATCGGACCTGCCGGCCTGTGCATCGTCATTATCCGCGAGGATCTGCTGGGCAAGGCCGCGGCGAATACGCCGACCATGTTCAACTATGCGGTCCACGCCGAGAACGAGTCGATGTACAACACGCCGCCGACCTACGGCTGGTATATCGCGGGACTGGTCTTTGGGTGGCTCAAGCAGCGGGGCGGCCTGGAAGCGATGGCAACGGTCAACAAACGTAAGGCCGACAAGCTCTATGCCGTGATCGATGGCAGCGATTTCTACGCCAGTCCTGTGGCCAACAACGCCCGTTCCTGGATGAATGTGCCGTTCACGCTGGCCAACCCCGATCTCGATGCGGAGTTCCTCAAGGGCGCTGCCGAAAGGGGGTTGCTGACGCTCAAGGGGCACCGTTCCGTCGGCGGCATGCGCGCCAGCATCTATAACGCGATGCCGGAAGAGGGCGTGGATGCGCTGGTGGCATATATGCAGGAGTTCGAAAGCAGCCGGTGATAACATGGGATGCTGCTTTGAACATTTTCCGTCCGATTGACCGCGAACCGGGGCCAAGTGTCGTTGGCAGGATTCCCGGTCGTTTTACGCTGTTTCGGTTCCGCCCGATTTGACCTAAAGGGCAGCCCCTATAGTATGCTTGCGCACTCCGGTTGCGGGTGCGCGAATGACCGTTTGGAGTGCCTCCCGTGACTGAGCAGCGCGTTCTCTCTACCCGCCTGGCGATCGTTTCAGAACGCTCTCTGAAGCCTGTCCAAACGATTCTGGGAAATCGTTTCCCCAAAGTCCGATAAAGAATGCGGAGCGAATGTGGAACGAAACGGGGGAGTGTCTGATGCCTAAGGTGTGGATTGCCGACAAAATGAGCGAGCGGGCCGTCGAGGTCTTCCGTGCCCGCGGCATTGAGGTCGATTACCGGCCGGGGCTGTCCGATGAGGAAAAGCTGGCAATCGCCGAAAACTATGACGGTATTGCTGTCCGTTCCGCCACCAAACTGAAGGGCAAGCTGCTCGATGCCGCCGGCCGTGTGCGCGTCATCGGTCGCGCAGGCATCGGCGTGGACAATGTCGATGTGCCAGCCTGTTCTCGGCGCGGCATCATCGTGATGAACACACCGTTCGGCAACACGGTGACCACCGCGGAACTGGCCATCGCGCACCTGCTGGCCGCTGCCCGCCAGATTCCGCAGGCCAGCACCTCCACCAAGGCCGGCAAGTGGGAGAAGAACCGCTTCATGGGCATGGAACTGACGGGCAAGAAGGCGGGCGTCATCGGTGCCGGCAACATCGGTGCCATCGTCTGTGACCGGCTCAAGGGCCTGCACATGGCGGTCCATGTCTACGATCCGTTCATCAGCAACGAGCGGGCCGAGGCCATGGGCGTGCACAAGGTCGAGTCGGTCGAGGCGTTGGTCGAGATCGTTGACGTGCTGACCATCCATGTCCCGCTCGTCGATGCGACGCGCAACCTGATTGATGCCGATATCCTCTCCCGCATGAAAAAGGGTGCTATCCTCGTCAATTGCGCGCGCGGAGGCATCGTCGACGAGACAGCGCTGTTCGAGGCCTGCCAATCCGGGCATTTGCGTGCCGCCGCCCTGGATGTGTTCGCGCAGGAGCCGGCGAAGGAGAATCCACTGTTCGCGCTCGAGAATGTCAGCTGTACGCCGCACATCGGGGCCTCGACCGACGAGGCGCAGGAAAACGTGGCGGTACAGGTGGCCGAACAGATGGCCGATTTCCTGTTGCAAGGCACGGTACGCAACGCCGTCAACGTTCCGTCCCTGAGTGAGGAGGAGACGAGGGTGCTGACGCCGTACCTTCTTCTTTGTCGCCGTCTGGGCCAGTTGCTGGGTCAGATTCTCAGCCCCGGCTATACACGCGTGGCGGTGCATTTCGAGGGACAGGCAGCGGGCTTGAACCGCAAACCACTGATCAATGCCACGCTGCAGGGCTTGCTTTCCGAGAGCATGGAGGATGTCAATGCGGTCAACGCCATGATGCTGGCCAAGGAACGCGGTATCGTCGTGGATGAATCGGCCAGCGAGCGTTCGGAACATTTCCATAGCCAGATTCGTGTCGAATTGGAGGGCGATGCCGGCCGTCACAGCGTGGCCGGCACCGTGTTCGATGGCGTGCGTCCGCGCCTGATCAGTATCGATAGTTGCGAGATCGAAATGGCACCGGAAGGCCGTATGTTGTTCGTGAGAAACTACGATCGCCCGGGCGTGGTTGCCGGTATCGGGGCGGCGCTGGCGGCCTCTGAGATCAACATTGGCGATTTCCGCCTTGGCCGCAATCCGGACATGGCTTCGGCCATTGCCCTGGTCACCGTCGATTCGCGTCCTCCGGAAAAGGTCATGGGGACCTTGCACGAGTTGCCGAACATCATCGATGTGCGTTATCTGGAGCTGAAGGCATGAACGGCCCGGACATGCGGCCGATCATCGGTGTCACCGAGGCCTTCGGCGAGCGGGCGAAGGCCCTGCGCCGACTGCAGCGACGATTGCTGGATCTGTTCGCCGATGCCGGATTCGAGGAGGTGATTCCTCCCCTGGTGGAGCGGCCGGCCACGCTGAATTCGGGTGCGGGCATGTATCTGGGCGACGAGATGATCGTGTTCTCCGATCCGGCGGGTGCGGGCGTGCTGGCCATCCGCCCGGACATGACGCCGCAGATCGCACGCATCGCCGCCACGCGTCTGATGCATGAGAAGGTATTGAGGTTGTGCTATTCCGGTATGGTGATGACGGCACGCCCCGACAGCGGCACCGGGGCACGCCAGCAGTGGCAGACCGGCCTGGAATTGATGGGGGAGGCGGGGGTCGACGCCGATGTGGAAGTGATCCACCTGGCGGCGATGGCCATGCGCGTGGCCGGTTTCGCACGACCGGTGATCCAGGTCGGACACATGGGGCTGATTCGGGCGCTGCTTGCCGGCAGCCGCCAATCGCTGGACACCTGGGCCAGGTTGCTGGCACGGCGCTCGCCGGAGGATATCATGCGACTGTTGGCCGATGATCCGCTGCCGGAAACGCATGTCAGGGCCCTGATGGCCCTGGCCACCGGCGAGGCCGGGGATGCCTGGTTGCAGGATGTTGCCCGGCCGCTGGGTGGTGACGTGGCCCTGGCCGTCGATGAATTGCTGCATCTGGCACAGGCGGTGCGCGCCCGCCTGCATCAGGAATTGGAGATCCGCGTGGATGCGGGACTGGTGCCGCACTTTCTGTATCACAGCGGCATCGTGTTTGCGGGGTTCGCCGCCGGTGCGCCCCGGGCCCTGATCGATGGCGGCCGGTATGATGACATGATGAAGACGCATGGCCGCGACATGCCAGCGACCGGATTCTCATGCGATTTATGGCGCTGGCTGGATACCGGCGCCCTGCAGGAATAGGGGTTCGTTATGGTCAATATCGTGGCAATCGGCATCCAGTGGGGTGATGAGGGCAAGGGCAAGATCGTCGATCTGCTCGCACCACAGATGGATGTCGTCGCCCGTTTCCAGGGCGGCCCCAATGCCGGGCATACGCTGGTGATCGGGGGTAGGAAAACCGTGTTGCACCACATCCCTTCGGGCATCCTGCATGCCAATGTGCTGAGTCTGATCGGCAACGGCACGGTGGTGGATCCGCAGGAGTTGGTCAACGAGATGGATACACTGCTCGATGCCGGTGTGCCGGTGAACGAGCGCCTGCGGATCTCCGATCGCTGCCAGCTGATCCTGCCCTATCACAGAGCCCTGGATGCGGCCCGCGAGGCGGCGGCCAAGGGCAAGGCCAAGATCGGCACCACCGGCCGCGGCATCGGCCCAGCCTACGAGGACAAGGTGGCCCGTCGCGGCATCCGCCTGATCGATGTGGTCTCCCGGGACCTGGACCAGCGCATCCAGGAGAATCTGCATTACACCAATTTCCTGTTGACCGAACTGCTCGGGGCGGTCGCGGTGTCCCACGAGGACGTGGATGCCTGCCTGAAACTTGCCCGTGAGCGGTTGCTGCCGATGGCGGCCGACGTGCCGCTGATCCTGGACCAGAAGGCACACCAGGGTGCGCGCATCCTGTTCGAGGGGGCGCAGGGGTCGATGCTGGACGTCGATCATGGCACGTATCCTTACGTCACCTCATCGAACACCCTGTCCGGTGCCGCCCTGGCTGGGCTCGGCGTCGGCCCGAACCGGGTCGACGAAGTACTGGGCATTGCCAAGGCCTACACGACGCGCGTCGGGGCCGGGCCGTTCCCGACCGAGCTGTACAATGGCATCGACCTGCTCGATCCGGCCGGCAAGCATATGGCCGAGGTCGGGCAGGAGTTCGGTTCCACGACCGGGCGACCACGCCGCACGGGCTGGTTCGATGCCGTCGTGGTCAGGCATGCGGTGCGCATCAGCGGCGTCACGGGTCTGGCCATCACCAAGCTGGATGTGCTCGACAAGATGCCGGCGGTGAAGCTGTGCGTGGGCTACGAGCTCAACGGCTCGCGTGTGGAGTCGATTCCCGCCGATGCCCAGGTGCTCGAATCCTGTGAGCCGATCTACGAAACCCTGCCGGGCTGGAATGAGTCGACGTTCGGAGCGACCGATTTCTCTGACCTGCCGAAAAACGCCCATGCATTGTTGCAGCGGATCGAGGAGGTCTGCGAGTGTCCGATCAAGATGCTTTCCACCGGGCCGGACCGGGAGCACGTCTGTCGCCTGTAAGTCTGCGCTAGGTGGCAGGCAGCTGCGGCTGTCTGCGATGGAACAGGATGCCCAGGGTGGCGATGACGGCGAAGCCGCCGCCGGCGATGAACGTGGCGGCCGGGCCGATCAGGTCCCACAGTAGCCCGGCCAAGGCGCTTGCCAGCAACAGGGCCAGGCCGTTGATCAGGTTGTACAGGCCGAAGGCCGTACCGCGCAAATCGCCCGGAGCACTGTCGGCCACCAGCTTGGCAAACAGGCCCTGGGTGATGCCCATATGCAGCCCCCACAGGCTCACGCCGGCAAACACGGCCAGCGGCGTCGTCGCCAGGGCCAGCACCAGATCGGCCAGGATCAGCATGGCCAGCCCCGTCAGCAGCAGGGTACGGCGGGGCAGGCGATCGGCAGCCAGACCGGCCGGATAGGATACGGCGGCGTACACCACATTCATGATCACCATCACCAGCGGTATATAGGCCAGGGCCAGATGCACGCTCTGGGCGCGCAGGACCAGGAAGGCCTCGCTGAAACGGGCCATCGTGAATACCGATCCGAGCAGCACCACCAGCCAGAAATCGGCAGGAAGGCGGCGGATTTCCGCTGCCCGGATCGGCGCTTTTTGCACGTTGACCGATGCCTTTCGCTTTCGTTCAGGCTCGCGCACGGCGAAGATCAGCAGCAGTACCGCGATGACGGCCGGGATGACCGCGATCCACAACACCGACTGGATATGGTCGGCCAAGAGCAGCATGCCCAGCAGCGCCAGCATGGGCCCGAGAAAGGCGCCGACCGAATCCAACGCCTGGCGCAATCCGTAGGCAGCCCCACGCAGCCGGGCCGGCACCAGATCCGCGACCAGGGCATCGCGCGGTGCGGTGCGGATGCCCTTGCCGACCCGGTCGGCGAAGCGAGCGCCGAAGACCCAGCCGATGCTGGTGGCCAGCGGGAAGATCGGCTTGGTCAGCGTCGACAGGCCGTAACCGAGCACCACCAGGGCCTTGCGCCGGCCAAGCCAGTCGCTCAACACGCCCGAGAAGATGCGGGTGATGGCGGCGGTCGCCTCGGCCACGCCTTCGATGATGCCGATGGTGGCCATGCTGGCGCCGAGCACGGAGGCCATGAAGACGGGCAGCAGGCTGTGGATCAGCTCGGAGGAGGTATCCATGCACAGTGATACGAGCCCCAGCGCCCAGATGCCGGTGGGCAGGCCGTTGCGCTGCCCATCGCTGTGATGTCGGGGGGACGGCGTCCCTGCATTTCGGTTGTGTCGACTCATGAGATGGTGCATGGATAGCGCATGGGGCCTTCACGTTCAATGCATTTGTTTGGTAGCGGCCGAATCACCGTCCATGCATGCGCGAGGTTTGATATACTGTGCAGCAAGTCGTTCCCTGAGGTATAGCCATGATTGCCGAATTCCGCTTTGCGGCTAGTCCGCACATCCATTTCGGTGCCGGCATGCGGGCCGGACTTACCGGCATTCTGGACGGTTTCGGTCCGCGCGTGCTGTTGGTGACCGGGGCCCGTTCCTTCGATGACTCGCCGTTGTGCCAGTCCCTGCGGGAAGGGCTTCAATCTCGGTTTGAATTGCAGCAACTGCGCATCGAAGGCGAGCCTTCCCCATCGGTGGTGGATGAGGCCGTAGCCGAATTCCGGGGTTTTGGTGCGGATGTCGTGGTGGCCATCGGCGGGGGCAGCGCCGTGGATGCCGCAAAGGCCATCGCTGGCCTGTTGCCACTGGGGCATTCCGTACTCGAGTACCTGGAAGGCGTCGGCCGTGGCAGGAGTTTTGGCGGTCCGTCGACCCCGTTCGTCGCCGTGCCGACCACGGCGGGGACGGGAGGGGAATCCAGCAAGAATGCTGTGCTTTCCGAGCTTGGTGAGGGTGGATTCAAGAAATCCTTCCGCCATGAACTGCTGGTGGCACGCCATATCATCCTCGATCCGGAACTGACCCTGTCCTGCCCGCCGGATGTTACCGCGGCCTGTGGCATGGATGCTTTCACCCAGTTGCTGGAATCCTATGTGTCCAACGGGGCCAGTCCGATGACCGATGCCCTGGCGGCAAGCGGCATGGCCATGGTGCGGGGCAGCTTGCTGCGAGCGGTCAGGCATGGCGATGATCTTGAAGCGCGCACCGGCATGCTCTATGCGTCATCACTTTCCGGTTTGACGCTTGCCAATGCCGGCCTTGGTTCGGTGCATGGCCTTGCCTCGCCGCTCGGGGCCTTTTTCCCGATCCCGCACGGAATGGTCTGCGGGACCCTGGTGTATGAGGCAAGCCGCATGAACATCGCTTGCATGCAGGCACGTGATCCCGGCAATCCGGCCCTGATCAAATATGCCGAGGCCGGGCGTATCATGCTGGATAATCCCGACCTGGATGACGAGAAGGCGAGGCGGTCTTTGCTGGATATGCTGGACGACTGGACTGAGAAACTGGCGATGCTGCGCCTGTCTTCCTATGGTGTCACCTCAGCGGATCTCCCGCGCATCGTCAAAGGCAGTCGCGGCAACAGCATGCGGACCAATCCGATCCAACTGGACGATGAGGAGCTGTCCGAGCTCGTGCAGCGCCGGTTGTAGGCAGACTCCCCAATTTGAACGAATGCGATAGGATGTATGCCATGCATGACGAACAGGACGACGAGCAGTACCGGTCGGCGGCTGAACAGGCTGTTGAGTTGGCTAACGGGCTGGCCGAGTCCAATCCGGATGCCGATCTGTGGGATATCGCGGATGGCATCCTGGCCGGCGCCGTGCAGTACTGGCTGTATTCACGCCAGCCCTGCGACGATCCTGACTGCGAGGATTGCGCCACCATCCGCACCGCAGAATCACGGATGGCTGAGCTAAGGCAACTGGTGGAACAAACCGCGAACGAGAGCGAATATTACCATTCCCCGCATGATCGGAATGTTGGGCGCGCCTAGGATCAGGATGGCGGGGTGTCCGAGGTTGCAGGTTCGCCGCGGGGCCTGATCAGTTCCGGCCAGGCATCACGCAGATACTCATAGGCGGACCACAGGGTCAGCAGCACCGCGACCCACAATAAGGCCAATCCAACCGTTTCCGTCGGAATGCCGGCGACGGGGATATGCAGCAGCAGCAGCGTGATGGCCATCATCTGCGTGGCGGTCTTCCATTTGGCGAGGATCGACACCTTGACCACCGAGGCATGCTGGGCCAGCCATTCACGCAGGGCGCCGATGGCGATCTCGCGCCCGATGATCACCAGGGCGAGAATGGCTGGTGCCCGTCCTGCCTCGACCAGCCATACCAGCGCTGCCGTTACCAGCAGCTTGTCGGCCACCGGGTCCAGAAAGCGACCGAAGGGCGTCACCTCGTTGCGCTTGCGCGCCAGGTAGCCGTCCAGCCAGTCTGTAAATGCCGCCACCACGAATAGCAGGGACGATACGATATTGCCACCTTCGCCGGGCAGGTAGCAGACGGCGACAAACAACGGGATGACGACAACCCGTGCCATGGTAAGGCGGTTGGATATGGTCCACTGCATGATGGGAACGAATCTAACGCGTATTGACGGGCCTAGGTAGAGGGGGATATCCGGTACAATGCATCTGGGGTAGGGCCTATCCACAGGTTCTGTGGATAACTTGGTGGATAAATCCGATGTTGATGTGTTCTTGTATGGGTTCGATGGCGCCGGGCTTTATTTGCCTAAAATATAGAAATTATAAATAAATATTTATTATTAATAACTTATAGTGTTTTTCTTATGCGTCGCGCCAGCTCATTAAAGAAACTATGAATGATTTTTCATGATCATCGTTGATGTTGAATAACACCTGCGGATCGATGATATAACGGCATTATGAAGCCTTGATCTGACGCATGGCCTCATAGACGGCAACGGCACAGGCTGAGGACAGGTTAAGGGAGCGCACCTGGGCATCGGTGCGCATCGGGATGCGCACTGCCTGAAGGCCAGTCAGGACGGTATCGGGCAGACCGCGACTTTCAGGCCCGAACACCAACACATCACCGGCAGTGAATGTCACGTCCCATAGGTTTTTGCTTCCCTTGGTGCTGAAGGCATACCAGTGCCCGGTGTTTGGCATCGTAGCGACCAAGGCGTGCCAGTCCGGGTAATGACGGATATCGAGGTGCTGCCAGTAATCAAGGCCGGCCCGCTTCAGCTGACGGTCGGAGATATCGAAGCCCAAAGGATGCACCATGTGCAGGACGCAGCCGGTACAGGCACACAAGCGCGCGATATTGCCGGTGTTTGGGGGTATCTCGGGCTGATAGAGGACGATATGCAGTACGACGCCGTCCATATCTGAGTCTTTAGCAAGAAAAAAGGCAGGGTGAAGACTCGCCCTGCCGCAGGAAATCGGTAAGAATCAGTTCAGGTGCTCGTCGATGAATTCCACGAGCTTGCCCTTGCTGACAGCGCCCACCTTGGTGCCCTGGACATTACCACCACGGAACAGCATCAGGGTGGGGATGCCCCGCACGCCATACTTGCCAGGCGTATTCGGGTTATCGTCGATGTTGATCTTGGCGATGGTGATTTCGCCTTGCTTCTCCTCGGCAATTTCATCCAGAATCGGGGCGATCTGTTTGCACGGCCCACACCACGGTGCCCAGAAATCGATCAGCACGGCTCCGCTGGCTTTCAGGACATCTTCTTCGAAGCTGTCGTCAGTGACATGGATAATGCGTTCAGATGCCATCGATATTCCTCATGGTGTCCAGGATGGATGCCTAAGTTAGTCGGGAGGGATAACAGCGTCAACCATGCAGCAGAGACCCACATTACGATCCATCATGCGCCAGCGCATCGCCGACGTCGGCGGCTGGATTCCGTTTGATCGCTATATGCAGGCAGCCTTGTACGAGCCCAACCTCGGCTACTATGAATCGGCGGATGTGTTCGGCGCCGAAGGGGATTTCGTCACCGGCGCCGGTCTCGGGCCATGGCTGGCAAAGGGCTTTGCCGACCTCGTCGCCTGGGGCTGGCAGGCCCTGGGTCGGCCCGGCGAATGGACATTGATGGAGCAGGGGGGCGGAAATGGGGCACTGTTGTGCGGTGTGCTGCAAGAGCTTGCGGCCAGCGATGTGCCGATGCCTCGGCGCATGATCGCCGTCGAGGCCAGTGCGCGCATGCGTGAGCGTCAGTCACGTGCTTACGAAACCGCAGGGATTCGCGTGGACCAGGTGGCCTCATTGGACGCAGTGGCGCCCTTGGATTCCTGCATCATGTTTTGCAATGAGTTGCCCGATGCCTTTCCGGTGCGCTGTCTGGTCAAAGATCGGAGCAGGCTGTTTGAACGAGGGGTTGTCTTGCGAGACGATGCCTTTGCGTGGGATAACGGTCCTCAGCCGCTGGACGCGTTACCATCGATTGATGCGCAGCTTCAGCAGGCGTGGCCGGAAGGGTATATCACGGAATGGAATCCAGGCCTTGATGCCTGGCAACAGGCGCTTGCCCGCGTGATCAAGCGTGGTCTGATCTTTTGTGTGGACTATGGATTCACGCAAAGGGAGTATTATCGTCCGAACAGGGTCCATGGCACCCTGCTGGCCCATTACCGGCACCAGGCAAGCGAGGACGTGTTCAGCGACTCCGGTGGCCGTGATATCACTGCCCATGTGGACTTCACGGCTCTTGCCCATTGTGGCAGCAAACACGGCCTTCACAGCACGGGATTCATGAGCCAGGCGGCCTGGCTCGCTCAGAGTCCGTCGGTGCAGGCACATATCGCTGCGCTGGCGGCCTCGCCTGGGATCGAGGCCATGAAGCAGATGACGCATGCGAAAAGGCTGTTACTGCCCTCGGGCATGGGAGAGGTTTTCAAGTTGTTGATCCAGCGCACAGATCGTCTTGAGCATCAAAGGACACTACCATCGTTTCTTGGTCGCTTTGACCGACTGGGGGATTTGTGATGGCAAGCGCAGCATCAGCTTGACATCCTACGGGGGGGATTAACAATCTCTAAGCATATGCAGTGTCCTTCATGCGGTATACAGAATCCAGGTCATACGAGCTTTTGTGTCAACTGCGGTGTCGCCATTTTTTCAGATGAAAACAAACCTCATCTGGGGCACTACAGGCTGGAATCCAAACTCGGAGAGGGGGGCATGGGCGTGGTGTACCGCGCCATCGACGAAAAGTTGCGTCGGGAAGTGGCGGTCAAGGTCCTGCATCCCCATCTGCTCAAGCATGAAAATCTGAAAGAACGCTTCCGTCGGGAAGCGCGGATGCATGCCAAGATCATCCATCCGCACATCGTGACGTTGTTATCCCTCTACGAGGATGGCGACCACATGGCATTGGTCATGGAAATGATCCATGGCAAGAACCTCAAGGATTACCTGCGCGAACATCCCAGGCTCGATTTGACCGATATCGTGCGCATTTCCGAGGCGATCCTCTCGGGCTTGGATGCCGCGCACCGGCAGGGCATGGTACATCGGGATCTGAAGCCGGCGAACGTGATGCTTGCGACCAACGGCGGCATCAAGCTGATGGATTTCGGTTTGGCCAAACCCAACCAGGGTGATGATGACCTGACACAGAGCGGCGCTACGGTCGGTTCCTTCCGTTACATGGCTCCTGAGCAGATTCTCAACCAGGCTGTAGATGCCCGTACCGACCTATACTCATTCGGCATCCTGCTTTACCAGATGCTGACTGGCCGGCTGCCCTTCGATTCATCATCCAGCGGCGGTGAGTTTGAGATCATGGAGAAGCAGGTCCGTTACGATCCCGTGCCTCCGATTGAAATCAATCCAAATATTCCGGCGGAACTGTCAAGTCTCGTCGTCAGAATGCTGGCCAAGGACAAGGACAGTCGCCCTACGAGCTGTGAGGCCGTGCAGCTGAAGCTGCTGGAGATTCTGCGTCAGGCGGAGCGGCGCAGCCACAGCTCGCAGATCATCAGTCGTCCCGCCATCCAGCCGGAACAGAGCAGTGGAGAAATCGCCCGCGGGTTGATAAGGGCCTGGAGCCGGCAGTTTGTGCGCTTGTTGCGCACCATCGGCCTTTATCTCCGTCCATGGGTATGGGAAAAGCCCGTGGCTTACCTTAAGGGCATTCTGCCGAGCACGCTGTTCCCAGCACGCATATTCGTGGAAATCCGGCGTTTCATCGCCACCAAATGGCAAGGGCCGGTGGTCTGGGGTGGTGTGGGAGTTGGCTTGCTTGTCCTGGGCTGGGTGCTCGTCAGTGTCATCCATGTGGCAGAACGGCAGGTCAACCACAGCCCTGTCACATCTTCGGCGAAGGCCGTACAAAAGCAGAAGCCGGCGGAACAGGAGGTCGCCAAGGCGTCACCTCGGCCAGCTTCGCCTGCAGGTTCGGCTAGATCCGCAATGCCGATAAAGAAGCCCGCGAAACCGGCATCGGCGAAGGCCAAGCCGAGAGTGAAACCGAGAACGGAGCCGAAACAAAGACACAGGGAGGTCAGGAGAAGCAGCAGGCCGAGAACGGATCGAAAAATTGCATCCAGCAGTGCGGCTTCGATCACCTACAGGGTCGCCTACAGGGTGACAAACAGCCAGGGCGATCATATCAATCCCCGCGATCCCAATGAGTTTCGCGGAGGCCACCGCGTGTATTTCAAATCGCTGAAAGATAACAGGACGGATATCTACCGCTCTTATGCTAAGGGCTGGATTCTCCTGTTCTTTGACCATGCCGAGCATCTGTCCACTATCAGAATTCACAGGGTCAGTGCGGGCAAAGCCAACTTCAAAGGCGGCTCGATCGAACTGGCAGTGCTGGACAGACGCGGGCACTGGACAGTGCTTCTGCATCGCAAAAACAGGGATATAGACTCCCCCTTGCTGTTACGGGGTTCCGGCGCGGCCATGGCCGAGGTGAAGGGGGTGCGCCTGCGTTTCCGTTCACCCGCACCCCTGACCGTGGGTCCCATCGATCTGTTGCCCTAGGTGCCGGGGCCTGTTGAATCCGGGGTAGTTGAGCGGCTTCTGCCAGGCGGGGAGGCCGCTGTCCGCATTCCTTCCGGCATCTGTCTCGTGCCCAATGCCGTACCAGGTGATCTTTTGGACATCCGCATCGGGGAACGCAGACGGGGAGCGTACCGGGGCCGCATCATCAGGTTGAAGGCCCCTTCCGGGCAGAGGTTGGCCGAGCCTGGCTGTCCGACTGCCCTTACATGCGGCGGCTGTGCCCTGCAGTTCGTGCGTACTGCATATCAGGCGGAAACCAAGAATGGCTGGGTCAGGGATGCCCTGACGCCGCATCTCACGGCCCATGTCGTTTTCCAGGGCATCATCCCCGATGAGGTCGTGACCGGGAGCAGACGGCGTGTCCGTTGGTGGCAGGGAAGCGACGACCGGGGTGCTTTCTGGGGCTTTCATGGCCGTGCGAGTCATGATGTGATGCGACATGATGACTGCATGGTTGCCACGCCAAACATCCGGATGCTGCACAGACAATTGGAGGAGGTGCCATTGCCGGAGGTGGATTCCTTGCAGGTGACCGAATTAGCGGATGGCATGCATGCGGTTCTGGATAGTGGACATCCGGGCTCACTTCCCCCATTGCCCGAAAAGGTCGGGGAATTTCCGGTGCAGTGGTGGCTCCGTTCCGGGAATGAAATCAACCCATTGCACAAACCAGTTCATAGATTGCATGAACTGTTGCCGGCGGGTGGCGAATGGATCAATCTGGATGTTGGCCCGGATGATTTCATCCAGGCAAGCAGAGCCGGAAACGAAGCCATGATCCGCCAGGTGCAGGTATGGAGCAAGGGAGCCAGGCGGGTCGCCGACATGTTCTCCGGCTTTGGCAACCTGTCACTACCCCTGGCGGCTGCCCTGAAGGTGAGCGTCGTCGGTGCGGAGGTGCGTGCGGCAAGCGTGGCAGCGGCCAACCACTCGGCCCGCGGTCTGGGGCTGGATGCCCGCTATCTGCAGGCCAACCTTTTCGAAGATTTCGACCTTTCCCCGTTTACGGGCATGGACGTGTTAATCCTCGATCCGCCGCGCCGGGGGGCCAGCAGGATCTGCAAGGTGTTGCCGGTACTGCTGCCCAGGAAGATCGTGCTTATCTCGTGCGATATCGCCTCTGGCGCCCGTGATGCCGGGATGATAGCTCGGCAGGGCTATCATCTGGAGGCCGTACGGGTGCTGGACATGTTTCCGTTTGCCGGCCACGTCGAGGCCATGAGCCTGTGGTCACTGTAATTCGCCTCGGCATGCTGTTGCTGGCGATGCTGATCGCCGGTTGTGCACCAAACCAGCCGCAGGCCGGCGAGATACGGGTGGGGCTGGCCCAGGCGCCCATGACGCTCGATCCTCGCTATGCCACCGATGCCGCCTCGGTACGGGTGCAGGAACTGGTGCATCGTGGGCTGGTACGCCTGGACGATCATTTCGTGCCACAGCCGGATGTGGCGCGTTCATGGGAGCATCCGACGCCGCTGCTGTGGATTTTTCATCTGCGTTCCGGCATCCGTTTCCACGACGGCACGCTGCTGACGTCCCGCGATGTGGCAGCGACACTGGAATCCATTCTTGATCCCTCCAAGGCCAGCCCCCTGCGCAGCGGGTTTGCGGCCATCAAGGCCGTGGATCCCACCGATCCCCTTACCCTGAAGATCCGGCTTTCACGACCCGATGCCTCGCTGTTGACGCGCTTGTCGGTGGGTATCCTGCCGGCATCCCTCGCCCATGGCCCCCAGCTTGCCCGCAGAACCATCGGCTGCGGGCCGTTCATGTTCAAATCCTGGGAGGGGAATGATCTGATCCTGGAACGCGCCGGCGCCCCCGCACCACCAGGCAGGGTGCAACGCATCCGTTTCATCGAGGTCAAGGATCCGGTGACGCGCTGCCTGAAACTGGTGAACGGCGAGATCGATCTGATCGAGAACGACCTGCCGCCCCGGTTGCTGCCCTATCTGGCGTCGCACACCAAGCGTGTGACGCTGGAAAGCGAACCGTCCACCACGTTCAGTTATCTGGGCATGAATTTGCAGGACCCGCCACTGTCCGACGTGCGTGTGCGCCGGGCGCTGGCCCTGGCCATCGACCGGGAGAAATTGAAGAAGGCACTGTTCTCCAATATGCCGGTTCTGGCCGAAACGATCCTGCCGCCACAGCACTGGGCCCATGCCAAGCTGCCGGTACGGCCCTATGATCCGGCCGAGGCCAGGCATTTGCTGGACGAGGCCGGCCTGCGTCCCAACAAGCATGGTATCCGCCTGGTCCTGAACTACAGCACCAGCACCGATCCGACCCGCCTGAACATGGCCACCGCCATCGCATCCATGTGGCGCAAAATCGGCGTTGAGACCCACGTCCGCTCGATGGAGTGGGGCGGGTTCTACGCCCGCATCAAGCAGGGCAATTTCCAGGTGTATTCGCTGTCCTGGGTCGGCATCGTGGATCCGGACATTTACCGCTGGGTGCTCTCATCCTCGATGTGGCCGCCGAAGGGCGCCAACCGCGGCCGTTACAGCAATCCCGAGGTCGACCGCTGGCTGGACGAGGCGGCGGTGGACGAGAACCGCCAGCAGCGGGCTGCGCTTTACGCCAAGGTGGAGCGGAAGATGTGGCAGGA